>NZ_JBQFOO010000005.1:0-313961 GCF_056533565.1 Ruegeria sp. G12
GCAACCAAATTCCAAACGCAGCCCGTTCGATCTACAAACAGTCCACCGGACTGTTTGCTTAACGATCAAACCTCGTCAGGCTCATAACCTGTAAGCGTTGCATGTAGCCCCACATTTAGCACCTGATTAGGTCAACGAGATCAGTTTATGATGCCTCCAAAAGGATACAGGCATCATGAATTCTCAAGCTTTAGGTGAGCTCGCCAGTGACCAAAAAATCGAAAACGTCTTCCATGCCTACGGTTACTCAATTCCCGTTGGGAAAGACGGCCGTCGTCTGTGGACCCGAAAATTTAAAGATGAAATGGGACAGCGTATGAGGGCTGGTCGTTTATCTGTTGACGAAGTAGCAAAGACCTGTGGTGTAAAGCAGGAGACTGCAGCCAGGTGGAAGAAAACGTCCGAGAAAAAGGCGTCAGGTCCGCATTCCACGTTAAAATCCAAATCCAAACCGTCGTTTGCTGAGATTAAAGTCAGCTCTCGTGAGCAAACTGTCCCAGTCGCGTCAGAAAACATCATCTTCAAGCGTGGTAGCTGCGAGGTCCTATTTCCCGCCAGTTACCCACTTGGGAAACTGGCGACACTGATCCGAGCATTTGAGGGCGAAGTATGATTACACCGTCCGGGAATTTTAAGTTCTACGTAGCGACCGAACCTGTGGACTTTCGCAAAGGTATGGATGGTCTAGCGTCTATCGTGCTGAACGAATTTGACCTCGACCCCTTTAGCGGTGCTGTGTTCATTTTTCGCTCCAAACGTGCAGATCGGCTCAAACTCATTGTTTGGGACGGAACCGGGCTCGTGATGACGTATAAGCGCATCGAGAGCAAAGGCTTCGTGTGGCCAAGACTTCGAAACGGTATGATGACCATGAGCAAAGCGCAGTTTGAAGCGCTTTTTGAAGGTCTCGATTGGAGACGAGTCGTTGGTGCAAGACCGTTCAAGCCTACTGCTGCATGAGTTCTGACAAGGCGTTGGGAATGGAAGAGAAGATTGCAAATCAAATTCACGACTTGGTGCAACAACTGCGGGAAGTGACAGGCGTTATCGATGATGACGCTATCGTTCGCGACGCACTAAAATTTCACCTCGCCAGCCTGAGTGACAAACAGAGCCTTCGTGAGCGCATGCAACTGATCCAAAGGAAAGTTGAGGCTCTTGGTGAGCTAGATGAGAATTTTGATTTCAAGAAGTTTCGTAACGAAATGTTGGACGACGATTAGCTCCGAGCTGATCAATCAGCGCGCAGCTGTAGCAGATAGTAATTCTAAAAATGCGGACGATTGATGCAACTCCGTTAGTGCCTGGAACGCGGACTTTTCCGACATTGTTGTTCGCCTATGTTGCTGGCGCAGAATTCCCTCGCAACTGCGGCGTTCCATTTGTCGCGTTGCGGCACAAGTCGCCATTCCGGTCATTCATGTATGCAAAACTCGCCCGAACCGATACTGCGCTTTCGCTGCCGTTCAGGCAAACAATCGAGACGCGGAACAAAACCGACATTTTTCTCGAGCCGCTATAGCTGACGCAACACAAATCCGCCAGCGCGCCACGCTTGTCGCTGCGCCGCAGTCCAGATCGCCAATCCGGTCGTTCAGAGGCGCACAGATCGCCTTTGCTCAATCCGCGGTGTCGCTGCAGTTGGCATCGAACAACCAGACGTAGGACGAAACACAATATCGCAGCGGCCGAGGGAAGGTCCGCTTCCTAAAACGGTCGCGCGGGTGCCAAGTCACTAACCTTAGACTCTAGACGTGACAAGTTTGTAGCTTGCAAAGCAGAAAAACGTACCCAGCCCTGCCTCGATCCATCGCCTGGCTTTTTCGAAGCCTGCCACCATGGGCTTGGTCGAGAAAGCGAGTGCATAAGCCATGTGACCACCAAACGAGATGGCGCTGGTTCCTAAAACGATCACACCACCTATCCACCATGGCCCCCCTGGAGACAGCCCGAGTGAAATCGTCGCCGTCCATGTCAGCGCAGCCTTCGGGTTTGTCATTTGGATTAGTAAGCCACGGCGATAGTAGGCACTGACACCACCACTGAGCGAAAAAGCATTGGTCGTTAGGCTTCGAATCGACATCGCGGAACGGAAGGATTTGAAAGCCAGCCACAGCAGGTAGGCGGCGCCAGCGATCTTGATAAGGGTCATCATTGAAGCGTAAGCGGCCAAAATGCCTGTCAGACCAGCCCATGCAAGCAAGCCCCAAAACAGCGAACCTGTTGCGATGCCAAGCGCCAAGGATTTTCCGGCGCTTCGACCGACGCCCATCGAGGTGCCCATGATCGATAAAACGTTAGGGCCGGGACTAAACATTCCCATCACAAAAACGCCATAAGCGACAAGGATGCCTGGTATCGCGATTGTGAGAGCGTCCATAGGTATATCCCATTACTTGGTGAATACCGTCACTATCCATCGTCGATGCTTCCCGAGCAACCTCGTTCGCGCAATCCGGCACCCAAACCGACATTCGTGAGGGTCATGGCATTGGTCACTCTGGGTTCGGCGCGGCCCAGCGCTGCTTGAAGGACTGAAAGCCGTTTTGGAAATGGCGATTGGCAAGGCCGCCCACCAGCGTATGTCTGATGTCGATCCGTTCGGCGACGCTAAACGCATCCTCCAGTTCAACGTCAAGGTCGTTCACAGTACCGTCGTTCCGTGGTGTGACCGAGAAGAAATTGAACAGCACGGAGGTTGCCGGTCTTTCGATAGATTTCCACTGCCTTGTTCCGACGCAGTGAATGCGTGCCGCAATTTGACTCGGTGTTTGATTTTCTTGCGCTAGATGCTCTACCCAAAGTGATCAAAGCCGACCAGATAGAAAGTACCCTTGCCCGGTGTCGATGCTAGTGACAGCAATCCCTTCTATGTCTTTTGAACAAGCAGTCTAAAAGAAATACTTTAACCCGAAATACGGCCCCTGCTGCGTGACGTCATATTCGAAGTCTCCCGTGCTGAGTGTGTCGCTATAATCAATACTGAAATACCGATAGCCGAACGTCAGAGCGACCTTTTCCCACGGTTGGTAGTCGAAGCCCACGTTCGCCCCAATTTGCAAATCGTTTCCTCCGGCGCCGAACCCGCCCAATTCCAGAGATGCGATGGAAGTCCATTTTGCATTCAAGCGCCACATACCCCTTACGCCCACGACAGGTTCTATCCAGCCTTCATCGCCCCCCAGAACCGGAAGCGTCATGGGACCAGGGGTTGAAACTGAAATTTCCTGTCGGATCGAGTTGAAGCGCGCACCGCCCTGGATATCGACAGCGTATCTTTGATTTTTTCCCCCGTAAGTCCCGTCCGCAACGCGATACGCAGCGAGGATGCCAAACCATTTTTGTCGGACGTCAACATTTACATCTGCGTTCAGTGGCCCCGGTAGACTGGCATCTTGTTCGATGCCGACATAATTTGCATCAACGATGATACCGAAATCACCTTTCCACGCCTCGTATCGGCCTGCTGCTGCAAAATCCAGAACGTCGAGAACATCTCGCAGGCTCAAATCCAACTCAGCGGATTGCCCAGCGACCGTTGAGGTTCCCCGAGTGCGGAGCGGAGTGAACAGATAGAATGATGCGGCGTGACGCCAAGTTGCTTCATCCTGTCCCGCGGCAGGCAGGGATTGCGCGACGACGGTCTCTGGGCAGGCCAGGATGGACGCAGAAAACAAAAGGCTGAACAGGGTTCCGGACTTTGGCATAGATGATCTCCACCGAAGTTGATTGAGGATGTATTAGTAATTGAACCGCAGGCCCAGGCCCGCACCTTTGTCGTAAGGGCGGTCGGAACCTATACCGATGAGAAAGTCGGCATAAATCGCTATTCCGGGGCTGAGGTTCTTGCCAATCTGCAACTCTGCGGTCGCTGGCCAAGCATCGTTTTCCCAGTCATATGGCGCTTTGATATCGGCCTTGGCCCAATACCCATCGCCAAACGGTTGCAGCGCAATCAACCGCATTGCGGTCTGACTGATGTCGGTCGGGCCATTGTACGAAGCAAAATGCTGGAGCAAGGGGATCAGCGTCAGCCCTGATTTTGTGTTTGCAAAGGCGAACCCGCCAAAAGGCGCAATTTGATCGGACCCGGTGCCGATTCCTTTTTCCGGATCGCCAAGGTCCAGTATCCACTCCAGACCAATGGCCGACTTGATGGCCCATGTGTCGTTGAGCGGCCTCTGAGAAGGAAAGTAGATCGCTTTGAGGCTCGCTTTCTCGAAATTAGTGAACCGCGTTCCGGTCACATCTGTTGAGTTGTAGTGCAACTCATATTTCAGTTTCAGATCGGGCCGCAGCATATAGGCACCATCGATAAAGGCATCCTGCCGATCAGCGCCATTGCCCAGATCAAAATACTGATACCGGATGTCCGTGTTGTTGACTGCGGCCAACGGGTTCGAGGCGTTCTCGTCTGCCATTGAAGGGGTCGCAACGATGCCAGTTGCCAGTGCCAGGGCAAGCGCTTGGAGTTTCATAATGTTCCCAGAAGCTGTGTTTTGGATGTCAAACCCCGCGTTGAGCGCTTCGTTTTGCGGCGCGGGGTTTGCGTTACTCGTATCAGAGTCACCTATTACTCAGGCTGAATGTCCCGCTTGGCGACAAAAGCATCCACCGCTGCGACAGTTTCGGGACGAAGGTTCGCGATACCTTCATAGGGGCGTCCCGTCGCGGCCGGTTGATCGGGGTACATTTCCTTGAATTTCAGGTGACGGGCAATGATCCGGTTGAACTCATGACCTGCCCACGCGCCAATCTCTGTCGATACGCTCTGTTCTTCGCGAGGATCTCGGAACAGGTTGTAGAACTTGGCCACGATGGCGTTTTCACCTTTGGCCGGAACCTTGAGCTTGATGTGTTCCTTCACCACCTCTTTCAGCGAGTTGATCGAGTAGATCAGAACATGATCTCGGCGCCCATGCGTATCGCCAATGAACATCAGGGACGTCTGATCGACACCGTCAATGATCCGGTCGCGCGGGATGGCATCCATCGCTCCACCAATACGTGCTATCGACGTGAACAGGTCAGAGATGTGAATGATGTCCGATACTATCGTGTCTCCCTCGATCAGGCCGGGCAGGCGGGCAAACGCGTCCACCCGAACACCTCCCTCAGAGGTATCGGCCTTGCCGCCGCGGAAGACCAAAGGTGAAAACCCACTGCCGGGAGCATATTTGGTGAAGTGACCGTTATCGCCCATCAAAACGATCAGGGTATTGTCCCTGAGCCCCAGCGTATCGACTTCCTCAAGAATGACGCCGATCCATTCATCCAGCTCTTCCATGCTTTCAACGAATGTACCGCCGTTGGGTGTCGTGAACGCCTCTTTCGTAGTGCGCGTTGTCGACAAAGGTACAAGTGGCCAGTATTGCAGGAAGAAAGGTTCATCCCGCTCTGCAAGCAGGCGTAGCTGCTCCATCGCCTGCGCCTGGTAGCGGATGTTCATTTCATTGTATTTGTCCTGGGTCCATTTCTCACCCGGTTCCATATGGACTTCGCGGACTTCTCCACCAATGACAGCTTCAAGCCCTGTAATCATGTGTCCCGGATCAGGTCGAAACCAATCGTCCAGCGTGTACTTGGAGTTGTAGTTGTCTTCACCGATGGCCATGGTGATTTCTTCTTTAGCCGCGTCTTCATTGAAGATGGCCAACTGGCCCTGCTGATGGATCGGAAACGCGGCGTAGTCGAAACCCTGATAAGTTGGCCAGGATTCCTGAATGTCGCCCATGTGCCATTTGCCAACATGCGAGGTGTTGTAGCCTACGGATTTCAGAACTTCGGCAATTGTGACTTCTTCATCGGCGAGGCCAAAACCCGAAATATCGACGGCGGTATCGCCCATCCCATTGCGATACGGCTGGCGACCCGTCATGAAGGCCACGCGCGAGGGTGTGCAGGACGGTTCAGTGTACATGCGCGCGAACCGCATGCTTTCCTCTGCCAGCGCGTTGATATTGGGCGTCGAATACCCGCGGATGGCGTTCATCTCGGGCATACCCATGTCGCCAAAGCCCATATCGTCAATAAGGATGTAAAAGATGTTTGGAGGGTTCCCTCCGTTCTTCTCACGAAAATCGGCCAGCAGTTGATCAACCTGTGCGTCGTTCTCGACCCAAACGGCCTCGTTTTGTTGCTTTAGCACATAGTATTCCGCATCATGCACGATGTTGCTGTCCTGAGCTGCCGCCGTGAAAGCGGACCCGGCAAAGACCAGCGTGGAAAGGAACAGTTTTGACTTCATGAGATACCCCTGTTTCATGATTTATGTGTTTTCAGACCTTCAAGGATCAGGTGGTGGCAGTAGGTCGAAAGGGAGAGTTCGCTGTCCTCAGCGTGAGAGCGCAACATCTCTTTTTCGCTCTTGGTGAGCAGTGTTACGACACGTTCGGTGCGCGCTATGTCATCAGGCAACGATGGGCGTCCAAACCTCTTTTCCCCCGATTTGACTACCTTGCCTTGCAATTGCCTAAGCCTACGTTTGCGAGATAACATTGCATGACAATTACGTGAGCGGCGGAATGGACCACATCAAAAAACGATCAGATGAGGGAAAAACCTGCGCTCCAAATACACTTTTATTGCAGGATCCTTCGCAATTCCGTGAGCTTTCCCAGTGGGATGTCGAACTACGCCAACTTGAAAAAGGAAGCATGAATTCGAGGGTATCCGTTTGGGCCGGGGCTGGCCTCCAGATGATAGATTTGTCGTTTGACAAAGCCGTGTACCAAACAGGAGTATCTCGTCCCGACATTCTGGCGTTTGGCTTACCAGACAAGGGGAGTGTACGGACTTGGCTAAACGGCTACCCCTCAGACACCGCTCTGATGAATTTTGGTAGCGGAGACCCTTTTGAAGGCGTGAGCAATTCAACGCTCACAGGCCTGACCTTTGGCATCGACATACGAAGGGCTGAACGGATCGCCGACGATTGCGGCCTTGATATCAGCACCGTTCGTAAAAACGCTTCGCGTTCTTTCGTGGGTGACGCCGGCAGACTTCATTCTCAGATCAAAAACAAAGCGCGTTTTCTCATAGGGTCCGAGACAGGCCCCAGCTCTGAAGGTGAAGAGAGCGATCTGATCCTAGAGCTTCTGGAAATGTTAGTGAACGACGAGAATTGGAGTGATAGGGGCAACAGCAAGAACAGAACCCGCTTGGCGCAAAAGGCCGTTGAATTCATGCGTGCCCATCTGATGGACAACGTTTCAATTGGCGAAGTATGTGCCGACACTCAGGTTTCCGCATGCACATTGCGGCGCGCCTTTCAGGAAACATACGGGGTAAGTCCCAAGCAATTTTACCTAAGGGCCCGTCTCGGTGCTGTGCGCCATGAACTGCTATCCTGCTCGCCAGAGCAGAGTATATCGGACATAGCAAATGCCTTTGGGTTTTGGCACATGGGGCAGTTTGCACGGGACTACAAGGCATTCTTTGGGGAACTGCCAACGCAAACGCTATCAGATGGAATAACATGAAGTAGACTTCTGCCCGATTCAGCTATGCCATCCGAATAGCTTGAGAGTTTTACATAAATACGTGTTCAGCCCATCCGGTATCCAACGTTTCTGAGCGTGACGATCCGCTGGCCTTCGGCCCCGATCTTGCGGCGCAAGCGGCCAACATAGACGTCGACTACATTTGTCAGCGGGTCCTCGTGCACCCCCCAGACAGAATTCAGGATGCGTTCGCGCGACAGCACACGGCCTGTGTTGGTAAGAAAGAGCAGCAGCAGATCACGCTCCTTCTTTGACAGCTTGATTTCTTGCCCTGCTACCGAAACCTGAAGCGAAGTCCGATCAAACTTCAGATCTCCGCAGATGATCTCGGTCTCGCTGAGATCGCTTGCATACCCGTTGGCGCGGCGATGCAGCGCCTCGATCCGCGCGATCAACTCGTCGAAGTCGAACGGCTTGGGTAGGTAGTCGTCCGCGCCGATCTTCAGCCCTTCGACCCTTTCTTCCGGACTATCCAGAGCGGTCAACATCAGTATCGGTGTCTTCGATTTGCGGGCGCGCATCTTGCGACACACGTCCTGACCCTGAATGCCGGGCAGCATCAGGTCCAGAAGAATGACGTCATAGGTGTTTGTCGCGGCAAGCTCCAAGGCATCTTCACCATCCGGAGCGTGATCCACCGCCCAGCCCTCGGCGGATAAACCGCGCCGTATGAAATCGGCAACGCGGGCCTCATCTTCGACAAGCAAGATATTCATGACGTGCCTCAACTCTTTCGCTGTTCGAAACTGCGCCGACAAAATCAGGTTAGCCCTGATGTCCGCGCATCAACCCCTTTTTTGCATCGTGCCGGTTTGAACAACTTTCATCCGGGCAACCTTTGGCAGGGTTATGACGATCCGCAACCCGCCCTCGGGCCGATCCTGAAGATCGACAGCTCCACCATGCGCCTCAACGATGGATTTTACCACCGGCAGCCCCAGGCCGCTGCCTTCGATACCTTGCCCCGACGCGTTCGAGCCCCGAAAGAACCGATCAAAGGCCTGGGATTTCTCTGCCGCGCTTAGCCCCGGCCCGTCATCCTCGATGGCTATCGTGCACGAAGCAAGCCCCTCGTCCAGCTTGACCCCGATCGTCGGCCCCCCATAGCGCCGCGCATTCTGTAGCAGGGCCAGCACGGATTGGCGGAGACGCACCTCATCGACCGATGCCATCACTTTGATGTCGGAGCTATCGAACCGAACCGGGTCGGGGAACATTGCGACAGCATCATGAACGATCTTGCGCAGGTCGGTTTGCCTGCGATCCAGCCTCAACTGGCCGGCCTCAAATCGCGCAACGGTCAGCATGTCGTCTACGATCTGGTTGGTATGCTTAGCTGAATCCCGAATACGCGCCAGCGAATCCGAGGCCTCGTCAGGCAGGGAATTCGATGTCCGCAAGGTCACGTCAGCCTCACCCAGAATGATAGCCAGCGGTGTGCGCAGTTCATGGCTTATATCCGCCATCAACCGCTTGCGGTTTTCCTCGCCGGCTTCAAGCTTGTCGATAAGCTGCTGCAGTTCGGCCGTTCTGGCTGCAACGGTATCTTCAAGCCGCTTCTTCTGTTCGGCGCGGTTTGCCTCATGTGCGGCGAGACCCTCGGCCATTCCATTCAGCACGATACCAAGCTCGCGAAACTCGCGGCTGCCCCCAAGACGGACCGGTTCGGAATAGTCTGCCCTGCGCAGCCGACCGACGCCTTCCGCCAACCGTGTCAGCGGCTTTCTGATCTGGCGGTTGAACGACACGAGCCCGATCAGCAAGACCGCGATTGCGGCCATTACGATCATATAGACCAGCCGCTCGTTCCATTGCCGAAACGCGATTGCTTCGGCCAGAACCTCTTCGACCTCTTCAACCTCTTCATCCAGCGCGGCCTGAATTTTCCGATCAAGCTGGTCATCGATATCTCCATCAAGCAAAGCCGCCAGACGTTCGATCTGAACAAAGGTTTCAACCGGGTTGCCTTCGGCTGACAGGCTGGCGATGGCTGCATTGACGGATTCGATATCGTCCTCAATCTCATCAAGCAGCTCCAACTCTTCGATCTCTTCGTCGCCCACCATCTGGATTTCACGCGCGATGGTCATACGGATCGCTTCCAGCGTCTGGGCGATCTTTGCCCGCAGTTCGAGTTCACTTACGCCATCGTCCCGATCTCCGATGAGCAGAGCGTCACCGTGCTGCTTGAACAGGCGGTAGAGGTCCGCTTCCAACCGCAGGTGCAGCCCGTACGAGTCCTGCGCAAGCTGTATCCGCGCATCCCACCATCGGGTTTTCTCGAGGCTGTATAAGGTCAGGCCCGCGAGCCCCCCGAGAAAACCGACGAGAACAATTGCATAGATGCCAAACAGAGTAGATGAGCGCATATCAGACGACCTTTGAGTTCTCTTCCCGATGACCGGGCACGGCTTCCGCGACCACTATGATCGTGGCACTGGACAGAGTCCGCAATGTTGCAAGCAATTCAGATTGATAGGATTGGCACAATGCCCACCGCACTGAGGCGATGACAATGACATCCGCCTTGCCAAGAACAGCGCGGGTCAAGTCCAGCCGCAATGTCTGATGCGGCAACAACCCACTGCCGTTTTCTGCCAGGCGTTGGTCAAGGCCGCGAGGCTCAGACAGAAGATCAGACAAACCAAAGCACCGTATGACCTTGGATATCCGTCTGTCGCCAGGTCGTTTCCTGCACATCAAACTTGCAGATCGGCGCAAACTGCCTTGAAGGCCGATATGATCATCTCCGACAAAACCCACTTTAGGGGTCTTGTCCTGCCCGCTGAAGCGCACGTTGATCCCCGTGCGCCGGTCGAGCCGCGCGATACACCGCGCGATGATCAACGCGTGTTTACCTGTCAGAGTCGAGACGTCGCTATGTCCCGCCATGAACGCGATGGGCGTCTGATCAACTTCTCCGGTGACTTCGATTGAAATGGGGCCGGTGCAGGGTGTCGCTTTCCGCAGGACCTCGGGTTCCGACAGCAGCCTCTCGGCCTTTTCGCGCGCCACACGCCATGCGCAATACTGGTCCCATGCCCCCGCGAGCCTCTGCAGAGGATGTGCGACCAGCGCGATGACCGAAAGACAGGCAGCTACCGTGGCTGGTGCCACGCCGGTTTGGCTGGCTTGCCAGAGCATCAAGAGACCGGCAAAGGCCACCCCCATCTGAAGCGTTGCCTGAAGACTGGCGGTTCGCCCCCTGCGCGCCAGAGCATCGCTGCGCAGCGATGCGCCTTGAGCGTTCAACCTGCGCAGCTCTCGACCGGTGCGGCCCATCAGGTCCAGTTCCGGCGCAATCGCGATCCGTTCGATCATGGAAATAGCGATACTTGCCCGACGGCGACGCAGGTTCTGATGCCGACGCCCCAGATGCCATGCCAAGGCTGCCATTACCGCAACAGAGAACCCCAGCGCGGATACGCCGCTGATCGCAAGCGTCGGATTCAGCGCATACAGAATGACACCCGCGCCCGGAATCACCACGGCAGCAGACCACACATCAGGCAGGCCCCGGCCAAACCAGAGGCGTGCCGCCGAAAGATCTCCCACGAAACGTAGAGACAAGGCCCCCAGCCGACGTTCTTCGTGGCGGGATTTCGGAAGGCGCGCGATCTTCCGATACAGAACCTGACGCAGCGAGATCGCGTAGCTCTGGCCCAACGCCTCGGCGCGGTATTGCGATATCAGCAGACACAGCGCCGCGACAACTCCTGCCAGTGCCAGTTGCGCGACGGTTTCCACGGCCAGGACATTGCCCGCGTGCAGCGCTGCGAACGCATCCCGAGTGGCAAAGGCGGCAACGGCCAATGCGCCCGCCTGCAGGATGCTGCTGGACACCACCAGGACCGCATCAATGATGCGGTCCCTTGTGGCCAATCCGGGGAGGAGTTTCATGCGGCCACATCTTCAGGTGTGCGTCGCATCAGCGGCACGACATGTTGGGTGATGACCTCGGGCGACCATAGGTCTTCGCGCGACAGGATCGGGCGGCCCGTGACCTCGGTGGCTTCGGCAGCGGCCAGAGGCGAGCAACTGACCATCCCCGAAATCGCAAAGGGGCTGAGACCCGCCTGATCCAAAACGGTCACACCGCCAAGCGCGCTCAGCGCATCCGGGGCAGCGAATAGGATTCCATCCAGACGGTCGCGAATGCGCGATGATTGCAGGATGGCCCGGGTTTCCTGTTGGAACACACCATCGGCAATCTCAACCACCACCACCTCGGCCCCGCGCGCGGCGGCGGTGGCAACCAGCGTTTCAAAGCCCGCTTCGATCTGCGCCATCGGCATTCGGTATGTGGTGGCCATCCCGACGTCCGTGAAATCAAGGGCCCGACGTCCGTGAAATCAAGGGCCGGAGCGCCACCGTCCTCGAAGCTATTGAAGTCACCAAAGGCGCCGGTGCCGGTGGCCTTGATCCCAGCCACCGCAAAGCCCGACCGCATCAAGCCGTACCCAAGGCTCGACGCAGCAGTTGTCTTGCCCGAATTCATCGAGGCACCAAAAACACCAATGACCGTGACCTGTTCATTGGATGGCAGGCTGGGCAGGGCATAATCCGCCACGTTCATCACCCGCCCATCTACATCCGTCAGCAGGCCGATAGGTTTCAACCGAGTGGGGGCTTCCATACGGACATGGGCCGCGTCCACCCGCCCGGCGACGCCGCCGCCTGCCACCAGATCAATCAGATCGTCATCAATGATAGCGCTGGCCAGAAACTGATCCGGTGCATAGCGATCCCCCAGGCAGAGGACAACGAAATCGCCCGGATAACTGGCCGAAGCGCGGCGCTCGGCCAATTGGATTTTCTTGTGGTGCCCGATCTCAGCAATCTCGCACAGGATCAGATCGCCCGCCTTTGCGGCGTCCATCCGCGTAGAAAGTCCGCGCACGTCGGACCGATCGACTCTGCGGGTTGTGAAGGCCCATTTTGCAATGTCGCAGGCTAAAGGAAAGGTTTGGGGAAACTGTGTCATGCTTAACTCCGTGACTGGCTGTTCGATGCTTTCGTTTTGCCAGCGCCATGTGAGAAAAATCGCAAAACCGGATGAAGGGGCGGTGTGCGATCAGATGAACGACAGATGAACGCGACGCGTCTAGATCAGTCGTCATCCCCATCGTCGCCGTCATCTCCATCATCATCGCCGCCGTCATCTCTATCGCGCTCACCGTCGTCGCCGTCTTCGTTTTCGCGCTCGCCTCGACTACTCCCCTCGGACTCGCGCGCGCCCCGGTTGTCTTGTCTGTCCTTCCCGTTGTCACGTCCGCCACGCAGTTCGATGATCGTGATGCGATTGTCTCCGTTGCGATCTATGTCCTGCAGCAATTTCCTTGCGCCCGCCGTCCCAAAGGCAGCCGCAAGCTCGTCAAAACTCAGAACACCATCCGCGTTCGTATCCACCGAGCGAAAGCTTGCAGTTTGCGCCTCGGCCGTGTCGACGTGCCCCAACCCGACGCATAGAATACAAGTCAGAAATATGACGCAGACCGCGTGACAGATTGCCCCCGGCCAGCGCTTGCTCCTACGTCCGTACCCCGACACGAATGTTCCTTTGCCCACCGGCCCTTCTTGGGAAACAGTGTTTTCTTAAATCCAGTGGGACAATATGGCGCGTGCAAATGAAACGCGCATATTCAAAAAATGAACAGAAAATGAACGTGCAAGAGAACTTTCAGCAAAGGCACTGATGCAATGTTGGATAGAAAACTTGTTGGTGAGGCGTCGGCGGCGCAACTTCGCGCCACCGTGAAACTTGGCTTGCCTCGGTTGTTAGTTCGATCAATGACGAGTCTAAGTCAGGTCAGGTCTTCGATCCGCGCATCAGGGGCGTTGCGCTTGACGGATTCGATGCCGTTGTCGCGTCCGGATGCACTTGTATAGCTTTCGCTGGTTCCGACAACCTGGCCATTGCTGGCTTTCAGGTTGAACATATGGCCACCGGATTTGGTTTCCTTCCGTTCATACCTATCGTCGTTCGGAGCGTTTGTTTTCACCGATGCCACGCCGTTTTCGGCGCTGGCCTTTTGGACATACCCTTCACTGGCCAGAATGATCTCTCCATTTCCCGCCTTTAGCCGGAAACGGTATTCTCCGGCTTTGTCTTCGTAAATTTCAAATTTTCCTGCCATGTAAGCCTCCTCATTGATGTAGAACCCAAACGCGTCACGACGTTGCGATTTTTGCCAAGCAGTCACAAGAAGAAATTTGTGTTTTGAAACTCCGGCTTTAGGGGCGACCACAGGGTCGGACAAACAAAAGATCAGTTGGCGCGGCGCTAGCTTGGCTCGTCAGGAGTGGATGTCTGCTCGTTAGTCAAGAAGCACTGCATTCGAATTTGCGCCCCGAAACTAACTCTACTCAACGTTGCAGTTTTCGCTCCAGCCGTTCAGCGCGCAAAGCGGCCCTACGAAATGAAAATGCCAACGGCGACAAAGTCCGCGACCTGTGAGTTGCTCTGACGATCCTCGCTGCGCGGCCTTCGAATGGCCGATTTTCACGCCGCCTGCAGAGACAAAGACAATGCGAGCGTGGCAGAATCTGCGCTGCGTGCGTACGCAGCACGAATTTTTGATGACCGGGTTGGGCTCAGTGCCGTCGTTTTCTGCGGTCTGCGCGAACGGCGGCTTCGGAGTCGGTGATGGTGCGTTTGACCAGCAGTTGAGCTGACCACTCAACCGAGATCGCTTCACATAACACCTGTTCAACGATGTTCGCGGTTCGGTATGGTCCGAGAAGGCAGCGCAGGGTTGTGCACTTGGTCTACTCTTGGAAAACCGCATCAAGCATCGTACGCTGTAGATCAGCCTTTCAAGTTCGTGGTCCTTCCAATGTCCTGATGACGATTCCGCTTCTTGCACCGACCAGTCCGACATGTTGTCGGACGAGGGACAGGTGTGTTCAAAGAAAGGAAGCCAAATGGACAATGCAAGACGCGACTTTCTCCGTAGACAGAAAGTGAATGTCGAAGATCTGGGCGATATCGGGGAAATACTGCTCGAAAAGGCGGAGCATTGGCTGGTGCCGATCTTCAAAAACGGCGAAGCGGTGGCGATGGTCATCGAGATAGATAGGTTCGATCGCGATTGGGAATTCAAAGGCGAGCCAAGGAAGCAACAAAATGAGGGGTTTGACGAAGAGCTGCTCAAAGTGTTGAGGCAACAACTGGGCGAGTAATCAAGTCCATGGGTGTACGCGTTACGAGGTCATCGGCGCGTACATCCACTCACCAAAGCCGCCCGAGTTTTGTGAAGTTCTGGCATTGAGATACCAAGTTTTTGCAATCGCAAGAAGCATGGCGCTTTGGCGAAGGATCGCTCCCGCGCTTTGATGCAAACCTGGAGCGAAAGTCATCAAATGTGCGCATCGCACTTTTCACGGTTTTATCTATCCATCTGTTCTTTCGCCTTTGCCCAAGAGATCTGCAGCCTCCGCCTAAGCTCGTTGATTGACGGATCGTCTTTCAATGCGTCTTGGACTTCCGCAGCATCTAGTTGGACCGGGATTCTTCCGGAGCGAATTGGAACATCACGCTGCTTCAAACCATCCGAAAGCGTCGTTGACTTCAAACCATGACGTTTTGCAACCTGCTCCAAAGACCTGGGTGTTTCATAATCTTTGATGACACGACCCCATGGGTCTAGACCGAGTTGCTCAAGCAACTTCCAAAGAGATTTACGGCAGCAATAGTATGTTTCGCACAGTTCTTTAAGGGATTGTATGGCGCGAAAGTCAGAAATGAGATGCTTGGGTGAGAAATGGAAAGGCAACCCTGTTTTGTCCTTCAACCACACGGACGCACGAATATCACCATCTTTTTCCAGCTGGATCTGGGACCGTTTTATTGCCGCTCGGTCTAATTTGCGGAAACCTGTGTAGTCGTTTTGAACTTCCCAAATATCGCGGGCATGTTTGCATGCGGCTTTCTCGTCGGCTCTCATTTTCCATGCCCCTTTTTGCATGTAGTCTTTTTGAGATTTCGGGCATCGATAAAAAGATTTGACCGGCCCGCACACAATCGATTCTATCTGGGGCAGTCGCAAAATCCAGTTCATTCGCGAGGTGAACTCATGAAGCACATTGATATCCCTATCGATCGCGCAAGGCACGCGCGGATCAAGTGTGAATTAGAAATCAGAGGGCTGAGGCTAGCGGATTTGGCTAAGCAAATCGGTGTCGGACCGAGCGCCGTAAGCTCTGTATCGCTCGGGAAAAGCCGCTCGGAGAAAATTGAGAGGCACCTGGCTTCCATTTTGGATCAGCGAGTAGAGGATTTGTTCCCGGAACGCTACGCCCAATCCGAGATAACCGAGGAGGTCAAATCGATGGGGCCTTAAACACAAGGCTCTGGAAAGGTTGAGCCCGGCGGACTGGCATCCATAACCGGGCTCGTAAAATCGTAGTCGACCACGATCTCTTCCCTTTTCATCCCATTTCCGCGCTTGGAAATCAAGCGCAATCGCGTCCGGCTCGCCGGACGCGACCTACTAAGCTGCGCTTACCGCGCATGAAGGATGAACTGGGTTATGGATCCTCTGCAAAGGCATCAGAATATCTTTGAAGAGATGTTGTCATCGCAAGATGACAAACTGATTGCCTTTGCCGAGCATCTGATAGCGACCTTTGACGATGTTGTTGGGTTCATTAACGATCTGCTCGAAAAGAACCAGAAGCTAGAGAAGCAGAATGGGCATCTGCAGAGTAAGATAGCAAAAATGCTCCGCGATGCGCATGGCCCGAAAGGAGATAACCCTCCCGATCAGGCGAAAGATGACGGGCAAGAACCCGATAAGTCCGGCGAGAAAAGTTCGCAGGACAAAATGAAGAAAAAACGTGCTCCGAAACCAAAACCCAAAGGCAAGGGTAAGGCGAACTGGGCCAAGAATGCCGTGAAAACGGATCGCGTGTTCAAGACCGCAGACAACAAATGTCCCTGCGGGTGTGGCGGCAGCTTTCGCAGCTTCAAGCCGCGCAATTCAGTCGTCTATATACCCGCCCAATATAAAACTGAGGTCCGGTGGTACGCCAATTACCGCTGCCGGATTAGAGGCATGTATTCTGTTCCGTCTGTACCTAAAGTCTTCCCGGGCGGAAACATCGATAACACTTTCATCGCTGGCGTTGCGGTCAACAAGTTTCTCTGGGGGCTGCCCTGCCACCGCCAAGAGCAGATGCTGCAAAACAACGGCATCACGATGAGTCGGTCTACCTTTAACCGGTATCTCAATCGAGTTGCGTTGGAAGCGCTTTCACCAATCTGTCTGCGAATGATTGAGATGCTGCTCAAATCATCGACGCGTTTGCTCATGGATGAAACGCCGGTGTCTATTCTTTCTTCTGGAACGGGGAAGGCGGCCAAGTTTTACATGTATGCAATCACGCGTGATGACAGTACATTTGGCGGGACCAGCCCGCCCATGACGGTGTATTTCGCGCGGCCGACACGAGCGCAATATCACATCAAAGAAATCCTCGGTGACTATAGTGAACTGCTCCAAACCGATGGATATCCCGGCTACAACTTCTTCAAAAACCGTGCGGACTGCTGGGCGCATGCGCGACGACACTATTCAGACGCAGCCATCATCACCGAGACAGACGATGCCTACACCGCAATGGGATTTATACGGAGATTATATAAGATTGAGGATAGCATTCGAGGCCACAGCCCTGGTGCCAGGGTCAGTGTGAGAGTAGAGTGTTCGCAACCCATACTGAATGAGTTCAAGGTTTGGCTTGAGAAAGCGCTGACCCGCCATCTTTCTGAATCGAATGTGGCCAAAGCAATCCGTTACACACTGAAGCGGTGGACTGGCTTGACGAAATTCGTTCACGATGGGCGCCTGGATCTCGACACCAATGCAGTGGAGAGGCAGTTCAAACCGATCATTCGGACGCGGAAGAATAGCTTGTTCGCGGGAAGCGCTGATGGTGCAGATGCCTGGGCTATCTATTCAACTCTTTTTGAAACCTGCAAGATGCACGGTGTGGACAGCTATGAGTACCTGTATTGGGTTCTGAACCAAATTTCCCAGAAGCTGCCTCGCAGCAGATATGACGAACTTCTCCCTTGGAATGCGCCTGAACACTGCCGTATGGGCCGGCCCCCTGTCCCGCGATACAAACACGCGCCATATGAGCAAGCTGCCTGAAGCGGGGACGGTGAGCCGACCTTCGTTGCGATACCGAGGATCGAATAGATCGCGGTTGAAAGCAGGCGTTCAATCCGAGAAGGCTTACGCTGTCGAAAAAAGTTCACTTTTAGCGAACTTAATCCTTGAAACGGGAAACAGCCATCCCCATCTGAAGACTGTGTGAAAGACGGAAGAAGTTCTCATACCCAGCTTTGGCGGCAGTCAAAGCGCGGAGGACGAAAGTTCTCTACCGTTTCTTCCGCAGAGGCCGCGAGGGCCCCGGCGACGGGGAGAGACGCGGGCGGCGGGCGAAGCAGACGCGATAGACGAGATTTCTATCGCGTCTAGGTAAAGGGTGTAGCCACCGGGTCCGTTTCCACTGTTTGGCGAGATGCCTTGGCCAGCTCAGTTCGTTGTGAATTGGGCACCGAGGACAAACAGAGGAGGAAAAGCCATGGCTTTTTCAGACTACACATGCCGGTGGCGGCGGTGGCGCAACTTGAGGGGTAAACTCCAAAAGATGCGTCGTTGGTTCTGGAGGAAACTCTTGAACCGCCAAACTTGGATTTCCATCGTTACGGTGGGGATCTTTATCTTCCGGGTAGTCCGGTGGATCAAAGGAGTTCTTGAACTCTTCGAGTAGACCGCCAGCCTAATATCTAAAGAACATCCGTAGGTGGGTCCAAAATGATAAATGAAGCCCTCAGATTGATACGAGTTTTCCATGACCTCAAGCAGTTCGAAGCTGCTGAGCGGTTGGGTATATCCAAATCGCACATTTCTGAAATCGAGAAGGGCAATAAAACACCCTCGCTGGACTTGATCGAACGTTACTCCCAGGAATTTCGGATACCTGTTTCAGCCATTATGTTTTTCGCGGAAGAATTGCCGAACGCTAGGCGTGGGGACGCTACAAGAACGAAAATCGCTTCTAAGGTTGTTGATTTGCTAAAATTCATTGAAAGAAAATCAAATGCCGAAGCCAAGTAAAACAAAGAGACATTCCCTGCGTGACGGCCCGTTCTTTCGCATGAGAAGTCGGCAAAAGTTAGCTGCGCTTCTTTATGTATCTGAGGATGCCCTTGCAGAATTGACAGCAAGCAACGATCTCTATCAACGTCTTTGGAAGCACAAAGAACTGAACAAAGGTCCAGAATCTTGGCGTCGTGAGCCACCTCACCCCGGCTTGGCAGAGAAGTATCGCCCAATCGACATTCCCGACCCGCGACTGAAAAGCATCCAATCTAGGGTTGGTGATCTACTTGGCCGTATCACCCCGCCCGATTGGCTTTTCAGCCCTGTCAAAGGTCGGTCCTATGTTGACAATGCCGCCAGGCATACAGGTGCGAAAGCATTTTGGCTTCTCGACATTGCTGACTATTTTGGAAGCTGCACAGCGAACAACGTCGCACATTTTTTTCACAAGAAACTGGAATGCTCACCGGATGTCACAGCCGTTTTGATACATTTGGTTTGCCACAACGGGTCACTACCCCAAGGCTCTCCTTGCAGCCCCATTCTTGCGTATTACGCAAACTTGAATATGTGGCTCGAAATTGAAGCAAAGGTTGCCAAAACAGATATCCTCCACAGTGTCTATGCGGATGATCTAACGTTCTCTGGGCCCAGAATTCCAAAGGCGTTCATTTGGGACATAAAGAAATCTGTGCATAAGCATGGCCTTACGCTCAAAGCTGAAAAGGAGGTCAGCATCATCGACGGCCCAGCCGACATCACAGGTGTGATTGTTCAAGACGACAAAACCAAGCTACCGAACCGTCAGATGAAGAAGCTGTTCGAGCTTCGAGAACAGCGGCAAAAAGCCAAGAGCGCGAAGCTCAGGCGATTGCTCGACAATCAGATTTCGGGTCGTTTGGCTCAAAAGAAGCAAGTTGAGCAAGCATAGCCAGATCTTTTCAATGCATTCCCGACCCTCTGAACGGCGGTACTTGGGAATTCTGCACCGCAGGGCACATATTCGCTCCAGGTGTAGTAACAGGCCGGAGAAGCCAATCACCATGTCAGAACTGAGCATTGCAAATGCAAACTCCACGGCGTTTAAAACATTCAGTAGCACACATGAAGAACTTGGAAATGCTTTGAAGGTGTTAAGTGTAGGGCTTTCACTGACCACCGAAGAAATCCAAGCCGGAACATCTTCAGCAGCACTTTGGTCCCGAGTCGTTTTACTGGCTGAGCAGTGGGGCACTGAGCCAATGTTCTCCAATACAGTCATCGAGACTGCCTATTCTGAAGTGGCAAATCTCGGACTCGCCAGAAGTTTTTCAGCTTTCGACAAGTTTTTGACTGATGTAGACGCAGATCTATCCAGCCTCGAATATCACAACCTCCTTACAACCTCACAATTCTCAACTCAGGCGGAATGGGAAGCCGGGACAGTCGATGAACCGGGCTTGACGTTTGAACGGTTTTATCGCCGTCGCAGTTTCGATGCGTCGAGGGTAGACTTTGTCGCTCCAGTTTTTGACTACTATCGGTCCGCTCGTAACTGCATAATTCATCGCAGCGGCGTGGCGAGTTCTGAGCTGGAGTCTTTAGCTAGTTCAACCAGGCTCGCCGAGGCACTTCAAAACTGGGTGGAACGCACACACGAACATGGTCCCTTGAAACTAAAGACATTCAAAGAAGGGGAAGTCATCAAACTCGATTACTTTGATGCGATTCTATGTTTCTCAGTACTGCGGCGCCTAGCTCTTGATACTGACAGGCAAGTTGTGCCGCGGATTGGGGTCAAAGGCTTGACCTTTCTCGCTGCCAAGCACAGCCTGAAGCGGTGGGAATCTGGTGCTGACGAACTCGAGCATTCAACTGCCTCAAAAGCAATCGCTTCACATCTTTCACGGGTCAACCGAGTTGTTGGCTATGGATGGAGAATGGTTGAACCCCAACTGAATCGCCTAGGAATTCTCGGAGACTGCAACCAGGCTTTCCTCGGTCGGTTTAAGAATGATCCGGATCCTGAGTAAATTTCACCTATGGTAAGGACCGGTTCGGCAGGTTGTGCTGCAGAAAAACATCAGAGGGGCGAAGGTCCGGTTTGGGCCGATTTTGTTGAAAAACTCGAAAATCCGGGAAGCTCGTATTTTCTGCGAATAGACGGTCAACCGGAAGGGTCTGCTACCGACATCGCCTACAGTCGTTGACGTGCCCTCTGGCAGCCAGTGTCAAGTTTAGACCGACCCCTCAGTTGAAAAATTATACCGGCTCTGTAAGGACATTTTTTACATCAAGATTCGGCGAATTCGGAGTTTTTCAACGGAATCGGCCGAAAGCGTTCGAGTGTGCCGATCTGTATATTGGCCGTAAGGCCAATATACTAAGACAGTTGTGTCATCGAAAGACCTTAATCCGGGGCTGCATGCAACGCTTACCATAACCTGAAGGTCAGAGGTTCAAATCCTACTCCCGCAACCACTTGGGTCGAACAGAGTCTAGAACAAGCCGCCCCCGGGCGGCTTTGTTCGTTTTGGGACACACCCAACGCAAGCAAACCCGCCAGTTCACCAATGAGTTCAATTGCATACGTCCCATCTTCCGGGATCAATCGAATCTCCGACAACAGTCTACGAATGATGGATGTTGCTTCAGCTTGCGATGAGGGATCGCGCAACGCCATGGTCAAATTGGCGACCTGTTCCCGATACACATCGGACAGGCCGGGGTGCAGCAAAACTGGTGGTTCATCAGAGGCGTAGGCGATCAAGGCTGCGAGTTCCGATCTGCGAGCCTCCAACGCTGTCAGCTTATCTTTCATGCTGGGATGGAACATCCCATCACTGATGGCGTCGATGAGATGTACGATCTTACGCTCGACCTGCGCCAGATCACGTGTCGCGTTAATCCGCTCCTGTTGAATGGACCCGGCAAGGCGGTTGTATTCCTCCTGATAGACTTTGGCGAATTCCGCAATCAGATCGGGGTGCAGCAACTGTTCCTTGAGTCCGGAGAGAACGCGATCTTCGAGTTCCGCGCGTTTGATGGTGAGGCGGTTGTCGCAGGTGCCTTTGTTCCGTTGGGTGGAACACCCGTAGTAGTGTTTGCCAACTTGGATGACGCCACCGCCACAACACCCACAGGTCAGCATGCCGGAAAACAAATGCCGTGCCCGCTTGGTTAGGCCCAGTTTCCTGATGCCATCGCTGATCGCGGCGCTGCGCGTCTCTGCCTGCCGCGCCTTCACAGCGTTCCAAAGCTCGTCGGATACAATTCGTAGATCGGGTACGTCTTCTATAACCCAGTCTTCGGGCGGGTTCAGTCGCGCCTGTCGTTTGCCGGTGTTTGGGTCTTTGACGAAACGCTGCCGGTTCCAAACCAACCGCCCGATATAGAGTTCGTTGTTCAAGATGCCGGTACCACGCTGGTGGTTGCCGTAGATGGTCGATGCGCCCCAAGTGCCACGGGGTCCAGGAACGCACTCTTCGTTCAGGTTGGTGGCGATGGCACGTGGGCTTAGCCCGTGGCTATAGTCACGATAGATGCGTCGGACAACCTCAGCCTGATCATTGTTGATTTTGCGTTCTCCTGTCGTCACGGACCCGTCTGCGCTCATGTCCCGCACAACACCGTAGCCATAGGTGACACCACCAGCTGACTTTCCTTTGCGCACGCGTCCCTCAAGCCCGCGATGGGTTTTTTGGGCAAGGTCTTTCAAAAACAGACTGCTCATGGTGCCTTTGAGACCAATATGCAGTTCGGAAATCTCTCCCTCTGCCACAGTTATAATCGGGATGCCTTGAAACCGCATCTGCTTGAAGAATGCGGCGATGTGTTCCTGATCCCGGCTGATCCGGTCGAGGCCTTCGGCTACGACGACATCGAACACGTTGCGTCGGGCGTCCTCCAGCAATTGTTGATATCCGGGACGCAGATGGGATGCTCCGCTCAGCCCCCGGTCGGAATAGGTCTCTGCCTCTTGCCAGTCATTGCCATTGATCAAACGTAGACACAGCCGATGCTGGTCCTCAATGGAGGCACCGCTTTGAAGATCGGTGGAGTAGCGGGCGTAAATGGCGGCGCGCATGGGTCGGGCCTTTCGGACTGAGAAACAAGTTGGCCCAACCCATTATAGGCATGGATTGGGCCGTGTCTTCCACTTTCGATTGCAACCCGTTGCAACAGAAAATGGCTTGATCACAAGTCTTTAACTCTATCGACTAGCGCCGTTTGGACGGGGTTGCCGACCGCTTGCCACCCAAGGTCTTCATCTTTGCCTGCAAGAGAGATTGATAGTCGTCACAGGCAGACAGTCCGGTGGCACGATTGTAGTGCTTCTGAGACATGTCCAGCGTCGCGTGCCCGAGGATATCCCGGATGATGTTGACATGTTCCGGGTCCGTCTCGGCGACGCTGGTCGCCGCAATGTGCCGAAATTTGTGCGGTCGCAACTCAACGCCCAGCATGCGCCGCGCCACTTTCGGCAGTTCCCGCGACAGGCCATCTGGTGTGATCGGGTCTCCATACTGGCTGATCCAGAGTGCATTGGATGTCTTAGAACCAAGGAGGACCGGACGATGAATATCCAGATAAGACTTCATCGGCTGTACCAGAACCTTGGGTAGAGGAAACCACCGCGCTTTTTTGTCTTTGGTGTCTTCCGCCGAAAGATGAACCTCGAACCCTTCGGCGTTTTTGCGCAGATGCTGGTCCGTTGTCAGCGCCAGCAACGTGCGACGGCGCACGGGCCGCGAGATCAGAAAGGCGAACATCAGACCCGCGCGAAAGTGAATTGCACGCTTGATGTCAGTGAGGGACGGATCATTCTCCACATCTTCGAGCCGCTGCAAACTTTTGTTAAGAATGTCTGCCGCCGAGAGGGCGACTGGCTTCGGCAGGCTTTTCCGGTCCGCTAGATGTACCAGGCGGTTGGACAGTTTGTTCAACCAGTCCCAGTCTCCTGCCGGGTGCATGGCCCTTGCAAGCACATACAGATCGCAAATCATGTTCTTGCGGGTCATGAGGCCTACGCGCGCTTCCGCTTCTTCCAGATATCCCCGCACGGCATCTTTGGTAACGCGATCTGTCGGGGGCTGATCCAAAAGGACAGGCTGATGACGCATCATCCATGACAGCCAATACCCGTAGCTTTGGCAACGTTTTTTACGGCTGCCATCAGACCAGCTCGCACAGGGGCCTGTGCCGTCGAAAATGTCACCTTCAGCGAACAGGGCGTCCCAGGCGGATTTATCCGCCTGGGGCCAATCTTGATAACGAAGAACAAGAGGAATGGGATTAGTCACCAGACGTCCCCCGGAACTTCGAGAGAACCACTTCATCATAGTGATTGTGCGCCCACTGGTTGTTGAACGGTGCGTAGAAATCCATCGTGGTCTGGAGGCGTTTGTGTTTGAGCAAGCGGCGCACGGTCTCGAAATCACCGGGGCGTTCTTCGAGGTACAGCTTGGCTGCGATGTGCCGGAACAGATGCGGATGAACCTTCAAACCCGTCTCCCGATAGACCCGCTGAGTGAGTTCACCACCAAAATTGCTGGGCGCTCGAGACTTCCCGTCGCTGCTTCGCGGGAACAGGGCACGGCCATTCGCTTGCGACACCTGTGATCGGAATTGCATGATGTAACGGTGCACCAGCTTAGAACTGCGGGCGTTCAGTTTGACCTCAATCGGCTCGCCATTCTTGACCTCAATCCCTTCGATACGAATGGAGTAGTAGGTGTGCGTACCCGAGCGGGCAGGGATCAAATGCTTGTCCAAGTCAAGGTCCGCGAGGTTTTTGACACGCATGGGACAACTCAAGAGGATGGTCAGTGCCGCAGCGTGCATCGCCGCCAGAGCGCTATCGCGCCGGGTCGGATTGTCGTCCGCCCGTGACATCAGCGTATCTGGAAGGCTCAACAACAAGGCCACGTTCTCCCAATCGTTGAACTGGGCGAGGCGTTCCGCGTTTTTGGGGCTCATACCGCGCGGGTTTACGGCGACCCGCTTGTGAATGTCTTTGAGCGCCTTAAGGACGTCTTCGGGTACGTTCAGGTGATGCCGTGCAATGGCGATGCAGGTTGCTGCAACATTACTCAGCCCAGACGGCAGACCGTCGGTTCCGCGCCGGTCGATGATCGTCCGGAAGGCCGTTTTGAGATTAGGCACCGTGACCAGTTCCGACAGGCTAACGAAGTGTTCCGGGCTCTGTCCGGCAGACACCAGCGCGTCGAGCATCTGCCGCAGATGGGCTTCGGTGTTGCGCAGGCTAGTCGCGCGTAGCGGTTTGTCAGGACCGTCATCGCTGAACAGATCGCGTTGCGCCAACCGGTCGATATAGGCTTTGATCTCTGCTTGCAGGCTTTCCGGGTACTCCGTCAGCGGGCGGGCCACATAGCGGTCCGACGACAAGCGGTCCAGCCGGGGAAGATCGAGACCGTGTTTGCCAATTACATGGTTCCATGTGTCGATCATGGATTGAATGTGCTTGGCCGGTTCATTCTTCAGCAGCACTGTGTCGAGGGCCGTCTGAAACGCCTGAACCACTTCGCCACCAATGTCCTTGGGCGAGATCGACCGTGAACTGCAATAACGTGCAAACCGCATCAAGCCCCAAACCTGATGGGTGGACTGAACAGTCGTCAAAAACGCGTCCCACTCCGGAGTCGGTTCAGATTTGGCTTCAAAATCCTGCAACACCCCGACTGCACGCAATGCGCTTGCCAGATCGCTTTTGGTGGTACTGAGGGTGTTGGGCTTCACCCGGCAGGCGGCGGGATGCAACGATGCCAGCAGTTTGCGCAGTTGCGGGATGTCTGTCGGAATGTCCGACGGAGGACGGTTCAGGTATGTACTGATGCGTGAGATCGCCGACAGTTTGGACCGTTGACGTTTCTTGTTAAGGTCAGGATTGGACTTCAGAACGTCCAGAACTTCGGCCAACGTTGTTGGCGGTTGGATATCTTGGTGATGGGTCACGATAAACCTCTTCGGTTTTGAGATTGGGTACAAAAAAGGACATTTGAGGACATGCAGGCCCATGGCGGCCCTCTCGCGGACATTCGGGAAATCAAGGGTGGGAATTTAAAACCAAAATCCATGACCCCGTTTTCCCGAACGCCAGAAAAGCCGAGTTTTGTGAAAGCCTTAGAGAACATGGGCCGCTGCCTGATTGCCGCGTTGCTTGGCAAGGGCATGCAGATCACTGCGGGCAACACGCCAATCACGACCCAGCCGGGTTGCAGGCAAGGCGCCGGACTTGATCCAGCGGCGAACGGTCTTGGTGCTGATGCGGAACAGCGCCGCGACATCGCGCACGCTGAGATAGGCGGCATCCTCTGTGATTTGCAGATCAACCATGATCCACCTCTCGATCTTCGTCGTTGCAACGGGTTGCAAAATCCGACCGAGCCGCTTCGCGCGCCAGAAGGCGTACGAGCGCAATCAGAGGTTCGGGGATATCAAGAATGGGCGGTTTACCCGAGGGAGCAGAAGACGAACACGTCATCGATACGTTCCTTTTTAAGGAACCGCTCGAGACAACAATCGCGATGTTCTGGCTTAGGAGTGCACTCCAGACGACAAAACACTGACCTCAATCGAGATCAGGATCATTGCCATCGAGTGCGTCGAGGACGAATTGCCGTCCTGTCCAATCCCAATATTGGCGGCCCAGCCATCACGGCTAGTAAGTTGATAGTTCTCTTAGCCTATGAGCCGTTGCTTGCCTGTCAAGGGCAGCACGGCGTGGTTACTCCACGTTTACCAATTCAAGTATCAGACCCGGCTTCTACATGTGTAAGTATATGAAAATATGGTGTTTTATCAGTTTTGACTTGGGGTGTTTGCCCGAACGTGGTACCTTCATGCGCAAGGGTGCCGGGTGAGTGCCTGGATACCTCCTCTCTCTGACAAGCGACGAGGCCTCTCCAGTCGGCTAGCGCCGATATGTGTCAACCCGGCGCCCGATCCCATCTGTATAGGCGGCACAGTGATCAGTCCCAGCCCCGCTTGACGGCTCCGGATAGCATCACGGTGATCTTCTCGCCTATTGTTTGATCGGGATTGCGCTTTAACATATAGATTTTGCCGAAATTGCGCCGGGTCCCAATTCCCAGACTTTGCTGAATACGAAAACCTTGGCTCACGCGCTCGCGGACTTCTTTTACCATGTCGTGGTCATTGATCTTCAAATCCCGGATCGCGTCCTCCTTCAACCGACGCCCGATAATGAGGCCGTCCAAGCTGATCGGGCGATGAAACTTCTCTGATATCTGAAAAAGGATTTGGGTGGCTTGACGGCGTAGATGAGAAGGCAAGTGACCAACGCAATACAAGTAGGCTGCTCGGTCACGGATGTCGTTGTGCAGTTTTGAACTCCCAATAATTGCACCTAAAAACCGCCCGTAGAGTTGAGACTTGTCCACTGGTGGGGTCCGTTTCCGGGGCACAAAGTCGAAGGGCGGTTTTGGGGCGCGCGGGTCAAAGGTCATATCAGTCTCCGTTCGTGCGGCATCGCAAAAAACTGCGAATAATCATGGGTGTAGTAGGCATTATCACCCCCAATTTGGGGTTAATCCCATAACAGGGGTAGCTGCTTGTGTCCACACGTTAAAGGTCATGAGCAGTGGCTGGTGCCGTAAGAACAGAGGCCTATCAATTCCTGCTGAGCGAACTCGTCAGACTCAGGCAGGAGGCGAGGTTGTCACAAGCCGGGTTGGCCAAGTTGTTGGGCAAGCCGCCGTCTTACGTGGGGAAGTATGAATTGGCAGAACGCCGATTGGATATCGTGGAAACAATTGTCATATTGAAGGCGCTGAAAGCCGACGTTTCGGTTATCACCTCGGCGGTTTCTGACTTGGCACCAGACCGGTTTCGATGACAACAATTCAAAGTGCAGACTGCGGCATGGGCGCATTTTGCGCAGGAAGCGGACTTTATAACTTAGCTGCACCTTCTGATCGTGACACTTATTCCTTATTTATTTGGTGGTCCAACACTCATATCTTCAATTTAAGAGTTAATCCGCTAGAGTTTGAACTTCTTCAACTCGTCGTAGTTTGCGTCAACAGCCAGGTACGAAACCAAGAAATCTACCCAACTTTCTGAGTACGTGTAATCGCCATGCGCTAAATGGTAGATGCAATAGTCCTTATTGGTGTTTTCTGGCTGGCCGACATTTGCACGGGGCCTAACGTCAAACTTTCTCCATGCTTGTGTGTGATTGTGTGTGTTGAACTGCCGTCCTGACCGCTCTTGCACCAAACTCGCAACAACCGCAGCCTTATGGGGAAAAAGCTTGTCAGATATCTCCCGCTTGATTAGCACGTTCCTTACTTCGTCTGCGCCCTCGTCATCAGGATGGACGAATTTGATGTGTGACTTCGATTTTGTTGAGTTTTCGAATGTGTAGACAACTCGAAATCGGTATTCGATATCGGACAACCGTTCTTCACCCAAGTCTTCATCGAGCTGCTTCTCCAATGTCCGAATGTGTTCAGGCACATCAAAGTCCTGCACTTGGACCAGTTGATCAAAATCCATTTTCGCAAACTGAAGTGAGAAGGATAGATCATTGCTTAGCGCTACATCGGGTCCGAAAAGCTTGCAAATAGTCTTTTCGAAATTTAGACAACACGCTTGAAAAATCGAAAGAAACCGGTTGTCTGCTCTTCGAAAGAGCGTGTGTTCAACAGCATCTCTAATTTGTTTGAGGCTTTCTAAGTTATCTTTGATCCCCTGCGATAGCGGGCAGTCTTCTCTGGCGATCATCTGGCTCAACAGAAGTGATCTTCCGTCGTCCTGGATTATTTGTGTCCCCTCGCGCAAGTAGAACTCGTGTAGCAAGTAAGTCCAAGCGATGTTGGCTTGAACAGCAAATACCTCTGCTTTGAACCTAAGTGTCGGACTGTTGAATACCTGAACGGCTAATAGCATGGCCTCTCGTGCTCGGATCAATCGCTCATCGTCGTATAGGTTCAAGCCAGTTTGAGGATCGTAGCACTTCTTTTTCTTTTCAAAGAAATCTAAGTCCGCGTCAGATGCCGGAACGATTGCGTTGTCCTGCTTGACTTCAGTGACTCGGGCACTGTTGATCGTCGCCTTGCGTCCAAGATTGATCAAAGCTTGGATGTCCTGATTTCGATCACCTCTTTCCAGAAACCCTTTTACTATTCGCTTCTCGTCATCTGTGAGTGCTCCCTCTGGTTTTCGTGCCATAGATTGCCTTTCAATTGAGTTTTCACAGAATAGGTCTCAGCACTTAAAGCAGTGCTCCCGGTGCCAAGAAACAAATTCTGCTCTTGGTCTTTCTGATGCTCGCATTGGTGCGATTAGGCGCCCATCTTCGTTGATCATCTTTTGAATCGCCTCGGGGTCATTTGAATGCCTAGACACGATGATCGTAAGATCATCGGCTAACCCAATAAGTCCTCTGTCGAACATCCAATGAGCAGTCCCCGACAATGCGACGCCATTACTGATGATATCGGGTCCGCCGTACTCGACCGGCCTAATATGAGCTGCCTCCACTTCTGCCCTGCCGCCGCCATTTATGAGGCGAAGGCCCGTAATTGCACATCTCTCACCATATGATCTAAGGACATTCTTTCTGAAATTACGATCCCGAACTACCCGGTTCGTTAAGTGGGTGACACGATCCCGGGAGCTGAGTTGTTCGAAGTTAATCGGTTGCTCGTGGAACCCGTTCGACGCAGATTGGCCTGTCCGAGGAAGTATGTGATCTTCGTCGACTAGGCCAAGTTCCACGATTCTAGAGAAGTCCGGTGCGGATATAGTGCGGACAGCCGACTGTGCCCTTCCAGATATCCTGCCTCGGTCATTCAGGAGACCGGTCTCTACAATGCTCGACTCGTATCGGAATGGCACCGGGTCACCGAAGTCGAGATAAGTTCCAGGCTCAATGATGGCTAGGTACATATCGTTGTGTCTTGGGTCGACGATGATTTCTTGGATTTTTGCTATCGCGAAATAGCCTTTTGAAAGTTTGACCTTGCTGGGTTCCAGATAGACAATCCAGTCGCCTTCACATTGCTGAGCACGTGAAAGGTACTACTTCGGAAACTGATACTGCTCTGACGGAATATCGTCGTAGATTGAGTCAGTACGATGGATGAAAACACCGAACGCCATGGCTTAGACGATGGCTGGGTTTTTTTCGTTTGCCAATCTTCCAGTTGTTCCATCCGCGAGAGTGATGGTAGAAATCAGATATTGTGCCTACATAAGTTGTCTTATCGCCAGACTTCTTTACCAAAGAGGCAGACGACAACGACTGCAACACTCTCAAGCCGCCGATTGTGCGTGTCCGCTAAGGGCTGGCCCCAGCCAATCGAACCGGCTGCAGAGAAAGTCAACTTCGAGCCCAACCTGTACCCTGGATTTTATTGCTGCATGCGCTTGTAGCAGTAACAACATTGCAACTGCCGAATATCTTGTGCGGCCAAGCAGCGGAAAGAACTGTCATTCATGCAAATAGCAGCGATGCTCGCGGCGGCAGTTCACAGTTTGCTCAACAAAGCCGTCCTTCACTTCATCCGCAACAGCTATCGCCTAGCTGAATTGGTGGACACGGGACCGTGGCATATGAACAGTAAACACAACAGTCGCCTTCCAACGGCTTCAAAACTGTTTTGCACGACTTGCATTCATAGAACCACTGGCAAGCATCCGTTGGCATTTGCTCGGTTTCGCTGTGGCCGCACTTCGGGCAAATCAGGGTGCTTTCTAGGACTACAGTTTGTTTTGTCATAGTCTCACATCTGCATGATCAGGTAATCGTTAATCCGTGCCTCGTTAAACACAACGACCCAAGCCACGCCGGTGATTAGAGTTGTTCCTGCAAGCCGCCATTTTAACGTCGGTAAGGAACCGCGCCGATAAGATACCAGCCACGATATCGCGACGAGCGCCGTTGAAATCGTCAGCACATAGTAACTCGCTGCCGCAACCTTCCCAAAGATTGCCAACCAACTGCCGCCCAGCCCCAGTAACATCATCATCATGGGCAAAACGCAGCAAGTCGCGACGCCAAGCGCTGATAGCGATCCCAAATAGCTGAGGCTAAGGTACTTCTGCATTCTGTTTCCCTGATGGACTACGTCGCGCGGAGTTGTAGAGACAACAACCTCTCGTATAACTTCTGTAGCCACTACAGGATCAAGACAGGAAATCTCACATGTTTGCGATTGGGGAGGCATCCCGGCAAAGCGGTGTCGGAATTGAAACTATCCGCTACTACGAACGCGAAGGGATTGTGCCGAAACCAGAAAGGGCATCGAATAATCGACGCATGTACTCTGCGCACGATGTGGGACGGCTTTGTTTTCTAAGGAAGTGCCGAGACTTGGGTTTTGCGCTTGCCGATGCAAAGGTGCTTCTCAACCTGTCCGAAGGTGATAGCGAGGATTGCCAATCCGTTAAGGAACTGGCCGAGCTTCATATCTCCAATGTGCGTATGAAGATAATCGAACTTAAGCGATTGGAGGCCGCCCTGAATGAACTTACGGCCAACTGTAACATCGGTAACGTTTCTTGCCCGATGCTTACGCAGATACGGACCTACTAATGGCACTTTGAGGCTCGCAGTCGCCCTATGCCAACGCAGCATGACCCAAGATTCGGGCCGCGCAGAATCTACCGTTCGTTAGAGAGGTCAACTCGTTGATTTAGTAATGTTTCAATCAATCAATGAACATTTGTGCCTGGCCGCGGTGTTCTTGAAGCACGCGGCGATTTCGGACAGTGAGCCCTACCTGCCGTGCCTGAGCAATCAATTTGCTGCATACGCATTCGGCAGGTTTTATCAGAAGCCGACCTCTGATTTCCGAAACGCAGAGCAATGCGTTCTGCCTATCTTTGTCCCAAATTGGGCTAGGCAGACTCAGATCTTCTGTTGCTTTCCATTGTATCAAGGCTTGTATCGTGTGTACTCAAAGTCCATATACATAAGGCTTACGTTTTTCTTTTTCGACCTGCTGTCTCCCAAACTCGGCGTTCAGTCTTTCGATTCAGACCGACCACGCCGAGTCGCCGCAATGATGCGGGCGGCAAGTATTAGGAGACTTCCACCATGGCAAATGGCACAGTAAAATGGTTCAACTCGACCAAAGGTTTTGGCTTTATCGAGCCTGAAGATGGTAAGCGCGATGTGTTCGTGCATATCTCAGCACTTGAACGTTCCGGCATCAGCGAATTGAAAGACGGCCAGAAGGTCACTTTTGACGTCGAAGCTGGCCGTGACGGACGCGACAGCGCCGCCAATCTGGCGCTGGCCTGACCTTTTACGGGCACCCTTATGGGGTGCTCGTTTGCACAACGGGCTGCTAAAAGCCCTTGGAGAACAAGTAAGTTGCAACCAAAAGACTGGACGCGGGCGCTCGCGCAATACCGTGTGCCCGATGCGAAGCGCAGTATTTATGAAATTGCGATCACCGTTGTCCCCTTATTCGCGCTATGGGCTCTAGCGTGGTTTGCGTTATCATTTAGCGTCTGGATCGCAATATTGCTGGCCGTCCTGAATGCCGCATTTCTGGTCCGTATCTTCATCATTATGCATGATTGTGGTCATGGATCTTTCTTCAAAAACCGCAACGCATGCAATTGGACCGGCCGGGTTCTAGGTGTTCTTACCGTGACACCCTATGACGTTTGGCGTCAAAGCCATGCGATTCACCATGCCTCAACTGGTAACCTTGATCGGCGTGGTATGGGTGACATCCCTACATTGACCATTGAGGAATACCTGAAACGGAATTGGTTCGGGCGTGCCGCGTATCGTCTGACCCGGAACCCCGTCTTCCTGTTCGGTGTTGCACCGATATATACGTTCTTTTTTCAATACCGCTTGCCTGTTGGTTTCATGCGGTCAGGCTGGCTGTATTGGGCAAGTGCGATGGGAACAAACGCCGCAATTGCAGGGTTATTGGCTCTGATTTTATGGGCCGGAGGCTTTGAGGTGGTGGCGTGTGTTTTCCTGCCAACCGTGATTGTCGCATCATCGATTGGTATTTGGCTTTTCTATATTCAACACCAGTTTGAACACACGACCTGGGAACGGGAAGAGGGGTGGAACCTTCAGAACGCCGCGTTCTACGGCAGTTCTCACTATGCCCTGCCAGGCATCCTGCGGTGGTTCTCTGGCAACATTGGTGTGCACCATGTTCACCACCTCGCCAGCCGTATACCGTTTTATCGGCTAAACGAGGTTTTGCGAGACCATTCTGAGTTGGAAGATTGCCAGCGTATTACTCTATATGAGAGCTTTCATTGCGCACGATTGCATCTTTGGGATGAAAAAAGTCAACGCCTGCTGACATTTTCCGAGGCTTTGTCGAACACCAATTCCAATAGGCATTTAGTGTAGCCTGGCGCGTACCAGGTAGGCTTCGACCGTATCACCGCCCAGGGCGCGAATGGCCTCTAATCGGTGAAGGCCTTCAATCAGCACGAACCTCTTGTTGTCCGAGCGTATCTGGATCGGGGTCTTCTGGCCGTTCTTCAGGATATCTTCGGCCAGCGTTAGAACTTTTTGTTGATCAAGCGTTTTCGCCCGTTTCACAGGGACATAGATCAGGTCGAGCGGATATGGTCTTTTCTCCAACATAAGCTACGTGAGCAACCTTTCGTGCATTTGTTCCGGTTCGAAGTTCGCTACAAGAGCTGAGGCTGGAACGTACGTCACAGAACCGAACGAACAGCGTCGCGCAGTTCCTGATGCATAATCCAAGTTGCTGGCTCGTCGTCACTTTCGATGTGAGAAAATGCCAGAACCTGCGCGGCGCCATCATTCTGTACCGATCCGCCGTCGGGAAGTTCGAGCTCTAGATACTCCGCAATCAATAGGCCGATTTTCTTAAAGACCTTGATGGAGGCCTCGCGCGATTTGTAACCGGCCGCCTGAGACAAGTGACCAATGGTCAGACCGTCCTTGCCTGCGATTGTAAGTGCTTTGAGCAATGTGACCTGCGCAGGAGTGAGCCTGATCTGGCGCAATGCCTCGGCATATTCTCTTTCACTGGGAACAAGGGTGCCGGAGTTTCCCTCCAAACGGCGTTGACCGCTACGCTTCCTGTCTCGTTCTTCGAGAATTTCTTTTAAGGCTTCAATGGCCAATGCCGGCGTTTCTCCAACTGCATCGGCAATCATTGCCTGCGTTTTAGCCGGCGGCTTGGGGAATGCCCGCGCAACACTATTGCCGCTCAGAACGCCAGCCTTAATCAAGTACTTTCCAAATTCTTCCTCAATCACTCCTGATACGTCAGCGTTCCGCGACTTACGAACACTGCGGTCCTGAAACGCTCTTTGTTCCAGACCACGAGCTGACATCTTTGAACCGGGAAGGGTTACTTGAGGGGCATTTTTACGCATCAGAGAAACGCCACTGCAATTATCGCCGCAACACACACTGCTGACGCAATAGATATCTTAATCCCGTAAGACCGGCGACGCGCCTTTTCGGCTTTGAGGCTTTTACCTAGGTTTTCGTCAATCGAGTTATGGTTCACGGCTTGGTCCTTCCGGATTTGTCAGGCGGCTTTGGTTTCCATCAACCGGTTGTTACGGCACACTTTCGGTGCACTTATCGTTCTGTCTCGTGAACGGCCGATTGCATTCCCAACCATCACCTCTTCGATTCAAATGAGCGTTTGAAGGGACAAGGATCGCAACGCACCTGTCCCGGTTTGCGCGAAAACCACGTTCGCATTTCCATCCGGAATAAGTTTCAGGTGCAAGATATGCATGCTGTGGAACAGCCACAGGCTCACAGCCGCTCTCCGCTGCCCTGTAACCTCTGATGCACACCCAACCATCCGCGCTGTTTTTGTCAGTCAGGCGGCCGTTGCTCGGGACATCTATCGCAACACAATCCTGGTTCTCTTTACGAAATCCCCAGTTGCAGTGTATTTCCTGAACGCCAAACCGGGTTTCGACGTATCCATTTTGAGGTGCCATCACTTCTTCACAGAGTTCTCCGACGCGCTGGAACAGCCGATTGCACTCCCACTGATCTCCGGTTGATGCAAGATAGGCATTTTCAGGAACTTTTATTTCCTCACAGAGTTCTCCGACATTCTGGAAACCGTGATTGCATTCCCAGCCGCTACCATAGGAGCTACCCGTCAAATATGCGTTTTCTGGTACGTCTGTTCTTTGGCACGATCCGTTCTTGTTTTCGAAACCTTCGTCACAAACCGATCCATCGGCATTGCCTCCGACTTGGGCAGGAAGCTGCGTTCCTGAGAGAATCACCAAAAGTGTCGGGATCAAACAAAGAATGCAGCGAGCAAACACGATGAATGAATGGTCGAAACGGAGCCTGAGACCTGATCTATCGGGCATCAAGCACGCAATTTAAGAGCAATGTGCTGTTCATACGGCGCCTTCTTTCATGAGTCACTCGACGACTGGGACTTGTCAGGTGACAGTTGTGTATGCTTGCGAGGAACTAGCTCATCACGAAGACCCCAGCGAAACCCGTTCCTTTGCTGGGGTACATGCTACAGTTAGTCTGAAGGCCATTGGATCATCGAAACCGGCAGCATCGCGGCGACGAGTAATTTTCACCAATGCACTTTTTGTGGTCCTTAGCCAGCATAGAGTCAAGGAAGTTTCCCTCGTCGCAACGCTAGCACCACTAGGGCAGATAGTTTTTGGAACTGCTGGTGACCAAGATTCCTGGTGAACTACCGAAAGAAATTGTCTGGTATTAGTTTTTCGTTGTATCGATTTGGGGCCAGACTAGCAGCGGGTGGCAGTTTAAGTCCGCGTTTCAATTGTCGGGCCTGAGTGCGGCGAAAGAGGAGTATGTGATCAAGGCTTCCTTGTAACTAGGAATGACTGGCCGGAGGACATTGGCTGCAACGCGGGGATGTTCGCGCCGCTTCTGCACAAGTACCCGCGGCGCGATCAAATGGCCGCTCGGTCCCGCACCCTGTAAATTGCGCCTGTGCCGAGAAATCTGTGCTGCGAGCGCACGCAACAAGATTTTGACACTTCCGCTCAGGGTTCGCTGCGTCCCACCCCTGCGTAAAAGAACTAGAACTGCTATGGATTGGCGACCGACAGCGCCGCTCGCCAAACTGTTTCAGATATCTATACGCTCTGCAATTCTTAGCGCGTCTTCCAATTCAACGCCCAAGTATCGCACGGTGCTATCGACTTTTGTGTGCCCAAGCAGAAGTTGGACCGCGCGGAGATTTCCTGTCTTGTGGTAGATCTCAGCTACTTTGGTTCGGCGAAGCGAATGCGTGCCATATCCGCTCGGTTCCAATCCGATTGCGGTCACCCAGTCTCGAACCAGCCTGCCAAACTGGCCCGTCGAGATGTGTGGTCGATCATGGAATCGGCTTGGAAACATGAACCGGCTAGCAAACATTTCCAGCGATTTTACCCATACCAATACAGTTTCTCGCGTGTTTTCCGTCAGTTCGAATTGAACAGATCGCTTGGTTTTGCTCTGGATCACCGAAACACGTTCACGGACGCGATCGTCTTTGACAAGTTCGGTCACAGCGAGTTTGACCAGATCGCAACCGCGCAGCTTGCTATCGATCGCGACGTTGAACATTGAGAGGACACGCAGATTTCCATCAAGTTCGAGCCGTGCACGGATCGCCCAGACCTGTTTTGGGAGTAGCGGTCGTTTCTGACCGATGATCCGCCCCGTGTTCCAAGCTCTGGGTTTTGGGGTGACTGCAGGTAGCTGGACTCTTTGCATATTTTGCACTCCGATCCAGCCTCCGCACCCAAGCAACAGCACCGCGCTGACCACCGTATAGTACAAGCGGCGTGAATGCCTGCTGGCCGATTTTGAATACTGGCATGGTCTCAGCGTGTGCATTCGGCGGCTTGAGCCCGTATCGCTACACAGAAAAACGGTTCGAATCCAAACCGCGCATGCGCTTCGTCTTCAGCACCGATTACCGATCGGGTTCCACGTTAAAAGGCCCGGGTCAGCGGGCTGGGTCAGCACCAATAAGATAAAATGAGATTTGATCAGAAAAGCTGGTAAGACCGTCGTCAGGTTATCAGCGACGCCGAGCTAGCCCGGGGCTTACCGATACGCCATTTCGCCACGCGTTCAACCCCTTGCAGCGTCGACAAATCCGCTCTCCAAACCCTTCGCTCCAGAATGGAGTTCTGCAACGAAGACATGGGCGTTCTTGCGGCACGTCATTGTGGGCGCGAGACATGATCGTATCTGCTTCGTTGTCGGGGTCTTCCATCAGTTCTTAGCCTCGATTTCTGTTTTGGTTTATACAGCGACTGGAAAAGAAAGTTCCGAGCCCTAAGCCTTGAGATTGAAGGAGCTGCCTGGTTCAGACTGTCCGATGGGACGGCCTGTAATCCGAGGGGTTTTATTAGGATGAACCGGCATTCCTTCGTTCTCAGCAGCTTGGACAGCGAAAGTATACCGAGAACCGTTTCCGCATCCTTGCGGTAGGGCTCGTTGATCTGATGATCTGTCGTCTGCCTCAGAGATGAGCGACTCGGAGTAGAGGTGCCGAAGTTGAGTCTCTGAAACGCCATCCGCTTCCATTATCAATTGCACCATGGGATCGGCCAAAAGCTGGTCGAGCAAGAACTGCGACAACTGCTTTGAAGACAATTTATCCTTTGCGCGGGCTCTCTCCAAATCAGTAAGAGAAACGGTCAAGGTACGCGCCAGACCGGGGTGAGATTTCCGCGGATGCAGACAGATTAGCACTGATGCTTTCCAGGCTTCTGGATCCGAATAATCTGGTGGTGCGGAAAGCTCAGTTTCTATGTCGTATTCGCCCGCCGGGAGTAATTCGTCAAAGCCAGGGAAAGTAAACGGCCTGGAAAAGACTGCGATTGTCTTGCTGATTATCTGGTTCATTTGGTTAATTCTCCTTTGCTGATACCGCTCGCTCGGAGATGCAGACAAGAACAAGCCACCCACTCCCGGCAGGGTATTATCAGTTTTGGGGTTTAGGCTTTGGTTTTTCGGGGACGGTGTCCTGCCCTTTCGACGTCACTTCTTTTTTTGACGCGTCCGCATCGTTTTCCTTCAGTGCGGCAGCCGCTCTGGTCGTCAGGTCTTTGAAAGACATCATTTTGATCCTTTGATTGTCCGCACCACCCACAAGCCCAGATGGGGTGTGAAAAGTGAATGCGGCTACATCCAATATAGGGATTGGGTGCCTCATTTACTACGTAAAGCCGTAGAATAAGACGGGTGGCTGAAGCAGAGCCGAGGCGGCGGCAACCCTGGCGCGCTACTTTCGCTTCGAATATGGGCGATCAGTGTTCGCTGCGGTGCAGTCAACCAATGCGCCATCACCATGGAAGACTTTTGCTACATCGGGTGCAGCCATGCCGCGCGAGAGCGCACTATAGTTCAATTTCAGTTTCATCTCGCCACCAGCGCGAAGCAGGCAATTGGTGGTTTCAACAACGATATGATCACTGGTGGCTCCGACGAACGTGACGCCAGTAGGGAAAATTAGACCCGCCGCATCGGTGTCCTGGAGTCCAATGGCAAGGATCGACCGAGTGTTCGAAGGACTGTCTAAAGTCACACACCGCATTGAAGGCATAGGATAAGTCATTTGCACGGGATTTGAATTTGCTTTGGTCTTCGTTTCGATCACTTCCGCCCAAAGCGTGAAAACATCTGTGTATAGCCCGTCGATCGTGTACCCCGAAATGGGGTCAGTACCCAGCAGGATGGCCTCACCCAGACGCAGGTTGTTGATCTTTCCGGTCGCCCCCTTGCCAAGCGCCCATGGCAAACTGGCTGAGCCGCCGCCTGACACTGTTTCCAGAGCGGGTCCATTTGCAAGTTCGGTGCCGACGGCAAGCGACGAAAGCAATTCCATTGCTCCTGCAGAGGGTGCCACATGACCCAGACAGGCAAAATTTGCACCAATCCCCTTCAGAGAAATCCCTTCCATTCTAAGAATTTGAGACACAGTGCTTTCAATGTGTTCAGGCAAGATGCCTTCCCGCATATCCCCCATTTCCACCATCAGGATAATATTGTGAGTAATGTTCTTTCCCAGCGCACTCACGGCCAGGCTTGCGATAATGTCCATCTCTGTGTTGAAGCTGACATTGCAGTTATCAACAACTTGCGCGACCTGGCTCAGCATGGGCGTTCGGATCAAGGATATGGAGCACGAGATCCCAGCATCGCGCATACGTATGATATTGCTGATCCGCGCGTCCGCCAGCCCTGTCGCGCCACCTTCAAGCATAGCATTCGCAATCTCAGGATGACCGCAAACGGCTTTTGTCACACCTGTCACCGTAATTCCGCGGGGTCTAAGGTGGTCGACCAGGAACCGTGTGTTGTACCGAATTTTGTCCAGATCAACGTCAATACGCAGCTTGCTCATTCAATCGTCGTAGCACGTACGGGTTGCAAGCGCGGAAAGGCAGATAGAACCATATTCACCAAGTTTTTTGGAGGACGGTTCAATGCGTCAGTGACCGGGAGATACAATTTGCGGTTATAGTCTGTGATGGCCTTTGAAATCTCAATATCATTCATTCCTTCATGGTTGATCGTCATGCCAATTACCTCTGTGTTCGCAAAAGCCTCGATCAGGGTGATTTCATCGCAAGGGTCGGGCATAGTCATGTTGGGGAAATCACATCGACGTTTTCGTTTAGGCGCGTGTTGAAGAATAACTGCATGTGGTTGACTGCCTCGCAGAATGAAGGCTGATGTGCAAAAGGCCGGATGGCTTAGCGCGCCCTGGCCCTCGATCACTATGACATCGGGGCGCTCACCTTCAGATGCTGCAACAACAGCACGCTCAAGTTCGCCACAACAAAATTGCGGCGGCACCGAATCCATCGCAACGCCATACTTGGCGCCCTGCATCAAACCTGTCTGGCCGGTGCCAACTAAAACTGTTTTGATCCCATGCGTGTTAAGTGCGTTTGTCAGGATTGTCGCGGTCGTACGCTTTCCAATTGCACAATCGGTGCCGAACACCGCGATGCGGATCGCCTGGACGTCTCCAATACTGCCATCTAACAGGCGCAGGTCGGGATTTGGCCGCGGCTTGCGAATGTCGCGTATCGTGACATCGTGAATTTTGGCAAATCCAGCGAGCTCCTTGTCATCGCTAAGAAATTCATGCAGCCCACTGACGATGTTCATTCCGAGCGTTATCGCATCCACAACAACTTCGCGATCCTCAAGGGACATTCTGCCGCTGGCCGGCGCCATTCCGTAAATAAAAGTGTCGGGGATCGTAGCTTCATTAGCGACGGCGGCATCAAGATCATCGAAGATGGGAACCTGATTTGCGATATTATCAAGCACTTTGCCTCTGTCACAACCGCCATACGTGCTGTCGATCACCGAAAGAACGCGATAGGCCTGTGAATGTCGAACGAGACCATTAGCCGTCTTGCCATCGATCTTTGCGAAGTTTCCTTCGCAATACACAATTGCAGTCGGTGTATCTGTCACGAGTGTCTTGCGGTGAAGCTCTGGAAAAACTGCTTGTTCCGGCGCCAGCTTTTGCGCATCGCTGGCAATGAACTGCTTGGCATCCGACGCAATGGGTACGGGTTTCATATTTGTTCCTTTTTAGATTGTGAAACGCGCGTCCTTGGTAAGGACGGGCAAAAATTGTGAAGTTTGGGAAAGTGGGCTTTCTGTCTGAATTCTCACTGGTTCAGAACACACAGCCCTTCTGATCGATGATAGTTTTTGTGGCATTGCCACCCATTGCCGGATCGGTCGATATGGGCATTTGCCGGTAGCTCGATTGCATTGCAGCGATCACCGGACGCCTCGTAGCCACGTTCGCATTTCCATCCAACTCCATGGATCGCGTCATCGTAGAAAGCATTTTCAGGCACAAAGACGGCATCGCATCGTCCGTCGCGCTCAAAATACCCACGCTCGCACGTCCAGGGACGCCCGCTGGTTGATGCGTTCAGAAAAGCGTTTTCCGGCACCGCTACTGCCACGCATGCTTCTCCGTTTTTTTCGTAGCCACGGTTGCAACGCCATGCAGATCCATAAGTGCTGTTCGTCAGGTAAGCATTTTCCGGCACCACGATTTTCTGGCAGCTATCGTCTATTCTTGTGTATCCACGCAGGCACCGCCACCTCTCACCTGACGGATCGAGATATCCACCCTCAGGCACAATCACTTCAGTGCATGAGGTGCCGCCCACTTCAACAAAGCCGTGCATACATGCCCACCCTGAGCCGTAGGTTCTGTTTGTGGGGTAGGCATTTCCCGGCACGACAACGGCCACGCATTCTCCGCCTTCCAACCGATAGGACAAATCGCATTCCCAACCGTCGCCATATTTTTTGGGATGCGCATTATCCGGGATCGAATTTGTTTCGGCCGATGCGGGACTTGATGAGATAAAGGAGCCCGCCAAGCAGCTGAAAACGCCAACAAACAGCGCCGTCATAAAGTGAGAGTAAAACCAGTGCTGATTTTTTCGATTTGTCCTGGTGCAACCGGCGTTGTCCGAATGTTGAGTGATTGAGTTACGATCCATCCAGGTTCAGCCCCTCAATGCAGGCCTGTGCCAGATCTTTATTGGGGGTTTGGGATCCCGGTACCGTTGCCCAGCCGGCTGCCATAACGGCATCCTTTCGCTTGAAAGAAGAAGCTTCTTTGATCGTTGTTATTTTTTCGGCGCGTTGGGCGTCAGTTCTCGCCATGTCGACGCAGATCGGAACCAAGGCAGCGATTACATTGTCGCGGGACATGGCGTTGGCCATCTTGTCCGCGTTACTGCCGGTCATCCATCCACCCCAAGAAAATCCAACGACGCCTACGAAAACCCCTCCGATCAGGGCGCCGTAGATTCCGGGTTTAAGCCATTCGGGCGTGTTCATAATCTATTCCTCCTGCGGGGAAAGCGCCGCATCGCTGTCATTGTTAGATGTGGCCAAGGTCTGGTCTTGCTTGAGCGCCCGTTCAAAATCTTCTGGGTCAATTGGGCGCATTTCCGTGCGGCCTGGCTTGCTGCCTTTGCCCTGAACTGTCAGGTAGGTTCCGGTTCTTCGATATGCTTCGAAACTCAGGCCCTGTAGTAGTTCTTCTTCAACAACTACTTCATACTCGCCTGCAGGAAGTTCATCTGTATAGCCGGACAAAGAGAACGGATTTGAAAACGTCACCAAAGAACTGGACGATCTCGTGCTCACCTTAGTCCTCCATATAGTTTGTTGGATCTTCCCCGCGCAATCTGCCGCGGATTACGCTCGTAAGCGCCACGGTAGTACCGGCGTTGTAATTTAGAATAATGTGCAAATGGCAGACGCGCGCTGATCGATGTTAGTCTGTGGCCAATGACCTGAGATTTTATTGGAATCTCAAATGCATTTGGTGCCCGAGGATCAGGTGCCGCCAAAAATTGACTAACCTGCGTCAGTGCAACGATGTTTGGATTCCGGCAACGTGATGTGTGTTGGCGGGATATTTGCTGGCGTGTTCTTAACGAGTAATTGAGAAGCGCAGGAAATCCAGTACCGCAATCGGACTGTATTTATCTTGCGCTTCTTTTTCAGTGAAATCCCAAATCTGCCGAAGCGAATTCGGTCTCTAACAGGCAACGATCATCAAAATCCCGGCATCGCTGTAGGGGTGAACTTATTGCTTCAACAGTGGCCCGGCCTGATCCAGATAAGTGGGGTCAAAACCGGCCAACGTCACCAGTCCTTCATAATCATCAAATACCACTTGCCCGGATTGAAAAGTAACCAACCCCTTCTCCCGCAGTTGCCGTAGGACACGATTAACATGCACGGCACTCAGTCCCAGCGCATCGGCAAGGTGGTATTGTGTCAGGGGGCAAGTGTATCCCGTCTTGTTTGCCATCCCGACCTGAGTCAGCCTCACACCAAATTCCAAAAGAAAATGCGCCATGCGCTCACCCGCATCGCGCCGTCCTATGTTGACCAGGTGCTCAACCACCATCGCTTCATCTCGGGAGACCGCCCAAAGAATTGCTGTCGCCAGCCGGGGCGTCTGCGCAAATGCTTCCAGGAGATCATCCACTACTACTTCAATGGCTTGGATTTCCATGATTGGTTCTATGCTGTGATCCGAGGTGTGCAGCAGAACGCTTCGCAAGCCCAGAAAGTCACCCGGTATTTGGAAATCGACGATCTGACGTGACCCGTCAGTCTGGGTTTTGTAGGAACAAACCCAGCCCGAGGCCAGAATGTAGGCAGCCTGCTCTGATTGCCCTTGATGCACAAGGTCACGTCCGGCTTCAAAGGTTCTGCGACGCTTGTGCAGGCGTGCCAATGCCGCAAGTTCAACCTCAGTCAGAGCGACGAAGTTTGAAAGCTTTCGGGTGAGTGGACTGTTTTTGATAGTGCGCAAGTGTTCTTCCTTCATCGATGAGCAGCCCGCGAAACTATCCGACGCCAAGACTGCTTTCGATCAGTTAAGTATACAGCAATCTATGCCAGTATGATGCAATTCATTGTGGCGCTTCCTTGCTTGGACGCCTGTTAAAAAAGGACGTCTACCATGGCTGACCGGCAAGACCACTCAGGAATGGCCGCACTCTCAATTTGTGAAGCGCTTTTGCTTGCAATTAAAGATCGTGAGCTTCTGCCCGAACATGAAATTGTGGGAGTTCTGCATGACGCAGCTGCTGTCCACGAAACAGCGGTCGGCAATAACGATGAAAAGGACATGCACCAGGCCGCCGCTGTTCTGATAAACAAGATCATTGCTTCCGGCTATCGCGTTCGGCAGTAACGTTAATTTCCTGTCAGAAAAACAAGAATACGCTCGTCAAAAAAGCATAACAACAAATAGAAGCACTATTGGTGCTTCGTTCCCGATCAATTCAAACACAAAGCAAGAACCAAAGATCCAATCTCTGCAATATCTCAACTTAATGAAAAATTCCACGACCGCGAATTACTCCCTCTTCCCCGCCACCTGCATGAGCCACAACGAGAATTTGCTTACTGGCTGAAGGCCCGCATGGCCTGTCCTGCTGCACTGCCTGCGACAACGCAAACGTTGGCTTTGTTCGGCGTCTAAGTTGCTGATCCTATGTGCAGCGAAACTACAGTTTGATAGTATCGCATCATCATAGCTTTGAATGACCGGTCTGGCGACAACAGCTGCAACGCAGCGATGAATGTGCTGCGACAGCAAATCAATGCCGCGTCAGCAATTGCCGCAATCGCACAAGTCCGGTTTGTCCGCAGAGCAGACGTTTAATGACGAGTTGAGTATGTCGGGTTCGCGCCTATACCTGACATTTCAATTGCGTTCGGCATCGGTGGTTGCACCCTCCCGCAACCAATATTCAAAACAGCCTGACGTCAAATACTTAACCCAGCCACGCGCGGGGCTTACTGCTTTGGCAGCGGCCAAACCTCGGTGCTTCGCTGTGGTAGAAACACTTTTTGACGATTAACAGCTTAACCGATTCATTTGTCGCATAGAGCGGCGACCAAGCGCATTTGGGATGACGGGCTTTTGGGCAAGTGTCGCCGTCAGTTCCGCAAAATGCCGTTTTGATTCAATGATATATGGCGGAGACGAAGGGATTCGAACCCTCGAGACGGTTTCCCGCCTACTCCCTTAGCAGGGGAGCGCCTTCGACCACTCGGCCACGTCTCCGCCGATGGGTATATCCTTGCAAGCGGCGGGAATACAAGGCGAAATTTCCAATTTGTGGCGGAGTCTCGTAAAACTCTTGAACCCGTTGAAATCAGGGCGAAACACGCCGTTTTGCGTGTATCTTAAACAGTGTTCTCGGAGTTTTCTGACGCTACGCCGTACCCATTGACCGTAAGTGAATCAAACGGCGGTCCGGTCAGGCTGGCGTGGTGATCCGTCTTTCACTGCGCTTAACCCGGACCGCTGCGGATTTCGTTCAGTCTCAGCGACTTACGTTCTCCGATATGTGCGGTCCGGTCTTGGATTTTAACCGGGCTCAGCTCTTAGTCTATTTGAAAACGTCCACCAGATCCGAGACGCTGACGCCTTCCTTGATCTCTTTCAGGCGTGCGAAGATCATTGCGACGGCCACGCCGCCCAACCCATAGGCGAAGGCGTTGATGACGACCTGCGCCAGGGTCAATACCCCGAAACCTGATGACTCTGGCTCGACCACAAAACTGCCCGTCACCATGGCCGAGACAAAGGCCAGCACAAATGAAATCAGGATGATGCACAGGAACACAAGCACCAGCGCGCCTATGATTGGCCAGCGGTAGCCTTTGGTCAGGTCCGCGCTGCGCCGCATTGCGCCAAATCCTGCCCCGTCGATCACAATTGCGGGCGTGATCACGGAAAACACTCCGTAAAGCCAGATGCCGGGAACGATGAACAGCAGAATTCCGATCATGTTGCAGATGCCCACAATGATCGACAGAACCGCAATTGCCGGAAGGTTGCTGAGCGCGGCGCCAAAGTACCGGCCGATCTGCGCGGGACGTCCCAGCTTGGCGTCATAGGCCAGTTGCACCACCATCGCGGTGGTCAGTCCAACGGCTACCAATGTGATCAAAAACGAGATAGCGAAAACGACACCCATTGCGGCGAAGTCGAACTCGTTCGTCGGGCTGGCCTGAACGGATTGGTTCAAGAAGGGGGTCGTGGACAGAATAAGCTCGATCAGTGCCGGTATAAAACCCAGCAGAATTATGATGTGAAGCTTCTTGAAAAGAATCGAAAAGGTTTCCGCGACAATTGCCCCCGCACCGAAAGGTATGTGGGTGTCGGGATGAGTCTTGTCTGTCATGTCAAAGTCCTGAAATCAGTTATTGCTATGCAGATAAGGCCGCATGGTCGTGGTCAGCCTCAAGGTGAAAACGAGGTTTTGTTTTCCCGGATTGGTAAAACTGCAACAGATGACCCTAGCCTTGGGTTTCGGCATGGCGTTTGTCTTTTCGTTTGTCGCCGAAAAGCTGGCGCTGTTCCAGAAACGCGCGTTGCGCCTTGTAAAAGGCCTCGAGGAACGCTTGATGGTCCTGGTCGCGGATCGGGTCAGCATATTCGATCTTCTGGCGAATTTGGGCGACAACGGCGGCCAGCGTCTCTTTCTGGCGTTTATAGGCGTCTGGGCCTTTGGCGCGGTTCGCGGCGCGCAGCACGTCTTCGAGCGTTTGCAACTCATAGGTGCCGTAATGTTCCAACTGATGCGACAGGAAACGGAATTTCGGCTGTACGGCTGACGGGGGCCGGGCCGCCTTGGACATGTCGGGCAACAGGATCGGTTTGGGCAGGTGGATCACGAAGGTCCCGGCGACGAAATCGCCCAGCCGCTGCCTGCGCTTGTTGCATAGCGGCACCGCCAGAACCGCCAGCGCCCAGATCAACGACAGGATCGAGGGGATCAGCGCGTCGGTGGTCAGGGTCACCACCATGGTGCCGGGCAGGAAGATTTCGGCCTCTTTCATCAGGTTGCGCACGACCAGCGATTGCGTGGTCAGCGCCTGACCATCTGCTGAGACGACTTTGATCCTCATCATCCGCTTGCCGATGGTCTGCCCGTTCCAGATCAGCTCGGATGCCGCGTAGTACGGGATGCGGATGAAGAAGAACAGCATGGCGGCGATGGCGGTCGCGGTGTTCGAATTTACAAGCTCTAGCGCAAGGGCCAGCAGGAAAACGGCGACGGCTCCGATGACGGTGATCAGCAGATCGGTCAGTTGCGCGGCGGTGCGCACACCAACGCCTGCGACGCGGAAGTAAAGCGGCACGCCCTCAGGCGGCAGCAGGCGGTCCAGTGCGGGTTTGGTCATGACCGCCTCCTTCCGCCCAGAAGGAACCAGAGCAGCCAGAGCAGGCCGATCCCCCAGCCGATTGTGATGCGGGTGGTGCGGTCCTGCACCAACTGGCGTCCGAACCCTTCCAGCAGCGCGGCGGCCACCAGCATCAGCGCCGCAATCAGCGCCAGCTTGACCGCGTCATGACCCGCTGCGCGCAGGGCGGCTTTTCGCGTCTGTTGGCCCGGGAACAGCACCGCGAGGCCCAGCTTCAGCCCTCCGGCCCCGGCGATGCAGACGGCTGACAGTTCGGTCACGCCGTGGATCGAGAGCCAGCCGAAGATATCCCAGCCCAGACCGCGATCAACGTGCAGCGCGTAAAACACGCCCAGCATCAGGCCGTTATAGAACAGCAGTAGGATCGTCGGGGCGCACAGGAAGGCCCCGAGGCCAAAAACAAGGATGGCGATGCGGGTGTTGTGCGAAAACAGGTAAGTGGCAAAGGCCCCAAGGCCATCGCTCGATGCGTCGCCATAGATGCGCGAGCTCAGGAATTCGGTTGTTGCCTCTGGCCCTCGCCCGCCCGCCAGTTCGGGGGCCATGAAGACATAGAACCACTCGGGGTCGTCGAAATAGAAAAAGTACCCGGCAATCGCGCCTGCCGCCATGCATAGAAACCCCAGCAGCGTCACCCGCCACGACGACCGCATCGCCTTTGGGCCGCCAGTGGTAAGAAACTTGCGGAGGATGCCGCCCAGTCTTTGCTGCGGGGCGTAGACGCTCAGATAGGCGCGGCTGGTCAGGGCTTCGAGATAGTCCAGCAAACCCCGATCCAGCGATATCTCGCGCGCGATGGATAGGGACGTGGTGGCCTGACGGTAAAGGTCGGCCAGATCGCGCGCCTCCTGAAAGCTCATGCGGTGCAGGCCCCGGGTTTCGGCCTTGTCGACAAGGTCCGACAATCTGCGCCAGTCGCCTTCACGTTCGTGCCGGAACCGGGCCGAGCGGATCAGATCGCTGTCGGCCATCAGATCATCTCCCGCGCTTTGATTTCCAGATAGGTTGAGATCAGCCGGGCCGAAACGGTGCCGGGTTCCGCATCGATCACGGTGATGCCCAGTTGGTGCAGTCGTTCCAGCACCAGACGGCGTTCCTGTAGCAACTGACCGGTCGACACGGTCTGGGCCACCCCGTCCATGTCCTGTGGCGGCTCGTTGACCTGCGCCTCAAGGATCGGATCGCGCAGGGCAACAAAGACGATCAAGTGGCGCTTGGCCAGAATGCTGACATTCTCCACCATCAACTCGGCCGAGGTCGTGTCGACGAAATCCGAGAACACGATGATCAGACTGCGCTTGGGGGTCCGCGCATTCAACTCGGTCATGGCTAGCGTGTGATTGGTTTCGACGCTTTCATAGGCCAACTCAGCCGTGCGGCTGCGCAGGCGGGTGAAGGCAGCGCGGCCCGGTTCAGGGGGCAGAAACATCCGGGGTTTGGCGTCATAGGCGTAAAGCCCGACCAGATCGCCGCCTATGGCCGCCGCCCACGCCGTCGCCAGCGCGGCGGTAATGGCGTGGTCAATCTTGGGCAGGCCCGCGATTTCCTCGCGCATCTGAAAGCCGTTATCCAGGGCGATGATGACATGGTGATTACGCTCGGCCCGAACCTCTTTGGCGACAAGCGCGCGGTGCCGGGCCGAGCGTTTCCAGTCAATCGAGCTGGCGTCCATGCCGGGGACAAACTCGCGAAGCTGGTGGAATTCTGAGCCTTCGCCGATGGCGCGGTTTTCCTTGACGCCGAACAACCGGGACTGAACGGTTGTGGAAATCTCACCCGATTGCACCCGGCGGATATTGGGGATCACCGCGACCTCAAGGCCAAATGCAATCTTGGGCACAAATTCGAATAGCCGCAGGCGCGAGGTCCAGGACAGCCACAGGTTCGACAACACCCAAGTCCCGCGTCGAATGGCCCGGAATGGGATTTGGGCGCGGCCCTTGGACAGATCGACATTCGCAGGGCCCTGCAGCCCGTCGGGCCAGTTCAACGCGCCGCGCAGACCTTGGGTGGCGGGACTGACGGTCAGGTCGATCTGCGCGTCCTCGCCGACAAAGATGTCGCCCAGTGGCTCGACCGAGATTGCCCTTTTGCGCGGCCAAGATAGCAACAGATCGCCGATTGCCAGCAGGCCCAGCACGGCCCATGGCAACCCGGCCACGGGGCGCGTGGCCTCGCCCATGATCACCGCGGTCAGCGACAGGGCAAGTGCTGCGCAGGCCGCGATCAGCAATATGCGCGAGGGGCGGATCAGCGGGGGGCCTCGATCTGGTTGAGGATGTTTTCCAGAACCTGCCGCGCGCCGCGCCCCTCGATCTCGGCCGAAGGCGACAGAACGATCCGGTGCTGCAGCGCAGGGATGATAAGGGCTTTCACATCATCCGGGATGGCAAAGTCGCGCCCGTTCAGCGCCGCCGTTGCGCGGGCCGCCCCGGCAACGGCATCCGCCGCGCGGGTCGAGGCACCAAAGGCAATATCGGCGCTTTCCCGCGTGGCGCGCACCAGCCGCAGGATGTAGGCGAGAATGTCATCATCCAGCACGATCCCGTCGATCAGATCCCGCGCGGCGGCCATGGTAGGCGCATCCAGCAGGGGTTTCACCGCCTCCGCCGCGCTCAGAATATCCAGCGGCTGGCTGGCGTGCTGACGCAGGATCGACAGTTCAACCTCTTCGGGCGGGAAGGTCAGGTTTACCTTGAACAGAAAGCGGTCCAGCTGCGCCTCGGGCAGGGGGTAGGTGCCTTGTTGTTCGATCGGGTTCTGGGTCGCGACAACGATGAATTCCGAGCCCAGCGAATGATCGGTGCCATCAATCGTCACCATCCGCTCGTTCATCGCCTGCAACAAGGCGGCCTGCGTTTTCGGCGGGGCGCGGTTGATCTCATCCGCCAGCAGGATCTGGCTGAAGACCGGGCCTTTGGTCAGAACGAACTCGCTGGTCCGGAAATTGTAGATCGAGGTGCCCAGAACGTCGCCCGGCATCAGGTCGGGGGTGAACTGGATGCGTCCGAACTCCAGGTTCAGCGCGCCGGCAAAGCTGCGCGCCAGCAGGGTCTTGGCGGTTCCGGGTGGCCCTTCCAGCAGAACGTGACCACGGGCAAACAAGGCGGTCAGCAACAGGTCGATCACCTCTTGCTGGCCCTGAACAACCTTGCCGATCTCGGCCCGCATGGCCTCGGCATGGGCGAATAAGTCATCAAGCGTCATCGGCAAGCTGCTCCAGTATCAGTTCAAATTGGTCCACGTAGATAATCGCGTCATTCGGGCCCAGATGCGCGGGCAGGGCGCGGATCTTTCCGATCACATCCTCAAGCCGCGCGGCGAGGTCGGGTTTCCGGGCTGCGACATATTTCAGATAGGCGGATTCGGGCGAGGTCTGGGTTTTGTGACCCGCGCCGAACACCTGCGCCGCGCGGGCGCGCAGGCGGGTGTCGATGAAATCCGCCAGCATGGCCCCGTCCTGATCCGTCATCCGCATCAGCCGCGCCCGCACCCGGTTGGCCCGGCGTTTGCCGGTTCCCAGCGCCGGCGGCAGGTCCGCAACCGGCCCGCTGCGCACGCCACCACGCCAGAGCGCCAGCGCCAGCAGCAGCCCCGCGCCGATCCACAGGATCAGAAACGGAGGTTCAAACAGGCGTTTCAGGTCGTCCCACGTTCGGTCACGTTGGACAACCTGTTCCGGCTGGGTCAGCCAGTTCCGGCTGCTGTAGTCGATGATGATCCGCTGGCCGCTCGCGATCTCGGGCAGCAGTTGCGCGGCGATAAAGGCGTTGTCGCCCAGGCTGAGGCCGTGATTGTTCAGCAGATCGGGATCGGACAGAACATAGACGTGATCCTGTTCGCCGTCCCCCGGCAGGGGGCACCGCCCCAGCAGCATCGCCCCGGCGCGGCCCAACAGGGGCTCGCATCCGCGCCCCTCAAAGGTTTGGGCCGCATAAATCCGCGCGACCAGATCGCGGTCTGAATTCAGCGCATACTCCCGGAACGGAGACCGCACGAACGAGACACGCCCGACCTCGGACCCCAGCGCCTGATGCAGCACAGCTTGTATATCGGTGCGCGGGGCAATCAGAACCGGATGCCCGAACCCGGTCAGCCGCATCCCGCTACGCCATTTGGGCAGGATCACAAGACTGGGCACGGATTGCGCCCGTTCGCGGATGACGTCCATGTCCTGATCGAATTCATCCGCCTGAAACAGCAGGTCTTCCTTGGTTTTGGCCGGGGTCCGGTCGGTGCCGGGATGAGTGTCATAGATCGGTTGCACCAGTAGCCCGATTGTGCTGCGGTCCAGCGGCCACCCTCCGGTAAAGCTTTGGGCGGCGTGGCCTTCGCTGGTCAGCCAGTAATCCAGCCCGTCGAATCCGCTGGCGGACTCGCGCAGCGCGTATTGCCGCCCGGCCAAAATGTAGAAGAAGATGCCAGCGCACAGCACCACCACGATGCCGATCACGATCCAGTCCAGCCGCATCCGGCTGTCGGTGTCGAAGCGGGCGATATCCGTCATGCGGGCACCTCGCGCAGGATCGGACGGGCGCGGGCGACCAGCGCGTCGAAATCCGCTTGATTGATCGAGCGATGGCCAAAATTTACCTGCTCGCTCGCCAGAACCAGCGCGCGCAGGTCCGGCATGTACCACAGGCTTTGCGGCAGGCTGCGTAGCGCCTCGCGATGGGTCCAGCTGCGTTTGAACAGAACCTCATTGGCGGCAAGGCAGCGGGTCAGGGCCATCTGCGCAAGGCCTACGACTGCCAGGTCGCGATTGCCTGATCTTAGCAGAGCCTCAAGATCAGGCTGCCCGCCTGCGTCGGGTGTTTGATCCGCAGCGGCCTGACTGGGCTTGCGCCGCGCATTCTCACTGGCCGAGCGGAACGACACCGAGGCCCGCCCCGCACCGAAGTAGACGAGTGCCACGATGAAAATCAGGACCAGCAGGGAGATGGCTGCTACGATCCGGCGCTCCTTATCGGCTTCGGATTGATCGGTTTCGCCGTCTTCATCTTCTTGCGGGGTAAATTCCGTGTCCAGCGGCGGGGCGGGTTGTGTGGGGTCGAAATAGACCACATCCGTATCGATGCCCCGATACCGGACCGCCTTTTGATAGGCCGTGCCGGATGCGCTGAGGTCTGGCTGAGAAAGCGCTGAATCCTGCGCGTGGGCGACAGTAGCGGCGCAGATATGCACAATGGAAATCAGGACCAGAAGAAATCGCATTGCGGTATCGTTAGTTCACTCTCTTTCCGCATGCAACAACCCGCGCCGTATCACGCTTTGATTGTCAGACACCTGTGCGGCAGCTATGCCACTGTGCCCCAAGGTCATGCATTGATGTGACGATTTGATAACCGTTTCTTCGGCCTCAGAGCATGTTTTCGGCCTCTAGCACCTTACGGGCCACGCGGAAGCATTCCAGCGCCTGCGGGACGCCGCAGTAAATCCCGATCACATGGATGATGGCGCGGATTTCTTCGCGGGAAACACCATTGTTGATGGCCCCTCGGCAGTGAATCTCCCATTCGTGCATTTTGCCCAATGCACCGATCATGGACAGGTTCATCATGGAGCGCGTCTTGGCGTCGATCACCTCATCCCCCCAGCCGAAGCCCCAGCACCAGGCGGTCATCGCCTCCTGAAACGGGCGGGTGAATTCATCTGCAGCGGCCAGGTTCTTTTCCACATATTCGGCCCCCAGCGTGCCTTTGCGCTGCGCGAGGCCTTTGAGGAACAGGTCTTCGTCGAAAGTATCGGCCATATCAGGTCTCCGGCGTCAGGGTTTCAGGCGATGGTGATAGAGGTGATCATAATGCGGTTTCATCCGGCGATGCACCTGTCGGACCCGATCTGGCGCGTCGTCGATATCGATGTATTTTCTTGGTTGTGGCGCAAGCCCTGTCGAATTGGCAAGGTTGGCATGGAAAGACCCGCCATCCCACCAGCTATGCGCCGACGGGTCGCCGCCAGCCTCCCATGTCAGGGCGTGTTCAAGGAAGGGGATGCCCACCGCCGCGCAGAATTTCTGCGTCATGGTATGCGGGTCCTCCAGCAGATCGTCGCTGTCGATCACCGGCGGAGGGGTTCCGTTCAGTGCCGTCAGCAGATCGAACAGGGCGCGTTGTTCGGGAAAACCGACCTCACCCTCGGCAAAGTCCGGCCAGCGTTTGTACATCGAGGTGATGGTTTTGGCCGGATCGCGGATCAGGAAGGCGTGGTTGAAATGCGACAGGAACGTGGCGTCCCACATATGGTTGATGTAATGGGGGAAATCCTTGATGAAAACCGGGCCCTTTTCGGCGCGCGCCTGAATGTCGGCCCAAACCGACTCCAGCGTCAAGCGGGGCGTTGTCACATCGCCCGGCTGAAACCGATGCCAAAGCGGGTCTTCGCCTTGATACCAGGCCTCGCCAAACGGTTCGTGCAGACACTCCATATCGCCGCGCTGGCGCATCATCCATTCGAAAGCGGTTGAGGTTGAGCGGGGAACAGCCCACAGCGCGAGGATTTTGTGCATGATCTGGGGTCCTTCCGGGTCAGAGCCGTTTCAACAACCGGCCATGCGGCGTTGCAGGCGCAAGACCGAGCGATTTGAAGATACGCCAATAGAGCGCGATGTCATGGCCGATCACTGGCTTGCCCAGGGCGGTCTCTAACTGATCGGCCAGATGCAGCGGGCGCTGCGGCAGGCCATTCGGTCCGGTGCGGAAATTGCACATGCCGTTGATCAGGATCGCATCGGCCTGCGGGGCCTGCTCGGCCACGTATTCAAAGCTCTTCATCGCCAGATCGCCGTCAAAGACCCAACGGCAGGTGTTGATCTCCTCCTGACTGTCAAACCACCCCTGATCGTGGAAATTGCCCGCATAGAGCACGTCGAACCCGGCCTCTTGCAGAAAGCCAACCGTTCCTTGCCACCAGTCAGGCCAGTGATAAGCGGCGTTCAGCGCCACCTTTTCCACATTCATCTCGCGCAGGGCCTCGACCATGGCATAACCCGCCATATGAAACCGGGTGCCGTATTTGTCCGACAGGTCCTCACAATGCTGCCGTACCCCTTCAACCCCCAACCCACAGGCATGCACCCAGTTCGAGCCGACCTGTCCGCACACATCCACCCCGTTGCGCGACATGCAATGCACGAAGTCTTCGAGCATACCGAAATTCTGTTTCCGCTGGTCCAGCCCGTGGACATAGTCCGGCACGTGCAGCATCCAGCCATGCACACCGACCGTTTCCGGGCAGATGCGCAAGAAATCCGACGGGGCGGCGTCAAAGTCGAAGGGCGGGCAGGTGAAGCCCACCTGATGCGGGAACAGCTTGTGTTCGGGCCGCCAGTCCTCGGGCATCAGCATCTGATGCCCCCCAAACTATGCTCGGTGAGTGGATGGAAAATGGACTTGGTGTATTGGAATGACCTGAATTTTCCAGTGTACGACCACATGTCTAGTACAGCCCCCAGTTACTCCTTAACCTATAACTTTCCAGAGTCGGGATTCCGTCAAGAAAATGCCCGGAGACAAAGACAATCTCCCCTTTTTGCGGTCTGGGTTCAGGTGTGCAAGAAGTAAGCTGCAAAGTGCTGTCGAAGACGGTTTCTTCCAGTTTTCCGTGAAGAACTTCAATTACTTCAAGCTCAACGTGGGGCGGCAAAATGAGCTTATAGCTCTTGGCCTTTTGTCCGCTCGTTTGAATGTGTGTGGAAACTTCGTATGTGGGTGCGTCGAAAGATATAACCTCAACTTTCGCCAAAAAACTCCCGTGCTCTTCAATATCTTCGGGGCTATCGAAAAAGAAATACTCGTGAGATGAAGCGCTTGGGCATGCCCAAGCCCCAATTGGAAGAAGCCCGGTTAGTAGCGTGGCAATAAATTTATACATCGACCGCCTCACGCATCCATTGTTGCAGCCGAGCAATCGAATGCTCCGACATGACGCCACAGCCCGGGTCCAGCACCAGCGGGCCGGGGCGGTAGCCGCGGGACTTGAGGCCGCGGTGGACGCTCTCGACCAGTCGGATATCTTCCTCGACCGTGGTTTCGCGGTCTTGCACGGCCAGTTGCCGGATGACGGCGCTTTCCGAGCCGCCTTCGGTGTACCAGCCGCGCCAGACGGTGCAGTGGTCGGCATCGTTTGCGCGCCAGTGATAGGTGTTCAGCACATTGCCCGGGTAGCACTGGAACGAGAACATCGGCCACAGGAACCATGACTGGTAGTCCCCCGAATGGGGCACTGACATGTCGATGGGATAGGTCATCTTGTCGAGGCTCTGGCACTCGGTCGTGTGCCGCAGAACGTAACCGCCGCCCGCGTCGGGCTGGATGTCATAGGTTTCAGGCTTGACCACACCTTCGGCAAAGGTCGGGTGGTTGGTGGGGCAGTGGTAGCATTCCGAGTAGTTCTCGATACTGACCTTCCAGTTGCAGTTTTCCGGGATCTCCACCCATTCCAGCGGTTCCAGATCGTCGATATGTGGAACGAAGGCGCGGATTTCCTCACGCACGCCGGGGTACCATTCATCCATGGGTGCGGCGTCGTCGTCGAGGTTTACGAAGATGAAACCGTTGAACACCTCGGTCCGGACCGAGGTCAGGCAGATGGCGCTGCGGTCGAAACCGGGAACGGATTTGATGTTGGGACCGGCGCGCAACTGGCCGGACAATTCATAGGTCCAGGCGTGATAGGGGCAGACCACCACGCGGGTGTTGCCCGCGCCGCTGACCATTTCATGGGCACGGTGCTGGCAGACGTTATAGAAGGTGCGGATTTCATTGTCGCGGCCCCTGATGCAAAACAGATTCTGCCCCGCGATCTCGAACGCGAAGTAATCTCCCGGTTCCCGCACCTGCGCCACGTGGCCTGCGAACTGCCAGGTTCGGGCCAGAAGCCCCTGCATTTCCTGCGCGAATATTGCCGGGTCGGTATAATAGCGCGCGTCCAAGGAGTGCGTCAGCGGTGCGTTCATTCGGGCTCCTCCGCGTAGAGGCCAAGTTGGTGTCTGCGTTGGTGAAACCGCTCCACCCGCTCGACGATCTCATCGCTGGACACGGCAATCACGAAGGACAGCAGCGTTTCCAGCAAGGCGATAGTCGAGACGGAGGAGGGGAAGAATTGCGGCGTATCGGCGGCCACGACAAAGCCGTGCTGCGCGTTCAGGATGACCGGGCTGGCCGGGCTGTCGGACAGGCCAATCACGGTCAGTCCCTGAAGGCGGGCCAGCTTGATCGCGTCAATCACCTCGGTCCGGTAGGGGTGGCAGGTGATGGCGATCAGTACGTCCTGTTCATCGGCCCAGGCCAGATCATCCACCGGGGTTGAGCCGGGGCGGGGAATGGCGTGGAACTGCTTCATCCCCGTTGAGGCCAGATAGGTGAAGTTGCGCGCGTTCGCGTTGTTGACGCCAACGCCCAGCGTGAAGATCTGGCGGCAGTTCCAGATATCCTCTGCCGCTGTTTTCAGACTGGCGGCGTCAATCCCGGCGAAGGTATCCTCGATATTGCGGATCGCGGCGCCGACCATATCGGCATAGAGCCCGCCCAACTCCCCGGACTTGCCGATGTCTTGCAGCCACCGGGCGCGGTCCGGGAAGGACACGCCGCCGCGCCGAATCGCATCACGGAAGGGCGCGCGGAAATCCTCATACCCTTCGAACCCTACTTGGCGGGCCATGCGAACGAAGGTGTTGGGCTTGACCTTCGCGGCCTCGGCAATCTCGCGTACGGTCGAAACCCCAACATCCGTTGGGTTTTCCAGCACATAACGCGCGGCTTTCTGGGCCTCGGGCGTCAGGGCCTCCCATTCGGCGCTCAGGCGGTCGAGAACGATTGATGATACATTTGTGTCATTCATGATTGACGATGGTACAAATGTGGAATTAGCCTGTCGAGCAGAAAAGCGACTCGGGAAGAGGAAATGTCATGTCCGAGAAGAAATTGCCCACCCATGCGCGCGTGGTCATCGTCGGAGGCGGCGTCATGGGGGTCGGTCTGGCCTATCATCTGGCGCATGAAGGCTGGGGCGACGATACCGTCCTGCTGGAAAAGGCCGAGTTAACCAGCGGCAGCACCTGGCACGCGGCGGGGCAGATCACTCATTCGACATCAAGCTTTGGGCTGGGCAAATGTGTGGACTACAACATCGGTCTCTATTCCGGTGCGTTGGAGGCTGAAACGGGGCAGCCGGTGACATGGCACGGCTGCGGATCGTTCCGTCTGGCCTATACCGAGGATGAGATGGACTGGCTGCGCCACACCCTGTCGGTGGGTCGGTCGCTGGGGTTCAACATCGAGCTGGTCGGGCCCGAGAAGGTCGCCGAACTGCACCCGTTCTACAATCTAGACGGCGTGTTGGGCGCGCTGCACACGCCGGATGACGGCCATGTGGACCCGACCAACGTGACCATGGCGATGGCTGCGGGTGCGCGGCAGAAGGGCGTGCGTATCTTCCGCAACTGCCGCGCCACCAACATCACGCAGGCCGACAATGGCGAATGGATGGTCGAGACCGAGATGGGCACCATCACCTGTGAGCATGTGGTGAACGCGGGTGGCACCTATGCGCGCCAGATGGGCGAGTGGTCAGGGCTGCAACTGCCGATGACTTCGATGACGCACCATTATTTCGTGACCGAGCCGGTGCCTGAATTCCAGAATCTGGACACCGAACTGCCGGTGATCCGCGATGACCGCAAGGTCTCAGGCTATATCCGGATGGAGCAGCAGCGCGGGTTGATCGGGATTTACGAGAAAGAGAACCCGAACTCGGTCTGGCATGACCATTGCCCGTGGGAATACGAGAACTGGCTGTTCGACGCGGATTACGACCGGGTGATGCCGTGGCTTGAGGAAAGCCTGAACCGGATGCCGATCTTTGCCGAGCTGGGCATACAGCGGGATGTGCACGGAGCGATCTCGCATCCACCGGACGGCAACCCTCTGATCGGGCCCGCGCCGGGCGTGCGGAATTACTGGTGCTGCTGCGGTACGCAGATCGGCATCGGCTGGGGGCCGGGCCTGACCCGCGAACTGGCGCGTTGGATGGTGCATGGGGCGGCAGATATCTCGATGCGCGAATTCGATCCGCGCCGGTTCGGCAGCTATGCCACCAAGGATTGGCAGGTGATCAAGGCCGAGGAAGATTACTGCCTGCGCCACGAAATCCCCTTCCCGCATTTCAACCGACTGGAAGGCCGCCCGATCAAGCCATCGCCTCTGTATGAATTGCTGAATTCCAAAGGCGCGGTGCATGAAGAGGTGTATGGCTTCGAACGCCCCCGCTGGTTCGCCCGCGACGGGGTCGAGCAGCGCGATCACTATTCCTTCCGACGCACACCTGCCGACGACATGGTTGCGACCGAGGTCAAAGCGGTGCGCGAACGTGTCGGCATCATGGATGTCACCGCCTTTACCAAGGTCGAGGTCTCGGGTCCGGACGCCTATGCTCTGCTGGATCGGCTGACCGCCAACCGGATGCCGCAACAGGTAGGCTCGATCACGCTGACCCATATGCTGAACCGTCGGGGTCGGATCGAGTTGGAGACGACGATTGTGCGCATGGCCGAAGATCGCTTCTATCTGGTCTGCGCCGCCTTCTTCGAACAGCGCCTGCTGGATCATCTGGCGCAGCAACGCGCGGGAGAGAATGTGCAGATCACCGCTCTGTCCGCTGATTGGTCGGCCCTGTCGCTGAACGGTCCCCGGTCTCGCGACGTGCTGGCGCGCTGCACCGATGCTGACCTGACCAATGCCGGGTTCCGCTGGCTGTCAGCGCAGGAAATCACCATCGCGGGCCACAAGGTCTGGGCCTTCCGCATGTCCTATGCCGGCGAGTTGGGATGGGAGCTGCACATGCCCAACGCCGCCTGTTTGGATGTCTACACCGCGCTTTGGGCAGCAGGAGAGCCGCACGGCATCGCCGACTATGGCAGCTTTGCCATGAACGTGATGCGGATGGAGAAGGGCTTCAAAGGCGCGGGCGAGCTGACCAATGAGGTCACGCTGGCCGAGGCGGACGTGCTGCGCTTTGCCCGCACCGACAAGGAGTATCTGGGCAAGGACAAGACCCTGAACTCTGACCTGCCCTGGGTCTGCACCTATCTGGAAATCGAACCCGATGGTGAAATCGACGGTCATGGCGGCGAGGCCGTTATGCTGGACGGGCGCGTCGTAGGCTCCACAGCGTCGGTGGCCTACGGGCACACGGTCGGCAAGATCCTCGCCTTTGCCTATATCAAACCCGAGGCCGCCAAGCCGGGAACGGACCTGCAGGTCGTGATCCATGGCACCCCCCGCGCGGCACGTGTGCTGGGCGAGCCGGCCTATGATCCGCAAAGCCTGTTGCCCCGCACCGACGCCGTATTGGAGACCGCGTGATGAGCCTGCCCGAAACCATGAAAGCCATGGTCACGATGGGCCATGGCGACCTGGACCAGATGGTGCTGCACACCGACTGGCCCCGCCCCAACCCCGCGTCCGGAGAGGTGCTGATCAAGGTCGCCGCCTGCGGCCTGAACAACACCGACGTCAACACGCGCTCGGGTTGGTACTCCAAGACCGTCACCGACGCGACCACCGGCGGCGCGTTCGAAGAGGTCGGCAAGGAAGACCCCACATGGGGCGGTGCCCCGATCACCTTCCCGCGCATTCAGGGGGCTGATATCTGCGGCGAAATCGTCGCCGTGGGCGACGGCGTGGACCCGGCCCGGATCGGCCAGCGGGTCATCACCGACGGCTGGCTGCGCGATCCGGCGGATCCCGACAACATGGACAAGACGGGCTATTTCGGCTCGGAACGGGACGGCGGGTTTGCCGAATACGCGACAACGCTGGCCGTGAACGCGGTGCCGATCGCCTCGGACCTTTCCGATGCAGAACTGGCGACCTTTTCCTGTTCCTACTCCACCGCCGAAGGCATGCTGATCCGCGCCAATGTCACCGACAGGGATACCGTTCTGGTGCCCGGAGCCTCGGGCGGTGTCGGTGGCGCGCTGGTGCAACTGGCCAAGCGTCGCGGCGCGCGGGTGATTGCGCTGGCGTCCGAGGCGAAACATGCCGACGTGGCCGAACTGGGACCAGACAGAATCCTGCCGCGCGCGCCGGAAAACCTGCGCGCCGCGCTGGGCAGCGAAAAGATCACCGTGGTCGCGGATGTGGTCGGCGGCCCCTATTGGCCGAACCTGATCGACTGTCTGGAACGCGGCGGGCGCTATACCTGTTCCGGCGCCATTGCAGGACCGATGGTCGAGTTCGACCTGCGCACCTTCTACCTGCGCGACCTGACCTTTACTGGCTCGACCGTGATCGACCCGCAGGTCATGCGAAATCTCGTCAAGTATATCGAAGCAGGTGAGATCAAACCCGCCCTCGCCGCGACCTATCCGCTGGAGGAGTTGCGCGAGGCCCAGGCGGCTTTCATCGCCAAACAGCACACGGGCAATATCGTGGTGGTGCCATGACACTGCGGGACGTCCTCGAAGCCGCCCGGCAAGTGCATCAGGCCCATCCCGACCTGTCAGCTTTCGGCGCGTGGCCCGATGATCTTATCCCAACCGAATTGCCCCCAAACGCGATTCCAGCTGTTCGTTTGGTGCACGAGGTCGAGACGGATAACACACCAACAAAGCCGCTGGCCGAGGCGATCCGCGCGAGTGCACATCTAGCGCATTGGAAACAGACCTATACTAAGGAAGAGGTCGGGGCCGACTTCCTGAACCGCTACGGATACTACGAGTTGTTCGGCCCGACCGGCCATTTCCACTCGACCCAACTGCGCGGCTATGTGGCCTATTGGGGCGCTGGCCTGAACTACGACTGGCACAGTCATCAGGCCGAGGAAATCTATCTGACCCTGACAGGTGGCGCCCTGTTCAGGATCGACGGAGCCGAGGCCTATGTCGGCCCCAATCAGACCCGCCAACATGCCAGTTGGCAAAGCCACGCCATGATCACGACCGACGAACCCATCCTGACCTTTGTACTGTGGCGCGGCGCAGGCATGGGCGATCTGCCCCGAATGGACGCCGCATGAAGATCACCCGCATCCGCATCTACCAGACCGCACTGCCCTATGTGGGCGGGGCTTACGTCTGGGGCGCGGGCAACGCGATTGAAGTGGCGACGGCTTCGGTCGTGGTTATCGACACGGATGCGGGGCTGCAGGGCTGCGGCGAATTCACCCCCTGCGGCGAAAACTACATGGTCGCGCATTCTGAGGGTGTCGCGGCGCTGGCTCGTCTGGTGGCCCCGCATTTGCTGGGTGAGGACCCGCGGCAGGTGGCCCGGATCGAGCAACTCATGGATCATCTGGTGCAGGGGCACGGATACGCCAAGGCTCCGGTCGATGCCGCCTGCTGGGACATTCTGGGGCAGGCCTGCGATCAGCCGGTCTGGATGCTGCTGGGCGGCAAGCTGACCGACGGCGCGCCGATGTACCGGGTCGCGCCGCAGAAACCGGTGGATGAGACGGTGGCCGAGATGAACCGATACCGCGATCAGGGCTATCGCCAGTTTCAGATCAAGGTAGGCGGAGACTGGGCCGGTGATATCGACCGTATCCGCGCAACTGTGCCTCTGCTTCAAGCGGGGGAAAAGGCGATGGCCGACGCCAACCAAGGCTGGCGCGTGGACAATGCGATCCGGGTGGCACGGGCGACACACGATCTGGACTACATCCTCGAACAACCCTGCCGCAGTTATGAAGAATGTCAGCAGGTCCGCCGCGTCGCCGAGCAGCCAATGAAGCTGGACGAATGCCTGACCGGCATGCATATGGCCCAGCGGATCGTCGCGGATCGCGGCGCTGAAATCTGCTGCCTGAAACTCTCGAACCTAGGTGGGCTCAGCAAGGCCCGGCGGGTGCGCGACTACCTGATCGAAAACCGCATCCCCGTGGTCAGCGAAGATACATGGGGCGGCGAGATCACGACCTCGGTTGTCGCGCATTTCGCCGCCTCAACGCCCGAGGATTACCTGCAAAACACCACCGACCTGATGAATTATAACACCCGTTCCACCGGACTCGGCGGCCCGGTGTCGCGGGATGGCAAGCTTTACGCCCCGGACACGCCAGGGTTGGGCGTAACCCCGGATTTCGAAAGCCTCGGCGCGCCCGTGGCGGAGTATACCTTATGAAGATCACAATCATCACTGTCTACCAGATCGACCTGCCTCTGGAGCACCCGTACTGGTTGTCCGGCGGGCGGCTGAAGTTCGAAACCCTCGACGCGACGCTGGTGAAGGTCGAAACCGACACCGGCCTGACCGGTTGGGGCGAGGGCACGCCCTGGGGCCACACCTATGTCCCGGCCCACGGCCCAGGCATCCGCGCCGGGATCGAAACCATGGCCCCGTTCCTCCTCGGTCTCGACCCGCGTCAGGTGCTGGAGGTGGAACGGGCGATGGATACCGCCTTGCCCGGCCACCTCTATGCCAAAAGCCCGATCGATATGGCCTGCTGGGATATCGCCGGACAGTCGGCGGGCCTGCCGATTGCCGACCTGATGGGCGGAGGGTCCCGCACCCCGCGCCCGATCGCCTCGTCTGTCGGCGCAAAAACCATCGAAGAAACCCGCGAGGTGATGGACCGCTACCGCAACCGGGGCTACGTTGCCCATTCGGTCAAGATCGGCGGAGATGTCGAACGCGATATCGCCCGCGTCCGCGATGTGGAAAGCATCCGCCGCCCGGGCGAGATCATTCTCTACGATGTGAACCGGGGCTGGACCCGGCAGCAAGCCTTGCGCGTGATGACATCCTGCGAAGACCTGAACGTGATGTTCGAACAACCCTGCGAATCCCTGGACGATATCGCCGCTATCGCCCCCCGCCACGGCTCGCCCGTGTCGGTAGACGAAAGCCTCGTCACCCTGCAGGACGCAGCCCGCATCGCCCGCGACGGGCTGGCCGAGGTGTTCGGGATCAAGCTCAACCGCGTCGGCGGTCTGACCAAAGCTGCTCGCATACGTGACATCGCGTTGGCCCACGGGATCGACATGTTTGTGATGGCCACCGGTGGCTCGGTCCTGGCCGATACCGAAGCGCTGCATCTGGCCGCCACCATCCCCGACGACAACTGCCACGCGGTCTGGGCCTGTCAGGACATGATCACCGTTGACATCGCCGGTGGACGCGGCCCCCGCAACATCGACGGCCACCTGCACCTGCCGGAAACCCCGGGCCTCGGCGTCCACCCCGACCTAGACGCCCTTGGCCCCCCAATCGCCACCTACGAGGCTCCGCGATGATCCGCTCCTTCATCTGTCCAAAAATATCCCGGGGCGTGAATTGGCCGCAGGCCAAGAGAGGGGCTGGCCCCTCTGACGGCGCCACGCCCAAACCCACAGGACGGCCCGAATGAAGATCACCAAACTCACCCTCTGGTCCGTCAACCTGACCAGCCATGAGACCTACCACATGGCCGAAGGCAAAAGCTGCGCCACGGTCAAAGCTCATGTCCTGTGTCTTGAAACCGACACCGGCCTGAGGGGCTGGGGTGAGGTCTGCCCCATCCCCCACTACCTGCCCGCCTATGCCGATGGCGTCCCCGCCGCGATCACCGAGATGGGCCCAGAAATCCTCGGCATCGCCCCTTTCGGAGTCGACGCACCGATGCGCAAGCTCGACGGGGTTCTGCAAGGCCACGCCTACGCCAAATCCATCGTCGATATCGCGCTGTGGGACCTGTTTGGGCAGGCCACGGGCCAGCCGCTCTATGCCCTGTTAGGTGGGCGCACGCGCAAGGACATGCCGCTCTACCATTCGATCACTTGCGTCGCCCCGGATGAGATGGCGCGGATCGCCAAGACGGCCTATCAGACTGGTATCCGCCAGTTTCAGGTCAAACTGGGGGTCGAGGCCGACTGGCAGGCCGATGCCGAACGCCTGACCAAAGTGCGCGAGGCCGTGGGGCCGGGGCCTATCGTCTATGGTGACTGGAACTGCGGCGCGTCGCGCCTGCAGGCCACGCGCACGGGCCGCGCCGTGGCGCATCTGGACGTGATGCTGGAACAGCCCTGCAAAACGCTAGAAGACTGCGCCGCTGTTCGTCAGGCCACCGGTCTGCCAATGAAGATCGACGAAAACGCCCATGATCTGGCCTCATTGCTGCGCGCGCACGAACTGGGTTGCATGGATGCTGTGGCGCTGAAACTGTCGAAATTCGGCGGGCTGTCGGCCATGCGCCGCGCGCGGGATCTGACCGTGCATCTGGGGGCCGAGATCTGCGCCGAATGCACATGGGGCTCGGATATCGTCACCGCCGCCTCGCTGCATTTCGCGGCCTCGACCCCGCACGGGTCGCTCCTCAATACCTGCGATTTGTCCTCCTATGTTGCCCCGCGCCTCTGCCCCGATGCACCCAACCGTGAAAACGGCAGGATTGCTCCGCCCGACGGTCCGGGCTTAGGTGTAACCCCCGACCCCGAAATCCTTGGTTCCCCGATACTGGAGATCGCCTGAGATGCTGAAGATCAACACTCAATCCGAATGGATCGCCCGCGCCAACGAGGTTCTGCCCGCCGGAGGGTTTGGCAATTTCGACCCCGGTATCCTGATCGCCCGCGGTCAGGGCAGCCGCGTCTGGGATGAAGACGGCAATGAATATATCGACTATCTGATCGGCTCGGGCCCGATGCTGCTGGGCCACGGCCACCCCGAGGTGATGGAGGCCGTGCTGGAACAACTGCCCAAAGGCATGACCTTCTTCGCCAATAACAGCAAAGGAGTCGAACTGGCCGAGGCCATTACCGACGCCGTGCCCTGCTGCGAACAAATCCGCTTTGTCGCCTCGGGCGGTGAGGCGGATATGTATGCGCTCCGCTTGGCCCGCGCCTATACGGGCCGTGACAAAATTCTGAAATTCGAAGGCGGCTATCACGGGATGAGCGCCGAGGCGCAGATGAGCCTGGCCCCCAGCCGCGAGGTCAATTTCCCGCAACCCGTACCCGACAGTGCCGGTATCCCGCAGGGCGTGGCCGACCAGATGCTGATCGCGCCCTTCAACGATCTTGAGGCGGTCGCCACCCTGCTGGCCGAGCATGACGATATCGCCGCGATCATGGTCGAACCGTTGCAGCGGATCATTCCGCCGCAGCCCGGCTACCTGCAGGGGCTGCGCGATCTGTGCGACAAACACAACGTCCTTCTGATCTTCGATGAGATCGTCACCGGATTCCGTCTGGCCTATGGCGGTGCGCAGGAACGATATGGCGTGACCCCCGATATCTGCACGCTGGGCAAGATCACCGGCGGCGGGTTCCCTCTGGCCGCGCTGGGCGCAAGTATCGAGATCATGAAGCATTTCGACAAGGCTCAAGTAGGCGAGGACGGCTGGCTGATGCAGTTGGGCACCTTGTCCGGCAACCCGGTGGCCTCGGTCGCGGGTCTGAAAACGATGGAAATCCTGCGCCGTGACGGGGCCTATGACCATCTGCGCCAGATAGGTAAGCGCCTGCAGGACATGCAGTCCGACGCGCTGACCAAAGCAGGTATCCCGCACCGCATCTGCGGGGATGAGACGCTGTTCGACATCTATTTCACCGAAAACGCCTGCTGCGATTACCGCAGCGCCAAACATGACGACCCGCAACGCAATGTTGTCTACAACGCCACGCTCAGGGCCAATGGTGTGTTCAAGGCCCCCGGCAAGCTCTATCCGTCGACGGCTGTGACCGAGGCAGACCTTGAACAGACCCAACACGCCGTTCAGCGCGCGGTCGAGATGATTTGTTAGGGCAGGGCGCAAATCAAACGGGCCGCTGTTGCAAACAACAGCGACCCGCTACCTATTGAAGTCGGGGGTCAGCCTCGCCCCCTCGAATACTGAAATAACCACCAACAATCTGAAACTTTTCGATACTTTCGAGGCTGACCCGACTTGACAACGGGTATGACCTATTACTGCCACAGGCCTGACCGGGCGACAGTGAAGCAGTTCACACTTGTTAAACTTTTTATCAATTTTTCCAGTCGAAGAATCCCGGACCGGCCTGTTTCAGCAGGTTTTCCGCCATGGCACGGCCCATATCCGCGCCATCGCTGATCGTGCCGGTGGTGTCGTCGGCAATCGCCTCGGCCCCGTTGGGGCGCAGCACTTCGCCGCGCAGGCGCAGCTGGCCGCCCTGCAGCTCGGCCAATCCGGCGATGGGCGTTTCGCAGGACCCGTCCAGCGCCTGCAAAAGCGCGCGTTCGGCGGCCAGACGCTGGCTGGTCTCGGTATGGTGAATCGCCTCGAGCATTTCGGCGGCGCGGCTGTCTTCGCTGCGGCGTTCGATGCCGATGGTGCCTTGCGCGATGGCGGGCAGCATGTCGTCGGTCGAAATGGCGGTGGCCGGAACTTCGGCCATGTTCAGGCGGCGGATGCCTGCCATGGCCAGAAAGGTGCAATCTGCCACGCCATCAGCCAGCTTTTTCAGCCGGGTCTGCACGTTGCCGCGAAACTCGACCACCTGCAGGTCAGGCCGCCGGTTCAGCAGTTGCGCCCGGCGGCGCAGGGATGAGGTGCCAACCACGGCCCCCTCGGGCAGATCGTGAATAGACTTCAGGTGAGGCGAGATGAAGGCATCGCGCACATCCTCGCGCGGCAGGAAGGTGTCCAGCACCAGACCCTCGGGCTGTTCGACGGGCATGTCCTTGGTGGAATGCACGGCGATGTCGATGTCGCCTTTCAGCATCGCCTCTTCGATTTCCTTGGTAAAGAGACCCTTGTTGCCGATCTCTTTCAGCGGACGGTCGGCGTCGATCATGGCGCGGTTGTCGCCGGTGGTCTTGATCACCACGATCTCGAAGGCGTCTTCCGGCAGGTCGAACGCGTCGCGCAGCCTTTGGCGCGTCTCATGGGCCTGGGCCAGAGCCAGCGGGGAACCACGGGTGCCGATTTTCAGCGGCGATGCGGGGGAGGGCAGGGTCAAAGTCATGGGCCCAGCTTTAATCGCGTCACATTGCCCTGACAATGGGGGCAAAGCTTGACAAATTGCCACTGAGGCACGACCGGTGGCGCAAACCGATGATTGGGGGGCAGAGATGGCCGAGACAAAGAAACTGCTGCGGGCGCTGGCGGGTGAGGTGCAGGACGTGCCGCCGATCTGGATGATGCGGCAGGCCGGGCGGTATCTGCCCGAGTACCGCGCCACCCGCGCGCAGGCCGGGGATTTCCTGTCGCTGTGCTACAACCCCGAACTGGCCGCCGAGGTCACCTTGCAGCCGATCCGCCGCTACGGGTTCGACGCGGCGATTCTGTTCGCCGATATCCTGCTGGTGCCGCAGGCGCTGGGTGCGGATCTGTGGTTTGTCACCGGCGAAGGCCCGCGCCTGTCGACCATCACGCAGCAGGCGGATTTCGATGCGCTGAAACCGGTTGAGGAGATTCACGAGACCCTGTCACCGGTATACGAGACGGTCCGCATCCTGTCGCGGGAACTGCCGTCCGAGACCACGCTGATCGGTTTTGCGGGCGCTCCCTGGACGGTGGCGACCTACATGATCGCCGGGCGGGGCACGCCGGATCAGGGTCCGGCGCATGCGCTGCGCGAAGGGAATGTGGCGTTGTTCGAGGCGCTGCTGGACCGGATTACGTTGGCGACGATTGAGTATCTCTCGGCCCAGATCGAGGCCGGGGCTGAGGTGGTCAAGATCTTCGACAGCTGGGCGGGCTCGCTGAGGGGCGAGGCGTTTCGGAAGTACGCGGTTGAGCCCTGCCGGGTGATCACGCAGGCCATAAAGGCACGGCATCCGGGTATTCCGGTGATCGGCTTCCCGCGCGAAGCGGGTGAGGGCTATGTCGGCTTCGCCAGGGCGACGGGTGTGGATTGCGTGGCGCTGGACAACTCGGTATCGCCGGACTGGGCGGCCGCGCATGTGCAGGTGGATGGATGTGTGCAGGGCAATCTGGCCTCGTCTCATATGGTGACGGGCGGGCAGGCGCTGGTGGATGAGACGCGTGCGATTGTCGAGGCGTTTTCGAAGGGGCCGCATATCTTCAATCTGGGGCATGGGATTACGCCGGATGCCGATCCCGAGAACGTGCAGGTGATGATCGACACGGTGCGCGGGCGGTAAGCGGGTCGAAGGGGGCCTGCCCCCTTCTTGGCCTGCGGCCAATTCATCCCCCGGGATATTTTTGGACAGATGAAGGGCGGATCAGTCGCTTTTGGAGAGGTCTGTGAGGATTTCCTGGGTGTGTTCGCCGCGGGTTGGGCTGGGTGTTGGGTGCCAGCTGTAGGTTGAGAAACGGGGGGCGGCGGCTGCTTGAAGGGCTCCGTCAGCCTCGGTCCATGTGTTTCGGGCTGCGTTCATTGGGTGCGCCATTGCCTGTTCGGGGCTGAGGACCGGGGCGACGCAGGCGTCTGATCCATCGAAGCGGTCTTCCCAGTGGGCGCGCGGGTGGCGGGCGAAGATGTCCGTCAGTCGCTGGGTCAGGATTGGCCAGCGGGTGCGGTCGTATTGCTGCTGGAAGTCAGGGTCATCGGACAGGCCCATGATCTGCAGGAATTCGCTGTAGAATTTGGGTTCCAGGCATTGGATGGTGATGAATTCTCCATCGGCGCAAGCGTAGGTGCGGCTCCAGTGTGGGCCGTCGAGCAGGCTTTGGCCGCGTGTGTCGCTCAGGTTGCCTGTCTGGCGCAGGCTCATCAGCAGGTTCATCATATGGGCGGAGCCGTCATAGATGGCGGCGTCGACGATGGTGCCCTGACCGGTTCGTTGGGCGTTGAGCAGCCCGGCCAAAAGACCCGCGACCAGATACATCGCGCCGCCGCCGATATCGCCCACCAGCGTGGCGGGCGTTTGTGGCGGTTCGCCGGGGGGTGAGCAGTACCACAGCGCGCCGGACAGGGCGATGTAGTTCAGGTCATGCCCGGCGGTGTCGGACAGCGGGCTGTTCTGCCCCCAGCCGGTCATTCGGCCATAGACCAGCTTTGGGTTCAGCGCATGACAGGTCTCGGGGCCGAGACCCAGTTTTTCCATCACGCCGGGGCGGAACCCTTCGATCAGCGCATCCCCGGTTGCGATCAGGCGTTTGGCGGTGGTCAGGTCACTTGTGTCTTTAAGGTCCAACGCGATGGAGCGTTTGCCGCGATCCAGAACGGAGCGTTCGGGAGTGACGGGCGCAGCGGCTCCGCCTTTGCGGTGGATGGTGATCACATCCGCGCCCAGATCGGCCAGCAGCATCGCGGCAAACGGGCCGGGGCCGAGGGCTTCGATTTCGATGATGCGCAATCCGTTCAGCATGGGGTCCTCCGTCATTCATAACCTTTCGGGCGAGAGGGCGGATTGCAAGCGCCGCGCGTTCGGGGTGATGGCATCTGGTGGTTCAGCGGCCATGTCCGAATTGATCCGGCGCTAAAAATGCGCAGGTCCTTGTGCGGAATTGCCCTGTTCCGTCGGCAAGCGGCGCGATAGGGTCCGTGGCCAGAACGGGGAACGTGCATGACCACCATTTTGTCCATCAAGGACCTGCGCAAATCATATGCGGACGGATTTGAGGCGCTGAAAGGCGTGTCGCTGGATATTGAAGAAGGCGAGATCCTCGCGCTTTTGGGGCCAAACGGCGCGGGCAAGACCACCCTGATCTCGACCATCTGCGGCATCACCACGCCGACCTCGGGAACGGTGACTGTCGGCGGCTACGATATCCAGACCGAATTCCGCGCCGCGCGCCGGATGATCGGGCTGGTGCCGCAGGAGATTGCGCTGGAGCCGTTCGAGAAGGTGTGGAACACGGTGCGGCTGTCGCGCGGGCTGTTCGGCTATGGCCGGGATGATGCGCGGATCGAAGAGATTCTGCGCAAACTGTCCCTGTGGGACAAACGCAAGAACGCCATCAAAGAGTTGTCGGGCGGCATGAAGCGCCGGGTGCTGATTGCCAAGGCGTTGGCACATGAGCCGCGCGTTTTGTTTCTGGACGAACCCACCGCCGGGGTCGACGTGGAACTGCGCAAGGATATGTGGGAGATCGTGGCCGAACTGAAACGCTCGGGCGTCACCATCATTCTGACCACGCACTATATCGAAGAGGCCGAAGCCATCGCTGACCGTGTTGGCGTCATCGACAAGGGTGAGTTGCTGCTGGTGCAGGACAAGGACACCCTGATGGCGCAGATGGGCCAGAAGCAGATCGAGGTTATGCTGACCGAACCCATCGCGGAAATTCCCGACGCTTTGGCGGTACACAACCTGGCTCTGAACGGCGATGGCGATGCGCTGGTCTACACTTATGACACTCATGCGGATCGCACTGGCATCACCACTTTGCTGAACGATGTCGCCAAGGCCGGGTTGGTGCTGCGCGACGTGCAGACGCGGCAATCCAGCCTTGAAGAGATTTTTGTCACTCTGGTTTCGGGAGAGGCCGCATGAACTGGGCTGCCGTCGCCGCCATCTACCGGTTCGAGATGGCCCGGTTCTTCCGCACGCTGGCGCAGAGCTTCCTGTCGCCGGTCCTTTCGACCTCTCTTTATTTCGTGGTGTTCGGCACAGCCATCGGCAGCCGCATACAAGAGGTTGAAGGGGTCAGCTACGGCGCATTCATCGTACCCGGTCTGATCATGTTGTCGGTCGTGATGCTGTCGATCTCGAACGCCTCATTCGCGATCTACTTTCCCAAGTTTCTGGGCACGATCTACGAGTTGCTCTCGGCCCCGGTGGATTTCATCGAGATTGTGGTCGGCTATGTGGGGGCTGCGGCGACGAAATCGCTGTTTGTCGGTCTGGTAATCCTGATCACCGCCACCTTCTTTGTGGACATCCAGATCGCGCACCCCTTTGCGATGGCGGCGTTTCTGATCCTGTCCTGCCTCAGCTTTTCGCTGCTGGGGTTTATCATCGGCATCTGGGCCAGCAATTTCGAACAGATGTCGCTGGTGCCGCAGCTTGTGGTGACGCCACTGATCTTTCTGGGGGGCACGTTCTATTCGATCTCGATGCTGCCGCCGCTGTGGCAGACCATCACCTTGTTCAACCCGGTGGTCTATCTGATTTCGGGGTTCAGGTGGTCGTTCTACGGGCTGGCGGACGTGCCGATTGCGCTCAGCCTGCTGGCCATTCTGGCCTTTACCGGGCTGTGTCTGGGGATGATCTGGTGGATCTTCAAAACCGGCTGGCGCATTCGTAACTAAAGGCTCCGGCGGCGTTGCATTTTTGCCGATCAGCATCGGGAAATTGGGTCACGTCGGGTTTAACGGTTCGCGGATATCTTGTTTACCGGTTGGGCGCACTCTACATGGGCATCCATGAAACTCAGCCTGCCGTTTGTCAAAAAGCAACCCGTTGTGGCCGTCGTGCGCCTGTCCGGTGCCATCGGTATGTCTGGCCGCGGGTCGCTGAACAACCTTGCGCTGACCCCCGTTTTGGAAAAGGCCTTTCGCAAGGGCAAGCCTGTGGCTGTCGCGCTTGAGGTCAACTCGCCCGGCGGCTCGCCGGTGCAAAGTTCGCTGATCGGTGCGCGCATCCGGCGTCTGTCCGAGGAACTGGATATTCCTGTTGTCGCCTTTGTCGAAGACGTCGCGGCCTCGGGTGGATACTGGCTGGCGGCTGCGGCGGATGAGATTTTCGCCGACGAAAGTTCGGTTCTGGGTTCGATCGGCGTGATCTCGGCCGGGTTCGGTGCGCATATCTTTCTGGCGCGACAGGGGATCGAACGACGAGTGCATACGGCCGGTAAATCGAAATCCATGCTCGACCCGTTTTCGCCGGAAAAGGAAGAGGATGTCGCGCGCCTCCAGGGCCTGTTGGGCGATATTCACGAGAATTTTATCACCCATGTCAAAGCCCGGCGCGGCGACAAGCTGGATCAGAGCGCGGACCTGTTCACCGGTGAAATCTGGCTTGCCCGGCGTGCGCAGGAACTGGGCCTGATCGACGGCATCGCGCATCTGAAGCCCCAGATGCAGGAACGGTTCGGCGACAAGGTCAAATTCCGCCGCTACGGGCTGCGCAAACCCTTCTGGTCGCGGCTTGGGGCCTCGGTGGCGCAGGACGCCATTGCGGGGCTAGAGGAGCGGGCGGCCTACGCGCGTTTCGGTTTGTGACGTGATCATCAAGGCCGTCACCCTGTTTCTGATTGCCATGGGCGTTCTGGCCATGTTCGGCAAGTTGCGCTTTCCGGGACAAAAGAAGCTGAGCTCGGCCAAATGCCCCCGCTGCGGACGGTTCCGCATCGGCAAAGGCCCCTGCGCCTGCGAAAAAGGGGGCCGGACATGACCGCGTGGCTGTTATCCGGTCTGGGGCTGGTGATCCTGCTGCTGGCAGGTGACGCGCTGGTGCGCGGCGCGGTGAACCTGAGCCTGCGGCTGGGCGTGCCGGCGCTGATCGTCAGCCTGACCATCGTGGCCTTTGGCACCTCGGCCCCCGAGCTTTTGATCGCTATCAGCGCGCTCAAGGAAAACGCGCCGGGCATTGCGCTGGGCAACGTGGTCGGGTCGAACACGGCCAACATCCTGCTGGTGCTGGGCCTGCCCGCGCTTTTGGCGACGCTGCACACCAGCGAATGTGACAGCCGCAAGAACTATGTGTTCATGCTGTTGGCGACGGTCCTGTTCATTGGTCTGGCCTTTTGCGGGGTTTTCAACCTGATCAGCGGGGCCATCCTGCTGGCGGCGCTGGCGCTGGTGCTGGGCAACGCCTTTCGCGAGGCGAAACGCCACCGCGCCGCCTGTGGTCCGGCCTGCGAGGACGATGAAGAACTGGACGGTCTGGAAGAGGCCGACCCCAACATGCCCTACTGGAAAGTGTCGATCTACCTGATCCTGGGGCTGGTCGGTTTGCCGATGGGCGCGCATCTGCTGGTGGACAACGCCACCATCATCGCGCGGACCTATGGGGTCAGTGAAACGGTGATCGGTCTGACCTTGATCGCGGTGGGGACCTCTCTGCCCGAGCTTGCAACCACGATGATGGCCGCGCTGCGCCGGCAGGCCGATGTGGCGCTGGGCAATGTGATCGGGTCGAACATGTTCAACCTGCTGGCCATCGTCGGCATCGCCACATGGTTCGGCAACATCCCGGTCGATCCCGAGTTCCTGTATTTCGACTTGTGGGTAATGCTGGGGGCCTCGTTGCTTTTGATCCCCTTCGTGTTTTTCAAACAGGATATCACCCGCGGCTGGGGTCTGGCATTGACTTTCCTTTATGCGCTTTATGTCACCACCCTGCTGGTGTGATCTGACGGAAAGAGGTGATCCATGACCCGAGCTTTAGTGACCGGTGCCGGAATTCGTCTGGGTCGGGCCATGGCCGAGTATCTGGCGGGTCGCGGCTATGATGTCGCCGTGCACTACGCGACCTCGGAACAACCGGCGCAGGACACCGTATCAGATATTCGCGCGCTGGGCCGTCAGGCTGTCGCGCTGCAGGCCGATCTGCTGGACGAGGCACAGGTGACATCCCTGCTGCCCCGCGCCGCCGAGGCGTTGGGCGGGCCGATCACCTGTCTGGTGAACAATGCCTCGATCTTTGAATACGACACGATCCAAACGGCCACCCGCGAAAGCTGGGACCGCCATCTGGACAGCAACCTGCGCGCGCCCTTTGTGCTGACTCAGGCCATGGCCGCGCAGGGTCTGCAGCCCGACACCGATGCCAATGGCGAGCCGGTCGCCACCGGCCTGATCGTCAACATGGTCGACATGCGGGTGCGCAAACTGACGCCCGAGTTCATGACCTACACCATCGCCAAGATGGGCCTGTGGGCGCTGACCCGCACAGCGGCGCAGGCGCTGACCCCGGCCATTCGCGTCAACGCCATCGGGCCGGGCCCGACCATGCAGGGCCACCGCCAAAGCGCCGAGCACTTTAACGCGCAACGGGCAAACACGGTTCTGGAACGCGGTGCAAACCCGTCTGATATCACCGCCGCGCTGGGGTATTTTCTGGACGCAGACGCCGTCACCGGGCAGTTGTTATGCGTTGACGGAGGTCAGCATCTGGGGTGGCAGACACCGGACGTTCTGGGCGTAGAATAGACATATTCGCCGCAAGTTTTGCACCGCTCTCATTTCCGTTACATGCGCGTTACAAAATTGTATTGTTTTTCATATACTTGTCTTGTGAGTAAATTTTTTATCAAATAAATCAATTGGTTACAATATTGCCTGTTTTTTGGGCAACTCAAGGAAAAGGTAAGAAAACAAGGAAGATTCCCGGGCCCGGAAAACTTATCTTCATACTTATCCACATAATCCGTGGATTTGTTTCCCCTTGATCCGAAGCGCTCAAGATTGCAGCCAGTGGCAGAGAATCATATCTCTGGGTCATGACCACCCAGAACGACTCGCCTTCGGACACTCAGCCCACCGGTTATGCCTGCATCCAGCGCTATGTGAAGACGCTGGACAGCTCGCCCGGTGTTTATCGGATGTTGGATGCAGACAGCCGGGTTCTGTACGTGGGCAAGGCGCGGAATCTCAAAGCGCGGGTGTCGAACTACACCCGTCCGGGCCATTCGGGGCGGATCGAGAAAATGATCGCCGCAACCGCCTCGATGATGTTCCTGACTACGCGCACCGAGACCGAGGCGCTGCTGCTGGAACAAAACCTGATCAAGCAGCTCAAGCCCAAGTACAACGTGCTGCTGCGCGACGACAAAAGCTTTCCGAACATACTGGTGGCCAAGGATCACGCCTTTCCGCAGATCAAGAAACATCGCGGCGCGAAGAAGGAAAAAGGTGCCTATTTCGGCCCCTTCGCCAGCGCAGGTGCGGTGAACCGGACGCTGAACCAGCTGCAAAAGGCCTTCCTGCTGCGCAATTGCTCGGATTCCATGTTCGACAGTCGCACCCGGCCCTGCTTGCTCTATCAGATCAAGCGGTGTTCAGGGCCGTGCGTGGATCTGATTTCCGAAGCAGACTACCGCGAAAGCGTCAAGGATGCCGAACGCTTCCTGTCTGGCCGGTCGACCAAGGTGCAAGAGGATTTGGCCGAACAGATGATGGCCGCCTCCGAGGCGATGGAGTTCGAACGCGCCGCTGGCCTGCGCGACCGTATCCGGGCGCTGACGCAGGTACAGACATCCCAAGGCATCAACCCGCGCGGCGTGGCCGAGGCGGATGTGATCGGCCTCTATATGGACAGCGGTCAGGCCTGTGTGCAGGTCTTCTTTATTCGGGCCAACCAGAACTGGGGGAACAAGGACTTCTACCCTCGGGTCGGGGCCGATGTGTCGCCTGCCGAGGTGATGGAGGCCTTTCTGGGCCAGTTCTACGACAACAAGGAACCGCCGCGTCAGTTGATCCTGTCCGACGCCATCGAAAACGCCGATCTGATGCTGCAGGCCTTGTCCGAAAAGGCAGGCCGAAAGGTCGACATCCTCGTGCCCCAACGCGGCGAGAAACAGGAACTGGTCGCCGGAGCACTGCGCAACGCGCGCGAATCCCTGGCCCGCCGCATGTCGGAAAGCGCGACGCAGGCCAAGCTGCTGCGCGGTGTGGCTGAGGCGTTCGATCTGGACGCGCCTCCCCAGCGGATCGAGGTCTACGACAACTCTCACATTCAAGGCACCAATGCAGTGGGCGGCATGATCGTGGCAGGCCCCGAGGGGTTCATGAAAAACGCCTATCGCAAGTTCAACATCCGGGGCGACGATCTGACCCCCGGCGATGATTTCGGCATGATGAAAGAGGTTCTGACTCGCCGTTTCACCCGCCTGCAGAAAGAGGACCCCGACCGCGACAAAGGCCACTGGCCGGACCTGCTGCTGATCGATGGCGGCGCAGGGCAGGTCAGCGCGGTGCATGAGATCATGGTTGAGCACGCGGTCGAAGACATCCCTATGGTCGGCGTCGCCAAAGGTATCGACCGCGATCACGGCAAGGAAGAATTCCACCGCATCGGCCAGCGCCCCTTTGCCCTGAAACGCAATGATCCCGTGCTCTATTTCATCCAACGCCTGCGGGATGAAGCGCATCGCTTCGCCATCGGCACCCACCGCGCCAAACGCGCCAAGGCAGTGGGTGCAACGCCACTGGACGAAATCCCCGGCGTCGGTGCCGCCCGCAAACGCGCCCTGCTGACCCATTTCGGCAGCGCCAAGGCGGTCAGTCGTGCCAATCTGGCGGATCTGAAAGCGGTCGAGGGGATATCAGCCGGGTTGGCGCAGAAGGTATACGATTTCTTCCACGACAAGGGCTAGCCCCGCCGCCCGCGCCACAGGATGTAAAGCCCCGAAGCCACGATCAGCGCGCTGCCGATCCACATGGTCTGGTCCAGCCTCTCGCCAAAGAACACCACCCCCAGCGCAACCCCGAACAGCAGCCGGGAATAGCGGAAGGGAGTGACCGCCGAAACCTCGCCCGTCCGCATCGCTTTCATCAGCGCGGCATAGGCGGCGGTGCCCATCAGGAAGGCCCCCGTTACGTGCAGGCCTGTGTGCAGCGAAACCGGCACAAGCGGCGCGCCCTCCCAAAACCGGTAGAGCAGCCCGGCGACAATGACGCAGAGAAAGCCATAAAAGCCCAGAACCTCGGTGCCCAGCGAGGCGGGTGCGGCGCGGCTGGCCAGATCGCGCCCGGCAAAGCCCAGCATGCCCAGCACCGCGAGTACGGACAGGGCCGAGAAGCTTTCCCCGGTCGGTTGAATGATCACCACCACGCCGAGCAGGCCGACGACAATGGCGCTCCACCGCCGCCAGCCGACGGTTTCACCAAAAAACAGCGCCGCACCTGCCACTACAACCAAAGGCGTTGCCTGCAGGATCACCGTGGCCGCCGACAGGGGCGTCAGCGTGATCGCCAGCACATAAAACAGCCGCCCGAAAATCTCGAAACCCACCCGTACCTTCATCGGGCGCGACAGCACATCAGGGTGAAACAAGTTGGTGCCGCGCATCAGGGCGACACAGGCAAAGATCACCGACCCGCCAATGCCGAACAGGATCAGAATCTGCCAGATCGGCAGGGCGGCGGAGGCACCCTTCAACAGCGCGTCCTCGAGCGCGAACAGCGCCATGCCCGCGATCATCCACGCGCTGCCGATCAGGTTTGACCTTGGGTCGGTTCGGATATGGGTGGTCATGGGCCTTTGCCTTTGGTCTGTCGCGCAATCTGACGCCAAACAGGCCAAAGACCAAGGGCTGCGGTAGATTGACCAACTGCCTGTGATTGGGGATGTTTTTCGCCGCCCTGTCTTTTCTGTCCCGAAACCGCGATGTAGTGTCGGATCATGAAGTGGAACCTGCCCAATATCCTGACCGTGCTGCGCCTGTTGGCCGCACCCGGTCTGGCCGTTATGTTTCTGTATTTCACCCGGCCTTATGCGGATTGGTTCGCGCTGATCCTGTTCCTGTCGGCGGCCATTACCGACTGGTTCGATGGTTACCTGGCACGGGCGTGGAAGCAAGAGACCAAGATCGGCGCGATGCTGGATCCGATTGCAGACAAGGCGATGGTGGTGATCGCGCTGATGATCCTTGTGGGTTACTCGACCGAGCATTGGACCCCGTGGCTGGTGCTGCCCGCCACCGTTATTCTGTTCCGCGAAGTCTTCGTCTCGGGCCTGCGCGAATATCTGGGCGATGTGGCCGGAACGCTGAAAGTCACCAAGCTGGCCAAGTGGAAGACGACGGCGCAGATGGTGGCCATTGCCATTCTGTTTTCGCAAGGAATCTTCGAGCACTACTTTGTGATGGGATCGTTCGGCATGGACCCGGTGACCATTGATCAGGTGCTCAGCGGGCAAGTGGAAGATGTGAATGGTTTGCGCTGGCATCTGCAAGGGATGTTCTGGTCGGGCCGCATCGGGCTGTGGCTGCTGTGGATCGCGGCGACGCTGACATTGATCACGGGCTATGACTACCTACGTAAAGCCATGCCTCATCTGAAGGAGAGTTAGGGGATGAATGTGCTGTATTTCGCCTGGGTGCGCGAACGGATCGGCCTGCCAAGCGAGCGGGTCGAGACACAAGCCGCCACGGTCAACGACCTTGTGGCCGAACTCAGCGCGCGGGAAGCCCGGTATGCCGCCGCGTTTGCGGATACCTCGGCCCTGCGCGTGGCGCTGGACCAGGAACTGTCGGATTTCGATGCGTCACTGGCCGGTGTGCGCGAGGTGGCCTTCTTTCCCCCCATGACCGGCGGCTGACATGCGTATTGTAGTACAGGAACGGGCGTTCGATCTGGGGGCCGAGGCCAACGCGTTCGCCGACGGCGATGCCGCCAACGGGGCCATCGTGACCTTCACCGGCGTGGTGCGCGATCTGGCCTCGGGCGATCTGGATGTGATGGAGATCGAGCATTATCCGGGCATGACCGAACGTGCTCTGACCAAGATTGCGGAAGAGGCAAAAACGCGCTGGTCTCTGGGCGATGTGCTGGTGATCCACCGGCACGGACGGCTGGCGCCGGGGGATCGGATCATGATGGTCGCCACCGCCGCGCCGCATCGCAAGGATGCGTTCGAGGCGGCGGAGTATCTGATGGATTACCTCAAGTCCCGCGCCCCGTTCTGGAAGAAAGAGCTTACCACGTCCGGGGCCGAATGGGTCGCCGCCAAGGATGAGGACGAAGACGCACTGACGCGCTGGTAGATGGGGTCAGTCCGACTGCTTTAAGGCCAGAAGCCCGGCCATTTCGGCATCGGGGATCGCATCGCCGGCGTAGCTGAACGTCCCTTTCGATTTCACTTCCTCCGCCGCCCGCTTCAACGCGCCAAACGCCGCGCGTGCGAAAGAGCCGCCAACGCTGATGCGCCGAACGCCTGCCACAGACAGATCGGACACAGAAAAATTCGGGCCGCTCAGCCCCATCACGACATTCACCGGTTTGTCGACCTCGCGGCACAGGGTTCTGATCGCGTCCATATCCGGCAGGCCGGGGGCATAGAGGACATCCGCGCCCGCCTCGGAGAACAGTTGCAACCGCCGGATCGTGTCGCCCAGGTCCGGGCGACCCCAAAGGTAGTTTTCGGCTCGTGCAGTGAGAAGGAACGGCAAATCCCTGGCAGCCTCGGCAGAGGCCCGAATACGGTCAACGGCTTCGTTCAGATCGTAGATCGGGGCATCGGGATCGCCTGTCGTATCCTCGATCGACCCGCCGACCAGACCGGTCTCTGCCGCCAGCCGAATGGTATCGGCACAGGTTTCGGGCGCGCGGCCAAACCCGCCTTCCAGATCAGCCGACACGGGCAGGGAGACGGCTCCCACAATGTCACGCGCGTTGGCCAGCACCTCATCCCGACCAAGTTCCGAGCAGGAATCGCGCTTGCCCTTGGAAAAGGCAAACCCGGCGCTGGTCGTTGCCAGGGCCTCAAAACCGATATTTGTCAGCAACCGGGCCGAGCCCGCGTCCCAAGGGTTGGGAATGACAAAGGCTTCGGGCCTGAAATGCAGGCTTTTGAACTGTTCGAACTTTTCTTGTTGAGTCGGCATTGGCTCTCCTCATACGCGCGCGGAGCATAGCGTAAGGATGCCGACCTTCGAGCAAAAACTTCTGATCTCAGCCCCGCGGACCAAGCCCCGTTCAATCCGCGTTGTTGATCCGTCCGCGCAGTTCCTCGGCCTCTTGCCGGGCGGCGCGCAGGCCGTCCATGGCGGCTGACAGTTCGGCCTCGGTCTGGGTTAGCTGGTTAGTCAGTTCCGCCTCGCGCTGCTGCAGATAGGTGATGGCCTGATCGCGTGTTTCTTCGGCCTCGTGCAACTCCTGGCTCATGCGGTCCAGATCGGCCACGTCGCTTTGGCGCACGCGGGACAGGCGATGGGCCAGCCAGTTGGCGAACCAGCCCATGCAGAAGGCGGCAAACAAGATGATGGCGGTGGCGATGATGAATTCAGTTCGGTTCAACTTACTGGTCCCCTGCATCCGCGTCTGAGGCGGAATTGTCCGTCTGGTCGGCCCCGGTGGCGTCGTCTTCCATCGCTTCCAGCCCGGTTTCGCTGTTCTCAATCGGCTCGGGCCGGATCAGGCGGAACTCGATCCGGCGGTTTTCCTCGCGGCCTTCTTCGCTGTCATTGTCGGCGATGGGCTGGGTTTCCCCATAGCCCACGGCGGTGAAGCTCGAGGTCGGAACCCGCCGCCCGCGCAGCTCGTTCAGGATGGATTGCGCCCGCGCCTGGCTGAGTTGCTGGTTCATCTCTTCCCGGCCCTGGCTGTCGGTATGGCCCTGAATCTCCATCCGGATCGGGCCGCAATCGCGCAGAATGTCGGCGATACGGTTCACCGTATCGCGCGAGTCCGAGGCGATGGTGGCTGATCCCGGTTCAAACGCGATCTTGCTCAGCGCCTGCGCCTCGGCGATCTTTTCCTCGCAAATCTCGGGATCGGGCAGCGCGTCTTCGGGTTCGGGCGGCGGCTGATAGGTGATCGTCAGGGTGAAATCCTGCGCCTCACCCAGCTTCTCGGACAATTGCCCGGCGATACGGGCCTTGGCCTCTTCATCGTGGCTGAGACCGGTCAGATCGACCGAGTCCGGCGTCACCGTCAGCGCGCCGTTATGCAGTTGAGACAAGGCTTCGAGCCCGGCCAGAACGCGCACCGGCCAGTCGCCGGGCAGATCGGGGGCGACGCGGGTGGCGGTGTAGACCTGTTCCGAGCCAAAGGCCGCCCGCGCGTAGCTGTCGATCATGTCGCGCAAGGTCTCATCCCCCAGCCGCCCACGCAACTGGACCAGCCCTTCGGGGCTGCGGGTCGCCGAGAACTCAATCGGGCCGGATTGTTCTTCGACCTCGGGTTCCAGCAGGACCGCGTGCAGGGCAAAAACGCCGGGCAGGGCATTTTCCAACTCACCCACGACCCGGTCGAACAACACGGGGTCGCTGCCCTGCGCGGCGATCAGGGTGATATCGGCGTCGGACATCGTGACCGAACCCTGCCCGATCTCGGCCAGCGCGCCGATGGTCAAAGCCGCCGCCTCGGGCCAGCGGGGCGAGGGCACGCCCAGACCGATGGTGCAGGTGTAGGGGACGGTCAGGCCCGCGTTTTCGGCGGCTGTGACAATCGCTTCGCGCGCCTCTTCATCCTGTGCGGAACAGGCGTCAAACCTGCCGCCGTCTGCGTCGATCAGATAGCGCAGGGTAAAGGGCGTGATTACCGGCCTTGGGGCCGAGATCGACAGGCCGATGCGCAGGCTGGGCGGCGCGGCGCGGGTCAGATCCTGTTCCAAACGTTCCTTTTCCTGTTGGCTATCAGCAATCGCTGTGATCTTCACCAGACCGGGGCTGGCCGAGATTTTGGCACGTGGCAGGCGGGACAGGGATTCGACGGCGTAGGATATGGCCTCGTCCCAGCCTTTGGGTTTCGGGTAGTCGGCGGTTTCCAACAGGTCCGACACCGCATGGGCGCTGTCCAGATCATCCAGCCGCGCGATCAGATCGTCCCGATCATGGCTGGCCGGGATCAGCCCGATCACCGAAATGCCGCTGTCATTGCGCAGTATCTCGGCTGAAAATCTTGGCGCGGCCAGATCAGACGTTGCCGTGACCTCCATCTCGTCGATGACCCGAGAGGTATCGACCTCGGTCCCCGCAACGGTCAGGGCGTTGAAGCGATTGGCCTCATCCGGGGCGGTGCCGGTCAGCACCACGCGCAGCCCGTCGGATTCGACCTCGGCCCAGTCATGGCCGTTCAGGTCCAGCGCACGCCGCACGGCGAATTCCGAGGTTTCTTCGATCTTTGTCACCGCATAGCTGGCCGCCAGCAAGGACAGCCCGACGGAGACAAGAAAAATCAGGGAAACGGCAAAAACATAGGGCAGACGCATGTGCGGCGTTGAGACTCCTCGGGCAGGTGGGCGGACTCTTACAGACCCCGAACGGCAGGTGCAATCAAAGCAACAATGCGACGCAGAGGAAGATCAGCGGAATAAGGCCGGTGTCGCGGTTCGAGCGGAACAGCATCAGCAGCCTGCTATTGTCTTCAATGTCCAGACCGCGCAATTGCCACGTCATGTGCCACCCCATCGCCCAGGGCCCGCCAAGCGCCACGATCACCGCAAAGGCCGATGCATCCGGCACCCCGGCATCGACAATGGCCAGCCCCATCAGGGCAACGGTTGCGATAAGAAAATACTTCAGCCATTTCGCCGTATCGGTGCCGAACAGCCGGGCGGTGGATTTGATGCCGATCATCTCATCATCTTCGGCATCCTGATGCGCGTAGATCGTATCGTAGAACAGCGTCCAGGCGATCCCCGACAGATACAGGGTGATGGCGGGCCAGCCGATGCCACCAGTATGCGCGGCCCAGGCCAACAGCGCGCCCCAGTTGAAGGCCAGCCCCAGAAACACCTGCGGCCACCATGTGAAGCGTTTGGCAAACGGGTAGATGGCGACCGGCAGCAGCGACAGCACGCCCATCGCGATGGCCGCCTGATTAAACGTCAGCAGAATCCCCAGCGCCAGCAGGCTCTGCAGGCCCATCCAGATGACCGCCTGCCGCACACTGACCTGACCCGAGGGGATTGGGCGTGACCTTGTGCGTTCCACCTGCCCGTCGAAATTCCGGTCGGTGATGTCGTTCCACGTACACCCCGCGCCGCGCATCAGAAAGGCCCCGATGGCGCAGCCGATGGCGATCCACAGGTCCTCCCACCTTGGGCTGCCGTCGCTCAGGATCGCCAGTGCCAGACCCCACCAGCAGGGAATCAGCAGCAGCCATGTGCCGATGGGCCGGTCCGCACGGGACAGGCGCAGATAGGGGCGGGCAAAGGCGGGCGCGTGGGTATCGACCCAGTTGCCGGAAACGGCATCGGCGACTTGTCCGTCTGGTGTTGGGGCATTGCCTTGCATATGTAAGGTCTCATGACTGCGAAGATCAGATTGTATGTAGAGCAGCCCTTGGGTCCGGGGCAATCGGTTGATTTGACGCGTGATCAGGCGCATTACTTGTTCGGTGTCATGCGGCTGGCCGTAGGCGGGCAGGTCGCTCTGTTCAACGGGCAGGACGGAGAGTGGTTGTCCGAGGTCTCTGAGGCCGGAAAACGCGGCGGTGTCTTGGCCTGTGTTGAACAGACCAAGCCCCTGCAACTGCCGCCCGACCTGTGGTTCCTCTTCGCACCGATCAAAAAGGCGCGCACCGATTTCATCGTTGAAAAGGCAGCAGAAATGGGGGCCGCGCGGATCATGCCGGTGCAGACCGAGTTTACCAATTCCGAACGCATCCGTCAGGACCGTCTGCAGGCCCATGCGGTTGAGGCAGCCGAGCAATGTGGCGGGACATATGTGCCCGAGGTGCTTGACCTGCAGCGTTTGGACCGGGTGCTGGATGCATGGCCGGAAGATCGACAGCTGATGTTTTGCAATGAGGCCGAGGTCGGCTCGGCCTTGCGTCTGGCTGCCAACGAGAAGGGCCAGCCCTGGGCCATTCTGATCGGTCCCGAAGGCGGATTTTCCGACCGTGAACGCGCGCGGCTGACGGCGTTGCCCTATGCGCATGTGGTCAGCCTTGGGCCTCGTATCTTGCGGGCGGATACGGCAGCGGTGGCGGCGCTGACCATGTGGCAGCAGGCGCTGGGGGATTGGTCGTGAACTGGCGATTGGCGCAGGAGGCGGACGTTGCACAGATCGACCGCTTTCTGATACGGCACACCCAGACCTCGATGTTTCCACTGGCCAATCTGCGCGACCATGGCTTGCGGGGGTCTGACCCCCGTTCGGTGACTGTCTGGATGCTGGGCGACCCCCTGCGCGCTATGTTTGCCATCACGAACGAAGGCATGGTTCTGCCGCAATGCCCGGACTGCACCGATGACGAATTGACTGCCGCAATCGACCTGATCCGGGGTCGGCCTCTGTTTGGCCTTGCCGCAGACGCGACACAGGCCCGCCGGATTATGCGGCTGGCAGGGTGGGAGGACCGGCCCGCCACGCTCAACAGTGATGAGCCGGGGTTCTCGCTGGACCTGAGCCAGCTTGTCATGCCGGATGCCAACGGGGCCGAACTGGTGCGGCTGGGCGATCTGGACCGCGACGTTACCGAAGGATGGCGCTCCGATTATCTGATCGAAGCGATGGATTTCGAACCCGAACGGGCGCGGCTTCAGGCGGGCAAGGACTGGGCCACTTACACGGCGCGCGATTCTCATCGGGTTCTGTTGATGGACGGCACGCCCGTGGCGATGACCGGATTCAACGCGCGCGTGCCCGAAGCGGTTCAGATTGGCGGTGTCTACACTCCGCCCGAGCTACGCGGTCGCGGCTATGCAAGGCTGGCGGTTGCATTGCACCTGCAAGAGGCGCGAAATGCCGGAGCAACCCGCGCCGGTCTGTTCTCCGCTTCCGATTCCGCCTCGCGCGCCTATATCGCTATAGGTTTCCAACCGGCGGGGCAGTTCTCGCTGATCCTGTTCAAGACTCCAGAGGACCCGGCATGAGTTTCATTCGACCCGAAGCCAAACGAACCCTGTGGCGCTGGCGCGAGGTGCTGGTTGCGGTTGTGATCCTGCTGGTCGGCCTTAGCTGGTACAGCGGTCCGGGCGGATTGCTGGGCTGGCTCGGGCTGGTTCTGGTCGCGGTGGCCTTCGCGCTGGCGGTGATCGGATTTCAGCGCGCACGGTTCCGCGGTGGAGCAGGCGGCCCCGGCGTCGTGTCGGTTGACGAGGGACAGATCACCTATCTCGGCCCGTTCGACGGCGGTATGGTCGCCACGCGCGAGATCGAGAGGCTGGCGCTCGACCCGACCTCGGACCCGGCCCATTGGGTGCTGGACCAGCCAGGACAGCCTACGCTTCACATTCCGGTGAACGCCGAAGGGGCCGAGGAGCTGTTCGATGTGTTCTCGACCCTGCCGGGCCTGAAAACCGAGCAGATGCTATCGGAATTGAACGGCGGTGCGGTGCATCCCGTGGTGATCTGGGAACGCAGCCCGATGCGCCCTTCCCACGTTCGGCTGCATTGACACTGGCCCGGTTTGCGCCCACCACTGACCCAAAGACAGACACATCAGGATCGGAGAGCGGTTCATGTCCATCCCCCAGTCCGGCGGCGGGCCGATCGAACGCCATCAGCAACTGGCCGAATATCTGGAATCGGGCTGCAAGCCCAAAGCCGACTGGCGCATCGGCACCGAGCACGAAAAATTCGGATACTGCAAGGACACGCTGAAACCGCTGCCGTTCGAAGGCACTCGCTCTATCGTCGCTGTGCTTGAGGGCCTGCGCGACCGCCACGGCTGGGCCGAGGTGCGCGAGGCCGACAAGCTGATCGGGCTGGAAAAGGACGGGGCCAATGTCAGCCTTGAACCGGGCGGCGCGCTGGAACTGTCGGGTGCCCCGCTGGAGACCATCCACGAGACTTGCGACGAGGTGAACACCCACCTGCGGGAAGTGAAAGACATCGCTGACGAAATCGGCGTGGGCTTCATCGGTCTGGGTGCGGCTCCGATCTGGACCCATGATGAGATGCCGTTGATGCCCAAAGGCCGATATCGGCTGATGAACGACTACATGGAAAAAGTCGGCACCATGGGCCGCGCCATGATGCGACGCACCTGCACGGTTCAGGTCAATATCGACTTCGGGTCCGAGGCTGACATGGTGCAGAAACTGCGCGTCGCGTTGGCCCTGCAGCCGGTAGCGACGGCGCTGTTTGCGAACTCGCCGTTCTTTGAGGGCAAGGTGAACGGCCAGAAAAGCTGGCGCAGCTATATCTGGCGGCATCTGGATGATGCGCGCACCGGTATGCTGCCGTTCGTGTTCGAGGGCGGTTTTGGCTTTGAGCGCTACGTGCAGTATGCGCTCGATGTGCCGATGTATTTCGTCTATCGCGATGGTGAATATATCAATGCGCTGGGCATGTCCTTCCGCGATTTCCTGCAAGGCAAACTGCCCGCGCTGCCCGGTGAGACGCCGACGCTGTCCGACTGGGCCGATCACCTGACAACCGCCTTCCCCGAGGCGCGCATCAAGAAATACATGGAGATGCGCGGTGCCGATGGCGGCCCATGGCGGCGGCTCTGCGCGCTGCCCGCCTTCTGGGTCGGTTTGACTTATGACCAGACCGCGCTGGATGCGGCTTGGGATCTGGTCAAGGGCTGGGACGCGGAAACCCGTGAGGCGCTGCGCATTGAGGCCGCCAAAGACGGGTTGCAGGCGCAGGTCGGCAACATCAACATGCACGATCTGGCGCGCGAGGTTGTCGCGATTTCTGAGACCGGTCTGAAGTCCCGCGCCTTCCCCGGAGCGGGCGGGCTGGTACCGGATGAAACGCATTTCCTCAACGCGCTGAAGGACAGTATCGAAACGGGCAAAGTTCCGGCGGATGAGTTGCTGGATCACTACACTGGCGACTGGAACGGCGACCTGACCCGGGTTTTCCCCGAATACAGCTATTGATCCAGTGACGGGCACCTGCGAAAAACCTCGCAGGCCCAAAACATTCGGCACCGGTGCGGAATGAAGGCCTATGTGAACCGAATTCTCTGCAGGCGCTAGGATTATGGCCCGTATCAGCGAACTCCACTACTCGAACGCATACGCGGCGCAGACGGGTGTGTCCGAGTTTCTCGAAGTCTCGCTGAACGCGTCCGAGGATCCGGCGAATTTCACCGTGTCCTTCTATCAGGCCAACGGCACGGTCGGGGTCGAAATCCCGCTGAACGATCCTTCGGTGCAGGTCACCGTTGACCCGGACAATAATGAACTGGTCTTTGTTATTTCGGCGGATGATTTCCCGATCCTGCTGACCGACCCGAATGGCGGCGGCCCGAACAATTTCGAAGCTTTCGCACTGACCAACACCGCGACCGGGACCGTGATTGATTTCTACGATATCGGTGGCGGCACGCAGAATATCGTGGCCGTGGATGGGCTGGCGGCGGGTCAGACCTCGGTCAACCTGCCGGTTGTGACCAATCCCGGTCAAACCACGACCTCGATCCAGTTCAACCAGCCCGACCCGAACACGCAGGTCAATGCGCCACTTTCCCCCGGTGACAGCGGCGCACCCTGTTTTGTCGCGGGCACCCTTGTCGACACGCCAGATGGCCCGCGCCGGGTCGAGGCGTTGCGCCCCGGCGATCTGGTCCTGACCGTCGATGATGGTGCCTGCCCCGTGCAATGGGTCGGCGGGCGCACCGTCCGGGGCATGGGTCGTTTTGCGCCGGTTCGGATTCAGGCCGGGGTGCTGGGCGCGCAGCGCGATATCTGCGTGTCGCCGCAGCACCGGGTGCTGATATCCGGCTGGCAGGCGCAGCTTCTGTATGGCGAGGATGAGGTGCTGATCCCGGCCGGGTCCCTGAGCAACGGCACCACCATCACCTCTGCGCCCTGCGATCTTGTGCGCTATGTGCATATGTTTTTCGACCGCCATCAGTTGCTTTCAACCTCGGGCCTGATCTCGGAAAGCTTTTTTCCGGGGGCCGAGGGGATCGATGGGCTTGCAGCCGACGCAGCGGACGAACTCTTGGCGCTGTTCCCCGAATTGCGTGACCACCCCGGCCAGTATGGCCCGACCTCAAGGCCGGTGCGGACCCGGGCCGAGGCATTGGCGCTTCGGACGCTCTGAAAGCGCCGCCGCCCCCTCTTGCTTTCGCGGGCGGCTGTGATAGCAGGTCCCCAACAGTATTCAGGGGCCCGGTACGGGAAGCGTCATGGACGATCTTAAGGCAAAATATCTGGGGCAAATCGCCGAGGCGGGCGACGAAAACGCGCTTGAGGCGATCCGCGTGGCGGCTGTCGGCAAAAAGGGCGAGGTCGCGCTGAAGATGCGCGAGCTGGGCAAGATGACCCCCGAGGAACGTCAAATCGCAGGCCCCGCGCTGAACGCCCTGAAGGATGAGATCAATTCCGCTTTGACGGCCAAGAAAGCCGCTCTGGCCGATGCCGCGCTGGATGAGCGTCTGCGCACCGAATGGCTGGACGTCACCCTGCCGACCCGCGCCCGCCGTCAGGGCTCGATCCACCCGATCAGCCAGGCGACCGAGGAACTGACCGCAATCTTTGCCGAGCTGGGTTTTTCGGTGGCCGAAGGGCCGCGTATCGAGGACGACTGGTATAATTTCGACGCGTTGAACATCCCCGGCCACCACCCCGCGCGGGCCGAAATGGACACGTTCTACATGCACCGCGCCGAAGGCGACGACCGCCCGCCGCATGTGCTGCGCACCCATACGTCTCCGGTGCAGATCCGCTCGATGGAGAAACAGGGCGCGCCGATCCGCGTCATCTGTCCGGGCGGCGTCTACCGCGCCGACTATGACCAGACCCACACGCCGATGTTCCATCAGGTCGAGGGGCTGGCCATCGACAAAGACATCTCGATGGCGAACCTGAAATGGGTTCTGGAAGAGTTCGTGAAGGCGTTCTTCGAGGTCGACGACGTCGAACTGCGCTTCCGCGCCTCACACTTCCCCTTCACCGAGCCCTCGGCCGAGGTCGATATCCGCTGTTCCTGGGACAACGGTCAGCTGAAGATCGGCGAAGGCGACGATTGGATGGAGATTCTGGGCTCGGGCATGGTCCACCCCAAGGTCATCGCCGCCGGTGGCATTGACCCCGAGGTCTATCAGGGCTTTGCGTTCGGCATCGGGATCGACCGTCTGGCGATGCTGAAATACGGCATTCCGGATTTGCGGGCGTTCTTTGATTCCGACCTGCGCTGGTTGCGGCATTATGGGTTTGCCGCGCTGGATATGCCGAACCTGCATGGTGGTTTGTCGCGGTGAGCCAAGTAGAAGTTATCACGGCGTGTGAGAATTTGTGCCGTGACTGGAATTGGCTTGCTCCGACGGCTTCAGTTCTTGCTGATATTGGGACGTTTCTTGTCGGGATTGGCGTAGTCGCAGCGTTTCGTCAGGTGAATCTCTGGAGGGTGGAAGCCAAATCGCGCTCTAAAGCTGAAGCTGCCCAGATGGTTTTGGTTGCCGCGGCTAATGTTGATGATGCATTGCAACAAATCAGAAACCCATTCGACAGAATCCCAAGTGATGAGGTGGGGAATAGGGCGAAGCACTACGAGAGGCGGTATCAACGAATTGTCGACAAGAATGATGCGTTCAACAATCTAAGGGATGCTCAAATTCAACAAGATGCGTTGATTGGGAAAGAAATGGTGTCTAAGGCGATCGACGAATTGTTTGATGTTCGGAGAAAAGTTGCCCTAGCAATTGAGTTCTTGACTGACTCCGAAGATGAAAATGACTCAGAAACACGAAGTTTAAAAGTCAAATGGCGGCGTCAGATGAGCGGTTCGTATGATGAAAAAGATGAACTAGGACTTCAGCAAACGCATGCAATCGAACAGATCAGAAGTTCTCTCCTCCCAATCGCGAGATACGACGTACACTAAGCTCCAAAACACAAGATTTTGACGTGACAGTGGTCTAGGGCTCGCTAGGGTCGGGCCTATGATCTACCGACTGCTATGCCTTCTGCTGCTGACCGCGACCCCCGCATTGGCCGTGGACACCTGCCACGGCGATACGCCGTGCGAGGTCGGCGACCGCTCATATCACGTGCTGGAGCCCGAGGGGTGGGATGGCGAAACGCCTCTGCCCGTGTTGTTGCATTTCCACGGCTGGGCGCGGCAGGGGACTGTCGTCGTCAATCATGAACGTATCGCGGGGGCGACCAAGCTGCGCGGTGTGTTGCTGGTAGCCCCGAACGGGCTGGGCAAAAGCTGGGATTTCTGGCGCTCAGAAACCGGTGACGTGCCGTTTGCCGATGCAGTGCTAAAGGACGTGGCTAAGCGCTATCCGATTGATCCCGAACGCATCTATGTCTCGGGCTATTCCTTCGGTGGCGCGATGGCGTGGCGCTATGTGTGCCAGTCCGGCAATGACATCGCCGCCCTGCTGGCGGTCGCTGGCAGCATCCGTCAGACCGAGGATTGCCCCGAAGCCCCGCGTGAGGCGCGGCATGTGCATGGCCTCAGCGATACGGTGATGGATTTTCCCTATGGCGAGAATGGCGACACGACTTATCCGGTGTCGCTCTGGCGGCAGGCCTACGATTGCCACGATGCCACCCCGCGCGGGGATTGGAGCGTTGTGCCGATCCTGACCCTCAGTCGCGTGGAGTGGACCGATTGCGCGCAGGGGCAGGTCACGCTGGACACGCATCCGGGCGGGCATTTCATCCCCCATGGTTGGATCGGGCGGCAGTTGGACGAACTTTTGGGCCGCACCCCCACCTATCCGTAAGCCGCAGCGCTTGCACCTTGGCGCAATCTTTGCCATTGCCTGTGCCGACTGGATGTTTGCCAAAAAAGGCCCCGAGCAATGAAATTCACTCTGTCCTGGCTGAAAGACCACCTGGATACCGACGCGTCGGTTGATGAGATCGCCGAGGCGCTGACCGACCTTGGCCTTGAGGTCGAAGAGATCGTGAACCCGGCGGATCGGCTGGCGGGCTTTACGCTGGGCCATGTGAAACATGCGGAAAAGCATCCTGACGCGGACAAGCTGCGCGTCTGCACGGTGGAAACCGACGAGGGCGATCTGCAGATCATCTGCGGCGCGCCCAACGCGCGCGAAGGCATCACGGTCGTGGTCTGCAAGCCGGGCATGTATATCCCCGGTCTGGATATCACCATCAGCGTCGGCAAGATCCGCGGTGTCGAAAGCTTTGGCATGATGGCATCCGAGCGCGAGCTGGATTTGTCGGACGAGCATGACGGCATCATCGAGCTGCCCTCGGGCGCGGTCGGTGACCGGTTCGTGGATTGGCTGGCCGAGAATGAGCCCTCGAAAGTCGATCCGATGATCGAGATTGCGATCACGCCGAACCGCCCCGATGCGCTGGGCGTGGCGGGCATTGCGCGTGATCTGGCGGCGCGGGGTGTGGGGACGCTGAAACAGCGGGATTATGCGCCGGTGCCGGGGGATTTCGAGAGCCCGATCAAGGTGACCATTGATGACGACACGCTGGACGGCGCGCCGCATTTCACCGGGCGCCTGATCAAGGGCGTCAAGAACGGCCCCAGCCCGCAGTGGTTGCAGGATCAGTTGAAGGCGATCGGGTTGCGGCCCATTTCAGCGCTGGTGGATATCACCAACTATATGACCTTCGACCAGAACCGCCCGCTGCATGTGTTCGACGCCGACAAGGTTCAGGGCAACCTGCGGGTGCACCGCGCCGAGGGTGGCGAGACGCTGGTGGCGCTGGATGAGAAGGACTACACCCTGCAACCCGGCATGATGGTGATCTCCGACGACAAAGGCCCGGAATCGATTGCGGGCATCATGGGCGGCGAGGAAACCGGCTGCACTGCCGAGACGGTCAATGTCTTCCTTGAAAGTGCGTTCTGGGATCATGTGCAGATCGCGCTGACCGGTCGGGCGTTGAAGATCAACTCGGACGCGCGCTATCGTTTCGAACGTGGCGTTGATCCGGACTACACCCGCGAGGGACTGGAGCAGGCGACGCAAATGATCCTTGATATCTGCGGGGGTGAGGTGTCCTCGGTTGTTGAGGCCGGGAAAGCGCCGAACCATGCACGGGCCTTCAAGCTGGACTCTGCCCGCGTTCAGTCGCTGGTCGGCATGGACATTCCTGAGGCCGAGCAGCGCCAGACCCTGACCCGTCTGGGCTTCCGTCTGGAGGGCGAGATGGCCCATGTGCCCAGCTGGCGCCCCGATATCATGGGTGAGGCCGATCTGGTGGAAGAGGTCGCGCGGATTGCGTCCCTGACCAAGCTGCAGGGCAAACCCCTGCCGCGGGTGACCGATGGGATCCCCAAGGCGGTGATGACCCCAACCCAGCGCCGTCAGTCGATGGCGCGGCGCACCTGCGCGGCGCTGGGGTATAATGAATGCGTGTCTTATACGTTCATTGATCAGGCCTCGGCGGCGCTGTTCGGGGGTGGGGATGACGCGACCCGGCTGGAAAACCCGATCTCCTCGGAAATGAGCCATATGCGCCCTGACCTGCTGCCCGGCCTGCTGCAGGCCGCCGCCCGCAATCAGGCGCGCGGCTATGCGGATGTGGCCCTGTTCGAGGTCGGTCCGGTGTTCCATGATGGGGAACCCGGCGATCAGAAGACCCAGATTGCCGGTCTGCTGGTTGGTCGCGATGGACCGAAGGATGTGCACGGTGCCTCTCGCCCGGTCGATCTGTTCGACGCAAAGGCGGATGCCGAGGCGGTGCTGGCGGCCATCGGCGCGCCTGCCAAGGTGCAGATCCTGCGCGACGGGGATGCCTGGTGGCATCCGGGGCGTCACGGCAAGATTTGTCTGGGTCCGAAGAAAGTGCTGGGTGTGTTTGGCGAACTGCACCCCCGCGTCCTGCAGGCGATGGACATCAAGGGCCCGGCGATGGCCTTCACAATCTGGCCCGACGAGGTGCCGCTGCCGCGCAAATCCGGCGCCACCCGTGCCGCACTTGAGCTGCGGGACCTGCAGGCGGTGGAACGGGACTTTGCCTTTGTCGTCGACGAGGGGGTCGAGGCGCTGACGCTGGTCAATGCCGCCGCCGGGGCGGACAAGGCGTTGATCGAGGATGTGCGGGTCTTTGACGAATTCATCGGCGGCAGTCTGGGCGAGGGCAAGAAATCTCTGGCCATTACCGTGCGGCTGCAGCCGTCGGACGCGACGCTGAAAGAGAAAGACATCGAAGCCGTCAGTGCCAAGATCGTTGAGAAGGTGGCGAAAGCCACCGGCGGTGTATTGCGCGGCTGAGGTTGCATCCGCCTCCGGCGGCCGTATTTTGAACGAGAAGAAGGGGCGGGGTGCGCCCCTTTTTTGTGGGAGGAGAAACAGATGTTGAAAGTTTATCTGTCCGGTGAGATTCACACGGATTGGCGCGAGCAGATCGTGGCGGGGGCCGAGGGGCTGGATGTTGTGTTCAGCAGCCCGGTGACGGATCACGGGGCCTCGGACGATTGTGGGGTTGCGATTCTGGGGGCGGAGCCGAACAAGTATTGGCACGACCATAAGGGCGCGATGGTGAATGCGATCCGGACCCGCAAGGGGATATCGGACGCGGATGTTGTCGTTGTGCGCTTTGGCGACAAGTACAAGCAGTGGAATGCGGCGTTTGACGCGGGCTATGCGGCGGCTTTAGGCAAGTCGATCATCGTGCTGCATGGCCCGGACCATCAGCATGCATTGAAAGAGGTGGACGCGGCCGCGCTGGCGGTAGCGGAAGAGCCCGCGCAGGTGGTTGAGATTCTGCGCTATGTCCTGACGGGCGTGTTGCCCGGTTGAAACGAAGGCAGGGCGCGCGGGCGCCGCTGCCCGGTTTCTTGTTCAGTCCCGCGCGGGGATGAGCAGGCCTTTCTGAACCGCCGGTCGTTCGAGGAACCGGTCGAGATAGGTGGTGACGTTGGTGTAACCGTCCCAACCAAGCAGTTCTTTGACGCCGTAAAAGTCGAGGCCGCGCAGCCAGGGTGCGATGGCGATATCGGCGATTGAGTAGTCTCCGGCGATCCAGTCCTGCCCCTCCAGTTGTCCGTCCAGAACGTTCAGCAGGCGCTTGGCCTCGGCCACGTAGCGTTCGCGGGGGCGGGGATCTTCGATCTCGCTGCCGGCGAATTTGTGGAAATAACCCAACTGGCCAAACATCGGCCCCAGCCCGCCCATCTGGAACATCAGCCACTGCGTGACCCGGTGTTTGTCGCCTTGGGTCTGGCCAATGAACTGGCCGCTTTTCTCGGCCAAATACAGCAGGATCGCGCCGCTTTCGAACAGGGCCAGCGGCTCGCCATCCGGGCCGTTCGGGTCGATCAGGGCGGGGATCTTGTTGTTTGGGTTCAGCGATAGGAACTCGGGGCTTTTGACATCGGCATCGGCCAGCGTGACCTTGTGCACCTCATAGGGCAGGCCGGTTTCCTCGAGCATGATCGAGGCTTTGACGCCATTGGGCGTGGGATAGGAATAGAGTTGGATCTTTTCAGGGAACTGCGCAGGCCAGCGGGCCATGATCGGGTGGGATTTTGCGTCCAGCATTTGGGGGCTCCTGTTGGGATTGCTCATGAAAGGTAGGTCGCGATGCCTGTTCTTGTAAGGCCCAAATGATGTGCAATCCCGGTCAATCGGTGTTTGCCGGTGAACAACGGGGAAAACCGGAACGTCCTGCACCTAGACCAAGCGGGGATTTTCGCTCAGAATTTGGCGAATCCTGCGTGTTCTGCGCGGGTTTTGTGGTGTCAAAAAGGAGATGCGCGTGGATGAGGTCGTAACACAGGTAGGCGCGTTCGCCCCGCTGATCATGAGCGCGGTCAAGGCTCTGGTCGTTCTTATTCTGGGTTGGATCGTGGCAAGCGCGATCGGTGGCATGGTGCGCCGCCGGATCAACGCGACCCCGCAGATTGACCCGACGCTGGGCAATTTCATGGCCAGCCTAGTCAAATGGGCCATACTGGCCATGGTGCTGGTGGCCGTTCTGGGCATTTTCGGCATCGAGGCTACAAGCATCGTTGCCATCCTGGGTGCCGCGTCGCTGGCCATTGGTCTGGCGCTGCAGGGCACGCTCAGCGATTTGGCCGCCGGTGTGATGCTGGTGGTGTTCCGGCCTTACAAGCTGGGCCAGTATGTGGATATCGGCGGCACGGCGGGGACGGTGAAGGACCTGAACCTGTTCACGACCGAACTGGTGACGCCCGACAACGTGCAGATCATTGTTCCAAACGGGCAGGCCTGGGGCACTGTCATCACCAACTACTCGGCCCATGACACGCGCCGGGTCGATCTGGTGTTCGGGATTGATTATGGCGACAGCGCCGACAAGGCGATGCAGATCATTCTGGATATCGCCAAGGCGGATGCCCGCATTCACAGCGATCCCGAACCCTGGGTGCGGGTGACCAATCTGGGCGACAGTTCAGTGGACCTGACCGCGCGCCTGTGGTGTGCGGCGGCGGATTACTGGGATGTGAAGTTCGAATTGACCAAGGCGGTCAAAGAGGCCTTTGACGATAACGGTGTTTCGATCCCCTATCCGCATTCGGTGGAAATCCAGAAACAGGGCTAAGGCTGCTTGCCTGAGCGCAACCGCGCCGCGCCATTTGGCGCGGCGCTACGCCCAACGCTGTAAAGCGGCCCCTTCAGGGGCCGTTTTCAGGGGCGGGAGGGGTTATGATTTGACCACGATATTGGGCGAGACCACGTCGATCCCCAACGCCTTGCCAACCGCGTAATATGTCAATTGACCGGCATGGACGTTCAGACCTTCCATCAGATGCGGGTCGTCCTGACAGGCCTGCCGCCAGCCTTTGTCGGCCAGCGCCAGCATGAACGGCATCGTCGCGTTGCCCAGAGCGATGGTCGAGGTGCGCGCAACCGCCCCCGGCATGTTGGCGACACAGTAATGCATGATGCCATCGACGTTATAGATCGGATCGGCATGGGTGGTGGCCTTCGAGGTCTCGAAACAGCCGCCCTGATCAATGGCCACATCCACCAGCACCGCACCCGGTTTCATGGTTGAAAGCTGGTCGCGTGTGATCAGCTTGGGCGCGGCGGCACCGGGGATCAGAACTGCGCCGATCACCATGTCGGCATCCTGGATCAGTTCGGCGGTGGCCCCTGCGGTGGAATACTGGTTCTTGAACTGGCGGCCATATACATCGTCCAGATAGCGCAGGCGGGGCAGAGACCGGTCCAGAACCGTCACATCCGCGCCCATGCCTGCAGCGATCTTGGCGGCGTGGGTGCCGACAACACCGCCGCCGATCACCACGACCTTGGCCGGGCCAACACCAGGAACGCCGCCCATCAGCACTCCGCGCCCGCCATTGGCTTTTTGCAGCGTCCATGACCCGACCTGAGGGGCCAGGCGGCCTGCAACTTCGGACATCGGGGCCAGCAGCGGCAAGCCGCCATTGGAATCGGTGACGGTTTCATAGGCAATCGCGGTACAACCCGATGCCAACAGGTCATGGGTCTGGTCCGGGTCCGGGGCAAGGTGCAGATAGGTAAACAGCAACTGCCCTTCGCGCAGCATCTTGCGCTCGACCGCCTGCGGTTCCTTGACCTTGACGATCATGTCGGCGGTGGCAAAGACCTCTTCCGCGGTGTCGACGATACGGGCACCAGCGGCCACATAAGCGTCGTTGTCAAAGCCCGAGCCCATCCCGGCCCCAGCTTCAATGATCACCTCGTGACCGCGCGCCACCGCTTCCTGCGCGGCGTTGGGGGTCATGCCGACGCGGAACTCCTGCGGTTTGATTTCCTTGGGGCAGCCGATTTTCATGAGAGACTCCATTCATAAACTGCCTAAATTATGAGCATTCCTCGGTGCAATTTCTGTGAAACATTGCGTGCGCGTGGGCTTTTCCCAGGAAGAATTTCCTGTAAAATGGCATTCTCTTGCAAAGGATGTGTGTGAATGAGCCTTGATACGACGGATCGTAAGATTCTGGCAGCCCTGCAGCGAAATGGCAGAATGTCAAATGCCGAGCTTTCCGAACAGGCGAATCTGTCGCCCTCGGCCTGTCATCGCCGCGTGCAACGATTGGAGGCCGAGGGGTACATCCGCAACTACGTTGCCCTGCTGGATGCCCGCAAGATGAACGTACCGACAACCGTGTTTGTCGAGATCACCTTGCAGGGGCAGGCTGAAGAGGTGCTGGATGCCTTCGAAAAGGCCGTTGCGCGCATTCCGGACGTGCTGGAATGCCATCTGATGGCCGGAACCGCAGATTACATCCTGAAAGTCGTCGCCGAAAACACCGAGGATTTTGCCCGCATCCATCGGCAGTATCTGTCCCGCCTGCCCGGGGTTGCGCAGATGCAAAGCTCGTTTGCGTTGCGCACCGTGTTCAAGACCACGGCCCTTCCGGTCTGAGGGTCAGGCCGGGGCCGGGTAGGTGAAGAAGACCAGATGCGCGAAGTTGAAGGCGAAGTGCATCGCGACCGGCACCCAAAGCCGCCCGGTTGCATAGTAGCCCAATCCGCAGGCCAGACCCAGAATCGAAGCGAAGATCACCAGCGCGGGGCCGCCGCCGAAATGGGCCAGACCGAACGCGACGCTTGCAAGCAGCAGTCCGCCCACTGCGCCCAGTCGGGACGACAGTACGGATTGCAGGTAGCCGCGAAAGAAGGCCTCTTCCGTCAGGCATGTCAGAAACAGGTTTGAGAGTGCGAAGATCAGCCACCAGGGCGGCAGGGTGAACTCGGGCAGGACGGCTTCTGCCGCCAGCCCAATCGCGAACAGGACGGGCAGCACGGCGATGCCGAGCAGCAGGAGCGGAAGGTTTACCATCCGCCCGGTGTTTCGCATCGCAGGCCACGCCAATAGGACAGCGAAGAACACCATCAGCTTGTCCACGTTCAGATGCATGGTGAAGGCCGCACTTTCGGGTCCGGAAAGAACCTGATCCAGAATCCGAAGGTTGTAGAACCCCGGAACCAGATGCGCGCCCAGCGCCACGCACCAGACAATCAGCGCCAGATGCCCCAGCGCGGCCTGCCATCCCGACAGGCGGGGCAGGAACGACGCGCCAAATACTCCTAAAGCGGTGACCGCAAGCGCCAGGGGCGTCATCAGCCCGATGCTCAGCGCGACGCTGCCAAACAGCACCAGAACCGACAGGCCAATGGCAGTTCTGCCCGCAAGCGCCAGGACCTGCGCCGCGATCAGGATTAGCCAGGGCCAGATGACCGGAAGTTGAGACAGAAAGAGGGTCACGTCGCTTCCACAGTTCTACTGACCGCAGTGTTGCCGCGAAAAGGCGCGCCAATGCAAGATGCCAGTCCGGCCCAAGCGTCAACCTGTTGGCATTGCGGCAATTCTGCCGGTTGTATCTGCCGCCCGTCCGGGCCACATTGAGGGCAAAGACCGCCCGGCTGCACGAGCCGCGCCTGTTTCCCCTAACAGGACCCCGCACAGCCGGTGAAACTCGATGGCATCAATTTTTCCGATGACATCGGGCAGTTACACATACCCGTTACGGTCCCAACCCGTTGACTGAGAAGGAGCTGATTTTGGCTTACGAAAACAATGACGCGCCCAAAGACTGGCTGGAAGCCGAACTGGAAGACACGCTGGACGAGGACTTTGAGATCGAGTTCAGCGAGCCCATGCTCTCGATGGAAGTCCGCAAGATTTACAAGGACCAGCACCCGGATATGCTGGACCGCAAGGTCTATTTCCGCAACCTGCTGCGCCTGCAGGCCGAACTGATCAGAGTGCAGGATTGGGTGCAGCACACCGGCGCCAAGGTCTGTATCCTGTTCGAAGGCCGGGACAGCGCCGGCAAGGGAGGCGTGATCAAGCGCATCACCCAACGTCTGAACCCGCGTGTGGCCCGCGTGGTGGCCTTACCCGCACCCAGCCGCCGGGAACAAAGCCAGTGGTATTTCCAGCGATATGTGCCCCATTTGCCTGCGGCGGGCGAAATCGTTCTGTTCGACCGCTCCTGGTACAACCGCGCAGGCGTCGAGCGGGTGATGGGGTTCGCCGACGAAGATCAGGTCGAGCAGTTTTTTCAGGACGTTCCCGAATTCGAACGGATGCTGGTGCGCTCGGGTATCATTCTGCTGAAATACTGGTTCTCGATCACGGATGAGGAACAGCAATTGCGATTCCTCATGCGTATTCACGACCCGATGAAACAGTGGAAACTGTCGCCGATGGATCTGGAATCCCGCATCCGGTGGGAGGCGTATACCAAAGCCAAGGAAGACATGTTCTTCCGCACCAACATCCCCGAGGCCCCGTGGTACATCGTCGAAGGCAATGACAAGAAGCGCGAGCGCCTGAACTGTATCGAGCACCTGCTGACCAAAATCCCCTATACGGACGTGCCGCAGGAAAAGGTCAACCTGCCCGACCGGCGCTACAATCCCGAATACGAACGCCGCATTCTGCCGGATGAGCTGTATGTGCCGAAGATCTACTGATCCGGTCGTGCGAGGCAGAAGGCCTGCCTCGCACCGGACGGGCCGGTCAGGCGGCGTCCATCATGCAGTCGAAGGTGTAGAAGTTGAACTGGAAGACATCGGCCGCGTCATCGCATGTAACATCTGACATCGGCGTGTCTTCTTCGACCGGCTCAAATTCATCCATCACCAGATCGAACGCATCGGTCGAGTCCGACGGGTCCATCCCGCTGTCATCCCACGCGAACTGATCCAGACGCGATTGCAAAGCCTCGATAAACGCCTCGATCTCGGCAAGGAAGGCGGCCACGTCGAAGCATCCGTCATTCGGGTCGCCGTCGTCTGTAACCTCGGTTTCAGGTGTGTCCGGCGCGGCGTCGTCGTTTTCTACGACGTCCGTGTCGGGTGTTTCTGGTTCGTCGGTATCGGGCGTTTCAGAGGCCGGGTCGTCCGTCTCGGTGACATCCGTGTCGGGGGTCTCTGATTCCGGATCTTCCGTTTCTGTGATGTCTGTATCGGGCGTTTCCGGTGCGGGATCGTCGGTTTCCGTCACATCCACGCCCAGGTCATCCGTCTCGGTCACGTCGGTGTCGGGTGAGTCGGGCGTCGGATCGACTGTTTCAGTGACATCCGTGTCCGGTGTTTCCGGCGCAGGGGCGGGTGTTTCCGTCACATCTGTATCCGGGGTCTCGGCATCTGGCTGGTCGGGCGCTGGCCCCTCGGTCACCGGCGTGGTTGGTGCGCCATTGTCCAGAACCACCATTCCGTCCGTGGTTGCAAAATTCTGCGTGACCATGACGGCGTCAAAGCCCTGCATGTCCCCGGTCTCGATACCGATGCCGATATATTCGAACTCGGGGTTCAGGATATTGGCGCGGTGGCCGGGGCTGTTCATCAGGTTCTGGTGAAGCTGGGCCACGTCATCGCTGATGCCCGGTGCGCCGCGCTCGGACTGCCACGCAATGTTTTCACCGGTGCGCCAGCTTCCCGACAGGTCGAACCCCGCATCGCGCATCCGCTCGGTTGCACTGGAGCCACCGGCACCGGTATGGCTGAACATATCCGTGTTCAGCATCCAGGTGCTGTGATCCTCGGACGCTTCATTCAGGTTGGTTTCCAGTTTCAGCGGGTTCAGCCCGCGGGATGTGCGCTCGGCATTGATAAGCGCCAGCATTTCCTGCTCGATTGTGCTTGCAGTCGACATATTACCTCCGTTTGGTTTGCCGTCTGTTTCGACGGGGCCAGTTACGTCGGGCGTCGCCGCAGGGGATAGGGGGGCTTATCTGTCAGGCGAAATCAGGCAGGCCCGCGCTACTCATACGGGATTCGCTGCGCTGCAAAATGCCGGGCAAAATGTTGCCGGGCCGGAATTGGCAGGTTGCCGCACAGCGCGAGACGCATGTCGGCGAAAAAGAACCGGCCCTGAAAACGACAAACCCCCGGGCGATGCCTCGGGGGTCGTCAAATAGTGTCATCCAAAGCTGGACGAGCGTCAGGTGCTTAGAGCAAACCTTCGCGCTGGGCTTTCTTGCGTGCCAGTTTACGGGCACGGCGGATCGCTTCAGCTTTCTCGCGCGCTTTTTTCTCGGACGGTTTCTCGAAATGTTGCTTCAGCTTCATTTCACGGAACACGCCTTCGCGCTGCAGCTTTTTCTTCAGGGCACGAAGCGCCTGATCGACGTTATTGTCGCGAACACTAACCTGCATGTGGTTGTCACCACCTTTCTAGATAGAGTTGCAAGGAAATTGCAGGAATTGGCCGTATAGCAAAGCGGGCCTATCTTGTCTAGTACTGGGGCTGAAAGCCGGAGAACCGCCATGACCGTGACTTATGAAGACGCCAAACTGCAGCTTTTGGATGCGATGCTGATCCATGTTCCATTCGATGGCTGGTCGGAAGCAAGCTTTCGGGCGGCGATTTCCGATTGCGATATCGATGACGGTCTGGCCCGGGCGATTTGCCCGCGCGGGGCGGTCGATCTGGCGCTGGCCTTTCACGCGCGCGGCGATGCGGCCATGCTGGAGCGAATCAAGTCCGAGGATCTGAGCGGGCTCAAGTTCCGCGACAAGATCGCTGCCGCCGTGCGTTTCCGGCTTGAGGCGGTCGAGGATAAGGAACTGGTGCGCCGCGGCATGACCCTGTTTTCGCTGCCAACCCATGCGGCGGATGGGGCTAAGGCACTGTGGCAGACCTGCGATCTGATCTGGGACGCGCTGGGCGACACCTCGGACGATGTGAACTGGTACACCAAGCGGATGACCCTGTCGGGGGTCTATTCTTCGACCCTGCTGTTCTGGTTGGGGGATGAGACCCCGGATCATCAGCGCACGTGGGAGTTTCTGGACCGGCGCATCGGCGATGTGATGCAGTTCGAAAAGCTCAAGGCGCAGGTGAACGGGAACCCGCTGCTGAAGCCATTTCTGGCGGTGCCGAACTGGCTGGCGGGGCAGGTGCGGGCACCCATGAAGATGCGCGCTGATCTACCCGGGCTTCTGAACCCGCGAAAGTAAGTCTCTGGGCCTTTGGCGGCAGGCCTGCTAGGCATCGGTCAAAGGAGATTTGCCGATGACCCAGATGATGCGCGCTGTTGAGATCACCACCCCCGGCGGTCCGGATGTGTTGCAAGTGACCGAGCGGCCCGTGCCCGAGCCGGGCGTCGGGCAGGTGATCCTGAAAGTGGCCTATGCCGGGGTGAACCGGCCCGACGCCCTGCAACGGGCCGGGGCCTATGATCCGCCTCCGGGGGCCAGCGATCTGCCGGGGCTGGAAGCCTCGGGCGAGGTGGTGGCTGTGGGGTCAGGCGTCGAAGGCCTGTCGGTCGGCGATCAGGTCTGCGCCCTGCTGCCCGGTGGTGGCTATGCCGAATACGTCGCCACGCCTGCTGCGCATTGCCTGACCGTGCCAAGCGGCATGGGAATGAAAGAGGCCGCCTGCCTGCCCGAAACCTTCTTCACCGTCTGGTCCAACGTCTTCACCCGTGGCGGCCTGCAGGCGGGCGAGCGCTTTCTGGTCCATGGCGGCTCCAGCGGAATTGGCACTACGGCGATCCAACTGGCGAACGCCTTCGGTGCGCGCGTCTTTGCCACCGCAGGCTCGGATGAGAAATGCGAAGCTTGCGTCAAGTTGGGGGCAGAGAAAGCGATCAACTACCGCAATGAGGATTTTGTAGGCGTCATGCGGGCCGAAGGCGGCGCGAACCTGATCCTTGATATGGTGGGCGGGGATTACATTCCGCGTAATGTCAAGGCTCTGGCCGAGGACGGGCGGCTGGTGCAGATCGCCTTTTTGCAGGGGCCGGTGGTCGAGCTGAATTTTGCCCTGATGATGGTCAAACGGCTGACCCTGACCGGCAGCACCCTGCGCCCGCAAAGCGATCTGGCTAAGGCCAGGATCGCGCAGGATTTGCGCGAGGCCGTCTGGCCTTTGCTCGAGGCCGGGAAAGTGGCCCCGGTGATGGACTCAGAATTCGATCTGGCCGAGGCCGCCGCCGCCCATGCGCGCATGGAAAGCTCGGGCCATATCGGCAAAATCGTACTGAACGTATCCGGCGGGTAATAGCTCGGGTCAGGCGACCGCGCGTCTGTACAGATGCCAGGTCGCGTGGCCCAGCACCGGCATGACCACGATCAGCCCCAGCAGCATCGGAATCGCCCCCAGCACCAGCAAGGCCGCGACGATGAAGCCCCATGTCAGGATCACACCCGGATTGTGCCGCAGCACGCGAACCGAGGTCACAACCGCGACCGGCACGCCGACCTTGCGGTCCAGCAGCAGCGGGAAGCTGACGACGCTGATGGCCAATGCGCACAGGGCAAAAACAAACCCGACCGCCGTGCCGAGCACGAACATGGTCCAGCCTGCGCTGGTGGTGAACACATCGGTCGCAAATGCGACAAGCGAGGCGGGCGGTTCCGGCCCCAGTGTGCGCTCATAGATGCCCTCGGCCGCCATGAGCCAGACCAGCAATAGCATGACCAGATAGAAGCCAAGCGCCAGAATCGCGCCGAAGGAGGGCGAGCGGAAGACCCCGAACGCGTCCAGCCAATGCACTGCGCCGCCCTGTTCGCGCTTGCGGCTGATCTCATACAACCCAACCGCCGCGACCGGTCCGATCAGGGCAAACCCCGCGACCAGAGGGGCCAGAAGCGGCACCATATTCATGTTCAGCGCAAATCCGAACATCAGCAGACCAGCGATGGGGTATACCAGCGCGATAAATATCGCATCGGCGCGGGTTTCGAGGAAATCGTGATACCCCGCCCGCAAACAGGCGCGGAGGTCCTGAAAGGTCAGCGTTTGCACCATTGGAAGATCGCGGGTTTCCGAACTGCCGATCCGCGAGACGCTTTCCGTGACGTGATCGCTGGTTGCGCCAAGGCTCTGGGCCGCCCAGCTGATCGGATTGCCGATTGTTTTTGCCATCTTGATCCCTTTCCCTGACGAGATGCGTCGCGGGATGGGTCTGGCACACGGTTGCCCGTGGCCGGACCAGCCGGCAACGCCTGTGACAACTATAACACAGTTTCGTATTTCACTGAATCACCGCTGCGAGATCGCACCGATTGCCCTGCCTCACAGTCGTGTTAGCTTGGGCGCTAGCAAGAAGGAGGTCAGCATGCAGCAAACGGCAAAAACGGTTGTCATCCATGAATTCGGCGGGCCCGAGGTTTTGCAGATCGAAGACAGGCCGTTAGGCGACCCCGGACCGGGTGAGGTTCGCATTCGCCATCACGCCTGCGGGTTGAATTTCATTGATGTCTATCAGCGCACCGGACTCTATCCGCTGGACCTGCCCCACGCGCTGGGCATGGAGGCCTCGGGCGTGGTTGAGGCGGTGGGCGAGGGCGTGACCCATCTGGAACCCGGCCAGCGCGCCGCTTATGCCGCCGCGCCCTCGGGGGCCTATTGCGAGGCGCGCGTGATGCCCGCCGCGCAGGTCTGCCCCTTGCCCGACGGTATCGGCTTCGAGGCCGCCGCCGCGATGATGCTGAAGGGGATGACGGTCGAATATCTATTTCACCGCACAACGCCGCTCAGGCGCGGTGATACGGTGTTGTTTCACGCCGCAGCCGGAGGCGTGGGTCTGATCGCCTGCCAATGGGCGAAATCCGAAGGTATCACCATGATCGGCACTGCCGGGACGGATGAGAAATGTTCGCTGGCGCAGTTCAACGGGGCCGCCCATTGTATCAACTACCGGACCGAGAACTTTGCCGAACGCGTGGCCGAGATCACCGGTGGCAAAGGCGTGGATGCGGTGATGGACTCGGTCGGGGCTGACACGTTCGAAGGGTCGCTGGATTGCTTGAAACCGCTGGGGATGATGATCTCGTTCGGCAATGCCTCGGGGCCGGTGCCACCGGTGAACCTTGGGGTTCTGGCGCAGAAAGGCTCGCTCAAGATCACCCGGCCGACACTGTTCACGCATATCGCCGACCATACGGTTTGTCAGGCGATGGCCCGACGTCTGTTCGGTAAGGTCGAAGGTGGCGAGGTCAAAATCCACATTGATCAGCGCTTCCCGCTGGAACAAGTCGCCGATGCCCATCGCGCGCTAGAGGCGCGCCAGACCACTGGCAGCACGATTCTGGACCTTTGAACGGAAAGACCCGGCGGAAAGAGCCGGGTCTGATCGTTCTTGTGGGGTGTCTCAGAACCGATATGTGGCGCGGAACTGCAAGGTGGTGGCGTCCACATCCACGCCGGTCGAGTTGAAATTGTCGAACTCGTGATACAGCAACTCACCGCCAATGCTGACATTGGGGGCCACGATCTGCTCGTACCCTGCGCCGATGAACCAGCCATCGTCGCTGCCCAGATTGTCGGTTCCGGCCTCAGCATAGCCTGCGGTTCCGTAGAACAGGCCCTGCGGGTTCACCTTGTACCCGGCGCGCGCTTTTAGGCGCCAAACGTCTTCAACGGTAGCCGCGCCGGACAGGTCCACATCGGTCCAGTCATAGTCGAAACCGCCGCCGATCACCCAGTCGCCCAGGTCATAATCGTAGCCCAGAACGATACCGCCAATCGCGCCATCGCCGTCTACGCCGGACACATTGGTGTCCACGTCGATATAGCCAAGCTGCAGACCGCCATAAAACCCGGTCCAGTTGCCCGAAGATTGCGCCAAGGCCGATCCTGCCGCCAATGTCGCGACAGCGGTGACGAGTGCCAATTTACCTGTCATCTTTGTTGTCCTTTCGTTCGAAATCACACCCCGCAAGGGCAAAATCCACTGCGGGTGCCTGCTGATTGATACGGCCCGGTCCCAAGACCGGATCAGTGATGTCTATTCCAGCCCGTAGTATCGCACGTCCGCACGGTGGCGCAGACGCAGGTCCATTGAGGTTGGACGTTTATCTCAGGGAACAGATAGGTGTCGAACGTAAGGGTTCAAAACGACATGCGGCGGCGGATACGTTCCGCCGCCGACACGTCTGAAATTTTCAGCGGATTATTGCTGCTGCAGTTCTGCAGGGGTCTTGTCAGCGATGTCTTTCCAGTTGGCGTCTGCGCGCTCGTTAAAGCCCGGGATGTCGCCTTCCCAGCGTTCCTGAATGTCAGCCGACAGGTTCAGGTACAGCTTGTTGTCAACGATTTTCCAGTAGTTCGGGTCGCCGTCAAACTTGAAGCCCATCGCGGTGCCGAAGGCACAGTAGCCGCCATATGCGGGCAGGTACGCTTCGGGGTTTTCCTCGAACGCCACTTTGTTTTCTTCCGATGCAAAGCGGTACAGCGCGTCATTGTGCAGCGCGGTGATCTTGTAGTCGCCCTTGGTGGCTTCGCCCACAGTGAAATAGGCAACCGGGTCGTAACCCTGCAGCGCCAGACCGGTCGAGCTTGCGTTCAGTTCAACGCCAGCGGCCAGCGCCGTGCTTGCAACTGCGACAGACAGGGCGACACCGCCGATGAGGGATTTGATCTTGTTCATGACTTCACCTTTCGTGAAATAGGCCCGCGTTCGAGCACCTTAATTTTGCTCCGGCGAACCGGATTTGTTTTTGCGGCACCTGTAATTGGCTGCCACGAAACCCAATTGGGAACGGCCCTGTTCACGTTCAAAGCAATCAATTGTGATTGTGCGGAGGTGAAGAGTTTCTGTTCAGAAATGCAGGTTTGCGGTCAATCCTCGGGCCGCAATGCGATGACGAATTCGGTGACTTTTCGCGCTGGCATCTCACAAGGTTTTAGCAGCAGACCGCTGTTTCGGGTCTGATAGAGGTTAAGGCTGATATAGTCCTTGCCGCCCAACTGATGCGCGACCAGTTTATGGGCCTTTCCACCCGCCATCACCTGACGTGTCACGACATAGCGCAGACCATCTGCCGTGCCAGTGAAAGTGCCCATTGGCAGATCAAAGAACGCCGATGCAAACGCCTCGGGCGGGGTCACGATTTGCCGATTTTGGGCTCGGTCCCGGCCTTGATGCGTGCGACGTTGGCGCTGTGGCGCCAATAGACCAGCAGGGTCAGCAAGATGCCCAGAATGAAGGTCGAGCCATCTGTCAGCACCACGATCCACGTCGTCGAAAGCGCTGCCGCCGCCAGCGCCCCGACCGAAGACATCCGCCAGATCGCCACCGCAACCAACCAGGACAGGCAACAGGCCACGCCCACGCGCCAGTCCAGCATCAGCCACAGGCCCAGAAAGGTCGCAACGCCCTTGCCGCCCTTGAAGCCCAGCCAGACGGGGAAGCAATGCCCTACAAAAGCGGTCAGAGCAGCGATCTGTGCCGCATCTTCTCCGGCGAAGACCCGGGCCAGCAGGACCGCGACAGCGCCCTTACCGCCGTCAAACAGCACCGTAAGCGCTGCTGCCGTTTTGTTCCCGGTACGCAGCACATTGGTGGCCCCGATATTGCCTGACCCGATCTGGCGCAGATTGCCCAGCCCCATGACATGGGCGAGGATCATGCCAAACGGCACCGATCCCATCAGATACCCAAGCCCTGCCCACAGGATCAGCTGGGCGATTGTGCTGTCGATCAGGGGCATCAGGATCTCCGGTATACTTCTTGGCCTGCGACATAAGTCGCTGTGACCTTACCCTGCATCTTCTGCCCGTCAAACGGTGTGTTCTGGGATTTGGATTTAAGAACAAAGCGATCCAGCACAAATGGCACATCCGGGTCGAACATCACCAGATCGGCAGGCGCACCGGCGGCCAGACGGCCCGAAGCCAGCCCCAGCCGTTTCGCTGGGTTCAGTGCCATCGCGCGAAACAGGGTCGGCAGGTCCAGTTGCTCCGCGTGGTACAGGCGCAGCGCCGCAGGCAGCAGCGTCTCAAGCGCCACCGCGCCCGAGGCTGCCTCTTCAAACGGCAGGCGCTTGCTTTCCTCGTCCTGCGGGGTGTGCATGGAACTGATCGTGTCGATGAGGCCGGTGCGCACCGCTTCGATCACCGCTTGCCGGTCGTCTTCGGACCGCAACGGCGGCTTGACCTTAAAGAAGGTGCGATAGTCGGCCACGTCCAGCTCGTTCAGCGTCAGATGGTGGATCGAGGTCCCGGCGGTGATGTCCAGCCCGTTGCGCTTGGCGCGTTCCAGTGCGGGCAGGGCGCGGGCGGTTGTGATCTGGTCGGCGTGATACGCGGCCCCGGTCATTTCCAGCAGCGCGATATCGCGGTCCAGACCCATGCGCTCGGCCATGGGAGAAACGGCGGGCAAACCGTTCAGGGCGGCGAACTTGCCGCTGGTGGCGGCGGCCCCGGCGCTGAGCCCCGGCTCCTGCGGGTGGGCGATGACCAACGCGCCGCAGGATTTGGCATAGGTCAGCGCGCGGGAAAACACTTTGGTATTGGCAACCACATGGTCGCAATCGGTGAAGGCCACTGCGCCCGCATCCAGCAAAAACCCGATCTCGGTCATCTCGCGCCCGTCGCGGCCCTTGGTCAGCGCCGCCATCGGCAGCACATTGACCGGCGCATCCGCCTGCGCGCGCCGGGTCGCGAATTCCAGCGTTTCCGGGGTATCGACGGCAGGCAACGTATCCGGGCGGGTGACGATGGTGGTCACACCCCCGGCAGCGGCGGCGAGACCTGCGGATTTGTAGCTTTCCTTGTGCCGCTCGCCGGGCTCGCACACCTTGACGCCGATATCAACGATACCGGGTGCAAGGCACTGCCCGCCGCAGTCGATCACCTGCCCGTCCGCAGCGGGCGCGTTCCCCTCGCCCTTGCCTTGAATGAGCCCATCGGCAATGTGCAACCAGCCGAGGCTGTCCGTGCCGGTTTCCGGGTCGATCAGGCGGGCGTTGGTGAAGATCAGGGCAGTCATGTCTGGGCCTCTCGGGCTTGGGTCAGCGCCGCCAATGCGGCCTCCGGGTCGTGTAGGTATTCGAAAACGAGAAATCGCAGGTGGGAAAACACGATGTTTCGACCGTTGCGATAGAATTTGAGCTGGGAGTTTATGGGGAGATGTCGGGGTTTGAATATTTCGCTGATCCACCAGACATTGCGGGTGGTCACGACATACATTCGTCGCCTGCGGATCAAGCGATCCCACCACATGAAAAATGCCAGCAGCAGCGTGCAACTGACCAGCTTCCAATAATCTCGCACGGTGTCCGCAAACAATGGGCTAGCCACCCACGCCAGAACAAGGCAGGCGATCAGAAATCTGTACGCCCAGCCCAGACGGGGTGGGAAATACCCCCGATACGGTTGTCCGGACCACAGGACTTGTTCCGTCTCAGGAATTTGCTTACGCCACCACTCGCCGCTCATTCCATCGCCCTCTCAATCGCGGCTTTGGTGGCGGCGGGGTCGGCCTGATACTTGATCAGGTGCTTGTCGCCGCCTTTGGTGACGATCTGAACGAAGCTGCCCATCGTGTTGACCGCCTCGATCTGGTTCAGCGCCACTTTGCGCGCGCCGGGGCCGGTGAGGGTGGTCTCGGTCATCTCCCACGTGGCGACCAGTTCTTCCGAGGCCAGATACCAGGCGCGGATGCCTATGGCGGCCAGTCCGGCGGGGGCTCCGGTCCAGACATAGGGGTTGCCGATCAGCCACAGAACGATCATCGCGCCCGCCATTGCGATGGCGGCAAGGGTCAGGTTGGTCTGGATATACGCACCCTTATGGGGGGTAAAGATCACAGGATCAGCCACAGGGCACCTCCGATAACCAGCAGGATCACCAGCGCCAGAATGGCCGAGCCCATGCTCCGGGGCCGCGCGTCGTCGGGCGGGGTCTGAGGGGCCGAGAACGGCTTGGCGCTTTCGGTTTCGATCACGCCGCCGGTCCAGTTCGTGGCCTCTTCGGTGTATAGCCCGATCAGATGCAGGCGCGGGTCGGGTTCGATACTGGCTGCGCGCCCGCCGAAGGCGGCGCTGCGCAGGGCCATGACCCAGCCCTCGACAGCCTCCAACTCGGTGCGGTCCAACTGATCCGCCGAGACGCCGCAGCCCTCGTTCAGATAGCCGTAGAGCCCTAGGTCTTCGAGGTCGGAGACCGGGAAAATGTCGATCTGTGCGGGGTCCAGACCGTCAACCCCCAGAACCTGATCGGCAGCGCCGGGTTCGCGCAGGAATTTCGCCTCTTCGGGGCGCATATCCAGCGTGAACAGGCGGATCACGCCGCGTTCATGGGGGGCGACGGTCAGATCACTCATGCGGCCTCGGCCAGGTTTCGGGCCAGCAATTCCATCGCGGCCATGCGCACGGCGACACCCATTTCGACCTGTTCCTGAATGACCGAGCGGTTGATGTCGTCGGCCAGCGTGCCGTCGATCTCGACCCCGCGGTTCATCGGGCCGGGATGCATGACAATGGCGTCCGATTTGGCCTGCGCCAGCTTGGCGGCGTCCAGCCCGTAGCGGTGGTAATATTCGCGTTCCGAGGGGATGAAGCCGCCATCCATTCGCTCTTTCTGAAGGCGCAGCATCATGACGACATCGACATCCTTCAGGCCTTCGTTCATGTCGTCGTAAATCTCGGCCCCGAATTCCGCGAATTGGCTAGGCACCAGCGTCGGCGGGCCGATCAGGCGGATGCGGTTTTCCATCTTGCCCAGCAGGATCAGGTTCGACCGCGCCACGCGAGAATGGGCAACGTCACCGCAGATCGCGATGTTCAGACGGTGCAGGCGGCCCTTGGCGCGGCGGATGGTCAGCGCGTCCAGCAGGGCCTGCGTCGGGTGCTCGTGCCGCCCGTCGCCTGCATTCAGCACGGCGCAGTTCACTTTCTGCGCCAGCAGACCGACCGCGCCGGAATGCGGGTGCCGCACCACCAGCAGGTCGGGATGCATCGCGTTCAGCGTCATCGCGGTGTCGATCAGCGTCTCGCCCTTTTTGATCGAACTGGCCTGCATCGCCATGTTCATCACATCGGCCCCCAGCCGCTTACCCGCCAGTTCGAAACTGGCCTGCGTGCGGGTCGAGTTCTCGAAGAACATGTTGATCTGCGTCAGCCCCGACAACACATCCGAATGCTTGGTCGACTGGCGGTTGAGGTCAACATAGGTCTCGGCCAGATCGAGGATGGCGGTGATATCGGACGGGGACAGATGCTCGATGCCAAGAAGGTGACGATGGGCGAAACGCATGGGCGGGCTCCTGTCTGACAATCGGCCCGCTTATAGGAAGCTGTGCGGGCAGACGCAACACGGGGAACAGGGCCCTAGGGCAATATCGCGCACCCCCCTTCGGGCAGGCATTGTTCGCCCGGTTTGCACCACTTGCCATAGCCGCAATCGATGGCCTTGACGGGCACGCATCCCCGATTGCGCGAGCACTTGAATCCGGGCCTGCATTGCGAGCCGGTTTTCTCGCACAGGAACCAGCCCGGGCGCGAACAACCGCCCTGCGGCAGGCAATATGTACCCGAGACACAGCTGCGCCCGTCGGCGCATTGCGTCGGTAGGTTGAAGCCGGGTGAGGGGGTGGGGTCGAATTCGGGCGAGACCGGTTCGCACTCGCCCCGCCCGTTGCAGAAGCTGCCGCCCGGACAGTCGAGGCGCGAGCGGCATTTGTTCGCACCAATCGGGGCGCAGCGGGTGCCCCCTGCGACGCAGCGTTCGAACGGCCCGCAACTGCGCCCGCCGCCGCAATAGGTGCCGCCCAGCGGGATGCAGTGGTTGTCGAAACTGCACCTCTGCCCGCCGGAACAGCAGCGGCTGCCGCAGGCGAACTGACCGCCGCGGCACTGGTCGCGTTGGTTGTTAAACTGGGCAAACCCGGGTTGGCCGCTGGTGACGGCAAATAGCAGTCCGATCAGAAGGAATCGCAAGCCTGACAACATGAATGTGCCCATGGTCGGTGCGACCCGGTGCCATGGCAAGGTCTATTCGCTTTCCCTCGGTCAAAAGGTGGTTAGATTGAACGGCATGGAATCGGCTTTGGATTATCATACTGCGCGGGCGCTGCTGGAGTGGCAGATCGAACTGGGCGTCACCGATGCCATCGGCGATGTGCCGGTGGACCGTTACGCGCTGCCCGACACGTCGCCAAAGCCCAAGAAACCGCAGCCTGCGCAGGCGGCGCCGGTGAAGCCGCAGCAGGTCGATCCGGTTGCGGTGGCGCAGCAGGCGGCGCGCGGGGCGGGCTCGCTGGATCAGTTGCGCGCGGCGATGGATGCGTTCGCGCATTGCGAGTTGAAAAAGGGCGCGCGGCAGTTGGTCTTTGCCGACGGCACGCCCGGCGCGCGGGTGATGATCATAGGCGAGGCTCCGGGCCGGGATGAGGACCGCGAGGGCAAGCCCTTTGTGGGCCGTGCCGGGCAGTTGCTGGACCGGATGTTGGCGGCGATTGATCTGGATCGGAGCGAAAACGTGTATATAGCCAATGTTCTGCCGTGGCGGCCACCGCAGAACCGCGACCCCAAACCAGAAGAGATCGGCATGATGAAGCCGTTTCTGGACCGTCATGTGGCGCTGGCCAAGCCCGAGGTTCTGGTGGTGATGGGAAATATCTCGTGCCAGGCGGTGCTGGGCAAACGTGGCATCACGCGGTTGCGCGGGCAGTGGGATCAGGCGCTGGACCTGCCAGTGATCCCGATGTTCCATCCCGCGTACTTGTTGCGCCAACCTCAGATGAAACGACAAGCCTGGGCCGATCTGCTTGAACTGCGGGCACGTCTGGGGGCAAAGGGGTGAAGATTCTGGCCTTCTCCGACCTTCACATGGCGCGCAATCGGGCTGCTGATCTGGTTGCCGCCAGTGCCGAGGCTGATCTGGTGATCGGGGCCGGGGATTACTGCAACATGCGGCAGGGGCTGGACGAAGCGATGGCGATGCTGTCCGGCATCTCGGCCCCGCTGGTGCTGGTGCCGGGCAACGCCGAAAGCGCCGGGGAGCTGGCCGACGCCGCGCCCGAAGGCGTGCATGTGCTGCACGGCACCGGGATGGCCATCGGTGATCTGCGCCTGTTCGGTCTGGGATATGGTGTGCCCGTCACGCCCTTCGGCGATTGGTCCTGTGACCTGACCGAGGCCGAGGCCACCGAAATGCTGGATCGCTGCGACGGTGCCGATATCCTGATCGTTCACTCCCCGCCCAAAGGGCATGGCGATAGCACCTCGCAGGGTCAGTCCGTTGGCTCGGTCGCCGTGCGCGACGCGGTGGAACGGATACAACCTGCGTTCGTGTTTTGCGGCCATATTCATGACAGTTGGGGCTATCGCGGCACGCTGGGGCGCACACAAATTGCCAATCTTGGCCCCAAGGTCCAGTGGTTCGAGGTCCCCTCATGATCGAAACGGTAACGCTGCTGGCCTTTGTGCCAGCCGCAATGGCGCTGAATTTCACCCCCGGCGCGGATATGATGTTCTGTTTCGGGCAAGGCCTGCGGTCCGGCGCGAAACCGGCGCTGGTGGCCAGCGCAGGAGTCTCGGCGGGGTTGATGATCCACGTTCTGCTGGCCGGATTGGGGCTGGGCGCGGCGGTATCCGCGCTGCCATGGCTGTTCGATGTGATCCGTTGGATGGGCGTGGCTTACCTGCTGTATCTGGCCTGGGGCGCGATCCGGAACGGGGCCATGCCCGGCGACGCGCCTGCGAAACCGGCGCGCTTTGCCTTCCGCGACGGGCTGGTGGTCAATCTGACCAACCCCAAGGTGATCCTGTTCGTACTTGCCTTCATCCCGCAATTCGTCGACCCATCCATCGGGCCGATCCTGCCGCAGTTTCTGATCTTCGGCGTGATGATTGCACTGGGCGGGTTTGTCGTGAACGGATTGGTCGGAATATTTGCAGGCGGGGCCGGGCGGGTGCTGATTTCGAACCCCCGCGCCTCGCGGATCATGGGCTGGGTCACGGGGGGCATCTTTGCTGCCCTTGCGATCCGGCTGGCCATTATGGAAAGGGCCTGACGAAAGATGTCGCGCATTGACGAAAACACTGACTTCATTCCGGTTCGGATCGCCGTTCTGACCGTGTCCGACACCCGCTCGCTGGACGAAGACCGCTCGGGCCAGACGCTGGTGGACCGGATCGAACGCGCGGGGCATTCCGTGGCCGACCGCAAGATCATCCGGGACGAACGCGATCAGATCGCAGATCAGCTAAGGGCCTGGATCGCGGACCCCGACATTGACGTGGTAATCTCGACCGGCGGGACCGGGCTGACCGGGCGCGACGTGACGGTCGAGGCCCATCGCGACGTCTATGAAAAGGAAATCGAGGCGTTCGGAACTGTGTTCACCATCCTCTCGATGGAGAAAATCGGCACGTCCGCCGTGCAGTCCCGCGCCACCGGTGGCGTGGCAGGCGGCACCTATCTGTTCGCCCTGCCCGGCAGCCCCGGTGCCTGCAAGGACGCCTGGGACGGGATTTTGGAGAAACAATTCGATTACCGCCACCGTCCCTGCAATTTCGTGGAAATAATGCCCAGATTGGACGAACACCTGCGACGGAAGTAGACTGGTCCTACGTTCAACATCTTATAACCGCTTTGTGGCTTGGCATATTTCACGGTCCGGCTACATTTTGTGGAAGGCAGCCTGTTGCAACCGGGGTTAATGGTTTATGCGATTCTTGCGGCAAAGTCTTGTCGGTGTGTTTCTGGCGTCTCTGACGCTGGCGCTGCTATTTGTTGCGGCGCAGATGATCCTTGGGGCCGTGCAGGATGTGCTGACCCGCGAGGATAAGCCGCCCGCGGCGCGGGAACGGGTTTTTGCCGTCACCGTCAAAGCCGCCGAGTTGGAAACCGTCACCCCCCATCTTGAAGCCTTTGGCGAGGTGCAAAGCCGCCGCCGTTTGGAACTGCGCGCGGCGCTGGGGGGCCGTGTGGTCGCGCTGGCCGATGATTTCGAGGATGGCGGCACGGTCACGGCGGGCGAGGTTCTGGTCGAGCTTGATCCGGCAGACGCGCAATCCGCGTTGGATCGGGCAAAATCCGATCTTCTGGACGCGCAGTTTGAAGAACGCGACGCCGAACGGTCGCTGTTGCTGGCACAGGACGAATTGAAATCCGCCGAGGCGCAGGCCGAACTGCGCCAGCGCGCCCTGCAGCGGCAACGTGATCTGGAATCGCGTGGGGTTGGGGCAACGGCCAGCGTGGAAGAGGCCGAACTGGCCGTTGCGGTCGCCGAACAATCGGTGCTGGCCCGCAGGATTTCTCTGGCGCAGGCGGAATCCCGTGTCGATCAGGCGACGACCCTGTTGGCCCGCGCACGGATTGCACTTGAAGCCGCCGAACGGGACCTTGGGGACATGACCATCATGGCGGGGTTCGGCGGCACGCTGACCGATGTGACTCTGGTCGAAGGGCGGCTGGTTTCGGCGAATGAAAAACTGGCAGAACTGGTGGACCCGGACGCGCTCGAGGTCGCCTTTCGAGTGTCGACCGCGCAGTTCGTGCGGCTTCTGGACTCGGACGGCGCGCTGATCAACGCGCCCGTCACCATCTCGCTCGAGGTCACCGGCACCGACCTGACCGCCACCGGGCGTATCAGCCGCGACAGCGGCTCGGCAGGTGAGGGGCAGACCGGGCGGTTGGTCTATGCCCGTCTCGACAGCGCGCCGGGATTCAAGCCGGGGGATTTCGTGACGGTTACCGTGGAAGAGCAACCTTTGGACGCGGTAGTGCGCCTGCCATCCTCGGTGCTGGATGCCTCGGGCACGGTTCTGGTGCTGGGCGCGGACGACCGGCTTGAGGTTCTGCCCGTGACCCTGATCCGCAGGCAGGGTGACGAGGTTCTGTTGCGCGGCGAAGGGCTGGAAGGGCGCGAGGTCGTGATCGGTCGCACGCCGCTGTTGGGAACAGGCATCCGCGTGCGTCCGCTGCGGACCGAGGCCAATGCCGGTGCTGACCCGGATATGGTCGAACTGTCAGACGAACGCCGCGCCGCGCTGGTGGCGCAGGTCGAGGCCAGCGAGCGGATGCCGCAGGACGTCAAAGCGCGGATGCTGGGACAGTTGGAGGAGGCCAAGGTGCCCGCATCTCTGGTCCGCACCATTGAAAACCGGGCCGGGGGCTAGGCGCCATGATGCGCGAAATCCCCGGCGCGGCGGGCGGCATCCTCAGCTACTTCACCCGGCACCGCACCGTCGCCAACCTGTTGTTGCTGGTAATGCTGGTGCTGGGGGCCGCGGCCATCCCCAACATGCGGGCGCAGTTCTTTCCCGATGTCATTCTGGAAGAGGTCAACATCAACGTTGAATGGGACGGCGCGGGCCCCGAGGATGTCGATAGTGGTGTCGTCCAGTTGCTGGAACCTGCCCTGCTGGCGGTCGAAGGCGTGGCCTATTCCTATGCGACCTCGCGAGAAGGCTCGGCCGAGATCAGCCTGGAATTCGAACCCAACTGGGACATGTCTCGCGCGGTGGAAGACATCCGCACCGCGGTCGATGGCATAACCGACCTTCCCGATGACGTGGAAGAACCGACCATCCGCCGCCGCGCATGGCGCGATCGCGTGACGGATGTGGTGATCGCGGGGCCAGTCGCACCGGACCAGTTGGCCAAGTACACGGACGAGTTGATAAACCGCCTGTTTGACGCCGGCGTCACCCGCACCACGATCCGGGGCGTGGCCGCGCCGCGCGTTGTGGTCGAAGTGCCGACCGCGCAATTGATCGCCAACGATATTGCGCTGTCCGAGATCGCCTCGGCCATTGCTGCCGAAGTGAATGCCAGCCCGGCGGGGGATGTCTCAGGTGCCAATGCCCGCATCCGGACCGGCGCGGAAAAGCGCACCCCGGAAGAGATCGAAGGCATTGCCCTGCGCAACTTTGCCGATGGCTCGAAGCTGTTCATCCGGGATGTCGCGCAGATTCATGTCGAAGGGGTGACCCGCAACCGCAGCTATTTTGTCGGCGACAACCCGGCCATGTCGATCCGGGTTGACCGCTCGAACGGGGGGGATGCCATCGCGATTCAGCGGGCGGTCGAGGATGTGGTGGTCGACATGCAGGCCAGCCTGCCCGAAGGGGTGACGCTGGAACTCATCCGCACCCGTGCGCAGGCAATCACCGACCGACTTAACATCCTGATCGACAACGGGCTGATGGGGCTGGGTCTGGTTGTTTGCCTGCTGTTCCTGTTCCTGAATGCGCGCATCGCGTTCTGGGTGGCCGCCGGGATTCCCGTGGCTATGTCAGCGGCAATTGCCTTCATGTATATTGGCGGATTGTCGATCAACATGGTGTCGCTGTTCGGGCTGATCATCACCCTTGGCATCGTTGTCGATGATGCGATTGTGGTGGGCGAACACGCGGATTTCCGGGCGCGTCGATTGGGCGAACCGCCGGTGGTCGCCGCCGAACGCGCCGCCCGTCGCATGGCGATGCCGGTCTTTGCCGCGACGATCACGACGGTGATCGCCTTCTTTGGCCTGACGCTGGTCGGCGGCCGGTTTGGTGAGTTGATCCGCGACATCCCCTATACCGTGATCGCGGTGCTGATCGCCTCGCTGATCGAGTGTTTCCTGATCCTGCCCAACCACATGGCCCATGCCATCGCGCATTCCGCGAAAGAGCATTGGTATGACTGGCCCAACCGGGTGGTGAACCGGGGCTTCCGTTGGGTGCGCGATCACCTGTTCCGCCCACTCATCGGTTGGGTTGTCTGGGCGCGGTATGTCGTGGTGGCGATGATGGTGGTCATACTGGCCAGTCAGGTCGCGCTGTTTATCCGGGGCGACGTGAACTGGCGGTTCTTCAACGCGCCCGAGCGCGGCTCGGTCACCGGCAATTTCATCATGGTCGAGGGCTCGACCCGCGCCGACACGCTGGACATGATGCGGCAATTGCAGCGCGCGACCGAAGAGCTGGGGCAGATCTACGAAGAGCGCCATGGCCGCAATCCTATCGACTATGTGCTGGCCGAGGTCGGCGGCAGCGCCGGGTTTGGCCTGTCGGCGGCCGATGGCAAGGATTCCGACCTTCTGGGCGGCATTTCCATCGAACTGATCGACGCCGATCTGCGCCCCTATTCCAGTTTCGAATTTGTGGCCGAACTGCAGGAATTCGTGCCGCGCCATCCCAAGGTCGAACTGCTCAGCTTCCGGGGCTGGCGCTCTGGTCCGGGGGGCGACGCCATTGATGTCGAATTTTCCGGCGCGGATGTGAACACGCTGAAAGCCGCGTCCGAGGACCTGCAGGCCGAGTTGCTGAAATACCCCGAGGTGTCGGCGCTGGAAGACAATCTGGCCTATGACAAGGAAGAGTTTACCCTGGACCTGACCGCGCAGGGCGAGGCGCTTGGGTTCCGCATCGAAACGCTGGGCCGGGTGTTGCGCGACCGCCTGAACGGGATTGAGGCCGCAACCTTCCCCGATGGTCCGCGCAGCGCCGAGATTCGCGTGGAACTGCCCGAGGGCGAATTGACCGCCGACTTCCTTGAGCGGACCCTGATGCGCTCACCCGACGGGGTCTATGTGCCATTGGCCGATCTGGTCTCGGTCGAGCGCGAGGCAGGCTTTTCCACCGTTCGCCGCGAAAACGGTCTGCGGGTGATTTCGGTGAATGGCGATATCTCCGAGGACAACCCCGCCCGCGCCGCAGAAATCGAACGCGCCCTGAACGAGGTGATCCTGCCCAACATCGCCGCCGAACGTCAGGTCGAATGGCGCATGTCCGGCCTGAGCGAGCAGGAGGACGAGTTCCTGTCCGAGGCCCGCACCGGCCTGATCCTGTGCCTGACCGGCATCTATCTGGTGCTGGCCTGGGTCTTCGCCAGTTGGAGCCGGCCGCTGGTTGTCATGGCGATCATCCCGTTCGGGCTGGTCGGGGCCATCTGGGGCCACTACATCTGGGAGGTGCCGCTGAGCATGTTCACGGTCGTGGGCCTGTTGGGCATGAGCGGGATCATCATCAACGACTCGATCGTTCTGGTGACAACAATTGACGCCTATCAGAAAGAGCGCGGCCTTGTGCCCTCGATTGTTGAAGGCACCGCGGACAGGTTGCGGCCCGTGATGCTGACCACGCTGACCACGGTGCTGGGCCTGACGCCGCTGCTCTATGAAGGCTCACAGCAGGCGCAGTTCCTGAAACCGACCGTGATCACGCTGGTCTATGGTCTGGGCTTCGGGATGTTGCTGGTCCTGATCCTCGTGCCCGCGCTTCTGGCCATACTCAACGATGTCTCGCGCCCGATGACCGCCATGCGCCGCGCAATGCGGGCGCCGGACCGGGTGGTGCAGGGATCGCTGGCCGCGACGGCGCTGGCGTTGCTGCTGTGGTTCGGGGTGACGATGCTGTGGCCACTGATCACCGGAGCACCGGTTGACGTTCTGTCGGGGTTCTATGCCGAGGAAGACGGTATGGCCGTTTTGCAAATGGGACTGGGTGCGTTCCTTGCGGGCGCGATCCCGATTGTGATTGTCAGCGTGTTTGCATCAGGTCTGCTCTATACCCGCCTTCGGGGCCGCGCGGGGGCTTAATCCGCCAGGGCCCGTTCCAGCAGGTCAGGGACCCGCGCGCTCATCGGCAGGTCCCAGCGCCGGATTTGGTCGATGGGAAACCAGCGGGCATCCAATGCATCATCGCCGGCAACAGGCGCGCCACTTTCATATCGGCAGGCGACCCCCACCAGCAGATAGTGGGAGGTGACCTGACCCGCATCGTCAGATCGCAGCAAATCCAGATTGTCGAGGTAATGCGTGGCAGTCGCCGTGACCGAGGTTTCCTCAAGCAACTCCCGCTGCGCGGCCTGCAGGACAGTCTCGCCCCATTCCACATGGCCACCGGGAAAGCCCCATAGCCCGGCATCGGGCTGTTTGCTGCGCTGCACCAGCAATACCTGACCCCGGTGCAGAACAACGGCCAGGGCGCCAATCTTGGGGGTTTGGCTCATACAGTCAGCCTGCTGTGCAGCCCCGAATATCCACCGCGTGTTCCGATCCCAGCACGGTGATGCGAATCTCGGACCGGTCCAGCGCGAAGGGCGCGCCCGAAGCGCTGATGATCTCGGACCGCGCGATCAGCGTATCGCCGCGCCGTTCCGTTTCAGGTTGCGAGGCCCAGAGCACCGGGTTGCCCGGTTCGATCACCGCAACCTCACGCCCGCCTGCGGATGGCATGGTCACGCGGGCCTCGATCTGCATGCCGTCCTGCGTTGCACTCAGATGGCAACTGGCCTGCCTCACCTGCGCCTCGCGGGCTGAGAAGGGGCGTTGCGCCAGGGCTGCGGCAATGGCCGGGTTGCGTCCGGCCTCGGCGTCCAGCGTGTGATCGAAACCCAGACGCTCGGGAATGCAGACATCCTTGCAGACACCCAGATCCATCTCGCCGCGCAAGCGCACGGGTTTGGCCGGGTTCCTGGGTGTGATCTCGACCGGCAGCACCAGTTGATCCTCGTACCCGATCGATTGCAGGCCGTTCTGGTTGAAGATATCCGGGGCAGGCCAGGTGATCGACACGTCGCCAACATTGCCCGACCCGCTCCAGTCGAATTCGGGCGGGATACCGGCGTCGCCGGGCGCGCGCCAATAGGTTTTCCAGCCGTCTTTCAGGGTCAGCCGAAGCGCCCCCAGATAGGTGCCGTTTGCGGTGCGGCCGCCATCCAGAATGTCCAGTTGCACAACGCCGTCCAGCCCCTGCGCCGACGCGGGTGCGGCAAAAGCGAAACAGGCCGTCAGCGCGGCGGCGGTGGTGTGCAGCAATGTTTTCATATCCCATAAATGCGCGGTCCGGCCCCGGATTCCAAGTCACGTTCCGGTCACTTGAATGAAATCTGCCGAAATATCCGCTGCTCCCTTGCCAATTCCGGTGCCGCAGGGTCATTGTTGAGGGGAGTCTAAGAATGAGATGCCCCCAATGGACCTGACCGGAAAACTGTTGATTGCGATGCCCGGCATGGGCGATCCGCGATTCGATCACTCGGTCGTCTATATCTGCAGCCATGGCGATGACGGGGCGATGGGGCTGATTATCAACAAACCCTCGGATTTGCGGATCAAAACCCTGTTGGGGCAGTTGAACATCGCCTGCCGGATTCCGGTGGTGGGCGAGCGGCTTGTGCATTTCGGCGGCCCGGTCGAGATGTCGCGTGGCTTTGTCCTGCACAGCGCGGATTATGAGGCGAACCTGCATTCGATGCAGATTTCCGACGATTTCAGCATGACCGCTACGCTGGACGTGTTGGAGGATCTGGCTGCAGGGCGCGGGCCGCTGAACTCGATGCTGACGCTGGGCTATTCCGGCTGGGGGCCCGGCCAGTTAGAGGATGAGATCGCGATGAACGGCTGGCTGACCGCCGAGGCAAGCTCGAAGCTGGTGTTCGACGTCCCCGACGATGACAAGTGGGAGGCCGCTTTGGCCACGCTTGGCGTCGATCCCCTGACCCTGTCCGCCAGCGCAGGGCGCGCCTGATCAGCCGTCGCGCGGCGCGGCGGCGCGGCGCAGACGGTCATTGATCGCGGCACCCAAACCATGATCGGGGATCGGTGCCACCGCAATCGGGCGACCCGTTGCGTTCAGGCTGTGCAGGGCCGCGAACAGGTTTGCCGCCGCCTCGGGCAGATCGCCTTCTACTGACAGGTTGAGGTCGCAATCGACCGGGCCAAAGCCCAGCAGAACCTCATCCCCCTGCCGGGTTTCCGCGTTCAGCCGGACGGGCGCGTCGGGGGCGTAATGCGATTGCAACTGCCCCGGTGCCGTCAGCAGGTCCCCCGGCTGATGCGCATGCAGGCGCGCGCCCAGAACGTCTTCGATCTGCTCCAGCGCCACGCCGCCGGGGCGCAGCAAGGCGGGCTCTCCGGCCAATCCGACGATGGTGGATTCCAGCCCGACGCCACAGGGTCCGTCATCCAGAATGGCGGCGATCCGCCCGCCCAACCCAGCGCGGACATGATCAGCTGTGGTGGGGCTGATCTGGCCCGACGGGTTGGCGGAGGGGGCGGCCACCGGGCCGTCAAAATCCGCCAACAGCGCGCGGGCCGTGGGGTGAGCAGGCACCCGAACCGCCAGCGTCTCGAGCCCCGCTGTCACCAGCGAGGACACGCCATGCCCGTCGCGCAAGGGAAGAACCAGCGTCAGGGGGCCGGGCCAGAAGGCCGCCGCCAGCGCCTCGGCTTGATCCGACCATTGCACGAAGCGTTGTGCCGCCTGAACCGAGGCCACATGGGCGATCAGCGGGTTGAAACTGGGCCGCCCCTTGGCCGCGTAAATCCCGGCCACGGCCTGCCCGTTGCGGGCATCGCCGCCCAGCCCGTAGACCGTCTCGGTCGGGAAGGCGACCAGCAGGCCCTGCCGCAGCAGATCGGCCGCGCGGGCAATACCGCCCGGATCGGCAGAGAGGTCGAGAGTACCGGTCAGGTTCATGGATCGTGACGCCGCGTTTTGGTTGCCTGCACCTTGGGGAAGGGTAGGTAATGGTTCCAAGCCCAAGTGCATACCGGTGCTGGCCGACGATTCCAAGCCCGTCTGCGCGACCCAATCAGACCGTCTTTTGAGGGAAGTCATGCCATACCGCGCCCCAATCTCAGACTATGAATTCCTGTTCCGCAACGTGGTGGGCTTCGATCAGATCGCCGCCACCGACAAGTTCGCCGATGCCACCCCGGACGTGGTCAGCGCGATCCTGACCGAGGCTGGAAAGCTGTCGGAAGAGGTTCTGGCCCCCCTGCAGCGCCCCGGCGATCTGGAACCGGCGCGGCTGGAAAACGGTATCTTGCGCACCTCTCCCGGCTATGCCGAGGGGTGGAAGGCCATCGCCGAAGGCGGCTGGATCGGGATCAATGGCGATCCGCAATATGGCGGTATGGGGTTGCCCGTCTCGGTCACGACGGCGGTCAATGAGATGTTTGCCGGTGCCTGCCTGTCGCTGCAACTGGCCCCGTTGATGACCCAAGGGCAGATCGAGGCGCTGGAACATCATGCCAGCGACGCGCTGAAAGAGCTGTATATCCCCAAGATGATGGCGGGCGACTGGTCCGGCACCATGAACCTGACCGAGGCGCAGGCGGGCTCGGATGTCGGCGCGCTGGCCTCGCGGGCCGAACCCAACGGGGATGGCACTTACGCGGTGACGGGGCAGAAGATATTCATTTCGTGGGGCGATAACGATTTCGCCGAAAATGTCTGCCATCTGGTGCTGGCGCGCCTGCCGGATGGCGTGCCGGGAACCAAGGGGATTTCGTTGTTTCTGGTGCCCAAGTTCATCCCGGATGAAAACGGCAATCCCGGTGGTGCAAATGACCTGAAGGTTGTCTCGCTGGAACACAAGATGGGCCTGCACGGCTCTCCGACCTGTGTAATGCAGTATGACGGGGCCAAAGGCTGGCTTGTCGGCGAGGAACATGGCGGCATGGCAGCGATGTTCACGATGATGAACAACGCCCGTCTTGGGGTCGGCGGTCAGGGGGTTGGCGTGGCCGAAGGGGCCTATCAGCACGCGCTGGCCTATGCGACCGAGCGCAAGCAGGGCAAGACCGCATCGGGCACGATCATCGACCATGCGGATGTGCGCCGGATGGTGCTTGAGATGCGCGCCGATACATTTGCGGCCCGCGCGATCCTGATGGCCAACGCGGTGGCCATCGACATGGCACAGGCCACCGGCGATGCCGATTGGGTGGCGCGCGCGGCGCTTCTAACGCCGATCGGAAAGACCTTCGGGTCCGAGACCGGCATTCGTGTCTCCGAGACCGGGATGCAGGTGCATGGCGGCATGGGCTATGTCGAGGAAACCGGGGCCGCGCAATTCTGCCGCGACGTTCGCGTCACTGCGATTTACGAGGGCACCACCGGCATTCAGGCGATGGACCTTGTGGGTCGCAAGATGATGGACGGGGGCGAGGCGGCCTCGCGCCTGTTGGACGAGATCGAAGATCATGCCGAGCAGGCCCGTGCCACCATGCCCGACCTCGCCGGTCCGGTTTGGGAAGCGACCGAGTCGCTGCGCGAGGCGACCGAATGGCTGGTTGCCCGGGACGATCTGAACGACCGCTTTGCCGGTGCGGCGGCCTATCTTCGCGCCTTTGCTCGGGTGTTGGGCGGGCATTACCATCTGGTCTCGGCGCTGGCCGACCCGGACGGTCCGCGCGCAAAACTGGCGCGGTTCTATATCAACGCCCTGCTGCCCGAATATTCCGGTCTGCTGGCACAGGCGCAGACCGGGGCGGGGGACCTTTTTGCACTCAGCCCCGATGAGCTAGTCGCGTGATGGACGGCGTGGAGCCCGCAACGATCCGATATCCGTGGCCCGAAGCACCCTCGGGCGCCGAGGCGGTTGAGGTTGCCAAGGGCGTGCTGTGGATGCGGCTGCCTTTGCCAATGGCGCTGGATCACGTGAACATCTATGCGCTGGATGATGGCGATGGTTGGACGGTGATTGATACCGGCATTTCGACCAAAAAGACCCGAGGTTTGTGGGAACAACTGCTCTCTGGCCCGCTGGCTGGCAAACCGGTGAACCGCGTGGTGATTACCCATCACCATCCGGATCACGTGGGCAATGCCGGGTGGTTTCAGTCCGAACATGGGGCCGAACTGGTGGCTAGCCGCACCGCCTGGCTGTTTGCGCGAATGCTGACGCTGGATGTGCAGGAAAGCTGGCCGCAGGAGACGCTGGATTTCTATTGCGGTGCGGGCATGGACGTTGAGATTCTGGCCAAACGGATGGCCGACCGGCCCTTCAATTTTGCCGATACCGTCTATCCGATGCCGCTGGGCTTTACCCGGATCAAACAGGGTGATGTGATCCGCATGGGCGGGCGTGACTGGGATGTCCATATGGGCAACGGCCACGCGCCCGAACACGCGACCTTCTGGAGCCGCGACGACCATCTGGTGTTGACCGGCGACCAGATCCTCAGCTCAATCAGCCCCAATCTGGGTGTTTATGCGACCGAGCCGCTGGCCGATCCGGTCTCGGGCTGGCTGGAAGCCTGCGAGCGGCTGAAGCTGCTGGCGCGCGACGATCATCTGGTTCTGGGCGGCCACAAACTGCCTTTCACCGGGCTGCCCCTGCGGATGCAGCAACTGATCGACAATCACCACGGGGCGCTGGCGCGCCTGCTGGACGATCTGGACCGTCCCAAAACGGCGTCCGACTGCTTCCTGCCGCTGTTCAAACGCACCATCAGCGAAGGCGAATATGGGCTGGCGCTGGTCGAAGCGGTTGCACACCTGAACCATCTCTACCACATTGGGTCTGTCACCCGGACGCAGCGCGCGGACGGGGCGTGGGAATTTCAGCGCAAAGGGTAACGCGATGCAGGACCAGATCGAAACCTCGGCCGAGGCCGCCGAAGCCGCCGCCCTGCCACGCTGTTACGAGGTTCATGCCAACCCCGACGCGGAATCCGGTGCCAAGAACCTGCCCGGCCCGCTGCAAAAGCCCGTCGAAACCAAAAGCCCGGCCCAATGGGCCTATGAACGCCTGATCCTTTATATCCAGAACTTTGAGAAGACCCTGGATGCCGATCATGAGGTTGCCATGGGCTTCACCGGCGGCGATGCAGGCGTCATGCGGATCGAGGGGATGGGGTATTTCGACCCCGACGTTATCACCTTCTATGGGTCCGACGGGTCCGGTGCACGGACGCAACTGGTGCAACATGTCACCCAGTTGAACGTGATGCTGCGCGCCTTGCCCAAATCGGTCGAGGACAAGCCCGCCAACCGCATCGGCTTTCGTCTGGCCGCGGATCTGGAAGAAAGCTGACTTGCAATTCACGCTTTCGCAGCCTTGAATGAGTGAACCATTCAGGAGGCCGCGCGCGTGACCACTTTCTCAGCCGTTACAACTGCCTATGCCCGCGCCTGGAGACGGCGTTGGGTGTTTGTGCCCATCTACCTCGCCGTGCGCCTGCTGCTGATCGCGCTGATTGCGCCCGGTGTGGCGGCGGCGGTCAATCTGGCGGTGTCGCTGTCGGACCAGACGGCGCTGACGGATCAGGACATCGCGATGTTCATCCTGTCGCCGGTAGGCTTTGTTGCGGCCATCGTGGTGCTCAGCCTGTTTCTGCTGGCCGAGGTCTTTGTCTTCTCGGTCATGGCCGGATCGCTGAGGATGGGCGAATCCGATCCCTGGCGCGCGGGCAGTGCCGCTATCGGTCTGATCCTGTCGCGTCTGCCTGCACTCTTTGGCTTTGCGGCGCGGTTCATCCTGCGGGTGCTTCTGCTGGCGCTGCCGTTTCTGGCGGTTGCGGGGCTGATCGCGTGGTGGACGCTGACCGAATATGACATCAACTATTACCTGACCTTCCACCCGCCCGCCTTCTTGGTCGCGGTTGGCCTGATCGGAGCCGTGGCGCTGGTGATGGCCTGGGTGCTGATCCGCAGGCTCTCGGCTTGGGCGCTGGGTCTGCATCTGGTGCTGTTCGAAACCATCCACCCGGCCCATGCCTTCAACATCAGCGCCCAGCGGATGGAGGGCAAGCGCGGTCGTCTTAAGGTCCAACTGGTTCTGTGGCTGATCCTGCGCTTTGTCATTGCTGCCGCGATCGCGTGGATCGCCGGGCTGCTATTTGCCCTCGTACCGCTGCAGGGGGCCAGCCATCTGCGGCTGGCGCTGATTTACAGCTTGCTGGTTGCGGGCCTGTGGTCTCTGGCCGGGCTGGTTCTGGCGGCTACGGCACTGGGGGCGCTGGCGGTGCTGTTGGACCGGTACTTCGAGATCAGGACGGAAGAGCCTCCGCACCCCGAGCCGGGGCGCTTGGGGGTTCCTTTGGTCGTAGCGGTCGGGCTGGCGCTGGGCGCGCTGGTGATCGGCGGGGTGTTCAGCCATCAATTGCTGGAACGCGTGCAGGCCCCCGACCACGCAGAGGTCATCGGCCATCGCGGCGCGGCGGCTCTGCGGCCGGAAAATACCATGGCCTCGGTCCTGAAAGCCATTGAGGACGGTGCCGACTGGGTCGAGATTGACGTGCAGGAAACGGCGGACGATGTGGTCATCGTCGCCCATGACAGTGATTTCATGAAGCTGGCCGGGGTGAACCTCAAGGTCTGGGACGCCACGATGGAGGATGTGGCCGAGATCGACATCGGCAGTTGGTTCGGCCCGGAATACGCCGACGAACGCACGCCCACATTGCGCGAAGTGCTTGAGGCCGCCAAGGGCCGTGCCAAGGTGATCATCGAACTGAAATACTATGGCCATGATGTCGATCTGGAAAACCGCGTTGCCGCGCTGGTCGAGGAACTGGGCATGCAGGAAGACATTGCCACCATGTCGCTGAAATACCCCGCAGTGCAAAAGATGAAGACGATCCGCCCCGACTGGCGCGCGGGCGTTCTGGCGGCCACCGCCGTGGGCGATCTGTCGGGTCTGGAGGGCGATTTCGTGGCGGTGAACGCCGCAACCGTGTCGCCGGGGTTGATCCGGCAGGTGCATGACGCGGGCAAGGACATTTACGTCTGGACGGTGAACGACCCGCTGCAGATGTCGGCCATGGCCTCGATGGGTGTTGACGGGCTGATCACCGATCGCCCCGCCATGGCCAACGAAGTTCTGCGCGTGCGCGCCCAGATGGGCCCGGCCGAGCGGCTGTTGCTGTGGCTCGCCACCACATTCGGCCTGCAGGTCGATACCGAGGCGATGCGCGATGAAAGCCCCTAGGCTGGCGCTGTTCTTGGTCGCGCTGTCTGCCCCAGCATCGGCGCAGGATCTGATGCGCGGTGTCGAGATGCCCGCCCACCGAGCCCTGATCGCGCAGCGGGGCGAGACCGAACTGACGCCGTTCGAAACCGACGGCTGCTCGGGCGGCCTGTCCGCCAGTTGGCGCTGGGTCGCCGACACTTTCCCGCAGATCAAAGAGCTGTTTCAGGCCCACCCGCCGTGGGAGGGCTGCTGCGTGACCCACGACCGCGCCTATCATAACGCAGGCGGGGCAACTCGCGCGGTTGACAGTTACGATGCCCGCCTGTCCGCCGACGAAACTCTGCGCTCCTGCGTCAGAGCTCATGGGGAAACCCATGCGGATGAATATGCCACCCGCTACGATATGACCCCCGACCAGATTCGCAACGTGCACGCGCTGACGGCCGATGCGCTGTACGGAGCGGTACGGTTCGGCGGCGGCCCCTGCAGCGGTCTGCCCTGGCGGTGGGGGTTCGGTTATCCCGGATGCTCGGTCTTTGGCGAACGCGCCCCTGCGCGCGAATGACGTGGTGACAGGCCCCGGATTTTCCATTATCCAACAGATCAAACACGCGAATTAGGAATCTTCGACTCATGGCTGAACACAAGCACGGCGAAATGGACATCACGGTTCAAACAAAAACCTTCAATGGCTTCGTCAAGGCCACAACATGGTGCGTGGTGGCAATCGCCTTCCTGTGCCTGTTCCTGGCGGTTTTCGCCTCCTAAGCCGAAGCGGGGGCAGCCGTGTTTCGCATCCTGATCGCCTGCCTTCTGGCGGCCACGCTAGCAGGCTGCGCGGGCTCGAACCGTCCGCAGGCGGATCAGTCTGAAATTGTGGCCCGATCTTACCGCGATCCCGGCCCCTCGACCCTGACGCTTTATACGATGATCAACACGCGCACCGGTTCGGGTGCGCACACGTCGTTGATGATCGGCGGCAGCGAGCGGGTGATCTTTGACCCCGCAGGCTCGTTCCAGGCGGATGTTGTGCCGATGAAGGATGACGTCCTCTACGGTATCACCCCGGCGGTCGAGCGTGCCTATCGCAGCGCCCATGCGCGCGAGACGCATTATGCCCGCATCCAGACCATCGAAGTGACACCGCAGCAGGCCGAGATCGCGCTGCAACTGGCGAAACAGTCGGGGCCGGTTGCCGGGGCCTACTGCGCAAACTCCACCGCACGCCTCTTGCAGCAGGTGCCGGGGTTTGAAGAGATCGATGTGACCTTCTACCCGGTCAAACTGTCCGAACAATTCGGCCAGCTTCCCGGCGTGGTGACCGAGGACTACCGCGAGAACGACGATGCGGACCTGCAAAAGGGTTTGGCGGCGAACAACGCGCGGCTCAATCAGCTGGTTGCGTCAGCCCAATAGATACAGCAGCCCGTAAAGCGTGGCGGCCCCGCTGAAGATCGCCGCCAGCACGTTCTTGGTGACATACCCCACTGTCAAAGCCACCGCCGCTGCAGCCATGCGCGGCAGGTCCGGCTGCCCTTCGGTGGCCGAGGGCCAGACGACCAGCGGCGCGATCAGCGCGGGAATGATTGCCACAGCAGTATAGCGCAGATGGCGCAGCAGCCAGGGCGGCATTGGGCGGTCTCCGACCAGACCGATAAAGGTAAACCGCAGGGCGTAGCTGCCAATCGCGAGACCGGCGATGACGATCCACATGGTGGTCGGGTCGATCTTGCTCATATCTTTCGCCGCTCCAGCATCAGTTCAGCCTGTGCACCTGTGACCATGCCTGCTGCGCCTGCGATCAGCAGGCCCAGATTGAACGGCACGCCAACGGTCAACAGCGCGACAAAGATGGCGACCAGAGCCGCTATGACATGGGCCAGCGTCCGCATCATCGGACCGATCATGGACAGAAAGGTGATCGGCAGCGCGAAGTCCAGCGCCCAGCTTTCCGGGATTTGTGTTCCCAGAACGGCCCCCAGATAGGTGGCGATTATCCAAAGTGGTGTGATCGGTGTGACCGCGCCGAAGAAATAGGCCATGCGCTGCGGCACGGTCATGTCAGGCTCTTTTTCGAACCGCACGATGGAGCTGGCGTAAGACTGGTCCACAATCAGATAGGCAGCGCAAGCCCGCTGCCACAGCGGCGCGGCCCCCAGATAAGGTGTCAGCGAGGCCGAATACATCGCCACCCGCAAATTCACCGCCAGCGCCGAGATCAACACGATTACCGTGGGCGTGTTGTCTTGCAAAAGCTGCAAGGCGGTGAATTGCGCGGCCCCGGCAAACACGGTGGCCGAAAACGCCACGGTCTGGACGACGTTCAACCCGGCCTCGGTCGCGAAGACGCCGAACAGCAAGCCAAAGGGGATGGCCACGAAGACAAACGGCGTGCCGTCGCGAAAACCCTTCCAGAAGTATGACTTGGATGTGGCGGAGGCCATGGCTAAATCCTATGGTGATCGCAGCAGCAGTAGCGGTCTTGGGAAAGGGTTGCAATTGGCCACGGAACTGGATGTCTCGGATTACCTCATCGCCCCCGATCCCGGCGCGGCCCGTCTGACCCGCGCGGTGGAAGGCGTGGACCAAAATGGCGAGATCAGCCAGATCTCGGTGGTCGAGGAACGCCCGCTGACGATTTTCCTGAACGCGCAGGAAATCGTGACCGCGATGACCATTGGCGATTACCCTGAATATCTGGCGCTGGGGTTCCTGCGCAATCAGGGCATGTTGCTGGCGGATGATGACATCACGCGCGTCGACTATGACGACGATCTGGAAACCGTGGTCGTGCGCACCGCGCGCGAGACTTCGTACGAGGACAAGCTAAAGAAAAAGACCCGCACCAGCGGCTGCGCTGTGGGCACGGTATTCGGCGACATGATGGAGGGGCTCGAGGATGTACGCCTGCCGCAAACGCAGGTGCGGACCTCGTGGCTCTATGATCTGGCGGCCAAGATCAACCGCACCCCGTCGCTGTACCTTGAGGCCGGGGCGATCCATGGCACAGTGCTCTGCCGTGAAAATCGCCCGCTTGTGTATATGGAAGACGTGGGCCGCCACAATGCCGTCGACAAGATCGCAGGCTGGATGTTGTCCGAGGGGGAAGGGGCAGAGGACAAGATCCTCTATACCACGGGCCGTCTGACATCCGAGATGGTGATCAAAACGGCGATGATGGGCATCCCGGTTCTCGCCTCACGCTCGGGCTTCACCGCATGGGGCGTCGAAATCGCGCGCGAGGTTGGCCTGACCCTGATCGGCCGGATGCGTGGCCAGCGGTTCGTCTGTCTGTCGGGCGAGGATCGGCTGCTGCGCGATATCGACCCGGCGAGCGTGGCGGTTGAGGATAAGAAACATCGGCGGAAGAGCGCGGGATGATTTTGGACACGCTTTACATCCTTACTCTTGTTGTTGTGTTGATAGGCATCTTCCCAACTTACTATTTGTTTGTGCGCGGTTTTGGGCGCAGCAGACGCGCAGTTGTTGAAGGTATGGCTGAATTGGACAACGACGTGCTCAACCAGTTGGGATGGACGCCAAGGGAATATATCGGGGTCTTCGATTTGGGTGCTCCGTTTCGATTGGGCTGGCAAGCGTGGGGTTTGATGACGCAGCAGCAAAATATGGCGCTTCAACGGGTTATTTTGCGCGGGCTGCCCGAGGTTGCAGGTTTATCCGACGAAACTCAAAGAGCAACACGCCGGTATCGGCGCTTTATGTTGGTCATTGGTATTTTTGTTGTGCTCTTCTTTATTCCGTCTTTCATCGGTTTGAGCCGCTCGATCGCAGAAGTCACAGGAACGCCCACAGGACTATGGTACGCTCTGTTTTGTGTCTGCATCCTCATCTGCGCTTTTCTGCCCACTGAGAAATTCCAGAAATGGCCGGAAGTTGAGGTCTAAGGATGACCAAACCTCTCGGCATCATCCTTGCAGGCGGTCTGGCCACCCGGATGGGCGGGGGCGACAAGGGGCTGCTGCAAATCGGCGGTCAAAGCCTGCTGCGCCATGTGATTGACCGCTTGGCTCCGCAGGTTGATGGTCTGGCGCTGAACGCCAATGGCGATCACGCGAGGTTTTCCGATCTGAACTTGCCAGTGATCGCGGATTCGATTGACGGGTTCGCGGGTCCTTTGGCCGGTGTGCTGGCCGGGCTGGACTGGGCGGCTGAACAAGGGGCCGACTGTATCGTCACCGCCGCCGCCGACACGCCGTTCTTTCCGCACGATCTGGTGGCTCGACTGCAGGAGGCCGCCCAAGGACAGACCTATCCGCTGGTGCTGGCGACGACCCCGCGCACTGGGGACGAGGCGCTGAAATCCGGTGGCGGCAAGCGGGTCAACCGGCACCCGACCTTTGGCCTCTGGCCCGTGGCGCTTCGTGATGACTTGCGCGCGGCCTTAGACGATGGGCTGCGCAAGGTGGTGCTGTGGACCGACCGGCATGACGGGCGCGAGGCGCTGTTTCAGGCCCAGCCGTTCGATCCGTTCTTCAACGTCAACACGCCCGCCGATCTGGAACGGGCACAAAGGCTGCTGGAGCAGGCATGAGGGTTTACGGCGTCACCGGCTGGAAAAACGCGGGCAAAACCGGGCTGATGGAACGTCTGGTGACCGAGATCACCGGTCGCGGCCTCTCGGTCTCGACCGTCAAACACGCGCATCATGCGGTCGATGTGGACCAGCCCGGCACCGACAGCTACCGCCACCGCACGGCGGGCGCGTCCGAGGTGCTGCTGGCCTCGGGCCAGCGCGTGGCGCTGATGCAGGAGTTGCGGGGGGCGCCAGAACCGCCATTGGATACGCTGCTGGCGCGGCTGTCTCCGGTCGATCTGGTGCTGATCGAAGGCTTCAAACGCGAAGGCCACCCCAAGGTCGAGGCGTTTCGCGCCGAAGCCGCAAACCCGCTGATTGCGGGTGGTGATGCGACGGTCCGCGCTGTGGCCAGCGACACGCCGCTGGATGTGGACATCCCGGTTTTTGATCTGAACGACACCGCCGCCATTGCGGATTTCATCCTGAAGGAGGTCGGATTATGAGCACACCTGACATTGCCCCGCCACCGCTGCGCAACGATTGTTTCGCTCTGCCCGCGGGGGTGAACTGGACCCCGGTGGATGACGCGCTGGCTCTGCTGCGCGACAGGCTCAGCGTGGTGACGGGTGTTGAGACGGTCGCGTTGTCGCAGGCCACCGGCCGGGTGCTGGCTGCGGATGTGATCGCGAAACGGTCAAACCCGCCGCTGCCCAATAGCGCCGTGGACGGGTACGGTTTTGCCGGGCGCGCGCCTGAAGGCGCGCAGGTGATGCCGCTGGCCGAGGGGCGCGCGGCTGCAGGCGTCCCGTTTGACGGTGAGGTTCCCGCAGGCTTCGCGCTGCGGGTGCTGACTGGCGCGGCGCTGCCTGCCGGGGTGGATACGGTTATTCTCGAAGAAGACGTGACCCTGAAAGACGGGCATATCGCCTTTAACGGGCCGCTGAAACAAGGCGCAAACGCTCGCGATGCCGGGGAAGACGTGGCCGAGGGCGACACCGCGCTGCCCGCCGGGCGGCGTCTGACCCCCGCCGATCTGGCCCTGCTCTCGGCCATTGGTGTGGCAGAGGTTTCGGTGCGCAAACCGTTGCGCGTGGCGGTTCTGTCCACTGGGGACGAGTTGATTGAGCCGGGGGATGTCGCCGGGCCGGGGCAGATTTATGACGCCAACCGGCCCATGCTGTTGTCTCTGGTGGAGCGCATGGGATTTGTTCCGGTCGATATGGGCCGGGTGGCCGATGATCGCGAGGTCCTGCGGGTGCGGCTGGATGCGGCGGCTGAACAAGCGGATGTTGTCCTGACCAGCGGTGGTGCTTCGGCAGGGGATGAGGACCACGTCTCGGCCCTGTTGCGGCAGGCCGGGGCGATGCAGGAATGGCGCATCGCGCTGAAACCGGGCCGTCCCTTAGCGCTTGGCCTGTGGGCGGGTACGCCGGTCTTTGGCCTGCCGGGCAATCCAGTGGCGGCCTTGGTGTGCACTCTTATCTTTGCCCGCCCGGCACTGGGCCTGATGTCGGGCGAAGGCTGGTCGGAACCGCAGGCGTTCGACGTTCCGGCGGCGTTTGAGAAACGCAAAAAGCCGGGGCGGCGGGAATACCTGCGGGCGCGCATCCGCGATGGTCGGGCCGAGGTGTTTCATTCCGAAGGCTCGGGCCGGATCAGCGGCCTCAGCTGGGCCGAGGGGCTGGTGGAAATCGAAGACGGCGCGCGGGATATCAGGCCCGGCGACATGGTGCGGTTTTTGCCCTACGGCAGTTTCGGTCTGTGACGGTCACCGTGTCGCGCGGCTTCAGCCCGGCGGAACTGCCTTTGGCGGCGAGCCTGTTTTGGCAAGCGTTTTCCGCCAAGCTGAACCGGGTGATGGGGCCGGATGAAAAGGGTATCGCCTTCTTTGCGCGCGCCCTGAATCCCGACTTCGCGCTGGTTGCGCGCGATGCGGAAGGCAGGATGCTGGGACTGGCGGGGTTCAAAACCCGCGAGGGCGGGTTGGCCGGAGGCAGCATGTCCGATCTGGCGGGCGTCTACGGCTGGTTTGGCGCGTTATGGCGCGCATTGGTTCTGAGCATTCTGGAGCGTGATCTGCAGCCCGGCGTTTTCCAAATGGACGGCATCTTTGTTGCGGCAGAGGCGCGCGGGCAGGGGGTGGGCACAGCTCTGTTGGCCGCCATCAAGGACGAGGCCCGCCGGTCTGGGGCGACGCAAGTACATCTGGACGTGATCGACAGCAACCCTCGCGCACGTGCGCTCTATGAGCGCGAGGGGTTCCGGGCCATCGGTCAGGAACAGACCGGCCCGTTTCGGCATGTTTTCGGCTTTAGCAGCGCCACCAAGATGAGTTGGACAGTTACGCCGGACTAGTCGAAGGTTCCGGCCACACGCCCCAGCAGCATGAAGGCGCGGGCGGTTCGGGTCTCACCCAGTGCGGTCAGTTCGCTGTCGCTGGCTCCCGGCTCGAACTCGACAATCATGTTGTCGAAGCGGCGCAGAAAGTGATGCGCGGCGTCGCGAAAGATCGGGTCCTGTTTCATCCGCGCCGCCGTCAGCGCCAGTGAAGACCGATCGCGGATACCCCCAAGCGCTGCAATCGACCGGCCCCGCGCGCCTTGGGCGAACTGACGCCAGATCTCGGGCCGGGCCATGTCAGGGCGCAGGTCGTCCATATAGATGCCTTCCTGACTGAGCAGCGTCAGAACATCTTGCGAGGCCTGCACCAGTTGCGCGGCCTTCCGGTCCTTCAACGCCATTCGCAGGGCGTTGAAGCCTTCGGTGTCGTTCTCGGTCTCGGGGAAATTCATCGCCCGGATGAAGATACCGGTGGTCAGCGGCGGCGCGATTTCTTCGGCCGGGGTTCCAAGCTCCAGCGAGGTCTGGTCGTCCGGCGCAGCGGCCCGTGCGCCTGCGGCCACCGGCTCACCACGCTTGGTCGAAAACGTCGCCAGCGCGCTTTCGGTCTTTTTCGTAGCGGCAGCGATTTCGTCCAGCTTTTTGGTCACGGCCGGCTCGGACGTGCTGGCGGCGCGGTGTTGCTGGACGACATAGGCTTGCCGGATCGCATCGATGGCGGTCTGCAGCCGCGCGCTTTCCTCACGCATCACGCGGCTGGCGCGCATGGCGGTGGCGGCGACCCAGATCATCGCTACCGGCATGAAGACGGCCAGAAAGGACACGACGAATCCGCCCTGCCCCTGACCGGGCAAGACCAGAAACACGACCGACACGACCAGCCAGATCACGCTTAGCACCAGCGCCGCGATCTCGATCCCGGTCACGCTGGATTGTTTGGGACGATCATAGATGCCCAATGAGGTTGGCCGTTCGCTTTCCGGGTCTGGGTTGGGCCCCGACATGACAGGCGCTCCGGGTCAGGCGTATTCGATATTCAGAACTTCATAGGACCGTACGCCGCCGGGTGTGCGCACCTCGACACTATCGCCTTCGTCCTTGCCGATCAGGGCGCGGGCCATGGGCGATTTGACGTTCAGCAGGCCGTTTTCGATATTGGCCTCGTATTCGCCGACAATCTGCCAGGTCTTTTCTTCGTCGGTGTCTTCATCGACCAGCGTCACCTTCGCCCCGAACTTGATCGCGCCGGACAGCTTGGAGGGGTCGATCACATCGGCCAGCGACAGGATGCCTTCCAGTTCCTTGATGCGGCCTTCGATAAAGCCCTGCTTTTCCCGGGCCGAGTGATACTCGGCGTTTTCCTTCAAATCACCCAGTTCCCGGGCGGTTGCAATCGCTTCGATGATCGCCGGGCGCTCGACGGATTTGAGGTTCTTCAGCTCCGCCTCGAGCGCGGCATTGCCCGCAGGCGTCATTGGAATTTTTTCCATACTCTTGTCGTCCACGCATAAATTGAGCCGCCCCGCCGCATGGAAAGCGTCGGGGCGAAAGATGGGTTGCTGAATACCTGACCCAAATGGCGTGGGAATTGCAAGAGGCGACAAGACCCCGCCTGTTCAATTCGCGATTTAGCGCCGTCTTGGCGGCGGCGGAGGTCGCCTGTGGCGGTGCCCCATCAGATCACCGCGCCGCCATCTGTGCGCCTCGGTTCCGAGCCAGAGCATCTCAATTATATTGAACCACCTCGAACTCGATGCCGTTGTCATCGTCGAAATAGAACCGCTTGCCCGGTTCATAATCAGCGTGGTTATGCGGCGTGAACCCGGCCTCGCGGACTTTGGTTTCAGTTGCGTCGATATCCTCGACCAGAACGCCCACATGGTTCAGCCCGCCGACGATGTCATAGCTGCTTTCGCCTGCCGGTTTCGGGTTCTCTGGCGCGTAGAGCGCCAGATAGGTATGCGCGCTGCCCACATGCACGGTGTAGCCGCCCGTGATGGCAGGGCCTTCCCAGCGGGTTTTCCAGCCAAAGACCTTCTCCATCCACGCGGCCGAGGCCTTGGGGTCGCGGACCGTGAAATTGGTATGTTCAAGCATCGCCATCATGGGGTCTCCTTTGCGAATTGAGGCTTGTTTCGACTCACCGTAGTTTCTAAACCTAACTTTAGGTCAAGGATTATTTGCGAGGGCGTGATGGCGGTTTCCGACGGGTTGGCGATAGGGGCCTTGGCGCGCCGGACCGGGTTGGCGGTCTCGGCGATCCGGTATTACGAGGCACAGGGCCTGATCGCGCCGTGGCGCAACGCGGGCGGGCAGCGGCGCTATCAGCGGGCCGACATAAGACGGTTGAGCTTTGTCATGATCGCACAGCAGTTCGGCCTGACCCTGCCGGAGATCCGAGAGGTTCTGTCGGGCCTGCCCGGAAACCGCACCCCCACGCCGCAGGATTGGAAGGCGATCAGCGTCAATCTGCGCGCCCGACTGGACCAGCGAATCGATACGCTGATGCAGTTGCGCGACAATCTTGACGGCTGCATCGGCTGCGGTTGTCTCAGCCTGCCGAAATGCAGGCTTTACAACCCCGATGACCGGGCCAAATCCCATGGTAGCGGTCCCAGATACCTGATGGGGAATGCGCCGGAGGACTGATATGTCGAATCGCGCCAATGTTACGCCGTGTTTCGATTGACCAAACTCTTTCCGACCATGTAATCAGCCGTGAAACAAAATTGCGCCGACCGCACGAGAACAGCGCCAATTCGGAAAGTTAGCTAAGGAGCCCGCGATGGCCGAGATTGAACGCGAAGCGATGGAATATGACGTGGTGATCGTGGGTGCTGGCCCTGCGGGCCTGTCTGCGGCCATCCGTTTGAAACAGCTGGATGCCGACCTGAATGTCGTGGTTCTGGAGAAAGGGTCCGAGGTGGGCGCGCATATCCTGTCGGGCGCAGTGCTGGATCCGTGCGGGCTGGACGCGCTGATCCCCGATTGGAAGGACAAGGGCGCGCCGCTGAACGTGCCGGTGCATGATGATAACTTCTATATGCTGGGCGAGGCCGGTCAGATCCGCATCCCCAACTTCCCGATGCCGCCGCTGATGAACAACCACGGCAACTACATCGTCTCGATGGGCAATGTCTGCCGCTGGATGGCCGAACGGGCCGAAGAACTGGGCGTAGAAATCTTCCCCGGCATGGCATGTTCGGAACTGGTCTATGGCGACAATGGCGAGGTCAAAGGCGTCGTGGCCGGTGTCTTTGGTCTCGAAGCGGATGGCTCCTATGGTCCCAACACCGAACCAGGCATGGAACTGCACGGCAAATACGTGTTCCTGTCGGAAGGCGTGCGCGGCTCGCTGTCGAAGGAAGTCATCGCCAAATACGACCTGTCTGCGGGCAAAGAGCCGCAGAAATACGGCGTCGGCATGAAAGAGATTTGGGAGATCGACCCGGCCAAGCACAAAGAAGGCTCGGTCACGCATACGATGGGCTGGCCGCTGGGCAGCAATGCAGGTGGCGGGTCCTTCATCTATCACCTTGAAAACAATCAGGTCTATGTCGGCTTTGTGGTTCACCTGAACTACAAGAACCCGCACCTCTATCCCTACATGGAATTCCAGCGCTTCAAGCATCACCCGATGGTGGCCGAGCTGCTGAAAGGCGGCAAGCGCGTGGCCTATGGTGCCCGTGCCATCACCGAAGGCGGCTATCAGTCGATGCCGAAACTGGTCGCGCCGGGCGTGGCACTGCTGGGCTGCTCGGCGGGCATGGTCAACGTGCCGCGCATCAAGGGTAACCACAACGCCATGCTGTCGGGCAAGGCCGCGGCCGAGGCCGCCTTTGACGCCATCAAGGCCGAGCGGTCTGGCGACGAACTGACCGCCTATGAAACTGACGTGCGCGAAGGCGCCATCGGGTCAGACCTGAAGAAGGTGCGCAACGTCAAGCCGATCTGGTCGAAATGGGGCCTGACCGCATCCCTGATGCTGGGCGGTCTGGACATGTGGACCAACACGCTGGGCTTTTCGCTGTTTGGTACCGTGGGGCATGGCAAGAACGATGCCGAAGCGACCGAGGATGCCAGCAAGCACCAGCCCATCGACTATCCCAAACCCGACGGGGTGCTGTCCTTCGACCGTCTGACCAACGTGTCCTTTGCCGCGACCAACCACGAGGAAAGCCAGCCCTGCCATCTGAAACTGGCCGACCCGGATATCCCGGTCAAAGTGAACCTGCCCAAGTTCGACGAACCGGCACAGCGGTACTGCCCGGCGGGCGTGTATGAGATGGTTGAGGATGAAAGCGGACCGCGATTCGTCATCAACTTCCAGAACTGCGTGCATTGCAAAACCTGCGACATCAAGGATCCCAGCCAGAACATCACCTGGACCACGCCGCAGGGTGGGGACGGTCCGAACTATCCCAACATGTAAGCGAAAATACGGGCTCTGGCAGGGTCGTGAAGGCTCTGCCATTGCCTCTGACCGGCCAAAGCCCTAGCTTGTCGTTCAGATAACGACAGCAAGGCAGGATTTCGGTGGTTTCCCTGGTACGTCGCGCGGCACTGGCCGTGCTGCTCTCTTCTTCGGTTGCAATGCCCGGATTTGCGGATACCGGTGCCGGGTCCTATCTGGCCGGGCGTCAGGCGATCTATGAAAGCGACTATACCGCAGCCGAAAAATACTACGCACAGGCGCTGAGGTTTGACCCGCAGAACGAGAAACTGCTGGAAAGCGTTCTTCTGGCGCGGCTGGCGCTGGGTGAAGTTCAGCGCGCCCTGCCCATCGCACAAACCATCGAAGACGCCGGTTTGAACAGCCAGCCCGCGCGCATGGTGATTGCGGCCAACTTGATCGCGGACGGCAAACTGGATGAGTTGCTGGCCCGTGATCCCGAAACGCAAGGCGTCGGGCCTCTGGTGGACGGGCTGATGATCGCCTGGGCCTATCTGGGCCAGGGCGAAATGACTAAGGCGATGGAACAGTTCGACACTGTTTCCACCCAGGACGGCCTGCGCGAGTTTGCCCTGTACCACAAGGCACTAGCACTGGCCTCAATTGGCGATTTTGAAGGGGCCGAAGCGATTTTCGCCGAAAATGATGCTGCCGTCGCCCAATTCACCCGCCGCGCGGCCCTCGCCCGGTCCGAGGTCCTGTCGCAACTGGATCGCAACGAAGATGCGCTGGCCTTTCTGGACAAGGTGTTTGCGGCTGGCAACGACCCTTCGATTGAAGACTATTCAGCACGGTTGAGCGCGGGCGAAACCCTGCCTTTCACCCATGCCCGTTCGGCGCAGGACGGTATGGCCGAGATATTCTTCTCGGTGGGCGCGGCGTTGAATACCGAAGCCTCGCACGACTACGTTTTGCTTTACACGCGTACGGCCAACTTCCTGCGCCCTGATCACGTGGATGCCATCCTGCTGAGCGCCGAGTTGCTGGACGAACTGAATCAGAGCGATCTGGCGGTTGCGGCCTATCGCAAGGTACCGCCGGGTAGTCTGGATCATCACGTGGCCGAACTGGGCCGCGCCGAAGTTCTGGGCCGGTCCGGTAAAACCGACGCTGCCGTCGAGGTTCTGCAAAATCTGGCGGCGCAACGGCCTGATCTGCCAAGCGTGCATGTCGCGCTGGCCGATCTGCAGCGGCGACAGGAAAACTATGCTGAGGCGGTCACGTCTTATGACACCGCCATCGCGCTGACCGAAGATGGCGCAACCGGCAACTGGTTCCTGCATTATGCGCGCGCGATTTGTCATGAACGGCTCAAGAACTGGGAGCTGGCCGAAGCCGATTTCCGCCGCGCGCTGGAGTTGAACCCGGATCAGCCGCAGGTGCTGAATTATCTGGGCTATTCGCTGGTTGAACGGCAGGAAAAGCTGGATGAGGCGCTGAGCATGATCGAACGCGCCGTCGCCGCGCGCCCTGACAGCGGCTATATCGTCGACAGCCTTGGCTGGGTGCTGTTCCGTCTGGGCCGCTATGACGAAGCGGTCGAGCATATGGAACGCGCGGTCGAACTGATGCCGGTCGATCCGGTGGTGAACGACCACCTGGGCGACGTCTACTGGGCCGTCGGGCGTGGACGCGAGGCGGAATTCCAGTGGAGCCGGGCGCTGTCCTTCATCGACCCCGAGAACACGGATGGCGAGGCCGACCCCGAGCGCATTCGCCGCAAGCTTGAAATCGGACTGGACGCGGTTCTGGCCGAAGAAGGGGCCGACCCGCTGAAGGTCGCCAATGGCAACTGAGGCCTTCGCGCCCGCCAAGATCAACCTGACCCTGCATGTGACCGGCCAGCGCACGGATGGCTATCACCTGCTGGATTCGCTGGTTGTGTTTGCGGATTTGGGGGATCGATTGGAGTTTAAGCCGGGCGATCACCTGTCCATGTCCATCACCGGTGAGCATGCGCAGGGCGTTCCCGACGATCATCGCAATCTGGTCTGGAAAGCGGCTGAGGCGGCGGGGTGGACCGGTCATATCGTTTTGAACAAAGTACTGCCCCATGGCGGCGGGATCGGTGGTGGCTCGTCTGATGCCGCGGCAGCATTGCGTGTGTTCTCAGGTCAGGGTTTTGACCTGCCGACGGACGTTCTGGTGTCTCTGGGCGCGGATGTTCCGGTTTGCAGGGTGGCAGAGGCCGCTCGGATGCAGGGCATTGGTGAGCAGGTTGCGCCTGTGACCTTGCCCGCGCTGCATGCACTGCTGGTCAACCCGGGCGTCGAAGTGCCCACAGGCGCAGTGTTCAAAGCAATGGAATCGCGCGATAACCCGGGGATGCCAGCCGATATTCCGGTTTTTGACGGGCCAGAGGCGTGCGCCCATTGGCTTGCGGACCAACGCAACGATCTGGAACCCGCCGCAAAGGCAGTTGCCCCGGCGATTGCACGGGTTCTGGATGAACTGCAGGGAACGCGGGACGTATTGCTGGCCCGCATGTCCGGGTCAGGTTCGACCTGTTTCGCGCTCTACCCCTCGATGAAGGCGGCGCATTTCGCGGCTTATGAGATCGGCGCAGCGCATCCCGACTGGTGGTGCCGCGCCACGCAGCTTAATTGAGGCGCGAGACCACGTAATCCGCCAGATCGCGCAGCAGGGTCCGGATCTCGTGATCCGGCAGTGCCTCAAGCGCTGATTTGGCCTTGGCCGCCCAGTCTCGGGCATCCGACCGTGTGGCCTCCAGCGTCTTGTACTTGTCCATCAGCGCCAGCGCGTGATCCAGATCGCCCTCCTGCTGACGGCCCTTCTCGATCGTGCGCTCCCAGAAGGCGCGCTCGTCCGGTGTGGCCTGCGCGACCGCTTTGATCACCGGCAGGGTCAGCTTGCGCTCGCGGAAATCGTCGCCCACATTCTTGCCGGTGGCGCTACTGTCACCCTGATAGTCCAGCAAGTCATCGGCAATCTGAAACGCGATCCCCAGCGCATCGCCATAGTCGAACAGGGCCTGGACCTGCGCCTCGGACGCGCCCGCGATCACGCCGCCCACTTCGGTCGCCGCCGAAAACAGCGCCGCCGTCTTGCCGCGTACAACCTGCAGGTACACGCTTTCATCCGTGCGCAGGTCGGTGGCCGCGGTCATCTGCAACACCTCGCCCTCGGCAATCGTAGCCGAGGCATTGGCGAGAATGTCCAGAACGCGCAGCGATCCGGTTTCGACCATCAGCTGGAAGCTGCGCGAAAACAGGTAGTCGCCGACCAGAACGCTGGACTTGTTGTCCCACAGCAGATTTGCCGTGGGCCGCCCGCGCCGCTGGCCACTTTCGTCGACCACGTCGTCGTGCAGCAGGGTCGCGGTATGGATGAACTCGACCGTGGCCGCCAGACGCACATGGTGATCGCCCGCATAGCCAAACAGCCGCGCAGCAGCCAGTGTCAGCATCGGGCGCAGGCGCTTGCCGCCGGCTTCGACCAGATGGGCCGTCACCTCGGGGATGCGGGGCGCGTGTTCCGACGCCATCCGCGTGCGGATCAGCGCATTCACCGCCTCCATTTCGCCGGTCAGAATTTCGGCGAGCCGCTCATGCGGTTTCGAGATCGCGTCGACGTCCATCACACTCCTGATACAAGGCTCGACTTCTGCCTGTCCTTGCCCTTACATCCATCCCCATGAAAGAACTTTTGCGCAGCACCGATCCGACAATCCTGGCCTTTGCATCCGCTCTTCTTGAGGGCGAGGATATAGACTGCTTTCAGATGGACGTAAATATGAGCATCCTCGAAGGCGGCATCGGAATCTTCCCCCGCCGCCTTATGGTGCGGGCCGACGACCTGACCCGAGCCGAACGCGTCATGCGCGACAATGAAATCCCCTTGGGGCGATGAGCCGCTTTCCGGACAGTGATCTGACCTGCAACGACTTTCTGGGCGGGCGGGTTCGGTTGTGGCAACCTGTCACAGGCTATCGCGCGGGGGTAGACCCTGTGTTTCTGGCCGCATCGGTCCCGGCGACATCGGGCCAGTCGGTGCTGGAACTGGGCTGTGGGGCAGGGGCCGCGATTCTGTGCCTTGCCGCGCGCGTTCCGGGCCTGCAGCTATCGGGGGTTGAGTTGCAGCCCGCCTATGCCGATCTGGCGCGGCGGAATGCCGTTGAAAACAAGGTGGAACTTGAAGTTGTCGAGGCTGATCTGACCGCGCTGCCACGCGACCTGAAACAGCGCCAGTTCGACCATGTCATCGCCAACCCGCCCTATTATCGCCCCGGCGCGCACAGCCCGGCCAGTGACACCGGGCGCAGCATTGCCTTAGGCGAACAGACCGCGTTGGAGCATTGGATCGACGTGGCGGCCAAACGCCTTGGGCCGCGGGGATACCTGCATATGATCCAGAAGGCGGATCGCCTGCCGGACATGCTTTCGGCCTGTGACCAAAGGCTGGGATCGGTCGAGATACTGCCCCTGTGCGCCCGCGCGGGCCGCGCGGCAGAGCTGGTGATCCTGCGCGCGCGCAAAGGCGGGCGTGCGGCATTTCGCCTGCATGCGCCGTTGATTTTGCACCAGGGCGATCGGCACGAAAGGGACGGCGACAGCTATACGCCAGAGGTGTCCAAGATACTGCGCGACGGGGCCGCGTTACCCCGGTTTTAACCCTGATCGGCAATGACCAGCCGAAATTGTCGGATTTAGGACAGATTCTGTGCGTCTGCGGCGTGACAGACTGGAAACGATGTGGTCAACTTCTTACGTGACACTCAGACACAACAGAAGGAGGATCGCCATGAGCGTGAGCGCACATCTGACCGAACTGAAGAAAAAGCACGAAAGTCTCGGTCTTGAGGTAGAAGAAGCCCAACGCTCGCCAGGCATCGATGATCTCCATATCGCTCAACTCAAAAAGCAAAAACTGAAGCTGAAAGAAGAAATCGAACGCCTGTCCAGTTAACGAGTCAGGCTGGCGCGCGCCGCAAGGGCAGCCCCGCCGGTTATCAGCAAAGCCGCGATCGCCAGGGTCCACGTTGGTATGGCGATCCCGGCCCAAACCAGAACAAGGGTAGACAATAGCGGTGCCGCATAGGAACTGGTGCCGAGCATCTGGATGTCGCCCTGTTTGACCCCGATATCCCAGACATAAAACGCCAGCCCGACCGGCCCCAACCCCAGCGCAAGCGTTGACGCCCAACTGAGCGGCGTATCGGGCAAGACCGTCTCCTCCAGCGCAAAATGCAGCAGCCATGAGGCGATGGCGGTCAGCACGCAGAACACGGCGACCGAGCTTGTGGGTGTTTCACCCAGCCGTCGGGACAGGACGGAATAGCCCGACCATGTCACCGCGCAAAGCAGCGCCAGGGCATAGCCCGGCAGATGGTCCGCCTGAAACCCGGCGCTGCCGCCGCCGGTGATGATCAGCGCCGCCCCGGCAAAGCCAAGGCTGGCCCCGATCAGATGGCCAGCGCGCAGATGCTCGCCCGGCAGCAGGCCGGAAAACAGCACGATCAACAGCGGCCAGAGATAGGCGATCAGACCGGCCTCGGCAGCGGGGGCCATGCGCAGGGCCGAGAAATAAAGCGCGTGATAGCCGAACAGCCCAACCGTCCCAAAGGCGTAGACTTTCCAACTGACGGCGCGAAGCTGCCCCAACCCTCCGGTTCGCCATGTCCAGATCAGGCCCAGCGTGCCGCCGATGCTGAAACAGATCGCGTTCAGCAACAGCGGTGGGGTCGGGGCTGAACCGACCGTAAACAGGGCCAGTAGTGACCACAGAAGAACGGCGATAAATCCGATGGCGGTGGCGCGGTTTCTGGTCATGCGGGGGAAGGGCCTGCTGCTGGGGTCGGTTCGAATCGAACAGCGGTATACGCCGTCTTTCACGGCCTGTCACAAAACCTGTGGCGCGCATACAAAAAAGGCCGACCCAAATGGACCGGCCCCTTTTTTGGTCTGCCGCAGGGATCAGGAGAAGAACTGTGCCCCGTTGGCCGAAATGGTCGACCCGTTGATGAACTGCGAATCATCCGAAGCCAGGAAGGTCACGCAGCGCGCGATCTCTTCCGCCTCACCCAGACGGCCCGCAGGGATCTGCGCGATGATGGATTCGCGGACCTTTTCCGGCACGGCCATCACCATCTCGGTTCCGATATAGCCGGGGCAGACGGCGTTGGCGGTGATGCCTGCACGCGCGCCTTCCTGCGCCAGCGATTTCACGATGCCCAGATCGCCCGCCTTGGTCGCGGCATAGTTCACCTGCGCGAACTGACCCTTCTGACCGTTGACCGAGCTGATGACGATCACGCGGCCGAACTTACGCTCGCGCATGCCGGGCCAGACCGGGTGGACGGTGTTGAACACGCCGGTCAGGTTGGTGTCGATCACCTGCTGCCACTGTTCCGGGCTCATCTTGTGGAACGGCGCGTCACGGGTGATGCCCGCATTGGCGACCACCACGTCGATCGGGCCAACCTCGGCCTCGACCTTTTCGATGCCGGCTTTGGATTCGGCGTAATCGGCAACGTTCCATTTATAGGTCTTGATGCCGGTCTCTTCGCTGAATTTCGCCGCGGCTTCGTCGTTGCCGGCATAGGTGGCTGCAACATTGTACCCTTCGGCTTTGAGCGCCTTGGAAATTGCTGCGCCGATGCCGCGGGAGCCGCCGGTGACGAGTGCTGTACGTGCCATTTAGGAATCCTCCAAATTTAGTCGGCTTGGTAATTCTGTTACTTGTAGGGGATTGGTTGCGCAATATCGTTTCGCGGATATTTCATCCTCAGCGCCGCAAATATTGTCGCACCCAAAAAGACAGTGGAGTGGTGAGATAAAAAAGGGCGCCGGTCGGGCGCCCTGTTCTATGCGGTCTTCAAGCTGCTTAGTCGCGCTCCACGCAGAGCGCCACGCCCATGCCGCCGCCGATGCACAGGGTCGCCAGACCCTTCTTGGCGTCGCGGCGCTTCATTTCGAACAGCAGCGTGTTCAGAACCCGGCAGCCCGAGGCACCGATGGGGTGACCGATGGCAATCGCGCCGCCGTTGACGTTCACGATCGACGGATCCCAGCCCATGTCCTTGTTCACGGCGCAGGCCTGCGCGGCAAAGGCTTCGTTGGCCTCGACCAGATCCAGATCGTCAACCGACCAGCCCGCTTTTTCCAGCGCCTTGCGCGAGGCGTAGATCGGGCCAACGCCCATGATGGACGGGTCCAGACCGGCAGTGGCGTAAGATGCGATCCGGGCCAGAGGCTCGATCCCGCGCTTCTCGGCGTTCTCGGCCGACATCAGCAGGGTTGCCGCCGCGCCATCATTCAGGCCCGAGGCGTTTGCCGCCGTGACCGAACCGTCCTTGGTGAAGGCCGGGCGCAGTTTGGCCATGGCTTCCATTGTCGCGCCGTGGCGGATGTATTCGTCCTTGTCCATCACGATGTCGCCCTTGCGGGTCTTGATGGTGAAGGGCACGATTTCGTCGGCGAACTTGCCAGCGTTCTGGGCTGCTTCCGCTTTGTTCTGCGATGCAACGGCGAATTCGTCCTGCATGTCGCGGCTGATCTGCCACTTCTCGGCGACGTTTTCGGCGGTCTGGCCCATGTGGTAGCCGTTGAAGGCATCCCACAGACCGTCGCGGATCATGGTGTCGATATATTTCATGTCGCCCATCTTCTGACCGGCACGCAGGGCGGCGGCGTGGGGCGACAGGGTCATGTTTTCCTGGCCACCGGCAGCCACGATATCGGCATCGCCCAGCTGGATGTGCTGCGCGCCCAAGGCAACCGCCCGCAGACCCGAGCCACAAACCTGGTTGATACCCCAGGCTGCGGCTTCCTGCGGCAGACCGGCGTTGATATGCGCCTGACGCGCGGGGTTCTGGCCTTGGGCTGCGGTCAGGACCTGACCCATGATGGTTTCGCTTACCTCGCCCTTGTCGACACCGGCGCGTTCGACGACGGCCTCAAGCACGGCGGTGCCCAGATCATGTGCAGGTGTGTTCGCAAACGAACCGCCAAAGCTGCCGACACCGGTGCGTGCGGCGGATGCGATAACTACATTGGTCATATACTAAGTCCTTTACCGTCATGGTCCTGTGGGAAGTCTTGCGCGCAGTTGGCAGAGACAGCCTTTGCCAACACCAAGAGCGCCTGGCGATCCCCCGCTCCAGCTCTACTTGCCATAGCGTAATGCTGCAGACGCAGCAACGGACAGCTTGTCTCATGACGCAGACGGGCAGAAAGCCGCAACTGGATTCTCTGGCTAAGCCTTTGCCTGAGCGCCCTTTTCAGCCCGCCAGGGTTGAGTGACGGTGGGTGCACCGAACAGGAAACCCTGCAGGCAGTCCACCCCGCTGGCGACAAGGAACTCTGCATCCTGCCGTGTTTCGACCGATTCGGCGGTCACCAGAATCTCGAATTCGCGGGCCACGGCGATCAGGGCGCGGACCAGAGCCTGATTGTCCGGATTGGTGCTGACACCGCGCACGAACTGGCCGTCAATCTTGGCGGCATCGAACAGAAACTCGCGGAAGTGGCGGAAACTGAAATTGCTGGCCCCGAAATCGTCCAACGCAAAAGCGATCCCCCGATCTTGCAGCCGATCCATGAAGTCGACCACAAGTTCGGGTACCTGCATGGCTGAATCTTCGGAAATCTCAAGGATCAGCCGGTCGCCCAGACCGGGGTCTTTTTTCAGAAAGCGGTCCAACACGCGGGACCAGCGGGCGTAGCCGATGGACCGAGCAGACATGTTGATCGACAACCGGATACCGGGGTTCCGGATCAGCGTGCGCAGGCCCAGTTCCAGCGCGACGCAATCCAGTTCGCGCCCGATGGGGGTGTTTTCGACCTGCGGCATGAACTCGCGCGCAGGGATCACCCGACCGGTTTCGTCCAGAACCCGGATGAATCCTTCGTAGAAGGCCACACCATAGGGCTCCTGCGCTTGCATCACCGGCTGAAAGGCCAGTTTGCATTGCTTGTGCTTGACCGCCTCGGTTGCCATTTGCACAACCGACCGGTCCCGGCTGGACAGGGCCGAGTTCAGGGGGTTTTCGGACCCTTCTGGTATGTTTGCGCGTGTCTTGTGCCGCATATTCGCCGGTGTCCGGTCTGTTGCCGATCAAGAGTTCGGCTACAGTTTCACGGCAAATGTATGAATCCGCAGTTAAAGACCGAAAAAAAAATCCGGTTCCCGGTCAGCCCGGCGTCGGTCAGGTGCGAACCAGAGACGCCGCCGCGCCAAAAACCGCTCCGAAAAATCCAAGGATCATCATGGCAAAACCCAGCGCCAGAAAAACAGGGCTGGCGCCGTTGCTCAGGGCTGCGAGCATGGCCATCGCAAGACCTACAAGCCCAATCGCGGTCGAGATTGTCATCACACGGGTCATGTTGGCCTCCGATCACTCGCATAAGAAAATACCTGCTCGATATGGACCGGCCGGGTGTGATTTCAAATTGATACGCGGATTTCCGCCGGATTTCAGGCGCGCTCTGCCTGCGGATTGGGCGCATTTTCGGTGAGATGCTCGAATCCGGGCGTTCCGCGATCTTCTGGATGGCGGGCGAGGTGCTTGGCTTTGATCTGCTGGGAATTGTCCCGGCTGCCATCGTGGCTGTAGCCCGGCGGGGCAAAGCAATAGGCCAGACGTTGGCGCAGGCTCAGCCCCGGCTGCGTTGCATCGCGCCAGATGCCGACCCATTCGTGAAACGCTACGCGCAGCGGGTTGAACGTGCCGATATTGTGGACCAGCCCGTAGTCGACACGGTCATCCTCTTGCTCCGGGACAAAGGTGCCGAACATCTTGTCCCAGATGATGAACACGCCCGCATAGTTGCAATCCAGATACCGCGCGTTGCGCCCGTGATGGGCGCGGTGGTGGCTGGGGGTGTTCATCACCGCCTCGAACCAGCGGGGCATCTTGCCGATCGCCTCGGTGTGAATCCAGAACTGATAGATCAGGTTCAGCCCGCCCACGAACAGCACCATCGCCGGGTGGAACCCCAGCAGGATCAGCGGCGCGCGCACCACCATCATGAAGGTGAACGTATAGGTCCATGTCTGCCGCAGCGCCGTGGTCAGGTTGTAGTGTTGCGAGCTGTGGTGGTTCACATGGCTGGCCCAGACCCAGCGGATACGATGCCCGAACCGGTGCACCCAGTAATAGCGCAGGTCATCCAGCACGAAGCACAGGATGATGACGGGGATCGAGGTACCCAAATTCAGCGGTGTGATCTGCCAAAGCCACATGAAGAACGCCCAGGCGATGAACCCCAACAGAAAGCCCGAGGCGATGTTGCCCGCCCCCATGATCAATGAGGTCACGGCGTCCCGCGTTTCGTACCGGCCGCCTTTGCCTTTGACGGCGATCCAGACGAACTCGGCCAGAATGGCGGCGATGAAGAACGGCACGGCCCATTGCACCGCGTCGGGAAAGGTAATCTGGTCAGTCATTCAGGGTCCATCAGGTTCCGCCAGTGCTGGCGTTCAATGTCATCAAGGCGGATAAGGGCGCGGGGGGTGGCGAAGTCGTGGAACTGAAACTCGAACCCGTCAGGTTGTTCGATCCAGTCGAAATCCAGCAGGTGCCGCGCCACGGTGTCCGCCCCGAAGGACCAGAGCAGACCCGGACCGGAGTCGGTACGAACCAGCGCCGCATGGCCGTCCTGTGAAATGGTGACATCGATCACCACATCCTCGGGAAAATGGCGCTGCCAGTCTGCCCGCGCGGTCTCATGCGTCAGGATGCGCAGTTCGGATTTTCCGGTCAGATGCAGCAGCAGGGTTATTCCGGCAATACCCGCGACCACCAGAATTAACAGTATTTCAAGCGGCATTCCGTCCTCCCCGCGCCAGAGTGCAAAGCGGGCCGGAGGCTGTCAAAGGTGGCGTCGCGTCAAGTGGCGTCGGGACGGTCGAGGATTTCGTGCTGCACCACCCTTTCGACAAACGGCACCAGACCATCTGGCCCCGAAGCCCGGTCTTTCAGGTGCATGCAGATATCGGGGCGGCGCGCGGCAATTATGCCAACCATCTCACCGCGCACGGTATCGTCCAGACCGGCCCCCATGATGGCGCAGGCAATCCGGGGTTCGGCGTCGAGTTGTTTGCGAACCTCATCACTGTCATGCGCGCCGAGCCATTGGATCGGAAGGTGATCGAGTTGTTGCGCCGCATCGCCGATCACGTTTGGCAGCTTTCCGATCAGCAGAACCACCGGTTTCATCGCTGTCTCCCTTCCCGCAGATCAAGAAACGAAAACCGGCCCGTAAGGGCCGGTTCCAGTTTACCACAAAAGTGTAGAAGACGCGCGGGTGGTCAGCTTTCGCCGCCGACAAGCGCCCCGACGATCGCCTTGGCGCTGTCCGAATTCCATTCGGCATCACCAATCAGGCGGGCGATTTCCTGACCTTCGGGGTCCAGAATGACGGTGATCGGCAGGGCGATGACACCGAATTCGCGCGCAGCGGCCGAGCTTGGATCCTGATGGCGGGGCAGGTTTTCGATGCCGTTTTCATCAAAGAACTTCTTGATCCCGGCGGGCGTGTTGCGCCCGGTGGCCAGTGTCAGAACCTGAAACTTGTCGCCTCCGAACTCTTGCTGCAATTCGGCGATCTGCGGCATTTCCTTGCGGCAGGGGGCGCACCATGTGGCCCAGAAGTTCAGCAGCACGTATTTGCCAGCATAATCCTCAAGCGTGCCGGTGCCGCCGTCATCTTCCAGCTGAAATTCGATCACCTTGGCCTCTTTCGGCTCTTTGTGCAGGATCAGCCGTTTCAGCGTGCCGTCGCGCAGGGGCTTCAGCGTTTCGACATCCGCGGCCAACGCCGCGTTTGCACCCAGCGCAAGGGCCATATAAAGGGGGATCAGACGTAACAGGCGCATATCAACTCCGGGTTTTCTTTCATGACCGATCAATCCTCGAACCAGATGTGGGGCGGCCGCTTTGCCGCCGGTCCAGACGCGATCATGGAGGCGATCAATGCCTCGATCGGGTTCGATCAGCGGATGGCAGCCCAGGACATCGCAGGCTCGCGCGCCCATGCCGCCATGTTGGCTGCCACAGGCGTTATTACTGATAATGACGCGCAGGCCATTCGGGAAGGGCTGCTCACAGTCTTGTCAGAAATCCAGAACGGAGATTTTCAGTTCTCGACCGCGCTGGAAGACATCCACATGAATGTCGAAGCGCGTCTGAAAGAGGTGATCGGGGAACCCGCAGGCCGTTTGCACACAGGCCGGTCGCGCAACGATCAGGTCGCGACCGACTTCAAACTCTGGGTCCGTGATCAGTTCGACGCGGCTGAGTCTGGCCTGCTGGCCCTGATCCGCGCGCTTCTGGCGCAGGCCGAGGCCGGGGCCGATTGGGTCATGCCCGGCTTCACCCATCTGCAAACCGCGCAACCGGTGACATGGGGCCATCACATGATGGCCTATGTCGAGATGTTTGGCCGCGACCTCAGCCGCGTCCGCGACGCCCGCGCCCGGATGAACGAATCCCCGCTGGGGGCCGCTGCGCTGGCAGGCACGTCCTTCCCCATCGACCGTGCTATGACAGCTGAGGCGCTGGGCTTTGACCGCCCCGCCGCCAACTCGCTGGACGCGGTCAGCGACCGTGACTTCGCGCTGGAATTCCTCTCGACCGCTTCAATCTGCGCCGTCCACCTGTCGCGCTTTGCCGAAGAACTGGTGATCTGGTCCTCGGCGCAGTTCCGGTTCGTGACACTGTCGGATCGGTTCTCGACCGGTTCGTCGATCATGCCGCAGAAGAAAAACCCCGACGCGGCCGAGCTGATCCGCGCCAAGGTGGGCCGCATCTACGGCGCAAACACCGCGCTGATGATGGTCATGAAAGGCCTGCCGCTGGCCTATTCCAAGGACATGCAGGAAGACAAGGAACAGGTCTTTGACGCCGCCGACAACTGGATGCTGGCGTTGGCCGCGATGGAAGGCATGGTCAAGGACATGACCGCCAACCGCGACAGTCTGGCCGCCGCTGCAGGGTCGGGTTTCTCGACCGCGACCGATCTGGCCGACTGGCTGGTGCGGGTGCTGGGCCTGCCGTTCCGCGATGCGCACCATGTCACCGGATCGCTGGTTGCGATGGCCGAATCCAAGGGCTGCGACCTGCCCGATCTGACGCTAGAGGATATGCAAACGGTCCATGCCGATATCACCGATGACGTCTATTCTGTCCTTACGGTCGAAAACTCGGTAAACTCGCGCCAGTCTTACGGCGGCACGGCACCTGATCAGGTGCGGGCCCAGATCAAGCGATGGAAGGCGAAGATATGAAAGCTGCTCTGCGTGTGATCCTGCTCCTGTCCGCAGGCCTCGTGCTGGCGAGTTGCGGCGCGGATGGCGAGCCGGTTCAGCCAACCGCCAGCGCAAATGTGGCTGTCGGCAGCAGCGGCACCTATGTGGGCGGCGGCGTTGGCTTTCGGCGCGGCGGTCTGGGCATCTATCTGGGCGTGTAACAAAGCGATTGCATTCCGATGCAGTCACGACCATGTGAAGGACAGACCGGCCCTGCGCCGAAGTTAACGAAAAGACGAACACAATGAGATTACTAGGTCTGATCCTGTCCCTCGGCCTGCTTGCGGCCTGCGAGCCAACCAGCAGCCCCCGCCCGGACCCCGCGCCCCAAGCCAGTGGCACGGGCGTTTCGATCTCGGGCTATGGCCGGGTTGGCGTATCCACCAGAAAGTGATCTCGGGGCCCGGCTTGCGCCGAATCCATTGATCCACAGGGCGTTTTTGGTCTAAGCGCGCAGGCATGGATCACTTTCTCTACCGCGACGGCGCGCTTTACGCCGAGGATGTCCCGATTTCCGAAATCGCTGCCGCGGTCGGAACCCCGTTCTATGTCTATTCGACGGCGACCCTGCTGCGCCATTTCAAGCTGTTCGATGACGCGCTTGAGGGCACGGATCACCTTGTCTGCTATGCGATGAAGGCGGCCAGCAATCAGGCGATCTTGAAGACGCTGGCGCAGGCGGGCGCGGGGATGGATGTGGTCTCGGGCGGGGAATACCTTCGCGCCAAGGCGGCAGGCGTACCCGGAGACAAGATCGTGTTCTCGGGCGTCGGCAAGACGGCGGATGAGATTCGCACCGCGCTGACCGGCGGCATCCGCCAGTTCAACGTGGAATCCGAGCCCGAGATGGAGGTGATCAACGCCACAGCTCTGGACCTGGGCGTGGTCGCGCCGATCACCGTGCGGGTGAACCCGGATGTGGATGCCAAGACCCACGCCAAGATTGCCACTGGCAAGTCCGAGAACAAGTTCGGCATCCCCATCGCCCGCGCGTCCGAGGTCTATGCACACGCCGCCAGCCTGCCGGGGTTGGAGGTGATCGGCATCGACGTCCATATCGGCTCGCAACTGACCGAGTTGGAACCTTTCAATCTGGCCTACACCAAGGTCGCGGAACTGACCGAGCAGTTGCGGGCCGAGGGGCATGATATCCGCCGCCTCGATCTGGGCGGAGGGTTGGGCATTCCATATACCCGCGCCAATGATGCCCCGCCGCTGCCGGTGGAATATGGCGCGCTGATCCAGAAAGCACTGGGCTATCTGGACTGTGAGATTGAAATCGAGCCGGGTCGTTTGATTGCGGGAAATGCGGGCCTGATGGTTTCCAAGGTGATCTATGTGAAATCCGGTGAAGGCCGCGATTTCCTGATCCTCGACGGGGCCATGAACGACCTGATCCGCCCCGCGATGTATGAGGCGCATCACGATATCGTTCCCGTACAGGAACCCGCGCCGGGGGTGGAACAGCAGCCCTATGACATCGTGGGGCCGGTCTGCGAATCCGGCGATACCTTTGCGAAAGAGCGCAACATGCCGCCGCTTGGTGCTGGTGATCTGGTCGCCTTCCGCAGCGCCGGGGCCTATGGCGCTGTAATGTCCAGCGAATACAACACCCGCCCCCTGATCCCCGAGGTTCTGGTGCATGGTGATCAATTTGCAGTCATTCGTGAACGGCCAAGCTTTGACGAAATCATAAACCGCGATACCATACCCTCGTGGCTCTGACGCGATAGGCGCGCAGGCCCGATCCCGGAGGCCCGCCTTGCGCGACAAATCGAACCTGCCGATCCCGAGACTATCCCTGTGGTTGACCCATGGGGGCATGCTGGCCGAGCAGGTTTTGCGTGCCTTCTGGCCGTTTTTCTCGATTTTGATGGTGCTTTTGGCCGCTTTGATGATGGGCCTGCATGATCACATCGCCGTTGAGATGGTCTGGGGCATTGGTGTCGCCGCGATAGTCGCGCTGAGTGTCGCGGCTGTTGTCGGGGTCAGGCGATTCCATTTCCCGTCCCGGATGGCGGCGCTGGCGCGGCTGGATGAAACGCTTCCCGGCAGGCCGATTCAGGCGCTGATGGACGATCAGGCCATTGGTGCGACGGATGCCGAATCTGTGGCGCTCTGGCAGGCACATAAGCGCCGCATGGCGCAGCGCGCGGCGGGGGCCGGTGCGGTCAAGCCCGATCTTCGCCTGGCCTCGCGCGATCCTTACGCTTTGCGCTATGCGGCGCTTTTGGCGCTGGTTGTTGCGGTTCTGTTCGGGTCCTTCTGGCGGATCGGTTCGGTGGCTGAAATGACGCCGGGATCAGCAATCGCCGGGCAGGGGCCGACCTGGGAAGGCTGGGTGGAACCACCCCGTTATACCGGTTTGCCAACGCTTTATCTGGCGGATCAGTCCGACCCGGACCTGTCGATTCCTAAGGGCAGCCGCATCACGCTGCGGTTTTATGGTGAGGTCGGCGCGCATAACCTGACCGAGACGACCTCGGCCACCGGGGCCGAGGCGGCGACGGAGCCGGAACAGGATTTCGTGGCGGACCGGTCTGGTCAGTTGCGCATCGAAGGACCCGCAGGCCGGGACTGGGCGCTGAATATCATCGACGATGCGTCGCCCCGGATCGCGGTCGATGGTCGGGCCGAGGCCGAGGCAGGCGGTCAGATGAAATTGCCCTTTGCTGCCAGCGACGATTATGCGGTGGTCTCGGGCGCGGCGCGGATCGAACTGGATTTGCCAGCGGTCGATCGCCGTTATGGTCTGACAGCCGACCCTGAACCCCGAGAAACGATCGAGGTTCAGTTGCCGATGCCGATCACCGGGGATCGGGCGGATTTCACCGAGGATCTGATTGAGGACTTCTCGGAACACCCTTGGGCGCATCTGCCGGTCAGGATCACGCTGATGGCGCGGGACGCCGCTGATCAGGTCTCGGAATCCGAGGCTTATGCCACCGCTTTGCCCGCACGCCGGTTCTTTGACCCGCTGGCAGCGGCGGTGATCGAACAGCGGCGCGATCTGCTCTGGTCCCGCACCAACGCACCGCGCGTATCGCAGGTGCTGCGGGCGGTCTCCCATCGCCCCGAAGACGTGTTCCGCTCGGATACGGCCTATCTTCGCCTGCGCGTCACCCTGCGCCGGTTGGAGACGTTCACCGAGTTTGGCCTGAAATCCGAACAGCAGGAAGAGATCGCGCAGGCGCTGTGGGATCTGGCCGTGCTGATCGAAGAAGGCACGCTGGCTGACGCGCTGGAACGTATGCGCCGGGCGCAGGAACGTCTGACCGAGGCGATGCAGAACGGGGCCAGCGATGAAGAGATCGCCGAACTGATGCAGGAGCTGCGGGAAGCCACGCAGGACTACCTGCAGCAGTTGCAACGTCTGGCGCAGGAAAACGGCGAAGGCCAGCAGAACCAGCAGGGCCAGAATGGCGAGAGCATGCAGATGACGCAGGATGACCTGCAGCGCATGATGGATCGCATTCAGGAACTGATGGAACAGGGCCGTATGGCCGAGGCGCAGCAGGCGCTGGAAGAGTTCCAGCAGATGATGGAGAATATGCGTGTCACCCAGGGCCAGGGTCAGGGCGGCCAGTCCGAAGGCCAGCAGGCCATGGAAGGGCTGGCGGAAACGCTGCGCGAACAACAAGGCCTCAGCGATCAGGCGTTCCGGGACCTGCAGGAGCAGTTCAATCCCGGCGCGCAGGCGGGCGACAGTCAGGGCAATGAAGGCCGCAGTGGCGGTCAGGGCCGTGGGCAGAGCCACGATGGTCAGGGGCAGGGCTCGGACGAGCCAGGGGATGGGCAGACCGGCCAACCCTCACTGGCGGACCGACAGCAGGCCTTGCGGGACGAGTTGAACCGGCAGCAACAGGGCTTGCCAGGCGGCGGCACGCCGGAAGGCGAAGCCGCGCGCGAGGCACTGGACCGCGCCGGTCGCGCGATGGAGGGCGCCGAGGAGGCGCTGCGCGGCGACGATCTGGCCGAAGCGATCGACCGCCAATCCGAGGCGATGGAGGCCCTGCGCGAAGGCATGCGATCCCTTGGCGAAGCGATGGCCCAGAACCAGCAGAACCAGCCGGGACAGGGTACGCAGGAAGGTGACATGCAGGCCAATAACCGCGACCCGCTGGGGCGGAATCCGGGGGCGACCGGGTCGATCTCGACCGATGAGAACCTGCTGCAGGGCGAAGACGTTTATCGCCGCGCGCGCGAGTTGTTGGATGAAATCCGCCGCCGTACTGGTGAATCCGACCGGCCCAGAATCGAATTGGAATACCTCAAGCGGTTGCTGGAGCGGTTCTGATCCCAGAGATCGGGTTTATTGGGATCCGGCCTGCGCCTCCAGCCAGAGCCGCGCTTGATCCACCAGTGACACGTAGGAATTCAGCACCGGATCGGCTTGCGGCACGGCCTCACTGATCTGCTGGGCATTGCCGTAGATTAGGTACAGAACCACGCCGATGATCAGGATCAGCGCAAACCCGCGCAGGAACCCGCCGGATTTGCGGGCGGGTTGGTCCACCGCCGCATCGCCGTCATCGCTGAGCAGGCTGGAATTGATCGCCTCGACATCCGGCAGCGCATCTTTCTGACCGGCATCCTCGGCGGTCTCGGACAAGGCCGGGCGTTTGGGTTCAACCTTTGGCTCGGGCGGTGTTTCCAGCGCCAGATCGGGCTGGGTTTCCAGCGGCGCGCCTTCCTGCGCGCGCAGGTCAGCCTCGCGCGCGGCTTCTTCCTGCAGGATGTTGGCGACAGCCGGATCGACATTGCCGTTTGAAGCGGCTGCAGGCTTTTCCGGCTTTGCAGGCGCGGCTTCTGCCGCCTCATCAACCTTCGGCTCTTCGGCTTCGGTCTGGGGTGCGTCTTCCGTTACGGGTGTCGGTTCGGTCGGATGCTTGGCCTGAAACCAGGTCTGATCGCAATTAGAACACTGAACGTCGCGGCCTTCTTCCGGGATGACCTCGTCCGGAACCTCATATTGGGCACTGCAATTCGGACATGTTAAACGCATGCTGCCTCCCCGGCCGAACGAAATAGTCGGCGCGATAGTTGTTTTTTCAGGAATGATATTCCGTTAAGACCCAACAGCAAAGGGCGTTTTCGGTTTCACGGGCCAACTGTCACCAATTCGACCCGGTGCAGGCATTGAAACCACCACCGCGCTCGGGCAAGAAGAGCGGCAAAAGAACCTGGGGGCACCTGTGATCGAGCTGGAAAATGTCAGCTACACCTATGGCGGTGGCGAATTGCTGAGCGATGTCTCGGTGCATTTGCAGCCCGGATCGTTCCATTTTCTGACCGGGCCGTCGGGGGCGGGCAAAACGACGCTGCTGAAACTGTGCTACGGCGCATTGTTGCCGACCTCGGGGCGGCTGAGTGCGTTTGATCAGGATATCTCGGCTTTGGATCGGGATCAGATGGCGCTGCTGCGCCGCCGGATCGGTGTCGTGCATCAGGATTGCCAGTTTCTGGATCACATGACGCTGGCAGAAAACGTGTCCCTGCCGCTGATGGTGTCCGGCCGTGCCGAATCCGCCGAACAGGACAACCTGACCGAATTGCTGAACTGGGTCGGACTTGGCGCCCGGCTGGAGGCCCGCCCGCCGGAACTGTCAGGCGGTGAACGTCAACGTGCCGCACTGGCGCGGGCGGTGATCCTGTCGCCCGATGTGGTGCTGGCGGATGAGCCTACCGGCAATGTGGATTGGGAGATGTCCCAACGTCTGCTGCGCCTGCTGATCGAGCTGAACCGGATGGGCAAGACGGTTCTGATCGCCACCCATGACCTGAGCCTGATCCGGGCCGCCAAAAGTCAGGTTCAGGCCCGCGTCCTGCGCATCTCGCAGCGACGGCTGCAACTGGCGGGAGCGGACCTATGAGCAAGGGTGACATCCGCAACCTGCTGCATCGCGACAAACGCGCTGATCGGGTAGTACCGCCGACGGGCTACACGGCGCATCTGACCCTGTTTGTGTCCGGCGCGATGGCGTTTCTGGCGGTTTTTGCGCTTGCTTTGTCGCTGGCGTCGGGCCGAATTGCAGACCGCTGGGCGACGGAACTGGCCGGGGCGGCGACCTTGCGGATCAATGCCCCGGCCGAACAGCTTGCCGCCCAGACCGAGGCCGCGCTGACCGTGTTGGGTCAGACCCCCGGCGTTGCATCCGCCCGCGCCCTGACAGCCGACGAACAGGCCGAACTGCTGTCGCCGTGGTTCGGGCCGGACCTGCCGCTGGACACGCTGCCCATCCCGCAACTGATCCAGATTGTCGAAGGCGATCCGGGTCTGGACGCCGCCGGTCTACGCCTGCGTCTGGGGGCCGAGGTGCCGGGCGCGGTTCTGGACGACCACACACGCTGGCGCGAACCCTTGGTCGAGGCCGCCATGTCGCTGCGTCGGTTGGGCTGGATTTCGATCCTGCTGATCGGCGGCGCGACGGCGGCGATGATCACACTGGCCGCCAATGCCTCGCTTGCCGCCAACGCCCAGATCATCGAAGTGCTGCGTCAGGTCGGCGCGCGTGACCGGTTCATAGCCGGAGCCTTTGTCCGGCGCTTCACCTACCGGGCGCTGTTTGGGGCCGCCGTGGGCACACTGCTGGGCATGACGGGTGTTCTGCTGCTGCCCGAGGCCTCGGACGCGGGCGGTTTTCTGTCGGGCGTCGGCTTTCAGGGCGGTGACTGGGCCTTGCCGGTCTTCATCCCCCTGCTGGGTTCATTAGTGGCGTTTTTTGCCACATGGAACGCCGCACGCCGGAAACTAAAGGAGCTTTCGTGATGCTTATGGCGGTTCAATGGGTGCGCTCGCTGATCTTCATGATCACGATCTATGTCTGGATGCTGATCCTTGGCATCCTGTTCCTGCCCTATGCGGTGTTTTCTAAACGCGGCGCGTCGAGTGCCTGCATGACCTACGCCCGCACGACGCTGTGGCTGACCCGCTGGATGGTTGGTATCCGCAGCGAGGTGCGCGGAACACCCCCGACGGGCGAAGTGGTGATTGCGGCCAAACACCAATCGTTTCTCGACATCATCATGATCTTCAGTGCCATTCCCCACGGAAAGTTCATCATGAAGAGGGAACTGCTATGGACGCCGGTCATCGGCATGTATGCGCGACGTCTGGGCTGTATCCCGGTCAATCGCGGCAAAAAGGGTGCGGCGGTGGCCAAGATGGTCAAGGACGTGGCCAAGGAATTCGCCGAGCCCGGGCAATTGGTCATCTACCCGCAAGGCACACGGGTCGCGCCGGGGGCGCAGAAACCCTATAAGGTCGGCACCGCCGTCCTGTACGAGGGCCTCGGGTTTCCCTGTGTGCCCGTCGCCACTAATGCGGGCGTGTTCTGGCCGCGTACTGGTGTCCTGCGCAAGCCGGGACTGGCGATTGTCGATTTCCTCGACCCGATCGAGCCGGGCGTGGGGCGGGATGCGTTCCTCGGGCGACTGGAGACGGTTATCGAAACACGCTCGAACGAATTGATGCGCGAAGTGGGGTTTGATCCGGATGGAGTTCATTGAAGATATCGCAACGCTTGAGGGTTTGTATGGTACGCCCGGCGCGCGGTCTTTGCGCAAGGTGGCCCATCGGCTGACGCCGCTCTATCGCAAATGGATCATGACCGCGCGGCTTTGTATGCTTAGCACCGTCGGGCCAGAAGGCGTCGATGGCAGCCCGCGCGGCGATGAGGGCCCTGTTGTGCTGGAACTGGACCCAGGTACGCTGGCGCTGCCCGACTGGCGCGGAAACAACCGCCTGGACAGCCTGCGCAACATCGTGCGCGACCCGCGCGTGTCGCTGATGTTCCTTGTGCCCGGCTCGAACAACGTCGTGCGCGTGAACGGCGCGGCGCGCCTGACGGCGGACGAAACCCTGCGCACCCGGTTCGAAAAACTCGGCAAACAACCCGCAACCGTCATCGTTATCGAAATTGCCGAGATTTACACCCAATGCGCCCGCGCGCTGATGCGCGCGCAGACATGGGCAGGTGGTGATGATGCTGAGGGCTTGCCAAGTGTCGGAGAGATTCTGGCCGAAATGACCGCCGGAGAAGAAGGTGGCGCACGCTATGACCAGGAATGGGGAGCGCGCGCCGCCAAGACGATGTGGTAGAAAAGGGGGCTCTGCCCCCGCCGCGGCAAGCCGCGACTCCCCCGGGATATTTAGAGCCAGATGAAGCAGGGGATCCGTTCTTCATCTGGCTAAAAATATCCCGGAGCGCGAGGCAGAGCCTCGCATCCCGAGCTTTCAACCCTTACAGGTTCACGAGTGGATTGGACCGTCGCCACAAGCCAGCGCCGCCTCGCGCACGGCTTCCGAATAGGTCGGATGCGCGTGGCAGGTCAGGGCCAGATCTTCGGCAGAGGCACCGAATTCCATCGCAACGCAGACCTCGTGGATCAGATCGCCCGCGGCTGGGCCGATGATGTGTGCGCCCAGAATGCGGTCGGTGTCCTTGTCGGCAAGGATTTTGACAAACCCGTCAGCGGCGAAATTTGCCTTGGCGCGGCCGTTGCCCATGAACATGAACTTGCCGACCTTATAGGCACGGCCCTGTTCTTTTAGCGTCGCTTCGGTTTCGCCGACATTGGCGACCTCGGGCCAGGTGTAGATCACGCCCGGAATGACGCCATAGTTCACATGGCCATGCTTGCCAGCGACCTGCTCGGCGGCGGCCATGCCCTCGTCTTCGGCCTTATGGGCCAGCATCGGGCCTTCGGTCACGTCGCCGATGGCGTAGATGCCCGGCACGTTGGTTTGCCAGTCAGCACCCACCTTGATCTGACCGCGCGGTGTCATCTCGACGCCCAGAGCCTCCAGCCCCAGGCCATCCGAGAACGGCTTGCGACCCGTGGCGACCAGCACGGTGTCGGCGTCAATCACATGCTCGCTGTCATCTTTCAGCAACTTGTAGGTCACTTTGGCCTTGGTCTTGGTGGCCTCGGTCTTTTGCACCGCCGCGCCCATGACGAAGGTCAGGCCCTGTTTCTTGAGGATACGCTGGAAGGTCTTCTGCACCTCGGGGTCCATGCCCGGCGTGATTTCCTTGAGGAACTCGATCACCGTCACCTCGGCCCCAAGACGGCTGTAGACCGAGCCCAGTTCCAGTCCGATCACACCGGCACCGATCACCACCATCTTCTTTGGGATCTTGCCCAGAGACAGCGCTCCGGTCGAGGTGACAACGACCTTTTCATCCACGTAGACACCCGGCAGCGCCGATGGCTCGGACCCCGAGGCGATGATGATGTTCTTGGCTTCGTGCACCTCGTCACCGACCTTGACCTGACCAGCGGCGGGGATCGAGCCCCAGCCTTTCAGCCAGTCGATCTTGTTCTTCTTGAACAGGAACTCGATGCCCTTGGTGTTGCCCTCGATCACCTCGTCCTTATAGGCCTGCATTTGCTTCCAATCGACCGACGGTGATTTGCCCTTCAGGCCCATCTTGGCAAAGTTATGCTCGGCCTCATGCAGTTGGTGGCTGGCATGCAGCAGCGCCTTGGACGGGATGCAGCCGACGTTCAGACAGGTGCCGCCCAGCGTCTCGCGCCCTTCGACCACGGCGGTTTTCAACCCCAGTTGGGCGCAGCGGATGGCGCAGACATAGCCGCCGGGGCCGGCTCCGATTACGATGACGTCATATTGAGACATGGGTTACTTTCCTTCCGAAAACCGACTCTGTTCCCAAGTCAGTGTTATTAAGTTTACCGCTTATTTTCCTGAGCGTGGCAAGGCTTATATGGCCGTTTAGCTTGCCATTCTTTCGGAACGAGCGTCTTGCAATTTTCATAGAGTTAGCCATCGAAAACGTCTCGGTACCAAGATTCCAGCTGCGAGTAGATAACACTGCAAATTTCTTCTTTAACATCGATCTCAGCCAGGTTCATATTCCTGTTTGATGCTTGCTCTTGAAACTCTTCGCAGTATTCCACCGCTTTTATGACCTCTGTTGTGCGCTGAAGCACGCGCATGTCTGATTCGGCTATCCACTGGTACATTGGGAATAATGCTGCAGTCGCGACAAAAATAATCACGATCTTCTCAATTATACCTATTAGATTTGAGAACTTTTCCATGAGAAGCAAACTCTAGCCAGCTACGTCGTCAGTCTAAGAGCACAAGGTTCCCGGGCATTAAGTGGTCACGTCGCCCTGATCGGGGCGACGTGGTTTGGCTCAGACCGGCTCGAGCAACTTGATCGAGATATGGGCGATGCCGCCGCGTTCGTGGTGCATCGCCAATTCCTCGGACCCAAAAAAGGCCCGGGCCTTGTCCAGATTCGTAACCTCGAACATGGCAATCGCATGGTCGCGCTGATCAGGGTCGCGCCAGACGTGCAGGTCGCGGATGCCCGCGGCCTTGCGCATCGGCTTATCCTCACGAAACACTTTCAGCCAGGCGTCGAAATCGGCCACATCGGCCTGCCAGAGTACATGCGTTGCCATGATTACAGATCCATCAGCAGGCGGCGCGGGTCTTCCAGCGCCTCTTTCACGCGAACAAGGAAGGTCACGGCTCCTTTGCCATCGACGATCCGGTGGTCATAGGACAGGGCCAGATACATCATCGGGCGGATCTTGATCTCACCATTGATAACCATCGGGCGGTCCTGGATCTTGTGCATGCCCAGAATGCCCGATTGCGGTGGGTTCAGAATGGGCGAAGACATCAGCGAGCCATAGACACCGCCGTTCGAGATGGTGAAGGTCCCGCCCTGCATCTCGGCCATCGACAGCTTGCCGTCACGGGCGCGCTTGCCCTTTTCGGCGATGGCTTTTTCGATCGCTGCGAAGGACATCGAATCCGCGTCGCGGATCACCGGAACCACCAGACCCTGAGGCGTACCGGCGGCCACGCCCATATGGACAAAGTTCTTATAGACGATGTCGGTGCCGTCGATCTCGGCATTCACCTCGGGCACTTCTTTCAGCGCGTGACAGCAGGCCTTGGTGAAGAAGGACATAAAGCCCAGACGTACGCCGTGCTTCTTCTCGAACTGGTCCTTGTATTGGTTGCGCAGGGCCATCACCTCGGTCATGTCCACCTCGTTATAGGTGGTCAGAATCGCGGCGGTGTTCTGCGCGTCCTTCAGGCGCTTGGCGATGGTCTGGCGCAGACGGGTCATGCGCACGCGTTCCTCGCGTGAGGCATCCTCGGCGGCGACAGGCGCGCGCGGGGCCTGGGCAGCGGGGGCGGGCACAGCCGCCGCAGGCGCTGGGGCCGAGGCCGCTGCTGCAACGGCATTTGCCACGTCTTCTTTCATGATGCGGCCATCGCGGCCCGTGCCGGTGACCTGATCGGCAGAGAGACCGGCCTCGGCCATGGCTTTCTCGGCAGACGGCGCGTTTGCGACGTCCTTGCCACTTGCCGCTGCTGCGGGAGCCGCCGCAGGTGCCGCCGGGGCTGCCGCTGCACTCGCCGCCGCGCCGGAAATCACCGCCAGCTTGGCTGTGGCATCCACGGTTGCGCCTTCGGGGGCCACGATCTCGGCCAGAACGCCCGCCGCCGGGGACGGAACCTCGACCGAGACCTTGTCGGTTTCCAGCTCACACAGCATCTCATCCTGCGCGACGCTGTCGCCGACCTGCTTGAACCATGTGGAAACGGTCGCCTCGGTTACGGATTCGCCCAGAGTGGGCACCATCACGTCAACGCTGCCACCCGATGCCGCTGGAGCCGCCGCAGGGGCAGGGGCCGCTGCGGGCGCGGGGGCTGCGCCTTCGCCTGCCGCGATGGTCGCAAGCAGCGCGTCGACGCCAACCGTTTCACCTTCGGCGGCGACAATCTCACCCATGACGCCAGCCGCCGGAGAGGGGACCTCGACTGTCACCTTGTCAGTCTCCAACTCGCACAGCATTTCATCCACCGCCACGGCGTCGCCGGGTTTCTTGAACCAGGTTGCAACCGTGGCTTCGGTGACGGATTCGCCCAGCGTGGGAACACGAACTTCAATGGACATCATTACTTTCCTTCAATGCTCAGCGCTTCGTTCACCAGCGCTTCTTGTTGGGCTTTGTGTTGGCTGGCCAGACCCGTCGCGGGCGAAGCGGATGTGGCGCGGCCCACATAGCGTGGCCGTGTGTGTTTGGCCTTAATGCGGGTCAGGACCCATTCGATATTGGGTTCGATAAAGGTCCAGGCCCCCTGGTTCTTGGGCTCTTCCTGACACCAGACAATCTCGGCCCCTTTGAAGCGCTCAAGCTCGTTGATCAGCGAATGCGCCGGGAAGGGGTAGTATTGTTCGATTCGCATCAGGTAGACGTCGTCGATGCCGCGCGCGTCGCGCTCTTCCAGCAGGTCATAGTAAACCTTGCCGGAACACAGAACGACCCGTTTGATCTTGTCGTCTTTGACCAGTTTAGTGTCCGAATTCCCGTGCTGCGCATCATCCCACAGCACCCGGTGGAAGCTGGAGCCGGTGGTGAACTGATCCGCCGTACTGACCGCCAGCTTGTGCCGCAGCAGCGATTTCGGCGTCACCAGGATCAGCGGTTTGCGGAAGGTGCGGTGCAGCTGACGGCGCAGGATGTGGAAATAGTTCGCAGGCGTGGTGCAGTTCGCCACGATCCAGTTGTCCTGACCGCACATCTGCAGGAACCGCTCCAACCGCGCCGAGCTGTGTTCGGGGCCCTGCCCCTCGAACCCGTGCGGCAACAGGCAGACGAGACCTGACATCCGCAGCCATTTGCTTTCGCCCGAGCTGATGAACTGGTCGAACATGATCTGCGCACCATTGGCAAAATCGCCAAACTGCGCCTCCCACAGGGTCAGCGCGTTTGGTTCCGCCAGCGAGTAGCCGTATTCGAACCCCAGCACCGCATATTCCGACAGCATCGAGTCGATCACTTCGTATTTCGACTGACCCTTGCGGATGTTGTTCAGCGGGTAATACCGATCCTCAGTGTCCTGATGTATGAACCCCGAGTGGCGCTGCGAGAATGTCCCGCGCGTGGCGTCCTGACCGGACAGGCGCACCGGATACCCCTCGGTCAGCAGCGAGCCAAAGGCCAATGCCTCACCCGTCGCCCAGTCGAAGCCTTTGCCAGAGTCGAACATCTGCTTCTTGTGGTCCAGCAGGCGGGCCACTGTCTTGTGCACGGCGATATCGTCCGGTGCATGGGTCAGGGCCTTGCCGACCTCGGCCATCGTGTCCGGAGCAATGGCGGTTTCGCCGCGCACATATTCCTCTTTGCTTTTGTCCATATGCGACCAGCGCCCGTCCAGCCAGTCGGCCTTGTTGGGCTTGAAGTCTTTCCCGGCCTCGAACTCATCATTCAGATGGGCCTGGAAGGCGGCCTTCATATCCTCGATCTCGCCTTCGGGGATCAGCCCGTCCTTGACCAGCCGCTCAGTGTAGAGGCTCAGCGTGGTTTTATGGGTCTTGATCTTCTTGTACATGATCGGGTTGGTGAACATGGGCTCGTCGCCCTCGTTATGGCCAAACCTGCGATAGCAGAAGATGTCGATCACCACGTCCTTGTGGAACTTCTGGCGGAACTCGGTGGCTACCTTAGCGGCGTGAACAACTGCTTCGGGGTCGTCACCGTTCACGTGGAAGATCGGCGCTTCGACCATCAGCGCGATATCGGTGGGATAGGGGCTGGAGCGGCTGAAATGCGGCGCAGTTGTAAAGCCGATCTGGTTGTTCACCACGATATGCATGGTGCCGCCGGTCTTGTGCCCGCGCAGGCCGCTCAGGCCGAAGCCTTCGGCCACAACGCCCTGACCAGCAAACGCCGCGTCGCCATGCAGCAGGATGCCCATAACCGCCGTCCGGTCGGTATCCTTCAACTGATCCTGCTTGGCGCGGACCTTGCCCAACACAACCGGGTTCACCGCCTCAAGGTGCGAGGGGTTGGCGGTCAGTGACAGGTGGACCGAGTTCCCATCGAACTCGCGATCACTCGACGCGCCGAGGTGATATTTCACGTCGCCCGAGCCATCTACGTCTTCGGGCTTGAAGCTGCCGCCCTGAAATTCGTTGAAAATGGCGCGGTATGGCTTACGCATCACATTGGCGAGGATGTTCAGACGCCCGCGGTGCGGCATGCCGATCACGATATCCCTGATCCCCAAGGCACCGCCGCGCTTGATGATCTGCTCCATCGCCGGGATCAGGCTTTCGCCACCGTCCAGACCGAAGCGCTTGGTGCCCATGTACTTGACGTGCAGGAATTTCTCGAACCCTTCGGCCTCGACCATCTTGTTCAGGATCGCTTTGCGGCCTTCCTTGGTAAAGGCGATTTCCTTGCCATAGCCCTCGATCCGTTCCTTCAGCCAGGCGGCCTGTTCCGGGTCCGAGATATGCATGTATTGCAGCGCGAAGGTGCCGCAATAGGTCCGTTTCACGATCTCGACGATCTGCCGCATGCTGGCCACCTGCAGCCCCAGCACGTTGTCGATGAAGATCGGGCGATCCATGTCGGCATCGGTGAACCCGTAGGTTCTTGGGTCCAGCTCGGGGCTGGTGCTGGCCGCGCGCATGCCCAGCGGGTCCAGATTGGCGGCCAGATGGCCCCGGATGCGATAGGCCCGGATCAACATCAGCGCCCGCAAGCTGTCCAGCACCGCGCGCTTGATCTGGTCCTCGCTGACCTTCACGCCGGTATCGGCAGCCTTTTCCTTGATCTTCTTGCCCGCCGCCTTGGCGTCAATCTCGGCCCATTCGCCGGTCAGCGCACCGGTCAGATCATCGGCAGGCATCGGAGGCCAGTCGGTGCGCGCCCAGGATGGCCCGTCGGCCTCGCGCTGGATATCCGGCACGGCGTCGCCCATGGCCCGGAAGAACTCACCCCAGGCGGCATCGACCGCACCGGGATCCCGTGTGTATTGGGCATAAAGCTGTTCCAGATATTCGGCATTATGCCCCTGCATGAAGCTTGAGGCATGAAAGGCAGAGTTGGGCGAGTGTTCGGTCATTGGGCTACCTCATATGGGTTGGGACCGTATTGGTTGGTGCCTGGCTGGCTGGGGCGGGCCAGCCACCACAGAACCAGGAGAGGCGACACAAACAAGACAAGCAGTGTCGGAATAACGATCAGCAGAGTGGCACGGGTGAACAGAATGTCCAAATTGCCGCCATGCTGGAAACTGGACGCAAGGCCGATGCCAAAGATTAGAACGGCGAAGGCCCCGAGGGTCAGAAGGATCGGCAGCAGCGCATAAAGCCCGCTGCGTCCGGTATCATGCATCCGCCGCCACGCGACGGCCAGATGCGGGATGAAAACGATCAGTGTCACGATGCTTTGCACCGGCGCCGAGGACGTGGCGGTAACGGCCTTAACCTCATCGGTTTGCGTTTCGGTGACCTGAGTAAAGAACTGCGCATCGATGATCCCGGCGATGATGTTCCAGATCACGATGAACAGGAAAAAGAACCAGTATTCGGGCCGCGTGGCACGACCTGAGAAGGTGAAGAACTTGGCGAAACAGGTGCGGATGGCGTCAGAGAAGGTCATTGGGCTACCTCACTGAAGCTTAGTGGGGGAGATACTGATGACTGCCGGTGGCAGAGCATCGAAGATTTGCGGATCGAATGTTCTTCTGGATTCGGGGAGCTCGATTGTCGTCGATGAATAGAGCGTTCTGAGTGCCGGTTCGTCCAGATTGGCGGCAAAGATATTTGCGTTGCCCGCCGTTCCAAACAAGGCTGTCACGCCGTCCCGGTTGCTTTTTGGCATGTCCTCGGGCCACTTCTCCGCAAAACTGTCGAGCTGTGTTGCGGCATCAAGGATGCTGCTGGGTCCCGCCATGATGCAATAACCTTTACCGAGGCTTACGCCGAGAACTGCCAGTCGGTACTCGCCTTTGCTATATGCGGGCTGGTTCGGAGGCAGCGCAGAGTTGCCCAGAATTGAGGCGGCCATGAAGTCAGCATTGACAATCAAATACCCAAGCTGCGTGCCAAAGTCGTTGCTATTTGCCATCAGTTCGAGGGCTTCGTCGCCAAAGACCGCGAAGTCCCGCGCAAACAATGACCAGAACAGCACGTTCAAACTCGTTTGCTGGGTGTCGGCGGCCTGCCAGCCGAGCTTATTCAACTCGCCATCAACGGCGGCAACGTCGTTTCCGAGGTCTGAACACAGGCTCAGTGCCTCGCGGAAGGTTTCCGTTTCACCGGATGCATGTGAGGGGCCGCACAGAACGCTCAGGGCGGCGAATAATGCACCCGCCCGGCGGCAACGCCGGGCAGCGCCCGACCCTCCCCCCGGGAGGGCGCTTGCAGCACCCACCCAGGATCGGGCGCTGCCCTCAGCGCCTTTGGAGAGTCGGTTTGCCATCAGCCAATCGCTTCCAGCACAGCCTCACCCAGCGTCGCGGGGCTTTCGGCCACGACGATACCGGCGCTGCGCATGGCTTCGATCTTGTCCTCGGCTCCACCCTTGCCACCGGCGACAATCGCGCCCGCGTGGCCCATGCGGCGGCCCGGAGGCGCCGTGCGGCCAGCGATGAAACCAGCGGTGGGTTTCGAACGGCCCTTCTTGGCCTCATCCGCCAGGAACTGCGCGGCTTCTTCCTCGGCCGAGCCACCGATCTCACCGATCATGATGATTGAGTGGGTTTCGTCATCGGCCAGGAACCATTCCAGCACGTCGATATGCTCGGTGCCTTTGATCGGGTCGCCGCCGATGCCCACACAGGTGGACTGGCCCAGACCCACATCGGTGGTCTGCTTGACGGCCTCATAAGTCAGCGTACCCGAACGTGACACAACACCAACCGAGCCGCGCTTGTGGATATGGCCGGGCATAATGCCGATCTTGCAGGCGTCGGGCGTGATAACGCCGGGACAGTTCGGCCCGATCAGGCGCGAGTTCGAGCCTTCCAACGCGCGCTTCACCTTCATCATGTCCAGAACCGGGATGCCTTCGGTGATGCAGACGATCACCTCCATCTCGGCATCAATCGCCTCAAGGATCGAGTCAGCCGCAAAGGGCGGCGGCACATAGATCACCGATGCGTTCGCTTCGGTAACATGCTTGGCCTCGTGGACCGAGTTGAACACGGGCAGGTCAAGATGCGTCATCCCGCCTTTGCCGGGGGTCACACCGCCGACCATCTTGGTGCCATAGGCGATGGCTTGTTCGCTGTGGAATGTGCCCTGCGAGCCGGTAAAGCCCTGACAGATCACTTTGGTATTTTCGTCGATGAGGACTGCCATTTTTAGGAGTCTCCTGATTTCTGAGGTACGGTTAGCGTGTGGACATGGTCAGCTTGGCGAAATCACCAGAAGACTGTTTAAAAAAAACATCCACTTTGATCGCGCGCTGCCCCTTCACCCACTTGGTTGAGTTTCCGCGCCGAGGAGCAGAATCCTGCGTATATCCCGCCGCTTTGAGTTCAGATACAATGATCTCTTGGGCGTCCTTGACGTCCATGCCGTAGAAGCCCTCCAACTGGCAAAGCCACGTAAAGCCAGAGCGACCTTCCAAGCTTCGGCTGTATTCCAAGGTGGAAACAAACGGCGTGTTGAAAGAAACGACTTTGTTTCGCCTTTTGTAGTCGAGCTTTTTTGAGTTAGCCCTCGTAACTTTGTAGCCAAATTCCGTAAGATCCAGCGTGTCGACTGTCCCAGTTACGGCCAGTAAACATGCTTTTGTGATTGAAGACAGCTCTGCACGTGATGGCAGCACTTTCTCGCTTGCAAAAGCGACAGAGGAGAACGTGAACAGACCTGTGGCAATTGCAAAGATGGTGAGCTTTTTACCCATCAACCCTTAACCGCCTTAACGATCTTCTCGGCGCCGTCTTTCAGGTTGTCCGCGGCGATCACGTCCAGGCCAGAGCTGTTGATGATCTCTTTGCCTTTCTCGACATTCGTGCCTTCCAGACGCACGACCAGCGGAACCTGCAGGCCGACCTCTTTCACCGCAGCAACAACGCCCTCGGCGATGACGTCGCAGCGCATGATGCCGCCGAAGATGTTGACCAGAATGCCTTTGACCTGCGGGTCCGAGGTGATGATCTTGAACGCTTCGGTCACTTTCTCTTTGGTCGCACCACCGCCCACGTCGAGGAAGTTGGCAGGCTCGGCCCCATAGAGCTTGATGATGTCCATCGTGGCCATCGCCAGACCGGCACCGTTGACCATGCACCCGATCTCACCATCCAGCGCAATGTAGTTCAGGTCATATTTCGAGGCTTCCAATTCCTTGGGGTCTTCCTCGGTCGTGTCGCGCAGCTCGGCAATATCCGGGTGGCGATAGACCGCGTTGCCGTCGAAACCGACCTTGGCGTCCAGCACTTTCAGGTCGCCCTTGTCCGAGACGATCAGCGGGTTGATCTCCAGCATCTCCATATCCTTCTCGACGAAGGCGTTATAGAGCTGGTTCATCAGCTTGACGCATTGCTTGACCTGCGCGCCTTCCAAACCCAGCGAGAACGCGATGCGGCGGCCGTGATAGGGTTGATAACCAGTGGCAGGGTCCACCGAGAAGGACAGGATCTTTTCAGGCGTGGCAGCCGCCACCTCTTCGATATCCATGCCGCCTTCGGTCGAGCAGACAAAGGAAATCCGGCTGGTCTGGCGATCCACCAGCAGGGCCAGATACAGTTCCCGCTCAATGCCCGAACCGGCCTCGATATAGATGCGGTTGACCTGCTTGCCCGCGGGGCCAGTCTGATGCGTGACCAGCGTGCGGCCCAGCATCTTCTTGGCTTCCTCGGCGGCTTCCTCCACCGATTTGGTCAGACGCACACCGCCCTTTTCACCGGCGTCGGCCTCTTTGAACGAGCCCTTGCCGCGCCCGCCCGCATGGATCTGCGCCTTGACGACCCACAGGGGCCCATCCAGTTCACCGGCTGCGGTTTTGGCTTCCTCGGCGCGCAGAACCGCGCGACCGTCGGAGACCGGAGCGCCATAGCTGCGAAGAAGCGCTTTGGCCTGATATTCGTGAATGTTCATCGAAATTGTCCCGTCTGACTACGATTACACCGTTATTGGCGTGTCTAAGGGTCAAGTTTAAAGGCTTTTTTGACAGAGGAGAAGATTTTCACGAAGATTTTCCATATTTGTGATCACAGGTTTTTGGGGTGTGATCACAAAGAAAAAAGCAATGCTTGGGATGATTCGTCGTCTGGCCAGCTCCGCCGGAAAACACATTCAAAAAAGGCGTTTGCGACGTTTGCGCCAACATTCTGGGCCGGATGCGGTAGCCGCAAATGAAAACCGGCCCAGATGAGGGCCGGTTTCAAAATCGTCTGGCGGTTGCCTTAGGCCAGCGAGTTATCAATGCCCTTACAGGCCTCAATCAAACCCTTAACCGCGTTCACCGAGTTGTCGAAACCGGCCTGTTCTTCGTCGTTCAGCTTGATGTTGACCACCCGCTCGATGCCGCCGGCACCGATGACGGTCGGGACGCCCACATACATGCCCTTGACGCCCAGCTCGCCATCGCAATAGGCGGCGCAGGGCAGGACGCGTTTCTGGTCTTTCAGATAGGCCTCGGCCATTTCGATTGCCGAGGTGGCAGGCGCATAGAAGGCCGAGCCGGTTTTCAGCAGACCCACGATTTCGGCACCGCCGTCACGGGTGCGCTGCACGATGGCGTCCAGCTTGTCCTGCGTGGTCCAACCCATCTCGACCAGATCGGGGAGGGGGATACCGGCGACGGTGGAATAGCGCACCGACGGCACCATGGTGTCGCCGTGGCCGCCCAGAACGAACGCGGTGACGTCGCGCATCGAGACGTTGAACTCTTCCGACAGGAAATGCGCGAAACGACCCGAATCCAGAACGCCCGCCATACCGCAGACCTTGTTATGCGGCAGGCCCGAGAATTCACGCAGCGCCCAGACCATCGCGTCCAGCGGGTTGGTGATGCAGATGACGAACGCATCCGGCGCGTTGGCGGCGATGCCTTCGCCGACCGACTTCATGACCTTCAGGTTGATGCCCAGCAGGTCGTCGCGGCTCATGCCCGGTTTGCGGGGGACGCCGGCGGTGACGATGCAGACGTCCGCGCCTGCGATGTCCGCGTAGGACTGGGTGCCCTTCAGCTTGGCGTCGAACCCTTCCGAGGGGCCGGATTCCGCGATGTCCAGGGCCTTGCCTTCGGGGGTGCCTTCGGCGATGTCGAACAGGACGACGTCGCCCAGTTCTTTCATTGCTGCGAGGTGGGCGAGCGTGCCGCCGATCTGACCTGCGCCGATCAGCGCGATCTTGGGTCTGGCCATTTGGAATATCTCCGATGGGTTTTGAAATCGCGGATGTGCTAGTCGCAAATCGGGCGCTGCGCAAGCCTGTCGCAGCGTGGCATACAACCGCATACCGTTTGCGCTGCCCCTGCCGGTTGCGCTAAACCGCCTGCAACACATGCCTATTCGCGGGATGCCGGATGTTCGAGATGAACCTGATGTTTTTTGCCGTGGCAATCCCGGCGGTGATCTTCGCCGGGATATCCAAAGGCGGGTTTGGCTCGGGGGTGGCCTTTGCGTCTTCGTCGATTCTGGCGCTGATCCTGACGCCCGGGCAGGCGCTGGCGCTGATGCTGCCGATCCTGATGGTGATCGATGTGGCCACGCTGAAACCCTATTGGAAGCGCTGGAGCTGGCCGGATTCCCGCCTGCTGATCCTGGGCGCGGTGCCCGGCGTGGCGCTGGGCGCGTGGCTCTATCGCGCGACCGATGACGATCTGCTGCGTCTGCTGATCGGAGGCATTTCGGTCGGCTTCGTGATCTGGCACGTGGCCCAGTCCAAAGGCTGGATCAGGGGTTTTGCCAACCGCCTGCCGCCCCCGGCTGGCCTGTTCGCGGGGCTGGTTGCCGGGTTCACCAGCTTTGTCAGCCACGCAGGCGGCCCGCCCGCCGCCGTCTATCTGCTGTCGCAACGCCTGACAAAGACCGAGTTTCAGGCCTCGACCGTGCTGGTCTTCTGGGTGATCAACGCGGTGAAATTCGTGCCCTTCGCCTATCTGGGCCTGTTCACATGGCACACCGCGTTGGCGGATCTGCTGTTGACCCCCTTCGCCATCCTTGGTGCATGGCTGGGCGTCCGGGCGCATTTCATGCTGTCCGAACGCCTGTTTTTCGGCATCGCTTACGTGCTGCTGACCCTGACCGGCAGCAAGCTGATCTGGGACGCCCTCGCTTAAGCGTTGGGGGGCAGCGCTTCGGCCAGCGCCTCGAAGGACTGGCCGGTGGCGATCAGGCAGGTCACCCCATCCGGCAAGGTCACGGTAATGGTCCAGCTTCCCGTCCGGTCCGAGGCAAAGACCTCCATCATCGCGCCCTGCCGCGCGATGCCGATGGCGCGGCGCGTCTCGCCATAGGTCTCGGCCAGCCGCCCGATTACATCCGCCCGCGGCGCGCAAGTCTGCGCCCGGACCTGTTGCGCGGCCAGCACCATGATCCCCAGCCCCATCGTCATCTTGATCAGCGTTTTCATCCGCAACCCCTTTCGATTCCCTTTCGCCATCAGGGTGCGCGCCACAGACCGAAATCCGGTTAACCCAACGCGCGTTGCACCGCATATGCTGCAACGCGGCGATTTTCCTCTTGAACTTTCCGCCAAAAAATGCCCCATTTCGCGCAACTTTATTTCAAAGGGAGAGGCCCGTGGACCCTCGTCAACGCCCCTATCGTTCCGTTCTCTATATCCCTGGCTCGCGCAACCGAGCGCTGGACAAGGCGCGCAGCCTGCCGGTGGACGCGATCATTTTCGACCTCGAAGATGCGGTTGCCGCCGATGAAAAGGAAAACGCACGTGCCACGCTGGGGGCCGCGCTGGCCGCCGGAGGCTATGGCGCGCGGGTCAAGATCGTGCGGATCAACGGGCTGGATACAGAATGGGGGGCCGCCGATGCCGCCACTGTGCGCGACATGGGCGCGGATGTGGTCCTTTTGCCCAAGGTGGAATCGCCCGATCATGTGGATGCGCTGGCGGCGATCACCGGCGATCTGCCCGTTTGGGCGATGATGGAAACCCCGCGCGGGATGCTGAACGCCGCCCAGATCGCGGCCCATCCGCTGATGGCGGGGTTTGTCATGGGCACCAACGATCTGGCCAAGGACCTGCGGACCCGGTTCCGCCCCGACCGCCTGCCGATGATGACGGCGCTGGGCCTGTGTCTGCTGGCCGCCCGGGCCGAGGGGCTGGTTATCGTCGACGGGGTCTATAATGCCTTCAAGGATACCGAAGGTCTGGCTGCCGAATGTGAACAGGGCCGCGACATGGGCTTTGACGGCAAGACGCTGATCCACCCCGCGCAGGTCGATATCGCCAACGCCGCCTTCGCGCCGTCCGCGGACGAAGTCGATCTGGCCCGCCGCCAGATTGCCGCCTTTGACGATGCTCAGGCACAGGGGCAGGGGGTTGCGGTGGTCGATGGCAGGATCGTTGAAAATCTGCACGTTGTAACTGCCCGCGAAACTCTGGCAAAAGCAGAGGCGATAACAGCTTTGCAAGCGGGGTAGGCCAGCGATGGGTTTTGTTCTTCTGATCCTTGGTGTGGCGCTGTGGTGGGCCGCACATCTGTTCAAACGCGTGATGCCCGAACGGCGCGCGGCGATGGGCGACGCGGGCAAGGGCGCGGTGGCGCTGGCGCTGGTCGCGGCGGTGCTGCTGATGATCTTCGGCTATCGCATGACCGACACCGTCTTTGTCTGGGCCCCGCCCAGTTTCATGGTGCATATCAACAACCTGCTGGTGCTGATCGCGATCTGGATGATGAGCCCCGCAGGCCAGAAAGGCCGCCTGCTGCACCGGATGCGTCACCCGCAACTGGCCGGGTTCCGCGCCTGGGCCTTTGCGCATCTGCTGGTCAATGGCGATCTGGCTTCAATCATCCTGTTCGGCGGATTGTTCCTGTGGGCCATGGCCGAGGTGGTGGTGATCAACCGCGCCCAGCCCAATTGGGACCCGGGCGAACCCGGCACCTATGGCAAGGACGCGATGTTCTTTGTCGCCTCGATCGTGTTGTTCGTCATCATCGGCTATATCCACGGGCTTGTCGGCCCCTCGCCCTTCCCCTCGTAAGGAGCTGACATCATGGCGAAACTCTATCGCTTGCTGACCGAGGAAGACACGTCCGCCTTCTGCCACAAGGTCTCGGACGCGCTGGCCAAGGGGTGGTCGCTGTATGGTGATCCCTCTTATGCCTTTGATGCGGCCAACAACGTCATGCGCTGCGCGCAGGCTGTAACCAAAGAGGTTGCCGCCGACTACTCCCCCGACATGAAACTGGGACAGCAATAATGAAAACCAATCCGGGCCGTTTTTTCGAGGATTACACAGTCGGACAGGTGCTGCATCACGCAATACCCCGCACCGTGACGGATGGCGAGCGCGCTTTGTATCACGCGCTCTACCCCGCGCGCCACGCGCTCTATTCCTCGGATGAATTCGCCCGGAATTGTGGCCTGCCGCAAAGCCCGATCGATGATCTGGCGGCGTTTCACGTGGTCTTTGGCAAAACGGTTCCCGATATCTCGCTGAATGCGGTCGCCAATCTGGGCTATGCCGAGGGGCGCTGGCTGCAGCCGGTCTATCCCGGCGATACCCTGCGCGCCGAATCTCAGGTGATCGGGTTGAAACAGAACTCGAACGGCAAGACCGGCGTGGTCTGGGTCCGCACTCGCGGTCTGAACCAGCGCGACGAGGTGGTGATCGAATATGTGCGCTGGGTGATGGTGCGCAAATCGAACCTCGACGCCCCCGCGCCGGAAACGGTGGTGCCCGATCTGAAACCGGCGCTTGCGGTGGATGATCTGGTGGTGCCGCAGGGCCTCGATTTTTCGGCCTATGACTTCGCTCAAGCGGGTGAGGCGCATCGCTGGGGCGATTACGAAATCGGCGAAACCATCGACCATGTGGACGGCGTCACCGTGGAAGAGGCCGAGCACATGCTGGCCACCCGCCTCTGGCAGAACACCGCCAAGGTGCATTTCGACCTGACTTTCCGCCCCGAAGGCAGGCTGATTTACGGGGGGCATGTTATTTCAATGGCCCGGACCCTGTCGTTCAATGGTCTGGCAAACGCGCAGATGATCGCAGGCCTGAACGGCGGAGCCCATGCCAACCCCTGTTTCGCGGGCGATACGATCAAAGCGTGGTCTGAGGTTCTGGACAGGGCCGAAACCGGCGTTCCGGGCGTGGGTGCATTGCGCCTGCGTCTGGTGGCGACCAAGGGTGGCACGCCGTTTGAACTGCGGGGTGCCGATGGCAAGTACCTGCCGGACGTGCTGCTGGACCTCGACTACTGGGCGCTGATGCCGATCTGATCCCGTCGCGCGTGTCACGAGATTCTGAGGAAGGCAGGGCGTTTCATCCGTGCTAACCTTGGGTCATGGTCCTGCTTCGCTCTCTTGCTGCTTGCGTTTTCTTAGCCCCATCCGCTTGGGCCTGTGAACTTGCGTTGGCGCTGGCCGTGGACGTGTCGGGTTCGGTCGACAGCAAGGAATACCGCATTCAGATGGATGGCCTGGCCACCGGTCTGCGCGATCCGGCGGTGTCCGAGGCGCTGGTGCGGGGACAGGCGCAATTGATGCTGGTTCAGTGGACCGGTGCCTCGCGCCAAAGGACCACGATCCCCTGGACCCGGATCGACAGTTTTGAGGCACTGGACAGCTTCGCAGATCAGGTGGCCGCCGACCCAAGGGTCTGGCGCAACTTCTCGACGGCCATAGGCGAGGCGCTTGAATCCACGATGGCCAGCTTCGATGCCGTGTCAGATTGCAAACGTCTGCTGATTGATATCTCGGGCGACGGTATATCGAACGAAGGGGTCGAGCCGACACAGGTTCACAGTCTTCTGCGCAGCCGGGGCGTGACGGTGAATGCCATCGCCATCGAAGAAAGCGAACCCGACCTGACGGCGTATTTCTTTGAAAATGTGATCGTCGGCGAAGGGGCCTTTGTGGTCTCGGCCGCTGGATTTGACGATTACCCCGAGCGAATAAGAAAAAAGCTTCTGCGCGAAGTGACGCAGCAAACGGCGGCCTTGAAATAAGGCGGCGCAGATTCGTGATCACATTGCTTTGGCCTTGAAATCGCTAACATTGAAAGGACGGAATGAGTTTTGTGATCACGAGTTTATTTTGTGTGATCACATAGCGCGACATTCTGCCGTTTTGCGGCGAAATTACCCTTTTCTGCACCTGCAGCACGTGACAGACGTGGAAAAAACAGTAAAACCTTCGGAAGCCAACCGAAAAGGAGCCGCCATGGCCGATGTTAATCGGGGCAACCGCCCGTTATCGCCTCATCTGTCGATCTACCGTCCACAGCTGACGTCGGTCACATCCATCCTGACGCGCATCACCGGAAACGCCCTGATCGTCGCGGGGCTGTTGATTGTCTGGTGGTTCCTCGCTGCGGCGACCTCGCCCGAGGCTTTTGCTGTTGCGAATGGCGTGATCACCTCGGTTCTCGGCGATCTGGTTATGGCGCTGTCGGTCTGGGGCATCTGGTATCACGCACTGGCGGGCATTCGTCATCTGATCTGGGACAGCGCCGTTGGTCTGGATCTGCCCACAGCGACCAAGCTGGGCTGGGCGGTTGTCATCGGCTCGGTCGTGCTGACCCTTCTCACCCTGCTGATCGTCGCGTAAAGGAGGCCTGATATGCGTTATCTGACAGACCGCAAGCGCGCGATGGGCCTGGGATCGGCCAAGGCGGGGACGGCTCATTTCTGGCGGATGAAGGTCAGCTCGGTGGCTTTGCTGATCCTTGTCCCGCTGTTCATCTTCACATTCGGCCCGGTTCTGGGTCAGCCCTATGACGTGGTGCTGGATTACTATTCGCGCCCCTTCCCGGCGATTGTCGCGGCGCTGACCTTGGGGGTCGGGTTCAAACACTTTGCCGAAGGCGCGCAGGTGATGCTTGAGGACTATGTCCACGGCACCATGGAGAAGGTGCTGATCATCCTGACTACCTGCCTGTCCTACGGCGCGGCTGCGGCTGGCATCTTCGCCATCGCGCGCATCGCCCTTTAATTCCCGGAGCTGAAAGAAATGGCTGCATACGAATACGAAACGCATGAATATGACGTGGTTGTGGTCGGTGCCGGTGGCGCCGGGCTGCGGGCGACGTTGGGTATGGCGGAACAGGGGTTGCGCACCGCTTGTGTGACCAAGGTGTTCCCGACCCGCTCGCACACCGTTGCCGCGCAGGGCGGCATCGCGGCGTCGCTGTCGAACATGGGCCCCGACCACTGGCAGTGGCATATGTATGACACCGTCAAAGGTTCGGACTGGTTGGGTGATACCGACGCGATGGAATACTTGGCGCGTGAGGCCCCCAAAGCGGTGTATGAGCTGGAACATTACGGCGTGCCGTTCAGCCGCACAGAAGAGGGCAAGATCTATCAGCGTCCCTTTGGCGGCCATACCACCGAGTTCGGCGAAGGCCCCGCGGTGCAGCGGACCTGTGCCGCCGCCGACCGGACTGGGCATGCGATCCTGCACACGCTGTATGGGCAGTCGCTGAAAAACAACGCTGAATTCTATATCGAATACTTTGCCATCGACCTGATCATGTCCGATGACGGGCAGTGTCAGGGCGTCGTCTGCTGGAAGCTGGACGATGGCACGATGCATGTGTTCAACGCCAAGATGGTGGTGCTTGCGACCGGTGGTTATGGCCGGGCTTATTTCAGCGCAACCTCGGCCCATACCTGCACCGGCGACGGCGGCGGCATGGTGGCTCGTGCGGGTCTGGCCCTGCAGGATATGGAATTCGTGCAGTTCCACCCGACCGGCATCTACGGCTCGGGCTGCCTGATCACCGAAGGGGCCCGGGGCGAGGGCGGATACCTGACCAACTCGGAAGGTGAGCGGTTCATGGAGCGTTACGCGCCCCAATACAAGGACCTTGCGCCGCGCGATTATGTCAGCCGCTCCATGACCATGGAAATCCGCGAAGGGCGCGGCCACGGCGATGACGGCGACCATATCCACCTGAACCTGAGCCACCTGCCCGCCGAGGCGTTGGCCGAACGCCTGCCGGGCATCTCGGAATCCGCCCGCGTATTTGCCGGTGTGGATGTCACCAAGGAACCGATCCCGGTTCTGCCGACCGTGCATTACAACATGGGCGGCATTCCGACCAACTATTGGGGCGAGGTTCTGAACCCCACCGCCGACAACCCGACCGCCGTGGTCCCCGGCCTGATGGCCGTGGGTGAGGCCGGATGTGCCTCGGTCCACGGAGCAAATCGGTTGGGGTCAAACTCACTGATCGATCTTGTGGTGTTTGGCCGCGCGGCGGCGATCCGGGCGGGCAAGGTGGTTGATGCCGCCGCGCCGAACCCGGTGCTGAACCAGGCCTCGGTCGACAAAGCCTTTGACCGGTTCGACGCCGTGCGCAACGCGAGTGGCGCGGTTCCGACCGCCGATCTGCGCCTTGAGATGCAGAAGACCATGCAGCAGGACGCGGCCGTGTTCCGCACCGCCAAGACCATGGCGGAAGGGGTCGAGAAGATGACCGCGATTGCCGCCAAGATGGATGATCTGCAGGTTTCGGACCGCTCGCTGGTCTGGAACAGCGATCTGATGGAATCGCTGGAACTGACCAACCTGATGCCAAGCGCGCTCGCTACCATCGTCGGTGCCGAAGCGCGCAAGGAATCCCGTGGTGCCCATGCGCATGAGGATTTCACCGAACGCGATGACGAGAACTGGCGCGTCCACACCGTAAGCCGGGTTGAGGGCAACACCGTTGAACTCAGCTATCGCCCGGTCATTGTAGATCCGCTGACCACCGAGGATGAAGGCGGCATCAGCCTCAAGAAAATCGCGCCCAAGGCGCGGACGTTCTAAGGGGCGAAGCAGTGGTGCGCAGGCGTCATAGACAAGCAGGTACAGCGCACGGACCTCGTGCGCTGTGCCTTGCCGGGTGCGCCTCATGACCGTTGAAGTCCTGCAGCCCACCGGAAGCGATCCCAAAATCCTGCTGATCGGTCTGAACCGCTGTGCGACGACCTCGTTCCACAAGCTGTTTCAGGCCAGTGGGATTCCGTCGGTGCATTGGGTGGACGACCTGGGCGACAATCTTGCGCAGCGGATGATGACGAATATCGCCATGGGCCGCAAACCGCTGGACGGGTTCGGCGCAACTCGCGCCTTTGCCGATCTGGCCTTTGTCAACGGGCGCTTCATGCTGGACGGCACGCGGTTCTTTCGCGAATTGCATGCGGCCTACCCGGATGCCTATTTCCTGCTGAACACGCGCAACCGCGATGACTGGATAGCCTCGCGCGCGCGGCATTCGAATGGCGGATATCTCGAACGCTGCCGCAAGGCCAATGGCCAGACAGCGGATGAGGTAAAAAGGGGATGGGCGCGCATGTATGACGTGCACCATGCTGAGGTTGAGACCTATTTCGACGGCAATCCCCGGTTCCTGCGCTTTGACATTGATGAGGACGCGCCGCAGGCAATCGCGGACTGGCTCTCATCCGATTTTGATGTGAACATTGCCCATTGGGGGCACTATAATCGCGGCGCGTCCAGACGCGCCCGGACAGGCTGAATGGAGAATTGAGATGGTTCAACTGACCCTGCCCAAGAATTCCCGGATCACCACCGGTAAGTCCTGGCCCAAGCCGGAAGGTGCCACCAATGTGCGCAAGTTCCAGATTTACCGCTGGAACCCGGATGATGGGCAGAACCCGCGCGTGGATACCTATTTCGTCGATATGGACACCTGCGGCCCGATGGTTCTGGACGCGCTGATCAAGATCAAGAACGAGATCGACCCCACCCTGACCTTCCGCCGCTCCTGCCGCGAGGGCATCTGCGGCTCCTGCGCGATGAATATCGACGGGATCAACACGCTGGCCTGTATCTATGGCATGGATGAGATCAAGGGCGACGTGAAAATCTATCCGCTGCCGCATATGCCGGTGGTCAAGGACCTGATCCCTGACCTGACCCATTTCTATGCCCAGCATGCCTCGATAATGCCGTGGCTGGAGACCAAGACCAACCGTCCGGCGAAGGAGTGGAAGCAGTCCATCGAGGATCGCCGTAAGCTGGATGGGCTTTATGAATGTGTGATGTGCGCCAGCTGTTCGACCTCGTGCCCAAGCTACTGGTGGAACGGCGACCGCTACCTTGGCCCCGCCGCCTTGCTACACGCCTATCGCTGGATCATCGACAGCCGCGATGAAGCAACGGGTGAACGTCTGGATGAGCTTGAGGACCCGTTCAAACTCTATCGCTGCCACACGATCATGAACTGCGCCAAGACCTGTCCCAAAGGGCTGAACCCGGCCAAGGCGATTGCCGAGATCAAGAAGATGATGGTGGAACGCGCCGTCTGATCACAGCCAAAGAAATTATGCGAACCCGGGATGGAAACTTCCCGGTTTTTTCGTGTTATGCGGGCATTGAAATATCGGAGAATATCAATGACTCAAACACTACTGAAGGCTCTGTCCGTTGCTGCAATCGCCGTTCTTTCGGCGTGCGGTAGTTCGGGCAGTGATCGGGCGGATCTTGTTTTCAAGCAGGTGGAATGCGCCAGCCAAGCTGGAATTGAAGGTTCATTCACGACCCAATACACCCTTCAGGACGGCAAACAAACCGAGGTCTTTGTTCCAGGCAATGGCATCACCGAAGCGCAGGCCGCCAAAGCGAACGCTTGTATGGCGGCGTAGCCCGCAGCGATATTCAAGGTCGGCAGCCATGCCGGCCTTAACTCCGACAACACCAAAGCGGCCTGATCAAAGGATTGCGCACTTGATTTCCCGAAGGTGATCGGCAAAGCAGAGATATGCCTGTCCTTTTGCTTTTGCTGGCCGCCGGTGTCTTTGCCTATTTCTTGTGGCGATCCCGCACGTCCTCGTTGACGCGCGATTGCCGCTGGCGCGAGCACCGGAAAGAAGGCCAGTGGCGTTGCAGCTTTTGCGGCGCAGTGTCGCAATCCGATTCCGAACCGACCAAATGCCTGAAAGGGCAGGGGTAGCGGAGGGGCTTTTCCGGCGGCGCGAACTGGGCCAGTGTTGGCGCCATGACCGAATCTCAGAACCCAGCCCAACCGCCGAAAGACGCCGCAGCCCGCCGTGCCGTCGCGCCTGTGATCTGCTATCCTAGCGACGATCTGCCTCCGCCGGATCTGACGCTGTACCAAACCGCACGCAGCACAGCGCAAAAGACGGGCGAGGTGCTGATCCCGCCGCGAGAGGCGCGCTGTTTCGAAGTGCCCGCCGGGTATTTCTTTCGCATCACCTCGGTCGAGGGGCCACAGGTAGGCGATCTGAACCTGTGGAACCTGAACGACCTGTCCGAACGGTTCTATTCCGGCAAAACCCGCGCGCTGCACGGCACCCACCTGACGACCGGCGAGCGGATGTGGTCCAGCTTTCCGCATATGCGTCCGATGGCGACGATCACCGCGGATACGCTGGGGTGGTATGGCATTGATGAGTATGGCGGTTCGGTCCATGACGTGATCGGCACCCGATGCGATCCTTATACGGGCAACCTGCTATCTGGAACGCAGTACCACCATTGTTGCCATTCAAACCTGACCCGCGCGCTGGCCGATCATCAGGGCATCCCCCTGGCGCAGGCGGAACCGGCGGTGCATGATGTGCTGAACGTGTTCATGTGCACCGGCTTTACGCGCGATACCGGGCAGTATTTCATGAAAGCCTCACCCGTGCGCCCGGGCGATTACCTTGAGTTCTTCGCCGAGATCGACCTGTTGGGCAATCTCAGCGCCTGTCCAGGTGGCGATTGCTCGTCCGAGCATTCCTCGGACACCGCCCCCTGCCACCCCCTGCTGGTCGAGGTCTTTGCCCCCGCCGAGGGTGCCTTGCAGGGATGGAGCAGCCCTGCGCGCAACGCCTATGATCGCACGCATGGGCTTTGATCAACTGGCGGGGAAGGCCGCCCCAAGCGCGATCTCGACCATGTCGCCAAAGCTGCGCTCGCGTTCGGATGCGGGCAGCGCCTCGCCGGTCAGCAGGTGGTCGGACACTGTCAGCACCGCCAGCGCCCGGCATTTGTGGCGCGCGGCGAGGATGTAAAGCTCGGCCGCTTCCATCTCGACACCTAAGATGCCGTGGCGCACCATCTGTTCGTTCAGGTCCGGGCGTTCATCATAGAACACGTCCGAGGAATATATGCCGCCCACATGGGTTGGCGTGCCCTTGGCTGCAGCCGCTTGTGCGGCGGCCTGCAGCAGACCCCAATCGGCGCAGGGGGCAAAGTTCATCTCTTTCATGATGCCGCGCGACGGGGTGCTGAGCGTGGTCGAGGTCATCGCCAGAATGACATCCCGCACATTGACACTGTCCTGCATTCCGCCGCAGGACCCGATGCGGATCAGCGTCTTTGCCCCGTAATCACGGATCAGTTCATTTACGTAGATCGACAGCGAGGGCATCCCCATGCCGCTGCCCTGAATGGTGACAGTATTTCCATTCCACGTACCGGTGAATCCCAGCATTCCGCGCACGTTATTGACTTGCTTAACGTCTTGCAAAAACGTCTCGGCCGCCCATTTCGCCCGATAAGGATCACCGGGCAAAAGAACGGTTTCCGCAATTTCGCCTTTTTCAGCGCCTATATGAATTGTCATTCTGAGACAAATCCTGTTTTAGATTTCCAACTCGGAAATATCTGCACCCGATTTCAATGCATCATGAACCCATTGCGGTTTGCGACCCCGACCGGTCCAGGTCTGGTCCGGCGCGGCGGGGTTGCGATATTTTGCCTTTGCTTTTGACCCCTTAGCGCTGCGCGGTGCGTCGTCCGACAATTCGGACAGAGAAAATCCGAATTCAGCGGCGGCCTTTTCAGCGGCTTTCCGTGCTTCCTGGCGTTCGCGTTTTTCGGCGCTTACCAGTGCTTTTTCAACGTTGTCGCGTAAACTTAGAAGCTCTTTTCGCGACATGCTTTCAAGATTGATCCCCATCATTCTTCTCCATACCTGTATTGAATCACGGCAAACATACCTGTCCGTATGAATTGCAAATGCCGGTATATTCCATTCCCGTTTAATCGGAAATAGGTATTCAGAGAATTAGGGTAAAGTGCTCGTTATTCCGCCGCGATGGATTGCGGGTCGACCAGAGTGACGATGTCCCCCATGATGGAATTCAACTCGAAATTCTTGGGCGTATAGATCTTCGCAACGCCCATCGATTTCAACTTTTCCGCGTCTTCATCGGGAATAATGCCGCCAACGATCACCGGAATATGCGCCAGCCCCGCGTCTTTCAGGCGGGTCATGACGTCCTGAACCAAAGGCAAATGACTGCCCGACAGGATTGACAGACCGATCACGTGGGCGTCGTCCTCGATCGCGGCGGTGACGATTTCCTCGGGCGTAAGGCGAATGCCCTCATAGCTGATGTCCATGCCGCAATCGCGGGCGCGGAAGGCGATCTGTTCGGCTCCGTTGGAATGCCCGTCCAGCCCCGGCTTGCCGACCAGGAATTTCAGGCGGCGGCCCAGCCGGTCGCTGGCTGCATCGACGGCGGCGCGCAGGTCATCCAGCCCTTCGGTCTTGTTCGAGACCGACCCCGACACGCCCGTTGGGCCGCGATAGGTGCCGTGTACTTTGCGCATCTCCTCGGCCCATTCGCCGGTGGTGGCCCCTGCCTTGGCGGCGGCAATGGACGGCTCCATCACGTTCGCCCCGGTTTGCGCCGCCTCGCGCAGCGCTGCCAGAGCCGCCGTGACCGCCGCGTCGTCGCGTTCGGCGCGCCACTCGTTCAAGCGGTTGATCTGATCCTGCTCGACCGCCGGATCGACCACCATGATGCCGCCGTCTTCGGTCTGCAGGGGCGACGGTTCGCCCTCGACCCATTTGTTGACGCCGACCACAACCGTTTCATTGCGCTCGATCCGGTTCAGGCGCTCGGCGTTTGAATCCACCAGACGGGATTTCATGTATTCGATCGACGCAACCGCGCCGCCCATCGAGTCCAGATTGGCCAGTTCGGCGCGCGCGCCTTCTTTCAGTTCCTCAACCTTGGCGTCCACGGCGGGGTTGCCGTCGAACAGGTCGCCATATTCCAGCAGGTCGGTCTCATAGGCCAGAATCTGCTGCATGCGCATCGACCATTGCTGATCCCACGGGCGCGGCAGGCCCAACGCCTCGTTCCACGCAGGCAGTTGCACCGCACGGGCGCGGGCTTTCTTGGATAGGGTCACGGCCAGCATTTCGATCAGGATGCGATAGACGTTGTTTTCCGGCTGCTGTTCGGTCAGCCCCAGCGAGTTCACCTGAACGCCATAGCGGAATCGGCGGAATTTGGGATCCTCGACGCCATAGCGTTGTTGCAGAATCTCATCCCAAAGATCGACAAAGGCGCGCATTTTGCACATTTCGGTGACAAAGCGAATGCCTGCATTCACGAAGAAGGAAATCCGACCGCACAGCGCGGGGAAATCCTCGGCAGGCACTCGGGGCCGCAGTTCGTCCAGCACAGCGATGGCGGTGGCCAGCGCATAGGCCAGTTCCTGTTCGGGCGTCGCGCCAGCCTCTTGCAGGTGATAGGAACACACGTTCATCGGGTTCCATTTCGGCACGTTGGTATAGCAATACTCGGCCACATCCGCGATCATCTTCAGCGAGGGCTTTGGCGGGCAGACATAGGTGCCCCGGCTCAGATATTCCTTGATCAGATCGTTCTGAACCGTGCCTTGCAGTTTGGACACATCCGCGCCCTGTTCTTCGGCCACCGCGATATACAACGCCAGCAGCCACGGCGCTGTCGCGTTGATCGTCATCGAGGTGTTCATCTGCTCCAACGGAATCTGATCGAACAGCACCCGCATGTCGCCCAGATGGCAAATCGGCACGCCCACCTTGCCGACCTCACCCCGCGCCAGCGTATGATCGCTGTCATATCCGGTTTGCGTCGGCAGATCGAAGGCCACGGACAGGCCGGTCTGACCTTTGGCCAGATTGCCGCGATACAGTTCGTTCGACGCCTTGGCGGTAGAATGACCGGCATAGGTTCGGATGAGCCAGGGGCGATCTTTCTGCGTCTGCGTCATAAAGGGCCTCGTTTTTCAGATGAGCAACAAAATTACGTACAAGGCCTCTAAAGCGCAATTTTCGGGACATGTCAATTCGCTGCGTTGCGGCATTCCCAGATTGTTCAGATTGTGAGCGTTCGCGATTGATGGCAGTGTGCAGTCATGACGCAGACCGTGGAACTTCCGCTTTGGCTTTTCGTGCTGATCGTGATCTTTGCCGCGGTCACGTTCGCGTCGCATTTCCTGTTTCCGTCGGTGCGCTGGTTCTTTCGGCGTCGTCTGGAACGGGCGGTTTCGCGGCTGAACAAAAGGCTGCAACGGCCGATCCAGCCATTCAAACTGGCACGCCGTCACGACATGATCCAGCGGCTGATCTATGATCCGCAGGTGGGTCAGGCGGTGCAGCAACATGCGCTGGAAGAAGGCATCCCCGAAGGCGTCGCCTCGGAAAAGGCGCGCCGCTATGCGCGCGAGATTGTGCCGTCTTTCTCGGCCTTTGCCTATTTCAGCTTCGCCATCCGTCTGGCGCGCCTGCTGAGCAACACCTTCTATGACGTGCGCCTGAGCTACGAAGACGAAGCGGCGGTGAAAGACATCGACCCGGACGCTACGGTTGTCTTTGTCATGAACCACCGCAGCAATATGGATTACGTGCTGGTGACTTATCTGGCGGCACAGCAATCGGCGCTGTCTTATGCGGTGGGTGAATGGGCGCGGGTCTGGCCGCTAAGCCGCCTGATAAGGGCGATGGGGGCTTATTTTATCCGCCGCAAGTCCGGCAACGAGCTTTATCGTCAAGTGCTGGCCAGCTATGTGCGCCACGCGACCGAGGCCGGCGTGACGCAAGCCATGTTTCCCGAAGGCGGCCTGAGCCTGACCGGGGCGTTGGGTCGCCCGAAGCTTGGATTGCTTAAATACATCATGGACGGAACCTCGCCCGATGGGCGGGACGTGGTGTTTGTGCCGGTGGCGCTGAATTACGACCGGGTGCTGGAGGATACCATTCTGACCCGCGCGGCGCTCGGGTCCGAGCGGCGGTTCCGGGCCCGGATCGGGGTCATCACCGGTTGGATACTGAAGCAGATCTGGCGCAGGCTGATTGGGCGGTACAAGCGGTTCGGGGTGGCCTCGGTCCGCTATGGCATGCCGATCTCGTTGCGGGAGTTTCGCGCGGGCAATGGCGAGGATGTGATGACTGACCTTGCGCGCGAACTGATGCGCCGTCTCGGCCGGGCCATCCCGGTGGTTCCCGTGCCTGCGGCCTGCGCGTTGCTGCGGGATAACCAGACCATGTCGGTGTCTGATGCACAGGCCCAGATCGAAGCCATGCTTGATCAGGACAACACCCAACCGGCAGCTTATGCTGAGGCGGTCTCTGCCGCGCTCGACATCCTGGTTGAACGCCGGATTCTGCTCCGGCAGGGGGACGTTCTGTCGCTGTCCGGTCAGCGCACGGACCTGCTGGAATACTATGCTGCATCGGTCCCGGACCGGTTGAAATTGGCTGACGCCGCACCTGCAAAAGAAAATTCTGCACCTGCTGGGTCATAAAATTACAATTTAGCGCCGAAAACGGTTGCATTATTGCGCAACGGCCAATATCCCATCATATGAAGCCTGCGATTCTGCGTCGCGGCAAAAGCAATGAGAAAGAAAGAGGAGGCCAGCATGGCTTTGGACACCGAAAGCGGTATCGCGTCGTACGAGGCACCCGAGAAAGACCTCTATGAAATGGGGGAAATCCCTCCGATGGGGTTTGTGCCCAAACAGATGTACGCATGGGCCATCCGCAAGGAACGCCATGGCGAGCCGATCACGGCCATGCAGCAGGAAGTTGTCGATGTTCCGGCACTGGACAGCAACGAGGTGCTGGTTCTGGTGATGGCCGCTGGCGTCAACTATAACGGCGTCTGGGCCGCGCTGGGCCAGCCGATCAGCCCGTTTGACGGCCACAGAGCGCCTTATCACATTGCCGGTTCGGATGCCTCGGGCATCGTCTGGGCCGTGGGCGACAAGGTGAAGCGCTGGAAGGTAGGCGATGAGGTTGTCATTCATTGCAACCAGGACGATGGCGATGACGAGGAATGCAACGGCGGCGATCCGATGTATTCCACCAGCCAGCGTATCTGGGGCTACGAGACGCCGGATGGCTCATTCAGCCAGTTTACCCGCGTGCAGGCCCAGCAGCTTATGCCGCGTCCCAAGCACCTGACATGGGAAGAGGCTGCTTGCTACACCCTGACCCTCGCCACAGCATACCGTATGCTGTTCGGGCATGAGCCGCATGATCTGAAACCCGGCCAGAATGTTCTGGTTTGGGGCGCGTCGGGCGGGCTGGGCTCGTATGCGATCCAGTTGATCAACACGGCAGGTGCGAATGCGATTGGCGTGATCTCGGACGAAAGCAAGCGTGACTTTGTTATGGGGCTGGGGGCCAAGGGCGTTCTGAACCGTCGGGACTTTAACTGCTGGGGACAACTGCCCACCGTGAACACCCCGGAATATGCCGAGTGGTTCAAAGAGGCGCGCAAGTTCGGCAAGGCGATCTGGGACATCACCGGCAAGGGCAACAATGTCGATATGGTGTTCGAGCACCCTGGCGAAAGCACCTTCCCCGTTTCGACCTTTGTGGTCAAAAAGGGCGGCATGGTTGTGATCTGTGCCGGAACTTCGGGGTTCAACTGTACGTTCGACGTCCGCTACATGTGGATGCATCAGAAACGCCTGCAGGGCTCGCATTTCGCGCATCTGAAACAGGCCTCGGCCGCGAACAAACTGATGGTCGAGCGTCGTCTGGACCCCTGCATGTCCGAAGTTTTCACATGGAACGACCTGCCCGAGGCGCATATGAAGATGATGCGCAACGAGCATAAGCCGGGCAACATGTCGGTGCTGGTGCAATCGCCCCGGACCGGGCTGCGCACGCTTGAAGAAGTTCTGGACGCGGGCTGACACACGCGTCAGTTGTTGACCCTGACACCCGCAGACCGCGACGCTGGTTTGCGGGTGTTTTGCGCTTGATTTGGGTCCTGCCCGTTTTCAAGGCCTTACAAAAATCTGCCCCGCTGTTTTTGGGGAGTAGAAACCAGCGAATATGCCAATAAACATGGCACATGTTATGGTTGTGTTAACCCTTCGTTAACTAATTCAGTGAGACCCTGATGGCGCAAAATGATTGGATATTGGACGTTTTGTCGGACCTTAACGCTTTCGCCGTTGCGAATGGGTTAACGACGCTTGCGGAACAGCTTGATGACACAAAGCTGATCGCAGCGGCCGAGATCGCGTCCATGAAGGATGAGGCACAGACGCCCGCGCATGGGAACAGAACTCGATTTGAGTCAAATCCTGCAGGATTTGGAAAACACCAACACGCTTGATGAACTCACTGGCGTTGCTGTTCGACTACGGGACCGGCTGAAGGTCGAACATCTGACATATCACTGGGTGGATGGCGCCGGGGACCAATACGGCTGCACCACCTATTCCGATGCCTGGGAGGACCGGTATCGGGACAAGAATTACCACAGAATTGACCCCGTAATCTTGGGCTGTTTCCAGCGGTTTCATCCGGTTGACTGGAAGTCGTTGGATTGGTCGGGAAAGGTTGCCAAGGCTTTTTTGCAGGATGCGCGCAGCCATGGGGTCGGCAATCAGGGTTATTCGATCCCGATCCGCGGCCCCAATGGCCAATTCGCGCTGTTCACCGTCAATCATTCCTGCAGCGATCAGGTCTGGGCCGATTTCATCGCCACCTATGGGCGCGAACTGATCCTGGTGGCGCACTACATTAACCGCAAGGCGCTGGAATTCGAGGTGGACAGGCAACCCGACGCCCCGCGCAGCCTGTCGCCCCGCGAAATTGACGCGATGACGCTGCTGGCGCTGGGCTACAGCCGGGCGCAGGTGGCCCATTCCCTGTCGATTTCCGAGCATACATTGCGGGTTTATATCGAAAGCGCGCGCTCGAAGCTGGGCGCGCAAAATACCACTCATGCCATCGCAACGGCCCTCAGCCGGGGATTAATAGTCGTTTAACGGGCGTACGCCCTTCGAACGGGAAATTAACCACGCGCTTGTACCCCCTTCGTTCCTTCACAGGACGACAAGGGGAACAAGACATGTTGCGCTATCTCTATGCTGATGAGTTGCACAAATTTCCGGTATTGGCCGAGGGGATGTTCAGGGACCGGGCGGATCAGTTCAAAACCCGCTTGGGGTGGGATGTCCAGGTCAATGACAAGGGGGAAGAGCGGGATCAGTACGATGACCTCAACCCGCTTTACGTCATTTGGGAAGAAGCGGACGGCAGCCATGGCGGCTCGATGCGGGTTCTGCCGACGACCGGGCCGGTTATGGTTAATGAGGTCTTTGGCCACCTGACCGGCGGCAAACCGATCCACAGCCCTCTGATCTGGGAGGTGACGCGCTTCTGCCTGTCTCGCACCGCCAGTCCGCACACCGCCGGGGCCATCATGCTGAGCGGTGGCGAGATGATGGAAGGCTTCGGCCTGACCCACATCGCCGGCGTCTTCGACGCGCGCATGATCCGCATATATCGCCTGATCGGCTCTTCGCCCAAGGTTCTGGGCACCGAAGGCACCGGGCGTGATCAGATATCAGTGGGCCTGTGGCCCTATTCCGCCGACGATTGCAACCGCGTGGCCGAGCGTGCGGGCATCCCGCGCGAGCTGTCGCACCTGTGGTTCAACACCGCATTTGGCGCGGGTCGGCAACACCGGTTTGCGCTGTCTGCGTGAACGGCCGGATTTCGCAAATCCGCATCTGGTGAAGGCTGGCGCGGCCCTGTAGGGTCGCGCCATGTCCTTGCCAAATGTGACTTTCTCTGACGATCAGGCCGCCGCTTTTGACAGCATTGCCGAGATGCTGCGCGCTGCCGGTGTTGACCTGGAAGATGACGCCCTGCTGAAGCTGCCGGGAGGCGGAAAATCGGGCACAATGGCGGTGATCGGCAAGGCCGGTTCGGGCAAGACGCTGTTGCTGGCCGAGCTTTACAAGGCGTTGGCTGAGACGGGCGTTCAGATCGTCTCAGGCGATTTTGAAAGCCGGAAATCGCGGGATAAGCGCAGCCTTGCGATTTTGGCCCCGACCAACAAGGCCGCCAGCGTGTTGCGGTTGCGCGGCGTGCCTGCCACGACTATTCACCGCATTCTCTATACTCCGGTTTATGACCCGGAATATGAACGCATCGCTGAATGGCTGGCCGGCAATGACGACCGGCCCGAGATCGAAGGCCTGACCGATGAAGCGCTGGACCGGGCCGCTGCCTTTTACGCGAACAACAAGTCCATTCCGGGCGCTCTGGCCGCTGCCGGTCTGCGCGGATCGGACTTTATCACCGGCTGGAAACGCCGGGATGAGCCGCTGGATATCGGCTTTGTCGATGAGGCCTCGATGCTGGACGACCGGCAGTTCGAGGATCTGCAGGAAATCTTTCCCACCCTGCTGCTGTTCGGCGATCCGGCGCAGTTGGCCCCGGTCAATCAGTCCGGGTCGATGGTGTTTGAGGGCTTGCCCGATCCCCGCAAGCTGACCCTGCACCGGGTGCACCGGCAGGATGCGGACAACCCTATCCTCGATTTGGCGCACGCGCTGGCCGATCCGGCGATGGGGTTCGAGGATTTCGAACGTCTGGTCGAAGACACCGACCGCCGCGATGATCGCGTGGTCTGGGGCCAGCGGGTCGAGGTTGACCTGATGGCCCGCAGCCCGGTTCTGGTCTGGCGCAATGCAACGCGCATTCGGTTGATCCAGGCCTTCCGTCAGGTGCACGGTGCGCCGGATACCGAGTTGCTGGAGGGCGAGCCACTGATCTGCGACGGCATCGAACTGCCGCTGAAGCACCGCAAGAAACGCCTCGACCTTGAGGCGCGGGGGCTGATCAAAGGCGCTCAGGTCATCTATCTGGGGCCGGGTCGCAAGCCTGGGTTCTCGCGGCTGCACGTGATGGGGGCCGAGGACCCGCAGGTCAGCGCCGCCTCGATCGTGAAGATCGAAAAACCGGATGAGGAAGAGCCGTTCATTCCCTACGCGGCCCGCATGGGGGCCACGTTCCTGCACGGCGCGGCGGTGACCATTCACAAGGCGCAGGGCTCGCAATGGGACACGGTGCAGGTCTTTGCGCCCGATATTTACGCCGCCGCCCGCATGGGCCGGACCGAGGCGGGCCAACCCTTGTGGAAACGGCTGGCCTATGTCGCCATCACCCGCGCGCAGGAACGCCTGATCTGGGTGGTGCGCAACCGGTTGGCGAAACCCACGCATCCGCTGCTGGTGGATGATCTGCGTGCAGTCCCGGCGGCGTCACTGACATTGGAGGCGGAAGAGACATGAAAACCATCATCGTAACCGGCGCAAGTTCCGGTATCGGGCGCGCCACGGCCGAGCTTTTTCTGGCCGAAGGTTGGACAGTTGGCCTGCTGGCGCGAAGCGAAGACAAGCTGACGGAAATAGCCGAGGCGCATTCGAACGCAATCCCTCTGGTCGCGGATGTGACCGACCCGGTTGCGGTTGCGCGGGCGTTCCGGTCCTTCTCGAACCGGGCCGACAGGCTGGACGTTCTGTTCAACAATGCGGGCATCTTCGCACCAGGCGGCAAGATCGACGAGATCGCGCTGGACGATTGGTATCAAAGCGTCAACGTCAACCTTAACGGCATGTTCCTGAGCGCGCGTGAGGCGTTTCGGATCATGCGCAACCAGAGCCCTCAAGGTGGGCGCATCATCAATAACGGGTCCATCGCCGCCCACGTGCCGCGCCCCAATTCGGTGCATTATTCGGCCACTAAACATGCGATCACCGGGCTGACCCGCAGCTTGTCGCTGGATGGGCGCGAGTTGAACATCGCCTGTGGTCAGATCGACATCGGCAATGCCCGCACGCCAATGGTTCAGGATCTGGTCGATACAGCAATTGCCGAGGGCAGAACGCCGGACCCTACGATGGCGGTCGAAGACGCGGCGCGCTCCGTTCTGCACATGGCCAATCTGCCGACTGAGTCCAACGTTCAGTTCATGACGGTGATGGCGACGACCATGCCCTATATCGGTCGGGGCTAGCGCTACTTCTCGCGCAGCAAGCGGAATGCGGTCGAGGCCCCCCAACCGGCAGCTATGGCGATGACCAGAGACATCAGACCGTACCAAACCGGTTGCTGGCGGGACATGTTGTAAAGGAACCGCTCCAACCCGACCTTGCGGACGTCGATGGTGGTTTCGTATTGCGACACAACCTCACCGCCACGGGTCAGGAAGATACGCGCCTTGTAATCGCCTTCGGTCAGGTCGGCGGGCATGTCGATGGAGGTGCGGAACAGGGTTTGTTCATCGACGGCAACGGTGTTTTCGCGGATCGAATACAGGTGTTCATGTTCTCGGATGCGCACCACCGCCTCGGCAAAGTCCTGCGCCTCGCGAATATGCATGGCTGCGCCGACCGAACGGATGGCGCGTTCGATGGATATCCGATAGCGCAGGTCTTCGGTATCGGTGAGGATCTCTTTGAACGGACCGCTGGTCGCGACGGCATAAAAACTGGGGGCCGAGTCGACCAGAACACTGTCGGCATTGACCCATATCCCCAGCTTGCGTTCCTTGCGCCGCACCATCACCGGTTCGGAAGGGCCAGCGACGGCCACGATGACCTCAAGCGGGGGGCCGGACGGGATCGGCGCCTCGCGTTTGATGGCGCCGAAGATCAGGATTTCTGAACCGTCGAAATTTGCGGTGATGGCCACACGGTCCTGGCTCAGGCCCAGAACAACCTGTTCGTCCACCGCAAGGGCCGGTTGGCCCAGCAGCCACAAAAGGGCAATGAGCGCGCGCAGCATCCTCAGTGCCCTCCCTCGGACCCAAGCGAGAACAGCTCGGACGGTTCAAGCAGCAAATCCAGCGCCAGTTTTCCGCAGACGACCAGAACCAGCGCCGCCAGCAGCACGCGCAGTTGCTCGGCCGGCATGCGCGAGCCGATCACGGTGCCGAACTGCGCCCCTACGACGCCACCGATCAGCAGCAGAACCGCCAGAACCACATCCACCGTGTAGTTCGTGGTGGCGTGCAGCATGGTCGTAAAAGCGGTCACGAAGATGATCTGAAACAGCGAGGTGCCGACAACCACTTTGGTCGGCATGCCCAGCAGATAGATCATCGCAGGCACCATGATGAAGCCGCCGCCCACACCCATGATGGCCGACAGGACACCGACGCACAGACCGACCAGAACCGGCGGGATGACCGAGATATACAGCCCCGATGTGCGAAACCGCATCTTGAACGGCATCGCGTGGACCCAGCCCCGCTGCCGCCGCTTTGGCGGTGCGCCGCCGCCCTTCTTGGCCTTGCGCAGCGCGCGCAGGCTTTCGATGAACATCAGGCTGCCGATGACCCCAAGGAAGACGACGTAGCACAGCGTGACCAGCAGATCGACCTGACCCAGGCTTTTGAGGTAGTTGAACACAACCACCCCCAAGGCGGCCCCGATCAGCCCCCCGATCAGCAGGACCGTTCCCATCCTGAAATCCACGGTTCTTCGTCGGAAATGCGCCAGCACACCCGAGAAGGACGAGGCCACAATCTGGTTGGCCTCGGTCGCAACGGCGACGGCGGGGGGGATGCCGATGAAGAACAAAAGCGGCGTCATCAGAAAACCGCCGCCGACCCCGAACATGCCCGACAGGATGCCCACCATACCGCCGAGACCCAGCAGCAAAAAGGCGTTCACAGAGACTTCGGCGATCGGGAGGTAAATCTGCATAGTGTCTCTTAACCAAGCCCTGAACCGGCGGGGGGCGCGGCAAAGCTGAATCTAAAATTGTTACAGGCGGCATGCACATAGCGCCGCGGTTCGGGGGGTGCGCAACCCGCCTTACCCAGATGCTTTTTGAACCGGAATGGCAAAGGGGACACACGCATACCCCTTTAGAACGGTTGCGACATGCAAAATCAACACTGCATGCCGCTCTGCAGCGAACAGGACCGAATTTTGGTTCGGAACTGGACTTATCACCGTTCTTTTACGTAGGGCTCCCCGCCCGCGCGCGGCGGGATGGCCTTGCCCACGAAGCCTGCCAGAATCACCACGGTCAGGATGTAGGGCAGGGCGTCCATGACCTGCACCGGAATGATCACGCCGCCCAGGTCGATATTCTGGAATCGCAGCGCCACCGCCTGCAGCAGCCCGAACAACAGGCAAGCCCCCATGGCATGCCATGGCCGCCATTTCGCGAAGATCAACGCCGCCAGCGCGATAAAGCCTCGGCCTGCGGTCATTTCTTTGACGAAACCGGCTTGCAGGGCGGTTGCCAGGTACGCCCCGGCGATACCGCATAGCACCCCGCAAATGGCGACGGCGGCATAGCGCAGGCCGACCACCGACACACCGGCGGTATCCACCGCTGCTGGGTTTTCGCCCACGGCGCGCAACCGCAGGCCGAACCGGGTGCGGAACAGGATCCACCAGGTGAGCGGCACCATCAGGAAGGCGGCATAAACAAGAATCGAGTGCCCGGACAGCAGTTCGGAATAGATCAATTGGAGCGGGTTCGCCTCGGACATCAGGTCCGAGACCGAACGTCCGCTCAGTTCCGCGTCCTCGGGGCCAATCGCATAGGGAAACTCGGCGGATTCGAAGCGCCCGCCGCCGAACAGCGATGGAGTACGGCCCCCCTGCTGAAACCAGCTTTGGGCAATCAACACCGTCAGGCCAGAGGCAAGGAAGTTGATCGCCACGCCCGAGATTAATTGATTGCCCCGGAACGTGATCGAGGCGAACCCGTGCAGCGCCGACAAAACCAGCGAGGCCGCGATGCCTGCCAGAAGCCCCAGCCAGACCGATCCGGTCACGGCGGCCACGGCGGCAGAGAAGAAAGCCGACATCAGCATCTTGCCCTCAAGCCCGATGTCGAAAATGCCTGCGCGTTCGGAATAGAGCCCCGCCAGACAGGCCAGCAGCAGCGGTGTGGCCAGACGGATGGTCGAATCGAGGATCTGGATGAGTGTTAAAAAAAACTCCATCACTCTGCCCCTTTCCGCAGGCTCAGAAACAACTTCTCAAGTGGCATGCGCACCATATTGTCCAGCGCTCCGGTGAACAGGATCACCAACGCCTGAATGACCACGATCAGCTCGCGCGGGATCGAGGTCCAAAGCGCCAGTTCCGCGCCGCCCTGATACAGGAAGCCGAACAGCAGCGCCGCCAGAAACACGCCAAAGGGATGCGATCGCCCCATCAACGCCACGGCAATTCCGATAAAGCCCGCCCCTTCGGTCGAGTTCAGGACCAGCCGCTCTGCCTCACCCATCACGTTGTTGATCGCCATCAGACCGGCCAGCGCGCCCGATATCAGCATGGCGATGATGGTGATCCGAACCGGTGAGATGCCCGCATAGACCGCGCCGGTTTCCGAATGGCCATAGGCGCGGATTTCATAGCCCAGCCGGGTGCGCCAGATCAGCGCCCAGACGACGAAACAGGCCAGGATCGCCACAAAGAACGAGATATTCGCAGGCGCGCCCCGGAACATCACGTTTTCCGCGGTCGAGAACATTGACTGGAAGGTCGGCAGATGCACAGCCTCGGGGAACCGCGCGGTAGCGGGGTCTTGCGAGCCCTGCGGGCGCATCACGTTGACCAGCATGTAGTTCAGGAAGGCCGCAGCGATAAAGTTGAACATGATCGTGGTGATCACGATATGGCTGCCGCGCTTGGCCTGCAGATAGGCGGGGATCGCCGCCCATGCTGCGCCAAAGATCATCGACCCGACGCAGGCGGCCAGCAGGGCGATGCTCCAATGCGGCCACGGGATGTACAGGCAGACCATCGCGACGCCCAGTCCGCCCAGCATCGCCTGACCCTCGCCGCCGATGTTGAACAGCCGGGCGTGAAAGGCCACGGCAACCGCCAGCCCGGTGAACATGAAGTTGGTGGCGTAATACAGCGTGTAGCCCCATCCATAGGTCGACCCCAACGCGCCGGTGACCATCAGGTTCACAGCCTCGACCGGGTTTTCACCGATGGCGAGGATCACCAGAGCTGAAAGGATGGCGGCCAGGATCAGACTGATCAGCGGGATCAGAACCACATCGGCCCATTTTGGCATCTTGTCCATATCTTACGCGGCCTCACCCGCAACACCGGCCATCAGCAGGCCCAGTTCTTTCTCATCCGTCTCGGCGGGCAGGCGCTCGCCCATGATATGCCCGTCAAACATCACTGCGATCCGGTCGGACAGCGAGAAGATTTCCTCCAGTTCCACCGAGACCAGCAGGATCGCCTTGCCCTGGTCGCGCAGGGCGACGATCTGTTTGTGAATGAACTCAATCGCACCGATATCCACGCCGCGCGTCGGTTGGCCGACCAGCAGCAGGTCGGGGTTGCGCTCGATCTCGCGCGCCACGACGATCTTCTGCTGGTTGCCGCCTGAAAAGCTCTTGGCCGCCAGCCAGCCATTCGGGGGGCGGACGTCGAATTTCTCGATCTTGGCGTCTGTGTCGGCGCGCAGGGCGGCGTTATCCATGAAAATGCCGCGCTTGTAAGTGGGGTCGCGGTGATAGCCAAAGGCGACGTTTTCCCAGGCGTGAAAGTCCATGATCAGGCCTTCACGTTGGCGATCCTCGGGCACATGGGCAATGCCCTGCGCCCGCCGCGCCTGCCCGTCTGATCCCTGCCCGCTGAGGGCCAGCGGCGCACCGTTCAACCGGATTGTGCCCTGACCGGGGCGCATGCCACCCAGAACTTCCAGCAGTTCCGACTGACCGTTTCCGGCGACCCCGGCAATGCCCACGATTTCACCGGCGCGGACGGTCAGGTCGATGCCTTTGACCCGCTCAACCCCAGCTGTATCGAACACGCGCAGGTTTTCGACCTCCAGAACCGGCTTGCCCGGTTGCGCGGGCACCTTGTCGACCTGCAGCAGAACCTTGCGGCCCACCATCAGTTCTGCCAGTTCCTCGGGGCTGGTCTCTGACGTTTTGACCGTCGCCGTCATCTCACCCCGGCGCATCACCGATACGGTGTCGGTGTTCTCCATGATCTCGCGCAGTTTATGCGTGATCACTATGATGGTTTTCCCTTCTGAACGCAGCCGGTCGAGGATGCGGAATAACTGATCCGCCTCAGCCGGGGTCAACACGCCGGTGGGCTCATCAAGGATCAGAATCTCGGCCTTGCGGTACAGCGCCTTCAGGATTTCGACCCGCTGCTGCATCCCCACGCCGATCTCGTCGATGCGCTTGTCGGGGTCGACGAAAAGCTCGTATTCTTCCTCAAGTTCCTTGAGTTCTTTTCGGGCCTTGGCCAGCGACGGGCCCAGCAGCCCGCCATCCTCGGCCCCCAGAACGATGTTTTCCAGAACGGTGAAGTTTTCCACCAGTTTGAAATGCTGGAACACCATCCCGATACCCGCAGCAATCGCCGCCTGGCTGTCGGGGATCTCTGTCCGGGTCCCGTTGATCCAGATCTCACCCTTGTCGGCCTTGTAGAAGCCGTAAAGGATACTCATCAGCGTGGATTTGCCCGCGCCATTCTCACCGATGATCCCGTGGATCGTACCCGGGGCGACGCTGATCGAGATGTCTTTGTTGGCCTGAACCGGCCCAAAGGCTTTGGAAATCCCTTTGAGCTCAATGGCGGGGACGGTCATGTCTTGTCCTCAGTTGCCGAAAGGGCCGCGCCGATCGCGGCTGAGTGGAAGGCAGGGTGGAGGCCGAAGCCCCCGCCCCGCATGAGATCAGAACTGCAGTGCCGGGCAGCTGTCGTTCTCGTAGTAGCTGACGACGGAAATGTCGCCATCGATGATGCCCTTGCGCGCGGCATCAACCGCATCGCTCATCTGAACCGTGACAAGCTCTTTGTTGTTGTCGTCCATGGCGACGCCAACGCCATCTTCGGCCAGACCCATGGTGAACACGCCGGTTTCAACACTGTCACCTGCCTTCATGGCCTCGTAAACGGCAACGTCCACGCGTTTCAGCATCGAGGTCAGGACCTTGCCGGGGTGCAGGTGGTTCTGGTTGCTGTCCACGCCGATCGACAGGATGCCTTCGTCGGCGGCGGTCTGCAGAACGCCCACGCCGGTGCCGCCTGCGGCTGCATAGATCACGTCAGCGCCTTGGCTGATCTGCGCCTTGGTCAGTTCAGACCCCTTCACCGGGTCATTCCAAGCAGCCGGGGTGGTACCGGTCATATTGGCGACCACGTTGATATCCGGATTAACCGCCTTGGCGCCTTGCGCGTAGCCGCAGCCGAAATGGCGGATCAGCGGAACGTCCATACCGCCGATGAAGCCGACGGTGCCGGATTTTGACGCCATCGCGGCCATCATGCCAACCAGGTACGAACCCTCATGCTCGGCAAAGCCCACCTGGCGCACGTTCGGCGCGTCCAGCCATGTCACATCGACCACAACAAAAGTGGTGTCAGGGTAGTCTGGGGCGACGGCGCCGAGCGGATCAGCCATGCCAAAACCCATGGTGATGATCGGGTTCGATCCCGCTTCGGCGAAACGGCGCAGGGCCTGTTCACGCTGGGCTTCGGATTGCATTTCGATCTCGCGGTAGGTGCCGCCGGTCTCATCCGCCCAACGCTTCGCGCCATTATAGGCGGCTTCGTTAAACGACTTGTCGAACTTTCCGCCCAGGTCAAAAATCAGGGCCGGTTCGGCCAAAGCTGCGCCAGCCGTCATAGCAACCGCAGCGGCCGCGCCCATCAAAGATTTCATCAGGGTCATTTGATACTCCCGTTGGTTTTTGTCGGTTCCGGGCCAAGATAGCCCCGTTTACCCACTCAGAGCGAGCATAACCGTTGTGATGGCGGGAATTAAGGACGTTTGCAACAGGAAGGGTCAAATGGTTTTTGACCAGATGGTCGAAAAACATGAATTTGCTGTCAGGGTAGGTTGCGTTCCATGACGATGGCATCGCAGTTTTCGCCGGTTTTGCGGGCGTAGTAGCCTTTGCGCAGGCCGCAGGGGCTATAATTGCAGCGTTTATACAGTGCGATGGCGGCAGAATTGTCTGCCGCTACGTCAAGAAACGCGCGGCGCGCGCCCAGCTCTGCAGCACGCGCATGCCAGGTTTCCATGCAGCGTCGTGCCAAACCTTGCCGCTGATGGGCGGGGTGAGTCGCGATGGTCAGCAACTCGGCCTCATCCGCGATGACCTGGAACAGGGCGAAGGCGTGTGAGTCGCCCACTGCATGAGTGAAACGGTTGGCCAGAAGTTCGGTGAATTCCTCAGCCGTCCACGGGCGCGCCTGCGTAAAGGCGGCGGCGTGGATCAGGGCCATCTCCTGCGGGGTCATCCGTCCAGAAGCGCCGGAGGCACGTCGCTGGACGGCGCGGCATCGGCGGGGCGCACATAGAGCGGGGCCGGAGGGGTTTGCGTGTCAGAGCAGCGCTGTGCGGCGATCCGGGCGACGGCCTCCGCCTGTCGGGTCGGGTCGTTGTTGAAATAGAGGGTTCCCAATAATTCCGCGTCGGCCTTCGGTAGCAGGCACGGCGCAGTCTCGGGCATTTGCACATAGACCTGATCGCGCGGTGCGGAAATGGCGGCAAGTTGCCCTTGTGGGGCAAGCTCGGTGAGGGCGTCGAACCCAGAAACGCCAACAGCCGGGACGCCCAGCCCAAGGGCAAGCCCGCGGGCCGCTGATACTGAGATGCGGATACCGGTGAAGTTGCCGGGGCCAATGCCGACGCCGATTGCGTTCAGATCCCGCCATGTGCAGCCTGCCTCGGCCAACACCTCTTCCAGCAGGGGCATCAGCCGCTCCGCCTGCCCGCGCGACATTGCCTCGGCGCGGGAGATCACGATGTCACCTCCCCGCAACAAAGCGGCCGCGCAATGCGCGGCCGATGTGTCGAAAGCCAAAATCGTTGCGTCAGACGGCAACGGGGCGCACCTCGGTCACTTCGGGGATGTAGTGGCGCAGCAGGTTCTCGATGCCCATTTTCAGCGTCAGGGTCGAAGACGGGCAGCCCGCGCAAGCCCCCTGCATGTGCAGATAGACCACGCCGCGATCAAACCCGTGGAAGGTGATGTCGCCGCCGTCCTGAGCCACCGCCGGACGCACGCGACTGTCCAGTAGGTCTTTGATCTGGTTGACGATTTCAACATCCTCGCCGGTGTGCTCTGCATGGCCCGAGGCGGTTTCAGCACCGGCACCCATGACCGGCTGACCGGACTGGTAGTGCTCCATCACGGCCCCAAGGATCGCGGGTTTGATATGGTCCCAATCCACGCCATCAGCTTTGGTCACGGTGACGAAATCATTGCCGAAAAACACGCCGGTGACGCCGTTGACCGAAAAGATGCGCTTGGCGAGCGGGGATTTTTCCCCGGCCTCGGCGGTTGGAAAGTCCGCAGTTCCGGCCTCAAGCACCGTTTGGCCGGGCAAAAACTTCAGGGTCGCCGGGTTCGGGGTGGATTCGGTCTGAATGAACATGGGGACAGCTCCTTCTAAGGTGCCCCTGATATGCGGGCATGCGCTTGGGAAGTCAAGATTTGGAACGGTTCTAAAGTGATGCGGCGTGATTTATTGCGCTCTCAAGCCGGTCATCGCCCCAGAACAGCTCGCCGCCGACCAGAAAGCTGGGTGCGCCGAACAGGTCGTTTTCCTTGGCGCGCGTGGTCTGATCAAACAAGGCGGCTTTGATCACCGGGTCCTTTGCACGCTCCATCAGGTCCAAAGGCAAACCCGCTGTGCCCAGGCAATCGCCAAGCACATCGACATCCGAGATGATCCGGCCTTGTCCAAACTCCGCCGCGTAAACCGCCCGCACAAACGCTGCGCGTTGGTCGGCATGGTCAATCGCCAGGGTCAGGCGCGCCGCGTGCAGGCCGTTTTGCGGAAAGGGATCGGGCTGTTGGAACGGCAACCCCCGTTCGGCGCATAAGCGTTCCATGTCGCGCCACATATAACGCCCCTTGGCGGGGTAGATATTGAACGGAGAGTTATTCCACCCCTGTTCGGCAAAGATCGGCCCCAGCAAGAACGGTTGCCAGTCGATGGAAACATCCTTGTCCGCCGCAAGCTGCTCGATGCGCATCGCGCTCAGATAGGAATAGGTCGAGGCAAATTCGAACCAGAACTGAACAGTTGCGCCCATCGCCAGACCTCAGGTGATTTCTTCCAGCTTTTCCTTACTCAGATCACCGGGCACGATGGTGATCGGAATCGGTAGGCTGCCCGAGTTTCGCGTCAACTGCGTGACCAGAGGACCGGGGCCTTTCTTGTCGGTGCCGGCCCCCAGAACCAGAACGCCGATTTCCGGGTCGGACTGGACGTGTTCGATGATCTGCGGAACCGGATCGCCCTCGCGAATGGCCAGTTCGGGTTCTACGCTCTGCTTGTCGCGCATCCATTTCGCGAAAACCTCGAAATGGGCGTGGATACGTTCGCGCGCTTCTTCGCGCATGACCTCGGCGACGCCAATCCAGTGATTGAACTCATCCGGCGGGATGACCGACAGGATGGTCACGCCGCCGCCGGTATGGGCCGCGCGCATCGCGGCAAAGCGCATGGCGTTCAGGCATTCGCGGCTGTCGTCCAGAATTACTAGGAACTTGCGCATAGGTGTCCTCTGATCTTTCGGGGATCATGCCCGACCGCGTGCGGGCTGGCAACTCGGGCGATCCCGCCGCTCGTGCTAGCGTTCGCTGGCCGCCCAATCCCAATAAAGCGCGCGGGCGCGGCGGGCGATAGGGCCAATCTGGAATTGAGTGTCGTCCAACGCCGTGACCGGGGTGATCTTGTTCATGTTTCCGGACATGAACACCTCATCGGCTTTGTGGAAATCGTCGAAGCTGAGGATCTTTTCGTGCACCGTCACGCCATCGGAGCGCAGGTTTTCGATGTGGCGCGCACGGGTGATCCCGGCCAAGAAGGTGCCGTTGGGGACCGGGGTGAAAACTTCGCCATCGCGTACCATGAAGATGTTGGCGGTTGCGGTTTCAGCCACATGCCCCATCGCATCGGCAACCAAAGCGTTGTTGAACCCTTTGGACCGCGCCTCAGTCAGCATCCGCGCGTTGTTGGGGTAGAGGCACCCGGCCTTGGCGTTCACAACGGCGTTTTCCAGAACCGGTCGCCGGAACCGCGTGGTCGTCAAAGTGGCAGACGCGGTTTCCGGTGCCATTGGGATCTCTTCAAGGCAGATCGCAAACCCGGTGCTGTTTTCCTGCGGGACGATGGCCGTAAGGTCGCCATCGATGCCCCAGTACATCGGGCGGATATAGACCGCCGAATCGGGCGCGTAACCCTGTAACCCCTCGCGGACCAGATCGACCATTTGTTCTGCCGTCACGGTGGGGGTCAGCATCAGCGCCTCGGCCGACCGATTCACACGGGCGCAGTGGGCCAGCAGGTCGGGGGCCAGGCCTTCGAAAAACCGGGCGCCGTCGAACACCGAGGACCCCAGCCATGCCCCGTGATCCGCCGCACGCATGATCAGGGCATCCCCGTCATGCCAATGGCCTTCGAAATATGTCCGGATATTTTTGCCTACTGCCATGATCCCCTCCGCCTATTCTGGCGAAACCTAGGAGCGCGCGGCTGAGAGGTCCAGAGGATTATCCAACCGGCAGCGGAAGGGCCTCGCGTTTTACCATGGTGCGCAGGGCAAAGTTTGAGCGCAGGTTGCGTATGCCCCGTATCTGCATCAGCCGCTGTTCCAGAAACGCATCAAAGGCTTTCAGGTCCCGGGCCACGACCCGCAGCAGGATGTCCCGCGACCCGGTCATGAGGTAGCATTCCATCACCTCATCGCAGCGGCGGATGGCCTTTTCGAACGAGTCGATGGCGGATCGGTCCTGCTTTTCCAGTTCAACCGAGATGAAGATCGTGACCCCGTAGCCCAGCAATTCGGGATCGACCTGCGCTGCATAGCCCGTAATCAACCCGTCGCGCTGCAACCGGTCCAGCCGTCTGGCGCAGGGGGTCGGGGACAGGCCGACGTGATCGGCCAGATCAATGACGGTCATGCGACCGTCTTTCTGCAATGCGCGTACTATTTTTCTGTCAATCGTATCCATAGAGAAATTCTCCAACTAATCCTGCCAATGTAGAGTAATTCTCTAAACCCGGTCAACACGAAGGCGTGCATTGGCGAAATCCGTTCTGAATTTCATGGCAGACTCGGCCCAAATCCTCGGAGGAGAGCTATGGAAATCACCCGAATCGACGCGCCGGGACATGAGCGTGTGGTGGAATTCAAAGATGCGGCGTGCGGGCTGTTGGGCTATGTCGCAATTCACTCGACCCAGTTGGGCCCGGCTGCGGGTGGCGTTCGGATGCGCCCCTATGGACACCCCGCCGAGGCGCGGAATGACGCCCTGCGCCTGTCGCGGGGCATGACCTTCAAGAACGCGGCGGCGGACCTGCCGTTGGGGGGTGGCAAAGCGGTGATCATCGGCGATCCGGCCTTGGACAAATCTCCGCAACTGCTGCGGGCCTTCGGGCGCGCGGTTCAGCATCTGGACGGCCAGTACTGGACTGCCGAGGATATGGGCATGACCCCCGCCGACATGGCAGAGATTGGGTCCGAAACCAAATTCGTCGCCGGGCTGTCCGAGGGTGATTTTGCCAGCGGTGACCCGTCGCCGATCACGGCGCGAGGCATCTTCAACGCGATCCGTATCGCGGCGGCGCATCGGTTCGGTTCAGCTGATCTGACGGGGCATACGATCTCGGTTCAGGGGCTGGGCAATGTCGGCTGGCATCTGTGCAGCCTGCTGCATGACAGCGGCGCGCACCTGATTGTCACCGATATCGACCCGCAGCAGATGGCGCGCGCCAAAGAGCGCTTTGGGGCGACATTGGTGGAAACGCATGAGATCTATGGTGTGGAGGCCGATGTCTTCGCGCCCTGCGCGATCGGCGGCATTCTGAACGACTCCAGCATCCCCCTGCTTCAGGTCGGGGCCGTTGCAGGCGGCGCGAACAACCAACTGGCCACCGATGCGGATGCAGACCGGCTGCACGCGCGGGGCATCCTCTATGCGCCGGACTTCGTGGCCAATGGCGGCGGGATCGTGAATGTCGCCACCGAAATCCTGCAAGTCGCCGAGCGTGAGGTCTGGGTGAATCGCAGGCTGCAGGCGCTTGAGCAGACGATGGACCGCATCCTGACCCGTGCCCGGGCGGAAACGGTCAGCCCCCACGTGGTGGCGGAATCCATTGTTGAAGAGGTTCTGCGCCCGCAGGCCGCCTAAGCAAAAACGCCGCCCGTTGGGGCGGCGTTTTCTTTGTAGGGGTCAGGCCTTACCCGCGCCGACCATTCCAACGATGTCGTAGGTTTGCTGCAAGATCGGGGCGGCAATCGCACGGGCTTTTTCGGCCCCGCGTGCCAGAATCCGATCGATTTCGGCCTCTTCCCCCATCAAGCGCGCCATCTCTGACGAGATCGGGGACAGTTTCGACACCGCCAGATCGGCCAACATAGGCTTGAACTCGCCGAACTGCTTGCCGCCGACCTCGGCCAGAACCTGCTCGGCAGTCTGATCGCTGAGGGCGGCGTAGATGTTCACCATATTGCGCGCCTCGGGGCGTTCGGACAGACCGTCGATTTCCGAGGGCAGGGCCTCGGGGTCGGTCTTGGCCTTACGGATTTTCTTGGCGATGGTGTCGGCGTCATCGGTCATGTTCAATCGACTCATATCCGACGGATCGGATTTGGACATTTTCTTTGACCCGTCGCGCAGGCTCATGACACGCGTCGCAGCGCCTTCAATGACCGGTTCGGTCAGGGGAAAGAAATCGACACCAAAATCATGGTTGAACTTTGTTGCGATGTCGCGGGTCAGTTCCAGATGCTGTTTCTGGTCATCGCCCACGGGGACATGGGTCGCGTGATACACCAGAATATCCGCCGCCATCAGCGCCGGATAAGCAAACAAGCCCAACGAGGCGTTCTGTGCATTCTTGCCCGCCTTGTCCTTGAACTGCGTCATCCGCTGCATCCAACCCATCCGGGCGACACAGTTGAATATCCAGGCCAGTTGTGCGTGTTCGGGCACTTGGCTTTGGTTGAACAGAATCGACTTTTCGGGATTCAGGCCAGAGGCAATGTAACCCGCGCACAGCTCACGCGTTGCGTGGCGCAACTCGGCGGGGTCCTGCCAGACGGTGATCGCATGCAGATCGACCATGCAATAGATGGTCTCATACTCTTCGCTCTGCATCCGCACCCAGTTCCGAAGCGCACCCAGATAGTTGCCAAGATGCAGATTGCCCGAAGGCTGCGCACCGGAAAACACGCGCGGCGTGAATTGGGTTTCGGTCATCGAAGGGAACTCCCGTCTGGAAAAATCAGCCCCCGTCGCTTACCCATGAGGCCAAGGGACGTCAACAGCCGCGAAAGGCCAGCCCAATGAGCAGTGAGCATTATACGCCGCCCGTGAACCCTCTGCCGCCCGTTGTCGTGGCGCTGACATTGTTCATCATGGGGATCGAGGTGATCCTGTATCTGGGCTCGCGCGGCATCGTAGGCGGGCCGTCAGCGGTGGGCTGGCGGCTGGACGCACTGCAGCAATACACGTTTTCACCCGATATCTTCGACTGGATGGTGCAGAACGGGCGCTGGCCGTTCGAGCATGTGATCCGCTTTGTCACATATCCCTTCGTTTCGGCCAATTTCACGCAGGCGATCTTTGTCTGCGTCTTTGTCCTGGCGATGGGCAAGATGGTGGCCGAGGTGTTTGGCAGCATCGCCATGCTGATCATCTTTGTGCTGTCCGGAGTGGGCGGTGCGCTGGCCTATGCGCTGCTGCTGGACCCGGCCTATCCGCTGGTCGGAGGGTTCCCGCCTGTCTACGGGCTGATCGGCGCGTTTACATGGCTGCTCTGGCGCAAGCTGTCGCTGGTGGGTGAGAACCAATCCCGCGCGTTCAGCCTGATTGCGATGTTGATGGGGATTCAACTGGTGTTTGGCCTGATCTTCGGCGGCACTTTGGACTGGGTGGCCGATCTGGGCGGGTTCGCCACCGGGTTCGGCCTGTCGTTCTTTCTGGCTCCGGGCGGATGGGCGCGGATCAGGGGCGGTATCCGGCGCGATTGATCACGACCGGCGCAGGCTCTGTTTGAACTCGGACAGTTTGAACGCCCCCAAAAGGTGGCCGAGGATGAAATAGGCGGCGGCGGCGATGATGATCAGCACCAGCAGCGCCAGATAACGCCAGCCCGGCATCGCAAGCGTCCAGCCGAACAGGTGGATCGCCGCAAAAAGCACGACACCCATCCCGATTGAGGCCCCAACGATCCGCCCCGCGCGCTGCCGGAACCGATCGTCAAAGCGCGCTTCTTCCCCCATCCGGCGCGCGCCAATGGCCAGAAGCGCGACCATGGCCCAGCCAGCGGCGGACGCGGCGATGGCGGGGGCGATCCAACCCACGATCGGGTAGAGGCCAAAGGCCAAAGCCGCGTTGACGACCATCGCGACAACGGCGTAGCGGAACGGCGACTTTGTATCCTCGCGCGCGAAGAACAGGGGCTGCAACAGCTTTTGCAGCATGAAGGCGGGCAGGCCGATACCATAGATCGCAACGGCCAGAGCGGTGGCAGCGGTATCCTCGGCGCTGAACTGACCGCGCTGGAACAGGACCGAGACCAACGGGTTGGGGATGATCAGGAACGCCACGGTTGACGGGAGGGTCAGCAGCAGAGTGAACTCTCCGGCGCGGGAAAAGGCGTTGCGGGCCCCGTCCTTGTCCCCGGCGCGCAGACGGCGCGAGAGGTCGGGCAGCAGGACGATCCCCACGGCGATCCCGACCACGCCCAGCGGCAATTGATACAGTCGGTCGGCGGCGAACAGCCAACTGACGGCCTTTTCGGTCTTTGACGCCACCAGTTGTCCCACGACCAGATTGACCTGCGTTACCCCCATCGCCAGCGCAGCAGGAACAGCAATGCGCACCATACGGCGCATTTCGGGCGTCAGGCGGGGCAAGCCTGGGCGAATGCGAATGCCAGCGCGCTCGGTGGCGACCCAGACCAGCGCCAGCTGCGCGATCCCTGCGATGGGGATGACGGTGATCAGCCAGCGGATGACCTCGCCCCCCGAGATGGCTCCGGCGATCAGGGCGGTACAGGCGAAGATGTTCAGCAGGACCGGGGCCGCCGCTGCTGCCGCGAACCGGCCTGTTGCGTTCAGGACGCCGGAAAACAGCGCCGCCAGAGACATGAACAGGATGTAGGGAAAAACCACGTAGCTATAATCGACCGCCAGATCGAAACGTTCGTCGCCATAGAACCCCTCGGCCGTCAGCCAGACGAGGCCGGGCATGAACACCATGGCCAGACCGACCAGCCCCAGCACGGCCACGGCCAGCAGGTTGAAGGCGTCCTGCGCGAAGCCCTGCGCGTTTTCCTCTCCTTCCAACCGTTTGGAGAACATCGGCACAAAAGCCGCGTTGAACGCGCCTTCGGCGAAGAAGCGGCGGAACATGTTGGGCAGGCGGAAGGCGGCTACAAAGGCGTCCATCACCGGGCCGGGGCCGATATAGGCGGTCAGCAGAATTTCCCGCAGGAATCCCAGTATCCGGCTGGCTAGAGTCCAGAACCCGACCGTAAACAGGCCCGAAAACAGCCGGATTTGCTTCATGACGCGGCGCGCTCCGCGCCTTCGGTGATGGCTTTACGCAGCTTGGCCTCAAGCCCGCTTTGCTTGCTTTCCGAATGGTATTTCAGGCCGAACATGTCCTTGACGTAGAACGTATCGACCACCTGCTCGCCATAAGTCGCGATCACCGCGTTGGCGATATAGACATTGGCCGCGGCCAGCGTGCGTGTCAGGTCATAAAGCAGGCCGGGCCGGTCGCGGGTATCGACCTCGATGATCGTGTAGATCTCGGAGCCGTCATTGTCGAATGTAATATGGGTCGGCACGTTGAAGGCGCGTTCGCGTTTCTTGATCTTGTCACGCGATTTCAGCGCGTCGCGGGCCACCACCTCACCCTTGAGGGTTTTGTGGATCATCTGGGTCAGGCGGGGCAGGCGGCTGGATTCGAACGGGTGGCCCTCGGCATCCTGAATCCAGAACGCATCGGTGACATAGCCGTCTTTGGTGGTGTAGCTGCGCGCATCGACCACATTCGCGCCGACCAGGGCCAGAGCGCCCGCGATCCGGGCAAAGATACCGGGGTGGTCGGCCATTGCGAAGCAGGCGCGGGTGGCGTCGCGATCTTCATCCGGGTGCAGGCGGATTTCCATCGCGCCCGGATCGCCGCTATTCTCCAAAGCCAGCAGCATTTCGGCAAATTCCAGATGGGTCGACAGGTTCAGACCCTGCCAATAAGGCGCATAATGCCGACCGGTTTCCGCCTTGAGGTCCGCCTTGGACCAAGACTCAAGTTCCGCGCGCAGGGCTTTCTTGGCCTCGGCCCCGCGATTGGCACGGTTAAGGTCCTCCATACCCGTCTCAAGCGCGCGTTTGGTTTCCGCGTGCAGGGCGCGCAGCAGCGTGGCTTTCCAGTTGTTCCAGGTGTTCGGGCCAACGCCGCGAATATCGCAGACCGTCAGCACCGTCAGCAGGTCCAGCCGCTTGACCGTTTTCACCGCCTTGGCGAAATCGCGCACGGTGCGCGGGTCCGAGATATCACGCTTTTGCGCCATATCCGACATCAGCAGGTGATAGCGCACCAGCCACTCCACCGTCTCGGAGTCCGATTTGTTCAGACCCAGTCGGGGGGCCACCTTGCGCGCGATCTGCGCCCCCAGAATCGAGTGATCCTCGGGCCGCCCTTTGGCGATGTCATGCAGCAGCAAAGCGACATAAAGCACCTTGCGGTTCACGCCACTTTTCAGGATCGACGATGCCAGCGGCAGCGATTCCACCAACTCACCGCGTTCGATCTGGGCCAGGTTGACGATGCACTGGATCGTATGCTCGTCGACCGTGTAGCTGTGATACATGTTGAACTGCATCATCGCCACGATGTGTTCGAACTCGGGTAGAAAAGCCGATAGCACGCCCAACTCGTTCATGCGCCGCAGGGCCCGTTCCGGGTTGCCGTGTTTCAGCATCAGGTCCAGGAAAATCCGCTGCGCCTCTTTGTCGTTGCGCATGTCCTTGTCGATCAGCGACAGGTTGGCCGTTACCAGACGCATGGCATCGGGGTGGATCAGCATGCCGGTCCGTAGCCCTTCTTCAAACAGGCGCAGCAGGTTCATCTTGTCGGACAGAAAGGTGTCAGGGTCGGCTACATCCAACCGGCCATGCACCACCTTGTAGCCCGGTTTGACCCGGGGACGGCGGCGGAAGATGCGTTCCAGCAAGGGTGCGGTCTTGATGTGTTGCGCTTCAAGCTTGGTCAGGAAAATCCGTGTCAGTTCCCCCACGCGGGTCGCTTCGCGGAAATAGCGCTGCATGAAGATCTCGACCGCGCGCCGACCGGCCATATCGTGGTATCCCATGCGATCGGCCACTTCGACCTGCAGGTCAAATGTCAGTTGCTCGGTCGCTCGCCCGGTCACCAGATGCAGATGAGAGCGGACGGCCCACAGAAAATCCTCGGCCCGGACAAAGGTCTGAAACTCATCCGGCGTAAACAGGCCCAGCGGCACCAGTTCCGCCACATCGTGCACGCCATAGACATATTTCGCGATCCAGTAGAGCGATTGCAGATCGCGCAGGCCGCCTTTGCCCTCTTTCACATTGGGTTCGACCATATAGCGCTCACCCTGTTTCAGGTGGCGCGCCTCGCGTTCCTGCAGCTTGGCTTCGATGAACTCGCGCTCGGTGCCTTTGAACAGGTCGGATTTGAGCTGCGCCTCTAGCGACTCGGCCAGCGGTTTGTCGCCCGCAAGGTAGCGCTGTTCCAGCATCGCGGTGCGGATGGTGAAATCATCGGCCCCCAAACGCAGACAGTCCTTGATGGTGCGCGAGGAATGACCGACCTTCAGCCGCAGATCCCAGAGGATATACAGCATCGATTCAATTACGCTCTCAGCCCAGGCGGTGATCTTGTAGGGCGTCAGGAACAGCAGATCGACATCTGACGATGGGGCCATCTCGCCCCGCCCGTAACCGCCCACGGCCAGCACGGCGATCTTTTCACCTTGCGTGGGTGTGGCCAGCGGGTGCAGCCGCTGGCTTGAGATGCGCATGGCCGTGCAGACCAGCTGGTCGGTCAGATAGGTGTAAGACCGCGTCAGCGGGCGGGCGCTGAAGGGATGGGCGGCAAAGGCATCGGCAATCGCCTTGCGGCCTGTCTTTTGGGCCTCACGCAGGATGCGCACGGTTTCGGACCGCATTGCGGCATTGTCCGCGCAGGTTTCGAGCGCTTCGGCCAGTTGCGCCTCAACCCCGGGGCTGTCGAAAATGTCTTCGGCTGAACAGATCAGCGTGCCGTCTGGCGGCGTGATCACGTCGGGCCGGTCAGAAACCGGCGCCAGAGAAGCTTTGTGGGGCAGGGTCAATCACAACCACCTGTTTATTCTGGATCGTGGCAACAGCCAGACCGCGTTCGTTGGTGCCGTTCGGGCGCAGGCGGAAGATGCCGCCGACGCCCTGAAATCCGGCGTTCTGTGTCAGGGCCGAGGCGGTCAGCGCATCGGATTTGCCCTGGCTCACCAGTGCGCCGATGGCGGCGATACCGTCATAGGCCAGCCCGCTGATCGGGTGCGGGGCCAAGCCGTAGGTATTGTTGTAGCGCTGGCGATACGCCTGTGCCTTGGCCGGATCGGGAAGCGCGAACCAGCCGCCCTGTACGCCGGGCAGTTCCAGCGTCTGGGGCGGGATGTCCCAGCGGGTCAGGCCGATGAATTGCGTGGTCGATGGCGACACACCGGCTTCGGGCAGCAGTTGCGAATAAAGTGGTAGCGCACCTGCGGTGGTCGCGGTCAGGAAGATGGAATCGGCTCCGGTTGAATCGACGGTGGCCTTGATCGCGGGTACCGAGTTGATCACCCCTTGCTGCGAGCGGTCATATCCAACGGTCCCGGCGTTGTTGACCCGGCTGCTGGCCAACGCACTGGCAATCGCGGCCTGTCCCAATTGTCCGGCGGCGTCGTTGCTGTGCACGATCACCGTGCCGGTCTTGCCTTGGCTGCCCGCATAGCTGACCAGTCGGTTGGCCGTATTGTCGAAGGTCGGACCCAGAACAAACACATTGCCCCCGGCGATGCTGGTGTTGTTCGAGAAGGACAGCACGTTGACATTGTTGCTCAGCACCGCAAGGCCTGCGGCATTGGCGGCCTGCGCGTAGACCGGCCCGAGGATGATCTTCGCCCCGTCCGCCACGGCCTGCTGCGCCACGGCGGTTGCGGTGCTCGGGTTGCCCGCCGTGTCATAGACGCGCAGGTCGATCTGAACATTCGGCAGGTCGGACATCGCCATCCGGGCCGCGTTTTCAAGGCTCTGCGCCAGTGCGGCATCGTCGGATTGCGGAACCAGCAGCGCGACGGGAACCGGATCGGACGTGTTGATCGACGGCCCGCCGCCTAAGCCCCCCGGCTCACAGGCGGCCAGGAATACAGCGGTGGTCAGGGCAGCAGCGGCCTTCGCCAGCTTGCTTACGGGCTTGCAAACGGTAAACATCTAAATGAAAACTCCCTGATCCGGCGGCGCGGGGCGCTGCTGTTCTATCGAGCCGCGATAATAAACGTCACGCTGTGAGGGTCCAGCTTTGAATTTCCAAAAGATCAGTTTGGCTGCGGGCCTGTATTTTGTTGCCACTCCGATCGGGACCGCGCGCGACATTACGCTCAGGGCGCTGGATGTGCTGGCCTCAGCCGACATGATCGCCGCCGAAGACACCCGCAGCCTGCGGCGGCTTTTGGAAATCCACGGTGTTCCCCTGGAGGGGCGGCGCATTCAGGCCTATCACGACCACAGCGGCGCAGGCGCGCGGGGTAAAATCCTCGAAGCGCTGGAACAGGGTCTGTCCGTAGCCTATGCCTCCGAGGCTGGAATGCCGCTGATCGCCGACCCCGGCTACGATCTGGGACGGCAGGCGGCAGAGGCCGGGCACACCGTGACCTGCGCCCCCGGCCCGTCCGCTGCGTTGGCGGCGCTGACCCTGGCGGGTCTGCCAACGGATGCGTTCTTTTTCGCCGGTTTTCTACCAAATGCCTCCGGGGCCCGTCGCAGCCGCATCGAGGCTCTACGCGATATCCCCGGAACGCTGGTGTTTTACGAATCCCCCAAACGCGTGGCCAATAGCCTGTCCGATCTGGCAGAGGTTTTGGGCGCGGACCGGCAGGCCGCGCTGTGCCGCGAGTTGACCAAGAAATTCGAAGAGGTCCGACGCGGATCATTGGGTGATCTGGCCGAAGAGTATCGCGACAAAACCGTCAAGGGCGAGGTCGTCCTGCTGGTGGATCGCAACCATTCGCAAAGTGTTAAGGATTCTGACGTAGAAGAAGCCTTGGTAAGAGCCCTGGAAACCCATTCGGTTCGGGATGCGGCGGATCTTGTGTCGGAAATGTACGATCTGCCGCGCCGACCGATTTATCAGAAGGCTCTGAAATTGGGAAAAGGGTAACATGGTCAAGAGCTCACATCGCGGTTCGGTTTCTTATCATGCGGGACAAGCTGCGGAGTTGCGGGTGGCAACCGACTATGAACGGCGCGGATTTTCCATCGCCCACCACCGTTGGCGCGGCGCGGGGGGCGAGATTGATCTGATCGCTCGGGACGGCGACGATCTGGTTTTCATTGAAGTTAAGGCAAGTTCCAGTTTCGATATGGCCGCTGCCCGGATCAACCCGCGCCAGATCAAGCGCATTTATACCTCTGCGGCGCAGTTTCTGGAAAATGAGCCGGGCGGGCAGTTGACGAATGTGCGGTTTGACGCGGCTTTGGTGGACGGAACCGGCGCTGTGCAGATCATCGAAAACGCCTTCGGGCACGCCTGACCCATTGAACCCTTTGGCTGCCTGCGCCATGTATCTGGCACCAAGCTAAAGGGACGCGCCATGAAAATCGCCTTTCAGATGGACCCGATCGGGGCCGTGGATATCAATGCCGACAGTTCTTTCCGTCTGGCGGAAGAGGCGCAGGCCCGCGGGCATCAGCTGTTTTTCTACGGACCGGATCAACTGGCCTACCAGGAAGGGCGGATTACCGCGCGCGGACAGGACATGACGGTGCAGCGCGTGCCGGGCAACCCGGCTGTTCTGGGCGATGAGCGAGAGGTCGATCTGGCGGAGTTCGACGTGATCTGGCTGCGTCAGGACCCTCCGTTTGATATGCATTACATCACCTCGACCCATCTGCTGGATCGGCTCAAGGGGCAGGCGCTGGTGGTCAATGATCCGTTCTGGGTGCGCAACTATCCCGAAAAACTGCTGGTGCTGGATTTTCCGGACCTGACCCCTCCGACTACGATTGCCCGCGATTTGAAAACGATCAAGGCGTTCAAGGAAAAGCACAGCGACGTTATACTGAAACCGCTTTACGGCAATGGCGGCGCGGGCGTGTTCCGTTTGGACGCAAACGATCGCAACCTGTCTTCGCTGCACGAGTTGTTCACCGGCTTCTCACGAGAACCGCTGATTGTGCAGAAATTCCTGCCCGATGTGCGCAATGGCGACAAGCGCGTGATGCTGGTGGATGGAGAGCCTGTCGGCGCGATCAACCGGGTCCCTGCCGAGGGTGAGACCCGGTCGAACATGCATGTCGGCGGACGCCCGGAAAAGATCGGTCTTTCGGATCGCGACCTCGAAATCTGCGCTGCCCTTGGCCCCCTGCTGCGCGAGAAGGGGCAGATCTTTGTCGGGATCGACGTCATTGGCGATTACCTGACCGAGATCAACGTGACCTCGCCGACCGGCATTCAGGAACTGGAACGATTCAACGGCGAGAATATCGCCGAAAAAATCTGGCAGGCCATCGAGGCGAAGCTTTAAGCCATCACGCGCGTGCTGATGCGAAAGCTCAGCGCCTCGGCGATATGAGGCCTGCGCACGTCTGGTGCCCCTTCAAGATCTGCGATGGTGCGCGCGACTCGCAGGATGCGGTGAAAGGCGCGGGCGGAGAGGCCGAATTTGTCGGCGGCTTTCAGTAACAAGTCTTTGCCTTCCGCATCCGGCGCTGCGATCTCTTCCAGCAATTTGCCCTCGATATCCGCGTTTTGACGGGCTGAGGGCGTCCCGCTGAAACGCGCGGCCTGAATGGCGCGCGCCCTTTCAACCCGTGCGGCGACCATGGCGGAGCTGTCGCCCGAGGGGGGCAGGTCAAGGTCTGTGAACCCCACCGGTGGTACTTCGATCCGCAGGTCGAACCGGTCCATCAGGGGGCCGGAGATGCGGTTCAGATAATCCTCACCACATCCCGGTGCGCGGGAACAGGCGCGCGAAGGATCGGTCAGATATCCGCATTTGCAGGGGTTGGCCGCAGCCACCAGCATAAAGCGGCAGGGGTATTTCACGTGGGCATTGGCGCGGGCGACCATGACTTCGCCGGTCTCAATCGGCTGGCGGAGGGTCTCCAGTACCGTGCGGGGGAATTCGGGGAACTCGTCCATGAAGAGAACGCCATTATGGGCCAGCGAAATCTCACCGGGCTTGGCACCCTTGCCACCGCCGACAATTGCGGCCATCGACGCGGTATGATGCGGTTCGCGAAAGGGGCGGGCGCGGCTGATGCCGCCTTCGTCGAGCAACCCACACAGCGACTGGATCATCGACGTTTCCAACGCCTCGACCGGGGTGAGGGGCGGCAGAATGCCCGGCAGGCGCGCGGCCAACATGGATTTGCCGGAACCGGGCGTGCCGATCATGATCAGGTGGTGCCTTCCCGCAGCGGCAATCTCCAGCGCCCGCTTGGCCCGTTCCTGTCCCTTAACGTCGCGCAGATCACGAGCGCTGGGGGCCAGATTGACCTCACCGGGCTGCGCTGCGGGCAACGGCGACTGCCCCGAGAAATGGCGAACCACATCGCCCAAGGACCCGGCTCCGATCACTTGAGTGGCATCGACCCAGGCCGCCTCGGCGCTTGAGGCACGCGGGCAAAGCAGGGCGCGATCCTCGGCGGCTGCGGTCATCGCGGCGGGCAGGGCACCGACGACGGGCACTAGCGATCCGTCCAGTGACAACTCGCCCAGAGCAACTGTTCTTTCGGCGGCGTCCGAGGGGATGATGTCGAGTGCTGATAACAGCGCCACCGCAATGGGCAGGTCGAAATGGCTGCCCTCTTTCGGCAAATCGGCTGGCGCCAGGTTGATGGTGATCCGTTTGGATGGCAGCGCGATGGCCATCGAACTGAGCGCGCTGCGCACTCGATCGCGGGCTTCAGAGACGGCTTTGTCGGGAAGCCCCACGATTGAAAAGGCAGGCAGGCCGGGGGAGACGGCGCATTGCACCTCGACCGGGCGGGCATCGACCCCCTGAAAGGCTACGGTGTGGGCGCGGGCGACCATGGCAATCCTGTTCTTAGTTAACAGGGTGTTGCTGCCATGCCGGCGGTTTAGGAATCGTTAACGGCGTCGCGCATTGCGGTGAATTTGGGCCAGGCCTCCGGGTCGGCCACGGTTTTGTCGCGGCAGAACGGGTTGCAGAAGCCCCAGCGCTGCCCGTCGAGCTTCAGAAAATCCGTGACGGGTTTGCCGGAATAGGGGCAGGCAAGGTTGATCGATGGCCCCTCGGTGACGGCTTGGGCCGAGGGCTCTCCGCCGATGGGCCACGGCTTGGACGGTAAATTCAGGGGATAGGGAAACGGATCGTATTGCACCGTCATACCCATAGCGCGCCATTGCCGGACGGATGTATCCGACAGCAAGTGCAGGCAGTAGTCGCGACTGGCGGACGACACCGTCAGGCCATAGCCGATGATCCGCGCCGCCACCGGCGTATAAAACACATCCGCCAGCGAATACGCGCCAAAAAGCGGACCGGTTTCGGCCCCAGAGACCTGTCGGGCGTGGGTCCAAAGCGTCTCGATTCGCTGCAAATCGGCCAGCGTTTCCTTTGACGGAGTAAACCCTTGCCAGACATGTCGTAATTGCATCGAGCATTCGCCGCGCAGGGCGCTGAACCCGGCCACCATCTCGGCGCAGAGCCAGCGGGCGGTTGCGCGCGCGGCGGGGTCTTGGGGCCACAGGCCTGCGTCGGGGTGGCGTTCGGCCAGCGTCTCGGCCATGGCCAGGCTTTCGCCGACCACGGTGCCGTCGGGCAAGCGCAGGGCGGGTACCAGGCGGGCGGGTGCCAGCGGTTTCATATCCTCGGCCATCGTGCCCGAATAGAGCCCGATCATGTGGCTGCGATAGGGCAGGCCGAACTTTTCCAGCATCAGCCAGCCGCGCAGGGACCAGCTTGAAAACAGGCGGTCGCCGATAAAGAGGTCATAGGTCATGACCCAACGATGGCGCAGGCCCGCGCATCCGTAAATCGGAGTTTTGTGCGTGGCTGCATCACGGAAGGTGATTGATTACCCCGGCAGACCATGCGCGCCCGTCAAACATGACCTCGGTGACCGAAAGGTTGTCGATCCGGTGCGAAAACGCCTGTTGCGCGTTCAGATTCAGGGCGCGCTGGACCTGAGTCAAGATCACGCCGAAATGTGCCACAATCACCAGATCGGACCCGGTATGGGTTGCGATCAATCCGTCGATCACCCCATCCACCCGTGCGCGCACCTGATTCCAGCTTTCGCCCTGCGGCGGTCGTACCTCGCCGGGGGCGTCCCAATAGGCGAAGGCCAGTTCGGGGTCCTCGGCTTCGATCTCGGCGAATTTGCGCAATTCCCATGTGCCGAAATTGATCTCGCGCAGGTCGGGGTGGTGTGGCAGACGGCGGCGGGTGCCCTGGATCGCCGTGGCCGTATCAACCGCTCGGGACAGGTCAGAAGAAACAACCAAAGCATCAGGCGGAAGATGGTCGTGCAACCGGGTCAGTGCGGCCCTGTCGCTCAGGTCAGCAGGGATGTCGGACCAACCGACCATGGTTTTGGCGTGGGTCGGCCCGTGACGGACAAGGTGCAGCCGCGTCACGGCAACTGTCCCTTCAGCACCAGCGGCAGGCCCGCTGTGACCTGAACCACCAGATCGGCCTGCGCCGCCAGCGCGATGTTCAGCCGCCCCTGCGCGTCGCGGAATTGGCGGGCCAGAGCGTTTTCGGGGACGATCCCGTGGCCAACCTCGTTCGAGACGATGACGATTGGCGCAGCGCAGTCTCGCAGCGCCTTTAGCAATGCGGTTTGGGCCTGTTCCAGATCGTTTTCGGCCAGCAAATGGTTGGTCAGCCACATCGTGGCGCAGTCGATCAGGCAGGCCTGATCCGACGTCAGATTGGCCAGAACCGGGGCAAGGTCAAAAGGGGCCTCGACCGTGTCCCATCCATCGCCGCGCTGGGCCAGATGGCGCTGAACCTTCTGTTGCATCTCATCATCAAACACTTGTGATGTGGCAAGATAGACGCGGCTTTTCCCTGATGAAACAACAAGTTGTTCGGCAAAAACAGACTTCCCCGACGCGGCCCCACCCAGCACAAAGGTTAAATTGGGATACACAATTCTTACCTTCCAAGTGATCCACGTGGTTTTGCTCTGCGTATCGACCCTAGGTCGGCAAGGCAAGCCCGGCCTGCGCCAGCGAAAAAGGGGAGAGTTTCATGGCACTGGACAACGCGACCGATTTTTCGATGTCCCGGCAGGCGATGAAGGCCGAGTTGCTGGATGCAGAGACCGAATTGCAACTGGCCTATGCCTGGCGCGATCAGCGGGATGAGAAGGCGTTGCACCGCCTGATCACCGCTTACATGAGACTAGCTATTTCGATGGCCGCGAAGTTCAAGCGTTACGGCGCGCCGATGAACGATCTGATTCAAGAGGCTGGTCTGGGCCTGATGAAAGCGGCCGACAAGTTCGACCCGGATCGCGGCGTGCGGTTTTCGACCTATGCGGTGTGGTGGATCAAGGCCAGCATTCAGGATTATGTGATGCGCAACTGGTCGATGGTGCGGACCGGATCGACCTCCTCCCAGAAATCGCTGTTTTTCAACATGCGCCGCGTGCAGGCGCGGTTAGAGCGTGAAGCGGCAACCGAGGGGATGCGGCTGGACCGGCATCAGTTGCACCAGATGATCGCGACCGAGATTGGCGTGCCTCTGCGCGATGTGGAAATGATGGAGGGTCGGCTGTCCGGCTCGGATTTCTCGCTGAACGCGGTGCAATCGGCGGATGAAGATGGGCGCGAGTGGATCGACGCACTGGAAGATGAACGCGAACAGGCCGCCGAGGCGGTCGAGCACAGCCATGACACGCGGCAACTGCGCGAATGGTTGCTGACGGCGATGCAGTCGCTGAATGATCGCGAGCGGTTTATTGTGCGTGAACGCAAGCTGCGCGAACCGGCGCGGACGCTGGAAAGCCTGGGCAATGAGCTGGGTCTGTCGAAAGAACGCGTGCGCCAGCTCGAGGCCGCGGCCTTTGTGAAAATGCGCAAGAACCTTGAAGCGCAATCGCGCGAGGTGCAACACTTCATCGCATGATACACTTTGCGATTCTGCTGTGTGCTCTGACGCTTGTCGTGTCGCGTCCGGGCTTGGCTGCGGGCATGATACCGGAGGAGGTGGCCGCGTCGATGCAGGCGGCGGATGTGATCCTTCTTGGCGAAATCCACGACAATCCCCGACATCATAAAGTGCAGGCCGAGGCGATTGAGGTCATAGAACCCTCTGCCGTGGTCTGGGAGATGATTACCGAAGAAGGCGCGCAACGGCTGGCACAAAAGGCCGTTTCCAACCCCCAGGAACTGGATCGCATTTTGAAATGGGCCGAGACGGGATGGCCGCCGCTCAGCATGTATTATCCGATCTTTCAGGCGTCGAACGCACCGGTTTACGGGGCGATGGTCCCCCGCAGCGCCGCCCGCGCGGCAATGGAACGTGGTGCTGCGACCGCACTGGGCGCGGATGCAGCCCGGTATGGGCTGACAGTTCCGCTGCCGCCCGAAGATCAGGCCGCGCGCGAGGCCGATCAGTTGGCCGCCCATTGCGACGCCCTGCCGGTCGAGGCTTTGCCTCAGATGGTTGCCATCCAGAGGTTGCGCGATGCGGTTCTGACGCGGGCTGTTTTGCAGGCCATCGAAGATACCGGCGGGCCAGTGGCCGTGATCACCGGCAATGGACACGCCCGCAAGGATCGCGGCATCCCGACCTTTCTGTCGCGCCTGCGTCCGGGGCTGAAGGTCTATGTCCTGGGGCAATCCGAGGATGGTGCTATTGCCGGTGAATTCGATGCGGTGATCGACAGCCCCACTGTCGAACGCGAAGACCCCTGCAAGGCTTTTGAGACCCAGAATTAACCGCTGGAACTACCTGTTGGCCTTGCCTAATGTCAGGATCGACCGGAACGGGAAGGGCGAAACATGCTGGCATCCAAGCGCATTCTGCTGATCATCGGCGGCGGCATCGCGGCCTACAAGTCGCTGGACCTGATCCGACGGGTGAAAGAACGTGGCGCTGCGGTGACCCCAGTTCTGACCCGCGCCGCTGAGGAATTCGTGACGCCGCTGTCAGTGTCGGCACTGGCGGGCGAAAAGGTTTTTCGCGACCTGTTCGACCTGACGGATGAGGCCGAGATGGGCCATATCCAGCTGTCCCGTTCCGCCGATCTGATCGTTGTGGCCCCGGCGACGGCGGACATGATGGGCAAGATGGCGTCCGGGTTAGCCAATGATCTGGCTTCGACCCTCTTGATGGCGACGGATACGCCGGTTCTGTGTGCGCCCGCAATGAACGTACGCATGTGGGATCACCCCGCGACCCGACGCAACCTGCAGCAATTGCAGGCGGATGGGATCACGTTTGTCGGGCCCAACGAGGGCGACATGGCCTGCGGAGAATACGGCCCCGGTCGCATGTCCGAACCGTTGGAGATTGCTGCGGCGATCGAAGCGCAGCTTGCCGATGGGCCGCTGAAAGGGAAGCGCGTTCTGGTGACCTCTGGCCCAACTCATGAACCGATTGATCCGGTGCGTTATATCGCCAACCGGTCCTCGGGTGCGCAGGGCACCGCTGTGGCGCGGGCGCTGTCGGCATTAGGGGCCGAGGTGATTTTTGTTACCGGTCCCGCCGATGTCCCTCCGCCCGACGGCGTGCAGGTCGTGCGCGTGGAAACTGCGCAGCAGATGTCGGATGCGGTGGATGCTGCCTTGCCCGTGGATGCAGGCGTGTTTGCCGCGGCGGTTGCTGATTGGCGGGTTGCGTCGGCCTCGGACCGGAAGCTGAAGAAAAGTCATGATGGGCTGCCGTCGCTGGAGTTCGCGGAAAACCCCGACATCCTGAAACGGGTTGCTCAGATGGATGCGGGTCGGCCTGAACTGGTCGTGGGATTTGCAGCAGAAACCAATGATGTTGTCGAAAACGCCACCGCCAAACGGGCGCGTAAGGGATGTGACTGGATCGTCGCCAATGACGTCAGCCCGGCCACCGGCATCATGGGCGGGTCGGAAAACACGGTGATCCTGATCTCGGAATCCGGGGCCGAAAACTGGCCGCGCATGGGCAAGGATGCGGTGGCGGATCGGCTGGCGAGGAAAATCGCCGATGCTCTGACAGGGTAAGGCAGAACAAGAGGTACAGTGATGGTAGCAATTCGTGTGATCCGCGAAGAAGGGTCCGATGCGTCGGTGGCCTTGCCCTCGTATGCGACAACCGGGGCCGCCGGGGCGGATATACGCGCGAACCTGCCAGGTGGGGCTTCCATTGTGCTGGAGCCCGGCCAACGCGCTCTTGTGCCAACTGGTCTGCGGATCGAGATCCCCAGCGGGTATGAAGTGCAGGTGCGCCCCCGCTCGGGCCTTGCGCTGAAACACGGGATCACGCTGCCCAACACACCCGGCACCATCGACAGCGATTATCGCGGCCCGCTGGGCGTGATCGTGATGAACGCCGGGCAGGAACGGTTCGAGATCACGCACGGCGAGCGCATCGCGCAACTGGTGGTCGCCCCTGTCGTGCAGGCCGTCTTTGAACCGGTCGAGGCGTTGGGCGACACCGCGCGCGGGGCCGGAGGCTTCGGCTCGACCGGGCGCGGCTGATGCTACTGGTTCTGATCCTGTCCGCCGGGCTTTGGGGCGTAGGCTGGCTGGCGGGTGTGTCCCGCACCGCCCGCTGGGTGTCGATTGGCGTGCTGCTATTGGGCGTGATCATCGCCCAACTGATCCTGCCCGACGGGCATCCTCTGCGTCAGGCAACGGGTGGAACTGCGGCACCATGGCTGATCCTTGCAGGTTTCGCCGCGCTTGTTTTGGTGTATGGCAGAGGGCTGAAAGCGTTGCGCAACCGCGCCACGCCCGCGTCAGACAAGGAGCCCGCCATGCCATCCGACCGCTTCAGCGAAACCGAACTTGAACGCTACGCCCGTCACATTGTTTTGCGCGAACTGGGCGGTCCGGGGCAGAAGAAACTGAAACAGGCGCGGGTTCTGGTGATCGGCGCAGGCGGTCTTGGCGCGCCGGTGCTGCAATACCTGGCGGCGGCTGGCGTGGGCACCATCGGGGTGATTGATGATGATGAGGTCGAGAACGCCAATCTGCAGCGGCAGGTGATCCATAGCGATGGTGACATCGGCATGCCCAAGGTCTTTTCGGCGCAGCAAGCGATGCAGGCGCAAAACCCGAACGTATCCGTTCTGCCCTATCACCGCCGTTTGACCGAGGACATTGCTACAGACCTGTTGGCCGACTTCGATCTGATCATGGACGGCACCGACAATTTCGAAACGCGCTACCTAGCCAACCGCACCGCCGTTGCCTTGGGCAAGCCGTTGATCTCGGGCGCGCTGTCGCAATGGGAAGGGCAGCTCAGCGTGTTTGACGCCGCCAACGGCGCGCCCTGCTATCAGTGCATCTTCCCCGAAGCGCCCGCTGCAGGGTTGGCGCCCTCCTGTTCCGAGGCTGGCGTGATTGGTCCCCTGCCGGGTGTGGTGGGGTCGATGATGGCGGTCGAGGCGATCAAGCTGATCACCGGCGCAGGGACTGCATTGCGTGGCGAGATGTTGATCTACGACGCGCTTTACGGCGAAAGCCGGAAAATCACCCTGTCGCGACGCGCGGATTGCCCGATCTGCGGCACGGCTGGTTGACCAGCATCAAATTTCCCACCTGATCTGGATCATCGCGGTGGTCCTGCCTAGCTATTGGGGCAAAGGAGATCACAATGACCAACCCGATCCTGTCCGACTGGACCACCCCGTTCGAGCTCGCCCCCTTTGCGCAGATTTCCGACGATGATTTCGCGCCGGCGCTGGAGCAGGCGATGCAAGCGCACAACGCGCAGATCGACGCGATTGCCGCGAACCCCGAGGCACCCAGCTTTGCCAACACAATCGAAGCGCTGGAGGCTGCGGGCGAGGCATTGGACAAGGTCCTGTCGGTTTTTTTTACCGTCGCGGGCGCGGACAGCAATCCCCGGCGGGAGGAACTGCAGCGCGAGTTCTCGCCCAAGCTCTCGGCGCATTTTTCGGGGATTTCGTCGAACAAGGCCCTGTTTCGGCGCGTCGCTGATCTGTGGAACCGCCGCGATGATCTGGGCCTGAGTGACGAACAGGCCCGCGTTCTGATGCTGACGCATCGGGGCTTCGTGCGGGCCGGAGCCGCGTTGCAGGGTGAGGATGATGCCCGGATGCAGGATATCAAGTCCCGGCTGGCCTCGCTGGGCACATCCTTCACGCAGAACCTTCTGGCGGATGAGCGGGACTGGTTCATGGAGCTGACCGAGGAGGACCTGCAAGGCCTGCCCGATTTCGTCACTGACGCTGCCCGCGCCGCAGGGCAGGAGAAGGGGGCGGGTGGCCCCGTCGTTACCCTGTCGCGGTCGATCATCGTGCCGTTTCTGCAGTTCTCACCCCGCCGGGACCTGCGTGAAAAGGCCTATCGCGCGTGGACCGCACGCGGAGCAAATGGCGGTGAGACTGACAACCGAGAGATTGCGGCGGAAATCCTGCGCCTGCGCGAGGAACGCGCCAAGCTGCTGGGCTATGACAGCTTCGCCGACTACAAGCTGGAAACTGAAATGGCGCGCACGCCAGACCGGGTGCGCGATCTGTTGATGCAGGTCTGGGAACCGGCCAAGGCACGGGCGGATGCCGATGCCGACATTCTCACCCGGATGATGCAGGAGGATGGTGTGAATGGCCCTCTGGAAGCCTGGGACTGGCGCTACTACGCCGAGAAGCGCCGCAAGGCCGAGCATGATTTGGATGAGGCCGCGCTGAAACCCTATCTGCAGCTTGACCGGATGATCGAGGCCGCTTTTGCCTGCGCGGGCCGCCTGTTCGGGTTGGAGTTCGCCCCGCTGGACGTGCCGCTCTATCACTCCGATTGCCGCGCGTGGGAGGTCACGCGGAACGGCGAGCATATCGCCGTGTTCATTGGGGACTACTTCGCGCGCGGCTCGAAACGCTCGGGGGCATGGTGCAGCGCCATGCGGGGGCAGGCCAAGTTTCCCAAGGAACAGGCCCCGGTGGTGATCAATGTCTGCAACTTTGCCAAAGGCGAGCCCTCGCTGCTGTCTTATGACGACGCTCGGACTTTGTTCCATGAGTTCGGCCACGCTCTGCATCAGATGCTGTCGAACGTGACCTATGAAAGCATCTCGGGCACCAGTGTCGCGCGGGATTTTGTCGAACTGCCCAGTCAGCTTTACGAACACTGGCTGGAAGTGCCCGAGGTTCTGGCCGAGTTCGCAACCCACGCGGAAACCGGTGAGCCAATGCCGCAGGAGATGCTGGAAAAGGTCCTGCAAGCCGCAAACTTCGATCAGGGGTTCCAGACAGTCGAATATGTCGCCTCGGCGCTGGTCGATCTGGCCTTCCATGACGGCGACGCTCCGGCTGATCCGATGGCCAAACAAGCCGAAGTGCTCGACGGTATCGGCATGCCCGCCGCCATCGGCATGCGCCATGCCACCCCGCATTTCGCCCATGTCTTTGCGGGCGACGGCTACAGCGCGGGCTATTACAGCTACATGTGGTCCGAAGTGATGGATGCGGATGCGTTCGCAGCGTTCGAGGAAGCGGGCGGTGCCTTTGACCCCGACCGCGCCAAGGCGTTGGAGGAGAACATCCTGTCAACCGGCGGCTCGCGCGAGGCCGAAGATCTGTATCTGGCCTTTCGCGGACGGATGCCGGGGGTTGAGGCCCTGCTGAAGGGGCGCGGCCTGATCGCGGCCTGAGCGGATTGGACCGTCAGTATCCCAACTGACGGTCCACCAGATGCAGGAACGGCTCGCCCGCCTCACCGCGCCGGATGTTGTCGCAGATGACCTGCGCGGCGGTCTCTGGGCGGGTCTCTGAGGCGATATGCGGCGTAACGGTCACGTTGGGATGCGCCCAATAGGGATGCTCGGGCGGCAGGGGTTCGACGCGGAACACGTCCAGCGTGGCGTGGCCGATCTGACCCGAGTTCAGGGCATCCAAGAGCGCCTCATCGTCGATCAACGGCCCACGGCCCGGATTGATGATCTTTGCGCCTTTGGGCAACAGGGCGATGGTCTCGGCGTTCAGCGTGTTCTCGGTGGCAGACGTGTCGGGCAGCAGGAGGATGACGACTTCGGCTTGTGACAGGGCTTTGCGCAGCCCCTCGGTCCCACTCAGGCAGTTGACGTCGGGGATATCCTTCTGTGTCCGGCTCCAGCCTGTCACCCGAAAGTTCAGCGCGGTCAGTGCTTCGGCGGCGGCCTGCCCCAGCGACCCCAAGCCCAGCACGCAAACCCGACGCTCGGAAGCCAGCGGTGGGGCGTCGGGCGTCCAGACACCGTCCTGAACGGTGATGTGTTTGTCCATGCCAAGGTGATAGCGCAGCACGTGACCCACGACCCATTCGGTCATGCCCTGTGTCAGCCCGTGATCCACCATCCGCGCCAGCGGGACGGTGAGGGTTTCATTGTCCGCGATCTGTTCGACACCGGCCCACAGGCTCAGAACCGCTTTGAGGCGCGTGTAAGACGTGAAATCCAACAAACCGCCGTTGGGGGCGTAGACGACGTAATCCACCTGATCGGGCGCGATGTCGGTGGCCAGATTGAATTCAAGGCCCGCGTCGCGCAGACCTTGCGACAAGAGCGGCTCATAGATCGGCCATAGGGCAGAGCGCGCGGAAAACAGGACGTTCACGGGCATGGAGGGCCTTTCAGATCAGCGGGGCCGGTGGATATGGGCGCTTTGCACGATGCCGAAGGCGGCCATCAGGACCAGCATCGCCGAACCGCCATAGCTGACCAGAGGCAGCGGCACGCCGACAACCGGGGCCAGCCCCATGACCATCGACATGTTCACGGCAAAGAACAGGAAGAAGTTCAGCGCGATGCCCAATGTGACCAGCGACGAGAACCGGTCTTTGGTCGATAGTGCCGTGACCATGCAAAAGACCAGGATCAGCGCGTAAAGCACCAGCAGGGTGATGCCGCCGACAAAGCCGAACTCTTCAGCCAGAGTGGTGAAGATGAAGTCGGTGTGCTTCTCGGGCAGGAAGTTCAGGCGGGACTGCGTGCCCTGCATGAAGCCTCGGCCATTCCAGCCGCCCGATCCCAGCGCGATTTTCGATTGCGTGATGTGATAGCCCGCGCCCAGCGGATCGGTCGAGGGGTCCAGAAACGTGTCGATGCGGCGGAACTGGTAATCCTTCAGCAATTGCCACTCGGTCCCCCGGCTGTTGAATACCGCTGCAATTAGCCCGACAACGGCGGCTATGACGGCGGCAAAATAGGCCCAGTGCACACCGGCGAGGAACATCAGTCCTCCACCCGCAGCCAGCAGCAGGATCGAAGTGCCAAGGTCCGGCTGGCGCAGAACCATGAAGGTTGGGATCAGGATCAGGATGACCGGGATCAACACCCACAAAGGGCGTGAGGTTTTGTGCGACGGCAGCCAATCGTAATAAGCCGCCAACAGCATCACCAGCGTGACTTTCATGACCTCGGATGGTTGCAGCCGCATGAACCCAAGGTCGATCCAGCGTTGCGCGCCCATGCCGATGGTTCCGAAGAGTTCAACGAAAACCAGCAGGGCGATTGACCCGAGATAGGCCACCACAGACATGTTCCGCCAGAACCAGATCGGCACCAGTGCGATAATGAACATGGCCGTCAGGCCCAGGCCAAAACGTTCCATCTGCGGCTCGGCCCAGGGCCGCCACGAGCCGCCCGCGACTGAGAACAGCATCAGGAACCCGGCGCTGGCGGTGCTGATCAGCAGCAGCGTCAGGGGCCAGTTCATATACAGAAATTTGCGGAACCCCGATGGCGTGGATTTTACGGCATATTCAAGATAGCTCATGCGCGGTCCTTTTCGTCAGGACGCGCTTTGGGGCGGCGGTCGCCCTCGAGCCGTTTTTGCTGTTCCTTGATGCGGTCGCGGTCGGCGACGGGGTAGGCTTCGAGCGGAGGCGTGCCGTTGTAAAGCGCCTGCAGCATGATATCGCGCGCCACCGGGGCCGCTGCCTTGGACCCGCCGCCGCCATGTTCGACCACCACCGCAATGGCGTATTTCGGATTGTCGTAGGGCGCGAAGCTGACGTATAGCGCGTGGTCGCGGCGTTCCCACGGCAGATCCTCGTTGCGGATCACGCCTGCTGCCCGTTCCGCCTTGGTGATGTTGCGGACTTGACTGGTACCGGTTTTGCCCGCCATGCGGAACTCATTCGCGATGATGCGGCTGCGATAAGCCGTTCCGCGCCGGTCGTTCGAGACGGCCCACATCGCCTCGCGGATGTGGTGCAGGTTGGACGGGTTGAGGCCCAGCGGCTCACCCGCACCGCTGGGCTGTTCGATCCCGTCAATGGATCGCACCAGCCGAGGCGTGACGGCACGACCGGTTGCGATCCGCGCGGTCATCACCGCCAGTTGCATCGGCGAGGCCAGCATGAAGCCCTGCCCGATCGAGGCGTTGGCCGTATCGCCGATCAGCCACTCTTCGCCGTGAACCCGGCGTTTCCAGTCCTGATTGGGGGCCAATCCGGCGCGCACCGCTGACATTGGTATGTCGTGCTTGATGCCCAGTCCAAGGGTGCGAGCCATGTCCGAAATCTTGTCGATCCCGACCTTTATCGCAACATCGTAATAGTAGACGTCGCAACTGCGTTTCAGGGAAGTATCCAGATCGACCATCCCGTGCCCCCCGCGTTTCCAGCAGTGGAAGCGGCGGCTGCCGACTTTCAGATGACCGGGGCAGTAAACTGTATTGCCCGGGCCGATGACACCGGCCTCAAGCGCGGCCAGCGCCGTGACCATCTTAAAGGTTGAACCCGGCGGGTAGGTGCCCTGGACAGTTTTGTTCGCCAGTGGGCGATACTTGTCCTGCGTCAGTATCTGGTAGTCTGCGACCGAGATACCGCGCACGAACAGATTGGGATCGAAACTAGGGGCCGAGGCCATCGCGCGCAGATCGCCGGTTTCGCAATCGATGACGACGGCGGCGGCGCTTTCTCCGGCCAATCGGGCTTGGGCGTATTGCTGCAGGTCTGCGTCGACGGACAGTTGTAGATCGGCGCCGGGCTGGCCCTCCTGCCGGTCCAACTCGCGCATCACGCGACCGGTGGCGTTGACCTCGACCCGTTTGGCCCCGGCTTTGCCGCGCAGTGAGATCTCCTGTCTCGCTTCCAGCCCTACCTTGCCGATCTGGAACCGGGGGATACGCAGCACTGGCTCGGGGTCTTCGATCTGGCTGAGGTCATAGTCGCTGACCGGGCCGACATAACCCACGATATGGGCGAAATCCTCGTAGCGGGGGTATTGGCGCGTTTGGCCGACCTCGGGCGTGACACCGGGTAGGGCCGGGGTGTTGACCGCAACTTTCGAGATATCTTCCCACGTCACCTGATCGGCCAGCGTGACCGGCAGGAACGGTGCGGTGCGGCGCATTTCGGTGCGAGCGCGTTCGATCTCATCTTCGTTCAGCGGGATCAACTCGGACAGTTTGGCGATCACCTTGTCCACGTCGCCTGCATCCTCGCGCACGATCACAATGCGGTAGGACGGAGAGTTCTGGCCGATGATCTGCCCGTTGCGGTCGTAAATCCGGCCCCGGTTTGGCGGGATCAGGCGGATGTTGATGCGGTTTTCCTCGGCCAGCAGCCGGTATTCGTCGGCCTGATCCACCTGCATGAACCGCATCCGCGCCGCCAGCCCGCCGACAAACGCGGCTTGCAGCCCGCCCAGAACCAGCGCTCGCCGCGGCAGGCGTTTATAGGCCAGTCCCTGAGATTTGGGCTTGCGCTGCTTCATACCCGCGACCCCACTGCGCTTGCATCCGCCGAGGACATGCGGCGGATGCCAAAGACGCTTTGGCTGAGCCAAACGATCAGGGGATAGGCCAACACGGTCAGAACCAGTTGCACGGCCACGGGGGTCAGTGAGGTTTGTTCGACGGACAGAACGGACAGGACAATGCGGTTGGTCAGAAAGATGGCGGTAATCACGACTGAGACCGACGACCACTCGCCCACGAAACCGGCATCCCGCATGCCCGGAGCCGCAGACCGCAGATAAGCTGCGCCAAGCACCACCAGCGCCGCCATCAGGCCGGGTGGGCGTTGCAGCAGCAGGTCCGACATCAGCATCGCAGCGGCAATCAGCAGGGTCGGTACATAGTCCGGTCGCCGCAGGACCCAGGCAAAAGTCAGCGCGATCAGTACGTCGGGAAACGGCCACCGATCCGGCGGCGTGTTCAGCGGCAGCAGGTGCAGAAACAGCACCAGAACGGTCAGCAAGACATAAAGCCCGCGCATTCCCCAGTTGTGAGAGGCCGGTTTATCCATCGACGGCCTCCTCGGGTGTCAGGGCAGCTTCGGGGCGGGTGGGACCAACGATGCCTCCGGGGTCGTTAATGCGTGGGGCAGCGTTAAAGCGCAGAACCCGCAGGAATTCCAGCCGTTCGAAATCGGCGGAGAGGCGCACGCGCAACCGGCCGCCGGGGTCCGCCGCAATCTGCCCGATCAGCAGACCGGCGGGAAACACCCCGCCATCGCCGGATGTTATGACCCGGTCACCGGGTCGCACCAGTTCGCGATTTTCCAGAAACTCGATGGCAGGGGCGGGGGTGTTGTCGCCTTTGATCAGGGCGGTCTGGCCCGAGGGCTGAATGGTAGCGGGGATCGCGCTTGAGGCATCCGTCATCAGGATCACCCGGGCGGTGTCCGCGCCAACGCCGGAAATCCGCCCGACCAGCCCGATGCCGTCCATCGTTGCCCAGCCATCGACGATACCGTCCCGTTCACCGACGTTCAGCAGAACCGATTGCCGGAAGGGCGAGCCGCTATCGGCCATCACAACGCCGGTGATATAGGTCAGGCGCGGATCAAGGCGGACGTTGTTCAGGTCCAGCAGCCGTGCGTTTTCCTGTTCCAGCTGCAGGGCGGCCTCTTTCCAGGCGCGCATCAGGCGCAGCTCGCTACGCAATTCGCGGTTCTGTTCGCTCAGCCGCTGGTAGCTTTTGAAATCCCGGATCAGGTTGACGGTGGCGGTCACAGGCACCATTGCCCATTCCATGGAGGGCACGACCTTGTCCACCACCTGTGCGCGGAACCGTTCCACACGCGGGCTGTCGATGCGCCAGACCAGAAAGATGCCCATCAGGCACAGGACCACGATCCCCAGCAGCAAGCGGCGCAGAGGGGTCGTGTATTCGTCGCGCTGTGATCGGTCTTTTGCCACAGGTTACCTTCCCGTGCTGCCCGTGCCGAATTTACCCTATCTGCAAAGGGTGCGCGCCTTAGCTTTCGTAGTCAATCGCGTGGCGCAGCTGTTTTTCATATTCCAGGGCTTTGCCGGTCCCCAAAGCCACACAATTCAAGCTTTCGTCAGCAATTGAGACGGCCAGACCGGTCTGTTCGCGCAGCGCCAGGTCCAGATCGCCCAGCAACGCGCCGCCGCCGGTCAGCATGACGCCCCGGTCCACGATGTCGGCGGCCAGATCAGGCGGCGTGGTTTCCAGCGCGGTCATCACTGCTTCGCAAATCTGCTGAACCGGTTCCGAGAGCGCTTCAGCCACCTGCGCCTGGCTGATCTCGATTTCCTTCGGAACTCCGTTCAGCAGGTCTCGGCCCCGGATATGCATCGACTGGCCACGGCCATCGTCGGGCATCCGTGCGGTGCCGATAGTGGTCTTGATGCGTTCGGCGGTGGATTCACCCACCAGCAGGTTCTGCTGACGGCGCAGGTACGAGATGATGGCTTCGTCCATCCGGTCGCCACCCACACGGACCGAACGCGCGTAAACGATGTCGCCCAGCGACAGAACGGCCACCTCGGTGGTGCCGCCGCCGATATCGACAACCATGTTACCGGTCGGGTCAGTGATCGGCATGCCCGCACCAATCGCGGCGGCGATGGGTTCGGCGATCAGGCCCGCGCGGCGGGCCCCGGCGGACAGAACCGACTGACGGATGGCGCGTTTTTCAACCGGGGTTGCGCCATGCGGAACGCAGACGATGATCTTGGGTTTGGAAAAGGTCGAGCGTCTGTGCACCTTGCGGATGAAATGCTTGATCATTTCCTCGGCGGTGTCGAAATCGGCAATCACGCCTTCGCGCATCGGGCGGATCGCCTCGATCGAACCGGGGGTCCGGCCCAGCATCAGCTTGGCGTCTTCACCGACGGCCAGAACTTTCTTCACGCCATCCTTGACGTGATAGGCGACGACCGAGGGCTCCGACAGGATCACACCGCGCCCCTTGACATAGACCAGCGTGTTCGCTGTCCCGAGGTCAATCGCCATGTCCGCTGTGAACAGGCCGCCCAGATTGCCAAAGATTCCCATGTTTTCCGTGATCCTGTATGTCGGTTTTTCTACTGCCCGCGACTCGACGGTTCCGGGACGGATGCCTTATAGGGTGCCAACACGCCCGGTAAAAGGGCTGATTCCGCGACAATCAGCACCTTTCCGCCTTATTGATAGGGACTTTAGAAGGCAAAATGCTCTCATATCAACATATTTACCACGCGGGAAATCTGGCTGATGTACAAAAGCACGCTTTATTGGCGTGGACGCTGGATTACCTGACGCAAAAGGACAAACCGCTCAGCTATATCGAGACGCATTCGGGACGTGGCTTGTACCACCTGGACGCGGTTGAGGCTGTTCGAACGGGCGAAGCCGCAGCCGGGATCACACGGGCCCAACGGGAGGGCTGGTTTGGCCCCGATCATCCGATGGCGCGGGTGCTGCGGGCGGTGCAGGCCCGTCAAGGTGGTGAAGCCTATCCGGGCTCGCCGCTGATTGCGGCCAATCTGTTGCGCGCGCAGGACAGCCTGCACTTCGCCGAGTTGCATCCGCAGGAATATGCGGCGCTTTCGTTGGCGATGTCGCCGTTTGGCGCGAAGGTCTATCAGCAAGACGGGTTTGAACTGGCGCAGTCCTTGCTTCCGCCGACGCCACGGCGTGGGATGATGCTGATCGATCCCAGCTATGAGGTGAAAGCGGACTACGACCGCCTGCCGGGTGTAATCGCCAAGCTGCACCGCAAGTGGAACGTTGGGGTGATCGCGCTGTGGTATCCGATCCTTACGGACGGGCGGCATGGGCCGATGATCTCGGCGTTGAAAGCGGCAGGTTATCCCAAGGCCATCTGCCATGAGGTTATGTTCCCTCCGGCGCGTGAGGGGCATCGGATGGTCGGTTCGGGCATGTTCGTGCTGAACGCGCCCTTTGGGCTGGCGCAGGAGGCTGAACGCCTGACGGCTTTGTTCGCCCGGCTCTGAGCGGGTGCCGGGGGCCTGAAACTTTGAAAGTTTCAGGCACGGTTTCTTTTCAAGAAACCGGTCTCACCCGCCGCGCTCAGGTCAGGTCTTTGTAGCTGATCTCGCGCGCGTCCGCGCCCGGACCGGCCTTTTCACGACGCACGATCAGACGGTTCAGCGCGTGAAGATAGGCTTTGGCCGAAGCCACTACCGTATCCGTATCGGCAGACTGGCCGGTGGCGATCATGCCATCCTCTTCCAGCCGGACAGAGACGGTCGCCTGCGCATCCGTGCCTGCAGTGACGGCGTGGACCTGATAAAGTTGCAAATGCGCCTTGTTGGGATAGATCGCACGGATCGCCTTGAAGGTCGCATCAACCGGGCCGTCCCCGTGTTCGGTGGCGATGACATCCGCGCCGTCGACCTCAAGCTCGACGGTCGATTCCGCCTGACCGCCGGTGCCGCAGGTGACTTTCATCGACACCAACTGCAGGTGATCATCGGCCTCATCCAGGGTCATCAGGGCGATCAGGTCGTCGTCAAACACCTCTTTCTTGCGGTCGGCCAGATCCTTGAACCGCACAAAGATGTCCTTGAGCTGGTTGTCGCCAACTTCAAACCCCAGCGTTTCCAGCTTGTCGCGCAGCGCCGCGCGGCCCGAGTGTTTGCCCAAGGGCAGCGAGGTGCCCGAAAGGCCGATGTCCTCGGGGCGCATGATCTCGAAATTCTCGCGGTTCTTCAGCATGCCGTCCTGGTGGATGCCGCTTTCATGGGCAAAGGCATTCTTGCCGACGATGGCCTTGTTGAACTGGACGTTGAAGCCCGACACCGTCGCCACCCGGCGCGAGATATGCATGATCTTGGTGGTGTCGATGCCCGTATTCCAAGGCATGATGTCGTTGCGGGTGCGCAGCGCCATCACCACCTCCTCCAGCGCGGTGTTGCCGGCGCGTTCGCCAAGGCCGTTGATGGTGCATTCGATCTGCCGCGCACCGCCCGCGACAGCGGCCAGCGAATTCGCGGTCGCCATGCCAAGGTCGTTGTGACAATGGGTGGCAAAAACCACCTCGTCCGCGCCCGGAACAGTTTCGATCAGGCGCTGGATCAGGTCGGCGGATTCCATCGGGGCGGTATAGCCCACCGTATCGGGGATGTTGATCGTCGTTGCGCCCGCCTTGATCGCAATTTCGATCACGCGGCACAGATAGTCCCACTCGGTCCGCGTTGCATCCATCGGCGACCATTGCACGTTTTCGCACAGGTTGCGCGCGTGGCTGACGGTTTCGTGGATCTTCTCGGCCATCTCGTCCTGCGTCAGGTTCGGGATGGCGCGGTGCAGCGGAGAGGTGCCGATGAAGGTGTGAATGCGGTTTTTGCCTGCGTGTTTCACCGCCTCCCAACAGCGGTCGATATCGGCGAAATTGGCACGCGCAAGCCCGCAGATGCGGCTGTTCTTCGACCGCTGGGCGATCTCGGTGACGGCCTTGAAGTCACCCTCGGAGGCGATGGGGAACCCGGCTTCGATGATGTCGACGCCCATCTCGTCCAGCAGCTCGGCGATTTCCAGCTTTTCGTTATGGGTCATGGTTGCGCCGGGGCTTTGTTCGCCGTCGCGCAGCGTTGTGTCAAAGATCAAGACGCGGTCTTGGTCGGTCACGTTTGTCATGGGATACTCTTTCTTCTTCTGTCCTAAAGCCTATGGCGCGCGGGCGTCCTCCTCTGAGCGGGCGCGCCGGTTGGCACGCTCAGAGGCGGATTAGGATCAGTAGGCCACACAGAGACGCACCGCGAAGGGCGGTGGCGGCAAAAGGGATATCTGCGTGGTTGATCATGCCGTCAGGTTATACAGCGCGCAACGGGAATGAAAAGAACCAAATTGCAAGGGGCTGCTTTGGGTTCATTGCATGTTGATCGCGTCGGTCTGGCCGCTAGGTGTGGAGCATGGAGAAAGCACTGATCATCGGCGCGACGGGTGGCATCGGCGGCGCAATCTGCGACCGGCTGGTGACCCAGCAGGTCGCGGTGACGCGTCTGTCGCGGTCTGCCCAAGGGTTCGACCTGACCCAACCAGATGCGGCGCTTGGGATGCTGGACGCACAACCCGGCCCGTTCGACCTTGTGCTGGTCGCTTCGGGCTCGTTGGAGATCAAGGGGGCGGAGCCCGAAAAGACCCTGCGCGCGGTGTCGGCGCAGGCGATGATGGATCAGTTTGCCCTGAACGCGGTCGGTCCGGCGCTGGTTCTGAGTCGGGCGCAGCGGCTGTTGCCCAGAAAGGGGCGTTCGGTCTTTGCGGTGCTGTCGGCCCGGGTCGGGTCGATCGGAGACAACCGCGCGGGCGGGTGGGTCAGTTATCGCGCCGCCAAGGCTGCAGTGAACCAGATCGTGAATACGGCGGCGATCGAACTGGCGCGCACCCATCCCGAGGCGATTTGCGTCGCGCTGCATCCCGGTACGGTCAAAACGGCGTTTACACAGAAATATCTGGGCAGGCATCCGGCGGTCGAGCCGCAGGACGCTGCCGAAAATCTATTGAACGTGATTGGGGCGCTGACGCCCGCCGATACGGGCGGCTTCTTCGATTGGGCCGGGAAATCGGTGCCGTGGTAATGGCTCAGCCGTCGGATGGTTCAGTTGCCGTTTCGGCATCAGTGTTCTCAGCCTCAGCGGGCTGATCTTCTGCCTCGGTCGCGTCTGAAGTCGCGTTACGTTCGGGCAGTTCGTCATTCTCCCAGACGCCCGATTCCTCCTGCCCGTTGGCGTAGCGCATGGTTCCTTCGCCCTGACGTTTGTTGTCGAGGAAACCGCCCTCATACACATCGCCGGTGCTGTAGGTCGCAACGCCAATGCCGGTGATCTTCCCCTCGACCCAGTCGCCGGTATAGGTGAAGCCGCCGGGCGTCGTGATGGTGCCCGCGCCGTGGCGTTTGCCATCGAGGAAATCGCCTTCGTACTCGGTGCCGTCCGCAAAGCTGGACTTGCCCTTGCCCTGCCGCACGCCATCGACCCACTCGCCTTCATAGCGATAGCCGTTCGCAAAGGTGATGACGCCGGTGCCGTGGCTGACCGCGTTGCGGAACTGACCGGAATAGACGACACCATTGGGATAGGTGGCCTTGCCGGTGCCCTCGAACACGCCGGCGATCCACTCTCCGTCATAGATCGTGCCGTTGGGATAGGTGTTCTGCCCTTTGCCGTGGGGCAGGTCGGCGCTGAGTTCGCCGATATAGGTCGCGCCGTCGGGATAGGTGATTTCGCCGAAGCCTTCGATCTGGCCATCCGCCCAGTCGCCGGTATAGCGGTATCCATCGGTGCCCACGAAACTGCCCTTACCGTGGCGGTTGTCATCCAAATAATCGCCTTCGTAGGTGTTGCCGTTGGCGTAGGTTTCCTTGCCTTTGCCCTGACGACGGCCTTCGAGCAACTCGCCCTCGTAGACATCGCCATTGGCAAGCGTCAGCCGCCCGGTGCCGGTCATCAGGTTATCCACCCATTGCCCCTCATAGATTAAGCCATCGGCTTGGGTCAGTTTACCGTATCCGTGTCGTTGCCCAGACCGCACTCCGCCCTCATAGACCGAGCCATCGGCCAGGGTGATTTTACCTGCGCCCAGTTTCTCCCCGTCCAGCCAGTCGCCTTCATAAGTATAGCCGCTGGGATCAGTAAGTTTTCCCGCGCCGTGATGGCGGCCATCTTTGAATTCGCCTTCGTAGCTGACCCCATTGGCGTAAGTGGCCAAGCCGGTGCCGTTGATCGCACCACCGGCCCAGTCGCCCTCATAGCTGCCGCCATTGGCATAGGTGATCTTGCCGTGCCCCTCGGGCTGGCCCTTGGCAAAACTGCCTTCGTAGATCGAGCCATTGGCAAAGCGGGCGACGCCTTCGCCCTGAATCTCGCCCCCGACCCACTGGCCGGAATACTCGAACCCGCTGGGCAGGCGATAGGTGCCGGTTCCGTGGCGCAGGCCGTTTTCGAATGTGCCTTCGTAGACGCCGCCGACCTCATCATCCTTGATGATAACATTGGTGTCCTGCGCAGCGGCAAAACCTGCCGCTATGGCCAAAACACCTGCGGTCACTGAGATGCGGATCACGTTCATGGTTGCTTCTGCCTGCCCGGTCATCTTGGTTGCTTTCCCGGGCGCAAAACTAGGGCACCGCACGGGGCAGAGCAACGGCTTTTGCCGCATTGGTCTTCCACTCGGGCGGTGATCTGCTAAATGGCAATAGAAGGACGAAGGCAAGAGGGCAGCATGGCCGACCGTTTCCGTATTACTCTGGCGCAGCTTAACCCCGTTGTCGGGGATATCGACGGCAACGCAGCCAAGGCCTTGGCCGCATGGGAAGAAGGCCGCGCGGCAGGGGCGGATCTGGTGGCGTTCCCCGAGATGTTCATCACCGGTTACAATACGCAGGACCTTGTTATGAAACCGGTGTTTCACCGCGCTGCCATGGCCGCGGTCGAGGCGTTGGCGGCCCAATGCGCGGACGGTCCGGCTCTGGCCATCGGTGGGCCGTGGGTCGAAGGCGAAAGCCTGCACAATGCCTATCTGATCCTGAAAGGGGGTCGGATCACCAGCAAGGTGCTGAAACATCACCTGCCGAATGAGACGGTCTTTGATGAGGTGCGCCTGTATGACTCAGGCCCTCTGGGCGGGCCCTATTCCGTCGGCAATTCCCGAATCGGCAGCCCGATCTGCGAGGACGGCTGGCACCCGGACGTGGCCGAAACGCTGGAAGAGACCGGGGCCGAGTTTCTGCTCATCCCCAATGGCTCGCCCTATTTCCGTGACAAATACGATGTGCGTCTGAACCATATGGTCGCCCGCGTGATCGAGACCGGCTTGCCGCTGATTTATCTGAACATGGTGGGTGGTCAGGACGATCAGGTCTTTGACGGGGCCACCTTTGGCCTTAACCCCGGCGGGGAACTGGCCTTCCGCATGCCCGTTTTCGATGAGACCGTGACCCACGTGGACCTTGCGCGCGGCGATGAAAGCTGGCGGATCGTCCCGGCTGAGATCGTGCCGCAACCGGATGCTTGGGAGCAGGATTACCGCGCGATGGTGCAGTCCCTGCGCGACTATATGGGCAAGACCGGGTTCAAAAAGGCGTTGCTGGGTCTGTCCGGCGGGGTGGATTCCGCGCTGGTCGCGACGATTGCGGTGGATGCGATCGGGGCCGAGAATGTGCGCTGCGTGATGCTGCCCTCGGAATACACCAGCCAGTCCTCGCTGGATGACGCCGAGGCGGTCGCCAGGGCGCTGGGCGTTCACTATGATTTTGTGCCGATCTCGGACAGCCGCGCGGCGGTCACGGATACTCTGGCGACGCTGTTTGCGGGGCGTGACGAAGACCCGACCGAGGAAAACATACAGTCTCGGCTACGTGGACTGTTGTTGATGGCGATCTCGAACAAGTTTGGCGAGATGCTGTTGACCACCGGCAACAAATCCGAGGTCGCGGTGGGCTATGCCACGATCTATGGCGACATGAATGGCGGCTACAATCCGATCAAGGACCTGTACAAGACCCGCGTGTTTCAGACCTGCCGCTGGCGCAACGCCAATCACCGCGACTGGATGATGGGCCCCGAGGGTGAGGTCATCCGCCCCTCGGTCATCGACAAACCCCCAAGCGCCGAACTGCGCGCGGATCAGAAGGACAGCGACAGTCTGCCGGATTACCCGGTGCTGGACGGTATTCTAGACATACTCGTCGATCAGGACGGCTCGATTGCCGATTGTGTCGCCGCCGGGTTCGACGAAAGCGACGCCCGCCGGGTCGAGCATCTGATCTACATCAGCGAATACAAACGGTTTCAGTCGGCCCCCGGAACCCGCCTGACCAGCCGTGCCTTCTGGCTGGACCGGCGCTATCCGATTGTGAATCGCTGGCGGGATCGGGGCTGAATTTGCGCTGAAATAGGGACAGTGCGGGCCGAGATTCATCGACTGTTTCCGGCTTCGTTTCAATACAGCATGTTTTTGCCCGATTCTGGCTATCTCGCTTGTTTGACTGACATTTTTCCGCCACATTTATGCTTGGAAGTTGCCTCATGTGGGGTGGGTGTGACGCAAGGCTGCTAAGTTGCAGAACGTTGGCGAAAGCTGATCTGACTGTGAAGCACCCCGGGGCTGTTTATCTGAGTTAACGGTTTGGTGTTAAAATGTACGAGGAATACGACAAGACCCTTCACGGGCCATTGAAGTACAAGACGATGGAATCTCCGGCGCAGGAGCTGGATGAAGCAAAGCTGGATGCCGCCATCGCGGATATGCTGAAACAAGAGCCTTCGGTGGACAACAAGGTCGAGCCCATCCGCCGGCCCGAATTCCCGGACCTGAAGTCGCAGGAAGACGTGACGGCGCTGGACGCGCATAAGGATGCCGGACTTTCGGCAGTCCTGCGTCAGAAATGGGCCGAATTCTCGGGCGCAGCCTAAGTACCTGACCAAACCCAAAGTCAGCCCGGGCCCAAGTTCTGGCCCGGGCTTTTGCACGTTGGCCACAGGTTCCGACAATCGTCGCGGTAACCCGCCAAACCAGTTGCTTGCATCCGGTTCCTGCGCCTCCATGGCGGTCCGAGCGATTGAGTAAGAGCCGTTGATGCCCGGTCCCAAACCGACCCCCGTAGAGTCTGATCTGTCTTTGCCCAAAACGGTGGATGTCGTCGTGATCGGCGGCGGCATCATCGGAACGTCGACCGCGCTTGAACTGGCGGAACGGGGGCTCTCGGTGCTGCTGTGCGAAAAGGGCCAGATCGCGGGCGAGCAAAGCTCGCGAAACTGGGGATGGGTGCGGCTGGGAATGCGCGATCCGCGTGAGATTCCGCTGATGCAAGAGGCTTTGCGCATCTGGCAGGGGCTGGATGCCCGTCTGGGCCGCCGGACCGGATACACGCAATCCGGCATTCTGTTCGGGGCCTCCGGTGACCGATCCGCTGGAAACCTGGAACGTTGGCTGCGCAATGTCGAAGGGCTGCAGACCGGTGCGCGGATCGTTTCGGGTGATGAATTAAACGCCCTCTTGCCGGATCATCAGGACGTGTTCCAATGCGCGCTCTACATGCCGCAGGATGGCCGGGCCGAGCCGCAATGGGCCGCTCCCGCCATTGCGGAAGGAGCCCGCGACAGGGGCGCTGTGGTCATGACCAATTGCGCCGTGCGCAGCGTCGACATGCAGGCGGGCCGGGTCGCCGGGGTCTTTACCGAGCGCGGGCGGGTGTCCTGCGCAGGTGTTGTTCTGGCCGGGGGCGCGTGGTCGCGCCTGTTTGCCGGAAACGCGGGGATCGACCTGCCGCAGCTAAAGGTGCTGAACACGGTGATGCGCACATCACCCGCCGGGAATGGCCCCGAGACTGCGCTATGGTCAGACGGTTTTGCCATCCGAAAACGGGCGGACGGCGGCTACACGATTGCATCGGGCCACGAAAACACTATGGACCTGGTGCCCGACAGTGTCCGGCTGGCCCGGCAATTCCTGCCCGCGTTCGCTCAGGAATGGAAATCGCTCCGCTTACGCCTGTCCAAACGCTGGCTGGTCGAGGCGCGCGAGGACAGGTCGTGGTTGCCCAGCGATGTGACCCCGTTCGAACAGTGCCGGGTGCTGGACCCCGAGCCGTCGCAGAAGATTCTGCGCAAAACATGGGCCAAAGTGCGCAAAGGCTTTCCGGTGCTGGAACAGGCTGAAATCGTTCAAAGCTGGGCGGGCATGATCGACGTGACGCCGGATGCGATACCGGTGATCTCGGGCGTGGACGCGCTACCGGGGATGTTCATCGCAACCGGATTCTCGGGACACGGCTTTGGCATCGGCCCCGGAGCGGGCCGGTTGATGGCTGATCTGGTGACGGGGGCAACACCTTGTGTTGATCCGGCCGCCTTCCGCCTGTCCCGTTTCACGGATGGCTCAGAGGTGCGGCCGGACCCGGGCTACTAACCCGCTCAGCCCATCATCTGATAGCTGACCGGTACAAAGCGGAACCCGTCGCCGCGCGTTTCCACATAACCGGCGGCGGGGAAGGGCATGTGGTAGCCGATCATCGGCACCTTGTCGGCGGCCAGCAGTCCCAACACCTTGCGGCGCGAGGCGGTTGCGGCGGCTTTGTCCATGTCAAAGCGGACCTCCCATTCGGGATGTGCAAACGACCAGACATAATGGTTGGCCAGATCCGCCGTCAGGATCAGGCGCTGTCCGTTGCTTTCCAGATGATAAACCATGTGGCCCGGCGTGTGCCCAAAGGTCGCCATCGCCGTCACGCCGGATACAACGTCGTTGCCATCTTCGACAAAGGTCATCTTCTCGGCCAGCGGCGTGACCTTGGCGGCCACCAGATCACCGACGCGGTTGCCGGCCTCCTGCGCGGCCCAGAAATCATATTCGGGGGCGGCGGTGACATAGCGGGCGTTCGGGAAGGTTGCTGCGTCATTGGTGGTCATGCCGCCAATATGGTCGGGGTGCATGTGGGTGATGACCACAACGTCGATCTGATCCGGCGTCACGCCCGCATCCGCCAGCGCCGCCTGAATGCCGCCCTGCCCAAGCCCGGTGTCGAACAGAACCAGTTCAGCCCCGGTATTGACCAGCGTGGGCGTAAAGAAGAACTGGGCCACGTCGGGCGAGATGAAGTTGTCTGCTGATACCTTGGCAAAATCCTCGTCCGAGGCCCCGCCGCCGAAAATTTCTTGCGCGCCGTCGCGGGGCAGGCTGCCGTCGAGCAGAGTGGTGACGGTGAAATCGCCAAGCTTGAAGGATTTTGCGATGGTCGAATTGGCCTTCGTCTCGGTCCCCGCAGCCAGAACCGGGGCGGCGGCCGAGGCGAAGGGCAAGGCTGCTGCAGCGCCAAGCGCCGCTCTGCGTGTCAAATTGATGGTCATTTTGGTTCTCCCTGTCAGAACATCAGAACTTCAACTAGGTCGGTCAGTGTCGTCTGCCACTTTGTACCCGCAACACATGGGCTGCGTAGATGAACATTACGTGTTAATTTTTGTTCATGTCGCGATCAGAGAACAAAACCGTCCCCACTGGGCGCAGTGTCGCGCGGTTTCTGGGCGCGGTACATCCCGCGCGTAAAGCGGACGAGGCACTCATACTGGATGCACTATTCCGCAAAGTGACCGGTTATGCACCTGTTATGTGGGGCCCGTCGATGATCGGGTATGGGAAATACCGTTACCGCTACAAATCCGGACGCGAGGGGGAATTTCTGGCCACCGGGTTTTCGCCGCGCAAGGCAGCGCATTCGATCTATATCATGCCCGGCTATGCCGATTTCGGAGATATCCTGTCCCGGTTGGGGAAACACAAGCTGGGCAAGTCCTGTCTCTACGTGAACAAGCTGGCGGATATCGACTTGGATGTTCTGTCAGACCTGATCTGCGCCGGGCTGAAAGACCTTGAGACGCACTGGCCAGTCGAGCCGACCTGAGCCCTGGCCTGCGCTGCCTGGCGCGTTTCCCTCATTCGCTGGACAATTCATCCATCCTGTGACAAGAGCCGCGCCAACAGGAGACTCCCATGACCACCACCCGTTTCGCCCCGTCGCCCACCGGTTACATCCATGTGGGCAACCTGCGCACCGCCCTGATGAACTATCTGATCGCCCGCAAGGCAGGCGGCACCTTCATCCTGCGCATCGACGATACTGACCCCGAGCGGTCGAAGGAAGAATATGTCGACGCGATCAAGCAGGATATGGAGTGGCTGGGCCTGCATTGGGACCGCGTTGAACGCCAGTCCCAGCGGCTGGACCGTTATGCCGAGGCTGCCGACAAGCTGCGCGAGATGGGCCGGTTCTATGAGGCGTTTGAGACGCCGACCGAGCTGGACCTCAAGCGCAAGAAGCAACTGAACATGGGCAAACCGCCGGTCTATGACCGCGCTGCGCTGGCTTTGTCGGAGGCTGAGAAAGAGGCGCTGCGCGCCGAGCGTGGCAACGGTGTCTGGCGGTTCAAGCTGAACCATGAGCGGATCGAATGGGCCGATGGGATTCTGGGCGATATCTCGATCGACGCGGCCTCGGTCTCTGATCCGGTCCTGATCCGGGGCGATGGTCAGGTTCTTTATACGATTGCCTCGGTTGTGGACGACACCGAGATGGGCGTGACCGATGTGGTGCGCGGCTCGGACCACGTGACCAATACGGCGACGCAGATTCAGATAATCGAGGCGCTGGGCGGCACCTGCCCGCGCTTTGCACATCATTCGCTGCTGACCGGTCCACAGGGCGAGGCGCTGTCGAAACGTCTGGGCACGCTGGCCCTGCGTGATCTGCGTGAGCAGGGGGTGCAGCCGATGGCCCTGCTGAGCCTGATGGCGCGGTTGGGGTCCTCCGATCCAGTCGAGCTGCGCGCGGAAATGGCCGAGCTGATCGACGGCTTCGATGTCACCCGCTTTGGCGCGGCCCCGACCAAGTTCGATGTGCAGGACCTGTTCCCGATGACCGCGAAACACCTGCAAACGCTGCCGCTGGCTGATGTGGCGGATGCTGTGGCTGACGCAGGTGTGCCCGCTGATCTTGCCGAGCCGTTCTGGGCGATGGCGCGTGAAAATATCACCACGCTGGCGGACCTCAAGGACTGGTGGGCGCTGTGTCGTGACGGCGCCGATCCTCTGATCGACGATGAGGATCGCGACTTCATCGCCGAGGCCGTGGCGCTGCTGCCCGAAGGCCCGTTCGATGGTGAGACCTGGGGTGTCTGGACCAAAGCTGTCAAAGAAGCGACGGGCCGCAAGGGCAAGGGCCTTTTCATGCCGCTGCGCAAGGCTCTGACGGGCATGGAGCGGGGGCCGGAAATGGCGGCTCTGCTGCCCTTGCTGCAGGTGATCCGCGCGCGGGGGTAAGGGAACGCGCCTTGCGGCGCGTGTCTCCGACGGAAGTATTTTTGAACAGAAGAAGGGGTGGGCTGCTGTGCCTGCCCCTTTGTTAGATCTGGTGGACGATCTTGCTGTCTAGGCGGGTCAGGTGGGCGTCGACAAAGCGGGTTTCGTCGGGGTTCAGTTGTTGGTGACGTGGGTAGCGGGGGGCGGCGCGGTCGTTCAGGATCGGGGCCTGCCAGCCGTCAGTCGTGGCAAAGAAGCGGTCGGCGCCATCCGGGCCATAGGCGCGCAGATAGCCCTGAACCACGACGTCAATATAGCTGAGCAGAAGCGGGTGGCGGTTTGTCGGCTCGGCATGTTTGCCGGATGGAACCGCATAGACGGCGATTTCAACCTCATGAGCCAGAGGATGAGTGATTGAGTCGGTCGCAGGGACGCGGTCATAGGCCCATTCCCGTTCATCCAGCGCGGCCCAGTCGTTTTTGGGGACATGGGCGATCATGCCTTCGATTTCTGAGTCTGGATCGGGGACGGCGGTCAGAAAGGCTACCGGGCGCAGGTCGGTATGCCGCCATGCCCTGCGCCACCCCTTCAATCGGGCAGGCCTGGGATCGGGGAAGTCATGCGTCGCCAGATTCACCAGGCTGCCATAGCCGAAGAAATAGGGGTCTGCCATCTGGGGGTGCGTCCTTTTGGTGCGATTGATGTATGTCAAACCGGTTTTTTCCCTGACATGCAATAAGGCCGCATCTTGATTTTTGGGAGGTCCCCATGCGGATTACCAAACGAACGAACATTGCCGTGCGGTTGCTGATGTACTGCGCCGCCCACCCCGACCGGCTGGTGACGAAATCCGAGATTGCCGAGGTTTGCAACATCTCTGAGAACCACTTGGCGCAGGTGATAAACCAACTGAGCCAACTGGATTTCCTGAGCACGCAGCGCGGCCGTAATGGCGGCATGTCGCTGGCGCGCCCGGCAGATCAAATCCATATCGGCGCGATTTTCCGACATGTGGAAGGGTCCCTTCCGATTGCCGAGTGTTTTGCGGATGCCGACAACACCTGCCCGCTGACTGATGCCTGCCGTCTGCGGCTGGCCCTGCAGGATGCGGCCGAGGTGTTTTATGCCTCGCTTGACGACATCACGCTGGAAGCGCTGATCTGCGACAACGATCCGCTGATGAAAATCCTGCAACCGGTCGCTTGCGTGCGCTGAAGTCAGTCGCTGGCGCGCAGAATGCGGGCCGGGCGGACGGACAAGGGGCGCAGGGCAAAGACGAGGCTCGCGCCTAAGGTGACGATAACCCCGGCCACGACGATGCCAAGCGCCGAGGACCAGATGACTGAGAAGTTGGTGTCAAAGATATAGGTGGCGACGGCCCACCCGCCCAGAATTCCTGCAAACAGCGCAACGCATCCGGCGGCGGCCCCCAGCAGGATGGCGCGGAGGGCGAAGCTGAGCAGGATGCGCCGCCGGTCGGCCCCCAGTGTTTTTAGAATGGCGGCCTCGTACCGGCGCGCGGGTTCGCCTGCGGCGGCTGCGCCGATCAGAACCAGAAACCCAGTCAGTAGCGACACGCCCGCCCCGTAAGAGGTAGCCGCCGCAATCCCCGCCAGCAGGCCCGAGACACGGTCGATGGCATCCCGAACCCGGATGGCGGTGACGTTGGGATATTGCCCGGCCACATCGCGCAGAATGGCGGCCTCGGCCTGTTCTTCGGCGTAGACCGTTGCGATGAAGCTGTGTGGGGCCCCGGCCAGTGCAGTTTGGTTCATCGACATGATAAAGCCCATGCCCGCCGTCGAGAAATCTACTTCGCGCAGCGAGGTCAGTTCCGCCGTTATATCGCGCCCCAGGATATTGACGGTGAGTTGGTCGCCCAGTTTCAGGCCCATTTCTTCGGCCTCTTCGGCGGCGAAGCTGACCTGCGGCGGGCCTGTATAGTTCTCGGGCCACCAGTTGCCTGCGGTGATCCGGGTGTTCTCGGTTGGTTGGGCGGAATAGGTCACGCCGCGATCGCCTTCCAGTACCCAGTGGTCGCCCGCAACCTCGGCTGCGGGGCGGTCGTTGATTTGGGTGATGATACCGCGCAGCATCGGGGCGCTTTCGATGCGGCTGACGGCGGGGTCGGTTTCAAGCCGTTCGGTGAAGCCCGGCATCTGGTCCTTTTGGATATCGACAAAGAAATAGGACGGGGCGATTTCGGGCAGGTTGCCCGAGATTGCGTTGCGCAAAGTGCCGTCGATTTGTCCAACCGCCGCCAGCACCGACAGGCCGAGGCCAAGGGACAGGACAACTGACCCGGCCCCCTCGCGCGGGTCGGAGATGGCCGACAGCGCCCATCGGAACGCGGGTCGACCGCGCGCCCATGGGGCCCCGGACCGGGCAAAGCGGCGGATCGCAAAGGCGGACAGCGACAGCAGGACAAGCGCCCCGGCCAGCCCGCAGCTGGTCCACAGGGTTAGTCGGGTCGAACCGCTGAACCACGCTGCCGAGGCGATCAGGATGGTGAGCCCAACCCCGGTCGCGATGACAAAGGTCGCGCGCGGGATGGCGCTGGCCGAGGTCAGCGCGTCCCGGAACAGGGTGGCGGCGCGAACCTTCTCGGTTCTGGCGAGCGGCCAGAGGGTGAACAGGAAGGCGGTTAACACGCCGTAGAGTGCGGCCTCGGCCAGCGGTTGAGGGTAGAGGGAAAACACTGCCGGTACGGGCAGGCGGCTTTCGAGGATCGGGGCCAGAGCCAAAGGCGCAAACCCGCCCAGCAGCAGCCCGATGATGATGCCGACGCCCGACAGGATGCCGATCTGGATCATATAGGTCTGGAAGATCGTGGCCCGGTCCGCCCCCAAGGTCCGCAGGGTGGCGATGGTCTCGGTCTTTTGGGTCAGGTAGGCACGAACGGCGGCAGAGACGCCGATGCCACCGACCGCCAGACCGGACAGGCCGACCAGCACCAGAAACGCGCTGAGCCGGGTGACGAACTCGGTGATCCCCGGCGCGCCGTTGCGGGCATCGGTCCAGCGCATGCCGGTGCCGTCAAACGCGGTGTTGGCCTGCGCTGACAGGGTGGCGAGTTCGGCATCATCCGGTAGATCTAGCCTGTATTTGGTCGAAAACAGGGTGCCGGGTTCTAACAGGCCCGAGGCTTGCAGGTCCTGCGTTCGCACCAGCGTTCGGGGTCCGAGGGCGAACCCGTCCGCCGCGCCGTCGGGTTCCTTTGTCAAAGCGGCCATCAGGACAAAATCCTGCGTGCCCAGGGCAAACCTGTCGCCGATGGCAAGACCCATACGGTCTATGAGCAACTGATCCATGACTGCGCCGGGCAGGCCATCGGCTCCGTCCAGTGCTGCGGGCAACGGCATCTTCGGGTCCAGCGTGACAGTTCCGATCAGCGGATAGGCCTCGTCCACAGCTTTCACCTGCGTAAGTGCCCGTTCCGGCCCTGCGTCGCGGGGCGCAACGGCCATGGAACGGAAATCCACCACCTCGGAAACCTGTTCAGCCGCGCCATCCATCCATGCGCGTTCGTCGTTGGTGGCGAAGCGATAGGTGAATTCCATCTGCGCGTCGCCCCCCAGCAAAGACGCACCCTCGCGAGTCAGGCCAGCTTGAATCGCGTGCCGCACCGACCCGACCGCAGCGATTGCGGCCACGCCGAGGGCGAGACAGGCCAGAAAGATGCGAAACCCGCGCAAGCCGCCGCGCAGCTCGCGCCGGGCCAGCCGCCCGGCAAGGTGCAGGCTCATTCCGCCGCCTCGCTCTGGGTGTCATCGGCAATGCGCCCGTCGCGCAGGCGCACAACCCGGTCGCAGCGTGCCGCCAGCGCGTGGCTGTGCGTGACCAGAACCAGCGTGGCCCCGTGCCTGTCACGCAGTCCGAACAGCAGATCGACGATGGCGGTGCCGTTTGCCTCATCAAGGTTGCCGGTGGGCTCATCCGCCAGCAGAATTTGCGGGCGCGGGGCCGAGGCGCGGGCCAGCGCAGTGCGCTGCTGCTCGCCCCCAGACATCTGCGCCGGATAGTGATCGCGCCGGTGCGACAGGCCAACGGCCTCTAATTCTGCTTCGGCGCGGGTAAAGGCATCCGTGTGACCGGCCAGTTCCAGCGGCGTGGCCACGTTTTCCAGCGCCGTCATGGTCGGGATCAGGTGGAAATTCTGGAACACGACCCCCATCCGGTCGCGGCGAAAACGGGCCAGGCTGTCTTCGTCCATTCCGCTCAGGTCCTGACCCAGCGCGGTCACCTTGCCGCCGGTGGCCTGTTCCAACCCGCCCATCAGCATCAGTAGCGAGGATTTGCCGGAACCCGATGGGCCAACCAGCCCGAGCGTCTCACCCTGCTTTACGCTCAGATTGATGTCGTGCAGGATATCCACCCGCCCGGCATTGCCATCCAGCGACAATGCGGCATTTTGAAGGGTCAGGACAGGGTGCGTCATTGGGCTTTCCGAAAGGGACCGGTCATTTGGGATATGGAGCAGTTACAGATTTGCGCAAGACTTTGATCTCGGGGCTGTTTGCATGTTGCGGTTTTGCGGCCACAGCCGAACCGGTGGTGATTGCTGCTTTGGGGGATTCGCTGACCCAGGGCTATGGGCTGGTGCGGGAGGACGGGTTTGTCCCTCAGCTTGAACGCTGGTTGCTGACGCAGGGCGCAGAGGTTCGGCTGATCAACGCAGGCGTATCCGGCGACACAACCGCAGGCGGCGCGGCGCGGGTCGGCTGGACGCTGACGCCCGAGGTGGACGGGATGATCGTAGCGCTGGGCGGCAATGACCTGCTGCGCGGGATCGATCCGGCGGTGTCTCGGGCCAACCTTGAAAGCATTCTGACCGCTGCCGAGGCCGAGGACGTTGCCGTTTTGCTGGTCGGTATGCAGGCCCCCGGAAACTATGGCGTCGAATACAAGCAGGATTTCGATGTGATGTATCCGGAACTGGCGCAGGCGTATCAGACCCTGTACGCGCCCGGTTTCTTTGACGGTTTGGCCGCAGATGGCGATCCGAATGCCGTTGGTCAGTTCATGCAGCCGGACGGCATTCATCCCAACGCCGAAGGGGTGGGTCGGATTGTCGAAGCGCTGGGGCCCTTCGTTCTGGACCTGACCCGCGAATCCAGCCAAAGGGAGTAAGCTGTGCCGGGGCGGTTTTTTCTGACGCGACCGATTTCTGAGATTGCCGACCTGCTCGGCACTCCCGACGTTGCCGCACAGCCGCCGCGCAGGAACATCCAGCCGGGGCAGGAGGTTGTGGTGCTGACCTCGGACGGATTGGTGTCCATGCGCTGGGGCATGATCCCGGTGGGGCGGGTCAACGCGCGCGGGCGCCCCGTAATGGAGACCATCATCAACGCCAGATCGGAGACCGTGTTTGACAAAACGGCTTTCGAGGGCGTGGGTCGTGCCGTGGTCCCGGTTGATGGCTGGTACGAATGGACCGGTGAGAAGCGCCGCAAAACGGCATGGCGCATCGCATCCGCCGATGGCGCGCCTCTGTTCTTTGCCGGGATTACCGACAGGTGGCAGGCTCCGGGCGGGGTGACGGTCGACCAGTTCGCGGTGGTCACCTGTGAGCCGAATGGCGATGTGAAACCGATCCATCATCGCATGGGTGTTCTGCTGGATCGGGCTGGGGTGGACGTCTGGCTTACGGGGTCTGAGGATCAGGCAAAGGCCTTGGCCCAGCCCTGGCCAGACGGGTTGCTGACGATCGAAGAAGCGACAGATGTGGATTGGACGGCCCCCTGAGGGGCCGGTCAGACGACCGTCACGACCGTTCCGATTGGAACTCTGTTATACAGATCTATGACATGCTCGTTCAGCATGCGGATACACCCATTTGACGCGGCGCGTCCGATTGTTTGCGGTTGCGTGGTTCCGTGGATGCGGAAGTAAGTATCGACCCCGTTCTGGAACAAATACAGCGCCCGCGCGCCCAGAGGGTTGTCGCCCCCGCCGGGCTGGACATAGTCATTGTCCTTGAACTTGGTGTAGGCGACCGGGTCACGCTCGATCATCTCTTGGGTGGGTCGCCAGGTGGGCCATTCCTTTTTGACGTCGATTGTCGCGGTACCCGTGAACTCGAGCCCCGCTTTGCCAACACCGCAGCCATAGCGGACCGCCTTGCGCGGCTCGGTCACATAATACAGGTAGAACGAGCGCGGAACGACCAGAAGTTGGCCGGGCACAAACTGCTTTTTGATCCGCACGAATTGCGGTGTCGGATCGTATTCGACGGCCTTCTTGGCGCTTGCGACGCCGGGCAGCAGGCTGGCTGCCGTTCCGGCCAGAAATACACGGCGAGTGAACATTGCGAACCCCTTCAAATGATCAAATAAATCTTAGCACTATTTCAAAATGATAGCTGATTTGGTCAATTGTAGGGCAGAAATAACTGAAAAGTGATGTGTTCTGATCGCCACTCGGGTCGAGACCGGAGGCGACTCAGATTGTGTCGAAACGAAAAAGGGTGAGAGAACCCCCTCACCCTTTCAGAAGCTTATGCAAGCTCGATATTGTCGGCGCTTTCGCGACCATCGCGACCGGCGCGCAGTTCGTACGTGACTTTCTGGTTGTCAGCCAGACCGGTCAGGCCTGAGCGTTCCACAGCCGAGATGTGTACGAAGATGTCTTTGCCGCCCTCTTCGGGCGCGATGAAGCCGTAGCCTTTGGTGGTGTTGAACCATTTTACGGTGCCTGCGGGCATGTCCGTTGTCTCCTGTTTAATGCTGCCCACGGGGATGCGGCAGCCTGGCGTCGTCGGTCTGTATCGATAGACTGAGCGCCGTAAAAGGAGACTGCAGGTCGAAATAGAAAAACGTATGCTCTTTGGATATGGCATTGAGGAGGGCGTGTGGCAAGAGTGGATTGTGCGGAATTCACTTTGCTTTCAGGGCTCAACGGGTGCTTTTGGTCGGAAATCCGCCGAGCAAAAGGCATCGGGCTGGTTGGCCTTATTTGTCAATCCGTTGCGGTTTTAGGGCAGGCGGGGGCGATCCAGAGTGGTGTAGATATCCGACCAATGGGGCGTATAGTGGAACAACCGGGAGGGTTTTGTCCCTTCCTGCGCGGGAATTCTGGGCGGGCCTTCGCCAGCGTCACGCGATGGGGCTTATTGTGTGAAGTTCCGGGCGAGCGTCCCGTTGAGTGCCTGCTCAAGCAGGCTGCCCGAGGGGAGCCGGTCGTAGGATTTTGTTTCGGGCGTCCAGTAGCGACCGCACGCCTTGCGCACCATTGAGCCGAAAAAATGAATGGTCTCACTTCGGTTCGGGTAAGCCAGCGGAAACCTGACGGGATCATGAGTGTTCTTTCGCAGCTTAGGGGCCCCGAAAGGATAGTGGACATACGGAGGGATCAGTTCTGCTTGCTTGTGCTCCAAAGCCAAAAGGGTCAGCAGAATCGGGCCGAAAAAGTTCCTTGGGAGGTCGTCTGAGAAGAAATTCACCTCTCCCAATCTGGCGAACATGTCTCGGGCTGACTTGTTGTCGACACCAGTTTCCACGTTGATATCCCAACCGTCACGGAACGGGATTGTGTCGGCGCTGGCCAGCGACAGGTAGTCGGCGAATAAATCCGAGCCCGGGTCCAGATACATGACGCCGTTCCATAAAAACCGGGTGCCATCCTTAAACGCACGGCCAACGGTGATCAGGTTGTTCTCGAAGGTGACCGGCTTCAACAGGTAGACATCGCAATCAACCCAGACCAGATTTTCTGCCTGCATCATCTTCAGCCGGAACAGGTCGGAAAAGCGGGCTGTATGGTTCGAGAGTACGCGTTCCAGCCCGTCTGCCAGGGGCAAGATTTGCGCCGCATCGCGTAGGGTAACCCCGTCCGGGACGCCCTCCACATGCGGGTCATAGGAATACAGGGTGATCGGTTGACCAGCCTGCACGAAGGACAACAGACAAGCCTGTTCCAGCGGGCCGAGGGATGGGCCAGACCAAAATGTTCCGTAACCGTTGTGACCCATGATCCGGCCTCTTGTTATGTGGCAGTTGAAAGCCCGCGAGCCTGCGTTTTCAGGTGAAATCACGCATCTTAATGCGCTTCTGCGACGGCTTTCTTAAGACAGTCTTCATGAACAGGATTGTGCCCGGCAGCGAGCATGGCGATCTCTGCACCGCGTTTTGATTTTGCCGATGGTCGAGAGCATTTCGATCATGCATTCGGCAAGAACTTGGTTCTGTGCTGGCGTCATGTCATCCCTTGAAAAGTAGTGCACGTACTTCTCTTGTGCGGCCGTATCGTTGGGATCGGCTGCGACTGAAACTGAGGTCAGTAGGAGAACGCATCCTGCTCTAATAACATGCATTGCAGATTTACCGCTATCCGTTACGTCTCCTCATTCACTCACCGCGCAAACTTCTTATGCTTCAACCGCTTGGGCTCCAGCGCGTCCGGCCCCAACCGGCGCTTTTTGTCCTCTTCGTAGTCCTCGAAGTTGCCCTCGAACCATTCCACATGCGCGTCGCCTTCGAACGCCAGAATATGCGTGCAAATCCGGTCGAGGAAGAAGCGGTCGTGCGAGATGACCACGGCGCAGCCGGCGAAATCGACCAGTGCGTCTTCCAGTGCGCGCAGGGTTTCGACGTCCAGATCGTTGGTTGGTTCGTCAAGCAGCAGGACGTTGCCGCCCTCTTTGAGCAGGCGGGCCATGTGGACGCGGTTGCGTTCACCGCCGGATAGCAGCGAGACCTTTTTCTGCTGGTCGCCGCCCTTGAAGTTGAAGGACGAGCAATAGGCGCGGGAATTGACCTGTGCGTCGCCTAGCTGAATGATCTCGGCGCCGCCGGTGATCGCCTCCCACACGGTGTCGTTGTCTTTCAGGTCATCGCGGGACTGGTCGACATAGGACAGCTCGACCGTGTCGCCCAGCGTGATGGTGCCGCTGTCGGGCTGCTCCTGACCGGTGAGCATTTTGAAGAGCGTCGATTTACCCGCACCGTTGGGGCCGATGACGCCGACGATGCCGCCGGGGGGCAGGGCGAAATCCAGCCCTTCGATCAGTTGCTTGTCGCCCATGTGTTTCGACAGGCCTTCGACCTCAATCACCTTGCCGCCAAGGCGCTGGCCGTTGGGGATGACGATCTGGGCGCGGGTCAGTTTTTCGCGCTCGGACTGTTCGGCCAGTTCGTTATAGGCGTTGATCCGGGCCTTGGATTTGGCCTGACGGGCCTTCTGGCCCTGACGCATCCATTCCAATTCGCGCTGCAGGGTCTTCTGCTTGGACTTGTCCTCACGGGCTTCCTGTTCCAGCCGTTTGGCTTTTTGCTCCAACCATGCGGAGTAATTGCCCTCGTAGGGAATGCCACGGCCGCGGTCGAGTTCGAGGATCCAGCCGGTGATGTCGTCCAGGAAATAGCGGTCGTGGGTGACGATCAGGATGGTGCCCTTGTATTCGATCAGGTGCTGTTGCAGCCACGCGATGGTCTCGGCGTCCAGGTGGTTGGTCGGTTCGTCAAGAAGCAGCATGTCGGGCGCTTCCAGCAGCAGCTTGCAGAGCGCCACGCGGCGTTTCTCACCGCCCGAGAGGTTGGCGATGTTGGCATCGTCGGGCGGGCAGCGCAGCGCCTCCATCGAAACGTCGATCTGGCTGTCGAGGTCCCACAGGTTTTCCGCGTCGATGGCGTCCTGCAGGGTGGTCATCTCTTCCATCAGTTCGTCCGAGTAGTTCTCGGCGATTTCCATGGCGATTTCGTTGAAGCGGTCGACCTTGGCCTTTTTTGCGGCCACGCCCAGCATGACGTTTTCACGGACGGTCAGGCTTTCATCCAACTGCGGCTCCTGCGGCAGATAACCGACCTTGGCGCCTTCGGCGGCCCATGCTTCACCGGTGAAATCGGTATCGAGGCCGGCCATGATCTTCATCAGGGTCGATTTACCCGCGCCGTTGACGCCGACAACACCGATTTTCACACCGGGCAGAAAGCTGAGGTGGATGTTTTCAAAGCACTTCTTGCCACCGGGATAGGTCTTGGAGACACCCTGCATGTGGTAGACATATTGATAGGCGGCCATGTCGCGTCCTCTGGGTCGGGGAATTGGGTTGGAACGCTGGATATCCGAGCGCGGCGGGCGGGGCAAGCTGGTGGTTTTGTGAATTTGGCGCGGGCTTTTTCTACCCTAGAGGTATCCGGGCAGAGGCGGAGGGTGTTTTGACAGAACTGGCAGAGTTGATTGCCGGGTGGGCGCAGCCCGGGCGGGTGGAGTGGATTGGTCTGCGACCGGACCGTCGGAACGCGATGGTGGCAAGCCGTGAAGGGTTGATCGCTACTGACGGCCTCAAGGGCGACCGTGCCAGCGCGGGCAAGCGAGCCGTGACCCTGATCCAGCGGGAGCATTTGGCGGCGATTGGAAGCTATCTGAGACGCGGGCCGGTCTCGCCCGAAATCCTGCGGCGCAATCTAGTGGTATCGGGGATCAATCTCTCCGCACTCAAAGGGCGCGAAGTGCAGGTTGGTGAAGCCGTTCTGCGGTTCACTGTGATCTGTGCGCCTTGCAGCCGGATGGAGGAAGCGCTGGGCAAGGGTGGCTATTCCGCCGTGCGCGGGCATGGCGGGTGGTGTGCCGAGGTGGTGCATCCGGGACAAGTGCGACTAGGCGATGTCGTGCAGCCGGTTGATTGACAACGCGCGCCAGTTCTGAACATCAGCGAAGGATGGAACGTTTCCAAATCCCATATGCGCGGGCCGGGCAGGTCGTGGGACTGTTCGGTGGGTCTTTTGATCCGCCGCATCGGGGTCATGTGCATGTGACGCTTGAGGCGATGAAGGCGTTCGGGCTGGATCGGGTGTGGTGGCTGGTGTCTCCGGGAAATCCTCTGAAGGAACGGGGGCCTGCGCCTCTGGCGCAGCGGATGGAGGCGGCGCGGGCGGTGATGCAGCACCCCAGGGTCGAGGTGACGGATATCGAGGTGCTGACCGGGACGCGGGCGACGGCGGATACTCTGGCGGCGTTGCAGCGGCTCTACCCGGAGGTACAATTTGTCTGGCTGATGGGCGCGGATAATCTGGCGCAGTTTCACAAGTGGAAGGACTGGCGGCTGATCATGGACAGCGTGCCAGTGGGCGTTGTGGCGCGGCCGGGGGATCGGATTTCGGCCCGGATGTCGCCGGCGGCGCGGGTCTATGCGCAGTACCGCATCGACGGACAGGCGCGGCAGTTGCTGGGCCGCGCGCAGGCCCCGGCGTGGTGTTTTGTTAACGTGCCGATGGTTGACGTCAGTTCAACTGATCTTCGCAATCGCGGCATCTGGGGTGATGGGGTGTTGCCGGAATAGCCACACCGGTCGCATAATCTCATGCGATGGTTGTGTGGATTTAATCTGTGGGATTTTAATTGGCGCATGGTTGATCGTATTTCGCGTCGTTTGTTTCTGGCGGGATTGGGGGCGTCTGTGGTCCCCGGCGCGGCATGGGCCGGTGCGCCGCTGGAATCCCTGCGCCCCCAGCTGCGTGGCAAACAGGTCAGCGGGGCCGAACGGTTCATTCGGGCCGCAGGGCTGAAAGGCGATGTGGTTTTTGCGGTGGCCGACGTTGAAACCGGGGCCGAGCTTGAGGTCTTTGGGGGCGAAGCGGGCCTGCCGCCTGCCAGCGTCGCCAAGGCGTTGACGGCGCTTTATGCGCTGGATGTTCTTGGTCCGGATTATCGGTTTGAAACCAAGCTGATGGCCGACGGCCCGATCGAGAATGGCATCCTGAAAGGCGATCTGATCCTTGTGGGAGGGGGCGATCCTCTGCTGGACACGGACGCGCTGGCCAGCATGGCCGCCAATCTGCGTGAGGCCGGGATTACCGAGGTGCGCGGCGCCTTCAAAGTCTATTCCGGCGCATTGCCTTACGTGTTCAGCATCGACCCCGGACAGCCTGATCATGTTGGCTACAGCCCGGCGATCAGCGGTATTTCCCTGAACTTCAACCGGGTGCATTTCGAATGGAAACGCGACGGCACCAGCTATGACGTGACCATGGATGCGCGCAGTGCCAAATACAGGCCGGATGTGGACATGGCAGCCATGCGGGTCGAGGCGCGGCGTCTGCCGATCTACACCTACCAGCCCAGTGCGCGGCAGGACCGGTGGACCGTGGCAAAGGCAGCGTTGGGCAATGGCGGTGCGCGCTGGCTGCCGGTGCGCAAACCGGCGCTTTATGCGGGGGATGTGTTCCGCACGCTGGCGCGGGCAAACGGCATCGTTCTGGGCCGGGTTCAGGTGACGCGTGAGGCTCCGCAGGGTACGGTTCTGGTGGTGCATGAGAGCGACCCGCTGAAGAGCATTCTGAAAGGCATGCTCAAGTATTCGACCAATATCACCGCCGAGATGGTGGGTCTTGCGGCATCAAAGGCGCGGGGGGCGGCACCGCAGAACTTGCAGGACTCAGCAGCCGAGATGAACCGGTGGGCCGCCGAGACCTACGGCGCGAACCGGATCGCGATGGTTGATCACTCGGGGCTGGGCGATGCCTCGCGCATGGTGCCGGGTGATCTGGTGTCTGCGCTGGTGGCGGCGCGCAAGTCCGGGGTATTGCGTCCGTTGTTGAAGCCGTTTGTTCTGACTGACAAGCAGGGGCGCGCGGTTCGGGATCATCCAATCAAGGTCAATGCCAAGACCGGGACCCTGAATTTCGTATCGGGCCTCGGTGGGTTCCTGACAACGGCGGACGGCTCGGAACTGGCCTTTGCCATCTTCACGGCAGATGTGGACCACCGCGCGACCATCCCACGGGAACACCGCGAGCGCCCGGAAGGCGCGCGCAGTTGGAACCGGAGGTCTCGCAAGTTGCAGCGGGCGCTGATTGAGCGCTGGGGTGCGCTTTACGGCAGCTAGGGCGGTTCTCAGACCACGTGACGCGCGCGGGCCCCACGCTCGATGGCGGCGGCGTGCAGGCGGTCGATGTTGAGCTCGTAGCGGATTTCTTCCAACAGGCGCAGTTCGGTCTCGGCCAGCGATCCGTCGGCGGCGGCCACGTCACAGGCCAGCGCATAGGCGGTTTCGTGAAGACGCTCGGGCAGGTTTTCCCGGATCAGACCGAACAGGGCATCTAGCCCGTCTTCTTGCTCGAACAGGTCAAACACGATCTGCGAGACACGGCGGGTGCGGTCGATGTCATACCCGGCGAAAACCGGCAGCATATTCACCGCGCCTTCGATCTTGACCAGTTCGGCAGTGCGGATGTTTTCGTCCGACGCCGAGATCGCAACCATGATCGCCACAAGGCAATCCTGCGGGGACATGGGTTGGGGTGCTTGCTCGGTCATCGCGTTGTCCTTGATAGGGGTGTTCGAGGACGGAAGATATGAGGCAGAGCGGGCAGGTTCAACACATTGTTTTTTCGCCCATGTGGATGAAAGCCGACGCCGGTCCGAAGGAAACATACCTCGGCTCATTGACTCATGCTGCACTGGCACAATAGGAGGGGCCGGTCGATTGCGTGGGGCAATCGGCAGTTTTTTCGGATGGAGCTGATAATCAAATGTCTGACCTGCGTGAAACCGCGATGACGTCCAAGGCCTGGCCTTTCGAAGAGGCGCGGCGGGTGCTGAAACGTTACAGACAGGCACCGCCGGAAAAGGGGTATGTGCTTTTTCAGACCGGTTACGGCCCGTCCGGTCTGCCGCATATTGGCACGTTTGGCGAGGTGGCGCGGACCTCGATGGTGCGGCATGCGTTCGAACAGATCAGCGATATTCCGACCAAGCTGATCTGTTTCTCGGACGATATGGACGGGTTCCGCAAGGTTCCGACCAATGTGCCGATGCAGGAAGAGCTAAAGCAGGACCTGCATTTGCCGCTGACCAAAGTGCGCGATCCGTTCGGCACGCATGAGGGCTTTGCGCAGCACAACAACGCGATGCTGTGCGAGTTTCTGGACAGTTTCGGGTTCGAGTACGAGTTCGCCTCGGCCACGGACTATTACACCCTCGGTCGGTTCGACGAGATGCTGCTGACCGCGCTGGAGCGGTTCGACAAAATTCAGGAGATCATGCTGCCGACGCTGGGGCCGGAGCGGCGCGAGACCTACTCGTGCTTTTTGCCGATCAGCCCCAAGACCGGACATGTGCTGCAGGTTCCGACGCTGGAGCGGAACGTCGCCAAAGGGACGATCGTGTATCAGGAGCCCGATGGCGAGAAGGTCGAAATCCCGGTCACCGGCGGCAATGTCAAGATGCAGTGGAAGCCCGACTGGGCGATGCGCTGGGCTGCGTTGGGCGTGGATTATGAGATGTCGGGCAAGGACCTGATCGACTCGGTCACGCAATCGTCCAAGATCTGCCGGGCGCTAGGCAAGCAGCCGCCCGAGGCGCTGAGCTATGAGCTGTTCAACGATGAAGAGGGGCAGAAGATTTCGAAATCGAAGGGCAATGGCCTGTCGATGGAGGAATGGCTGACCTACGCCGCGCCGGAAAGCCTGTCGTATTTCATGTACCAGAAGCCCAAGACGGCGAAGCGGTTGTATTTCGATGTCATCCCCAAGGCGGTCGATGAGTATCACCAGCAGTTGCGCGCTTATCCAGGGCAGGAGTTGAAGGCGCAGTTGAACAATCCGGTGTGGCATATCCATGGCGGGGATGTGCCTGCATCCACGCTGATGGTGCCCTTTGCGATGCTGTTGAATCTGGCGTCTGTTTCTGGAGCCGAGGACAAAGAGGCGCTGTGGGGCTTTATCCGCCGCTATGCGCCCGAGGCCACGGCCGAGACGCACCCCGATCTGGATCAGGCGGCGGGCTTTGCGGTGCGGTACTTCAACGATTTCGTGAAACCTACCCGCCAGCACCGCGCGCCGACCGACCAGGAACGTGAAGCGCTGGAGGCGTTGAAAGCTGCGCTTGAGGCCTATGACGGGCCCATCGAGGATGAGGCGCTGCAATCGGCGGTCTACTCGATCGGGCGCGAGCGGTTCGATCCGATGCGGGGCTGGTTCACAGCGCTGTACGAAGTGCTGCTTGGGGCCTCGCAGGGGCCGCGCTTTGGCGGGTTCATTGCGCTTTACGGTGTGCCTGAAACCATCGCCCTGATCGACAAGGCGCTGGCTGGCGAACTGGTCTGATTTGACCTGAACCTGCGTGGGGCTACTCTTGCAACAGGAGGTGGCCCCATGCGTCGACTTTTGCTTGCTGTATCTCTGAGCGCTGGACTGGCCTCGGGCGCGTTTGCCCAGAGCGCCGAGATTGAGGCCAATATCGCGGCCCAGATACAGGCGTTCAAGGCGGATGATTTTGCCACCGCCTTTACCTTTGCCAGCCCGAATATCCAGCGCTTGTTCGGCAACCCTGAGAATTTCGGGACGATGGTGCGCAATGGCTATCCGATGGTCTGGCGGCCTGCGGATGTGCGGTTTCTGGAGCTGCGCGAGGTTGCTGGCCTTCTGTGGCAGAAGGTGATGGTTGTTGATGGTGACGGTCGGGTGCACATTCTGGATTATCAGATGGTGCAGCAGGAAAACGGCTGGAAGATCAACGGTGTGCAACTGTTGGGGAACACGGACCCGGCGGCCTGATGCAACACCGCCGTGACGGTGCTGTGAGCGGCGGTTAATCCCTTTTCGATACTCAAATTTTCGCGTTCGGGCTGGACCTGAACACGGGGTTTGAACGTGCTGCAGGTAGCGGCGGCGCGCTTGAGAAAGGGATTTTTCATGAACAAGGCAATCACCGACGGCATCGTGTTCATGCCGCCTGCTTTCGCGAATGGCTTGGGTGTCTGGTCTGCGGGCGATGGCACGCCGGGCACGCCAACTTATGACGGATCGGGCACCGGGGCTTTTGTGCCTGCGGATGCGGATTTTGGCGGCTGTCTGGAAATCCTCAAGGTCAATGCCACGCAAAAGCTGCGGTATATGGGGCAGACGCCTCTGATCCCTGGCTGCTATCTGCAGATCAAGGCGCGGGTCAAGGCGATCAGCGGGCCGCTGCCGCAAGTGCGTATTGCTGCGTGGGCCGGTGGGGCCGGGGATGCGCATGTGACGGGCGTGATCGAACAAGGGCAGGTTACCCAACTTTCCGGCTATGGCACCGTGCATGAGATAACGGCAATCGTGGGGTCCGGGCGACGTCCGGGGGTGGACATGCCCTGGGGTGTTGCGGCGTTGTATGGGCATTTCGGACTGGATATCGAGGGCGCGAACGGGGCTTTGGTGCGTGTCGATGATATCGAGATCACGGATGTCACCGGCGTGTTCCTGCGCGAGATGATCAGCGTTGTGGATGTACGCGATTACGGCGCTGTTGGGGATGGCGTCACGGACGATTCCGCCGCGTTCGAGGCGGCGGATCAGGCTGCGGGTGGTCGCCGGGTTTATGTCCCGCAAGGCACCTATCATCTGGCCGCGAACACCAGCATGGCGGCCGAGATGGATTTTGAGGGCACGGTCACAATGCCCGATGACAAGATGCTGTTGCTGACCGGGGATTTTGACCTTTCGGCTTACATCGCGGCCTTTGGCGACGAGGAACTGGCGTTCAAAAAGGCATTTCAGGCGCTGCTGAACAACTCGGATCATGAATCGCTGGATCTGGGCGGTCGCAAAATCTCGGTCACCGCTCCGATTGATATGGCGGCTGCGGTGCCGAACAAGCCGGGCTTTTCGACGCGCAGGGTTATCCGCAACGGGCAGTTCGATGTCAAATCCAGCTCGGCTTGGGATACCGAGACCTTCACGTCGGTCGCGACCTATGACCCATCGGATTCCAAACGGCTGACGAATGTGGTGAATGTGACAAATATCCCGGTCGGTTCACTGGTGCAGGGCAGTGGCGTTGGGCGTGAGATTTACGTGCGGTCCAAGGATGTGGCCGCAGGTGAGATAACACTGAACGCGCCCATTTATGACGCGTCTGGCACCCAGACCTTCACCTTTGTCTCGTTCAAATACCTGCTGGATTTCAGTGGCTTCGGCACTCTGCGCAAGTTCGGGATGGAGCAGATCGAATTTCAGTGCAACGGACGCTGCAGCGCAATCCGACTGGCCCCGTCGGGCAGCACATTCTCGCTGTCGGACTGCTTTATCAGCCGTCCGCTGGATCGTGGCATCACCTCGATTGGGACCGGCTGCAAGGGCATGCTGATCGACAATTGTCAGTTCCTGTCGTCCGAGGAATCCTTTGTCGTCACCGACCGCAAGTCGATTGCGCTGAACACCAGTTCGAACGATGTGAAGCTGCGGCACAACCGGGCTGTGCGCTTCAAGCATTTTGCGGTTCTGGGCGGCGACAACAACATGGTTCTGGGCAACCACTTCTTTCAGGGTGACAGCATTCCGCAGGGCGTCCGCACGGCTGGCCTGATCATGATCGGAACCTACAACAGTTCGACCATTGCCGAGAATTACGTGGATAACTGCTTTGTCGAATGGACGAACGAACGGGACGCGAACCCGACCTATGTTTCGGGTTATTCGTTCAGCGCGATGAGCATCACGGACAATATCTTTTATTCCAGCGAAGCGCCGCCGTGGTTCAGCTATATCGTCATCCGCCCGCATGGTCCGGGGCACTTCCTGAACGGTCTGGCTGTGACGGGCAACAAATTCCGGTCCAGTAGCAGCGATATTCAGCGGGCGGAACGGGTGGATACCACTTTTGCCGATTTGAACAAGGATCGGCATGTGAATGTCACCTTCCAGAACAACACCTATCACGGCGTCGACAATAAAGCGCAGAACCCGCTGCGTGTCCGCTATTCGCAGAACAGCGTGGCCTCGGCCTGGTCGGTCTGGTCAAGCGGGCAGTTGCCCTTTGACGGCAAGGCGCGCAGTTGCGATGCGGTGACCGCACTTGGGCCGCTGCGAAATGCCTTCGGGTCGTTCCGCTATCTGGCCCCATATGTCGAACTGGAGCAGGGCAGCAATGGCAATGGTGTGCGGTTGCGCTGGTCGGAAAGCGTCCGGGGGGAGGTCTCGGTTCTGATGCGGATGGAGCGCTGAACCGCTGGGGTGGTCGTCTGGGAACGGGCGGCCACCCGTCTTGGCTTGCGAAACTGCTTGGAGAAGCACAGGAAAGGGGCGACGTTCGGAATTCCTGTGCTAGGCTTGATCCAGTCAAAGGAGAAGCCAGATGCCCACAATATCCAAAAGCGCCAGCGTCCAGACTGTTATAACCACGTTTGAAATGTCTCCGGGCACATGTCAGGACCTGTTGGAGGCGCTAACCGATGCCTATGCCGAGTTCATCTCGAAACAGCCCGGCTTCATATCGGCGGGGCTGCATGTAAACGACGCTCAGACCCGGATCGCCAATTATTCGCAATGGGAACGGCGCGAGGATTTTCTGGCCATGCTGCGCTCGACCGAGATGCGCGAGCGCAATCGCAAGATCAACGAATTGTGCAGAAGTTTCGAGCCGGTCATGTATGACGTGGCCGAAACCTTTGACGTTTCCTGACCTGGATCAAGGCCTAGATGGCCCCGTCGGTTCACTCTGAGTTGGAACCACGGAGGCTTGCGCCATGTATCACAACATTCTTGTCCCGATTTCCTTTGATGCCGAGCGGGATACCTCTGGCCCGTTGAAACTGACCGAGATGCTGGGGACACCCGACGCGCAGGTGACATTGCTGCACGTGGTCGAGCATATCCCGAACTACGTGATCTCTTACATGCCTGCCGAGTATCTGAGTGAAGCACGAAAGGCGATTCAGGCCGAACTTGATGAACTGGCGGCCGGTCTGCCCAATGCGCAGGGGATTGTGATCGAAGGTCATTCGGGACGCTCGATTCTGGATTGGGCCGATGCCAACGGGCCGGATCTGATCATCATGGCCTCGCACAGACCGGGAATGCAGGACCTGTTGCTGGGGTCCACGGCGGCTCATGTTGTGCGCCACGCCAAATGCGCCGTGCACGTTGTGCGCTGAGGGTCAGAAATCTGAAGCGGCCAGGCGATAGGCTTTGCCGAACCCGCCGTTCAATACGCCGTCCTGAATTTCAAAACGGACGAAGGTGAAATCCGCGAAGTCGATATACAGTTTGGATTTGGGGCGCAGGCTTAGATATCGGGCGCGCAAACCCTCATGATCTGGTGTGCCGCGCGTTATTTTGTGCGCTACGGCGTGCAGCGTCAGCCGGGGATGTGTCAGGGGATCGCCGCTTGCCTGTGGCTCGCCAACCAGCAAGGCGCAGGACGGGTTGGCCTGCAGCGCCTGTGTGTGATCGGACAGCTCGGAGATCAGCGTTATGGGGTGGCCCTGCTCATCCGTTGCCAGCGCAATCCGCGATACGGAGGGTAGGGCCACGTCCGGTCGCAGAACGGCGAGCGCGGCGAAACGCGCTTCTGCAATCAGGTCCCCTGCCAGCTCTCGGGCGGCAGTATCGGTGGGTCGATAGGGGCTGTCTTTGGTCACGGCATTCGTTCCATCAGGGCTCCCCAATGATACCGGTTTGGCACACCCGGTGTCACTAAGCCCGATTTTTCCGGACTTGCCTCGGCTTTGCCATATAAGTCGCCTAAAACGAGGGCATGTTGTTTGGAAAACCCCCTTCGGACGGGGATGACCCACCCCTTTCCAGACGCCAGCGCCGAGCAGATGCTTTGCGGCGTCAGGCGCTGTCTCCAGTGCGTATACTGACGATGGTTCTTGCGCTGCCGCTGACCACGGCGTTGATTGGTGTCGGCGTTTACATGCGGGTGTCGGACTATGAACGCAATGAAGCGGTTGTTCACCTGATCGCAATGGCCGGTTGCGACGCGGCTGAGACCTTTGGGCTGGGCCCCTTCCGCAGGGGACAGCCGGGATATCATAAGCGCAACGACCCCGACGGGGATGGCTTGGCGTGTGAGAGAAATGCACCCGCGCTGGTCACGAACTCGGCCCCGCAACGCGGTGAAGGCGCGCGGGCCAGGATGGTTGGCAGTGCCAAATTCGTGCGGCCCTGATCGGGCCGCCTTTTGGTTGATCCGAGACGGTCGGAGAACCGCTAAGCCTGTGAATGTAAGGGAATTCCTTTTAACGTGTTAAACTGCTCGCGGTGGGGGCCGTTTTGGTGCCGCCAATGGGCAATTTCGCCCTGAAACGGAGAAAACACATGTTTGCACGCGTTACTCAATTCAAAATGAAACCCGGCACGCGCGACGCGGCCACGGCGAAGATGAATGACCTTAAGGCCGAGATTCTGGGGATGCCCGGCATGCATTGCTTTACAAATGTTATGAACGAAGACGGCAGCGGCTATGTGATCTCGGTGGTCGAAAGCGAAGAGACCTCGAAAGCAAATGCACCCAAGGTGGCTGCGTTGTGGGGGCAGTTTGCCGAGTATCTGGAAGGACCGCCAACGCCTGTGGGCTTTGACGTGATTGCGCATTGGCACAACGGATAGGCATCGCGACGGGGAACCGAAACCTTGAAAAGATTTCGGTTTCGCTTTCTTTTTAAGAAAGCGATGCTCGGCTCAGGTGAGCCATCGCACCGGAGCGCGGTTGCAGAAAATCACGATCTGTCCGGAGTTCTCGGCCACCTGATACCCGCGGCGGTGGATTTCGGTCATGAAACGCTCCATCCCGGCAAAGCGTTCGATATCCCGGGCCTTGCGGCGGATAACGCCGCCCTGTTGAACGGCCTTGGACGTGAACAGATCTTTCAGCCAGACATCAGGCGACAACGGAGAGTTTCGGTTTTCCATGACCGCAGCATTGGGCCGTCTGGGTTAAAGCCTGGTTAACCTACGCGCTGGCGGTTGCCTTACGCAGGGCCGACCGCCAGTATCACCTCCATGACCCGCGATGAATTCAACACCTTCTGCTCGGGCCTCAAGGCCACCTCGCACGTGGTGCAATGGGGCAATGCGGATGTGTGGAAAGTGGGCGGCAAGGTGTTTGCGATCTGCGGTTGGAATGACGGGCGCGATGCGTTCACCTTCAAAGCCACCGATCTGGCCTTTGAGGTTCTGAGTGATGAACCCGGCATCCGCCCAGCGCCCTATCTGGCCTCGCGCGGGATGAAATGGCTGCAGGTCTACGAAGAGCGCGGGATGAGCGACGCCTCCCTGCGCGACCATATCGTGACGTCTTACGAGATGGTCGTGGCCAAGCTGACCAAGAAGGCGCGGGCCGAGTTGGGCGTCTAACCCTTCATCGCCTGCAGCAGTTCCAGCAATTGTCTGCGGTCATCGTCATCGGCGTAGTCGCCGGTGGCCAGACGTTCAGCAATGCGCAGGCGCAGGCGTTCCTGCTGGGTGCGGACCTCTTCGCCGGCGGTCTCAGCCAGGGTCTTCATGATCGCCGCCACCGCCTGCTGGCGCTTGGTGGTGGGGTTGGCGATGTAGTCCACAAGGCTCTGCTGCCCGGAATCGAGGATATTTTCGGCCAGATCGCGCAACTGCTGGCCATTGGGCAGCAGCGGGGCGGGGGCGCCCTCGGGCGGCAGGACTTCCGGCACGCTGCGCGGGGTCTCGGCCAGCGCATTTGCGCCATCGACAAAGGCCTCGGTGATCATCCTTGTGATCCGGATCGCGCGCGGGTCCTTGAACAGGGCCGAGGCGATGGCCACGCCGTAATCCGTATAGACCCACGGATTGACCCGCCGACCGCCGCGCCCCTTGGGTTTTGAGATCACATTCTGTGATTGCAAATCGGCGACCTCGGCGTCGGTCAGTTGAAAACGATAGCCCTCGAACAGGTCCTTGTTGCGCGAGACGGCCTGATTGAAGGCGCTGACGGATTTTCCGTAGAACTGCGCCAGATCCTCGGCCAGCACCACACGGGTGCCGCGCACCCGGTGAATGGCGCTTTGGACCTCATGCGTGCTGGGCAGGGTGTTCTTCATGGCAACCGTTTGGAATCACAATTTGTGATTTCAAACGTGGAGGAGGGAGGGGTGGGGCGCAAGGGTGGAGTGTGGGGAATGTAGGGCGTTTCACCGAGCGGGTTTGTTACTCGCGAATGGGCTGCTCGGTGACTTGGGATTAGCCAACATCTCCTCTATTATGCTAGCTTTCCAAACACGGCCAAGTTGGAAACCTTCGTTCTCGTCGCCGTTTCGCCCAGCGTAGACACCTATGAACCTGGTCCAATAACCAAAGAAACCACTATCTGATTTCGGACCGCCTTCTTTTCCGAAGTTGCCAATTGCTTTAATAAATGTCGGAGAGCCGGACATTCCGGGTCGAGTTGCCGTATCGCACAAAAAAACTGGCAGTTCCTCATATTCGAGTGATGGCTCCGTAGCGATTGAGCCGCGCTTCCATATAGGCGTCATTGCCGGACCAGTTAACTTCTCTGGAAACCCCACTACGAAACAGTCCGCGCCCACCTCTGTCCAAATCTCTTCGTTTTGTTGTTTGTCATTTACTGCAAAAACATCCAATTTTGGGCTTAGGTCTAGTGCAACTATGTCAAAGTTCCGCCCATCAGGATGCTCAATCCAATCCGGTGTTCCATCTTTCCAAAGGTTAATTCGGATTGATTTGAACTCTACGGGAAGAACACCCTCATTGGGTTCTCCAATTTTTCGATAGAAGTAAGCGTCAAGATATAGGGGATCGAAACCCTCGGGAACCGGTGAGTTGTCAGAGTGCCTGCCGGTCACGACATGCCGATTGGTAATCAAATACTCTTTCTCATCGTATCGCCAAAAGAAACCTGTTGCAGGCGCCGTCTTGGGATTTTCTTGGTTTTCGGAGCGGACAACCAAATAAGCTACACACTTTGTCTCAAACGCAACTTCGCCAATCACTTATCGTTTCTTCCTCCGCTTCACATTCCCACCTCTCTGACCCGGCCGTCCAGCCGTTGACCGCCCGCGCGACTTGACCGCATCCTCAGACGCCTTCTCGACCGCCCACTGCCGCGCCATAGGGTCGTCGGCGACGGCCAGATCGACCGCTTCCAGACGTTTGATCTCATCCCGGATGTTGGCCGCCTCTTCGAATTCAAGGTTCTCGGCGGCTTTGCGCATCTTCTCGCGCAGACCGTCCAGATGGGCCTCGAGGTTGGCACCGTGCATCGGCTTGTCGATGGTGGCGGTGACGCGGTTCATGTCGACATCGCCTTCGTAAAGACCGGCCAGAACGTCCTCGACATTCTTCTTCACCGTCTCGGGCGTGATGCCGTGTTCCTCGTTATAAGCGATCTGCTTGGCGCGGCGGCGGTTGGTCTCGTTCAGGGCACGCTCCATCGAGCCGGTGATCTTGTCGGCATACATGATCACCCGACCCTCGGCGTTGCGCGCGGCGCGGCCGATGGTCTGGATCAGCGAGGTTTCCGAGCGCAGGAAACCCTCTTTATCCGCGTCCAGAATGGCGACCAGCCCGCATTCGGGGATGTCGAGCCCCTCGCGCAGCAGGTTGATGCCGACCAGCACGTCAAACGCCCCCAACCGCAGGTCGCGCAGGATTTCGATGCGTTCCAGCGTGTCGATGTCCGAGTGCATGTAGCGCACCTTGATGCCCTGTTCGTGCAGGTATTCGGTCAGGTCCTCGGCCATGCGTTTGGTCAGCGTCGTGACCAGCGTGCGGAAGCCATTCGCAGCCACTTTGCGCACCTCGTCCAGCAGGTCGTCCACCTGCATGCTGACGGGGCGGATTTCGACCTCGGGGTCCAAAAGGCCCGTGGGGCGGATCACCTGTTCGGTGAAGACACCGCCAGTCTGCTCGATTTCCCACTTTGCTGGCGTGGCCGAGACAAAGACGGATTGGGGGCGCATGGCGTCCCATTCCTCGAACTTGAGGGGGCGGTTATCCATGCAGGACGGCAAGCGGAAGCCGTGTTCGGCCAGCGTGAATTTGCGCCGATAGTCGCCCCGGTACATGCCGCCGATCTGCGGCACGCTGACGTGGGATTCGTCGGCGAAGACGATGGCATTGTCGGGGATGAATTCGAACAAGGTCGGGGGCGGCTCGCCCGGTGCGCGGCCTGTCAGATAGCGCGAATAGTTCTCGATCCCGTTGCAGACGCCGGTGGCCTCTAGCATTTCCAGATCGAAATTGGTGCGCTGTTCCAGGCGTTGCGCTTCCAGCAATTTGCCCTCGCCGACCAGTTGGTCGAGCCGGATGCGGAGTTCCTTTTTGATCCCGATGATCGCCTGCTGCATCGTCGGTTTCGGCGTCACGTAATGCGAGTTCGCGTAGACCCGCACATGCTCCATCGTCGCGGCGCGTTCGCCGGTCAGGGGGTCGAATTCGGTGATCTGTTCCAGTTCCTCGCCGAAGAAGGATAGCTTCCATGCGCGGTCCTCAAGATGGGCGGGCCAGATTTCCAAGGAATCGCCACGTACCCGAAAGGACCCGCGCTGAAACGCCTGATCATTGCGGCGGTATTGCTGGGCGACGAGATCAGCCATCACCTGCCGCTGGTCGTATTCGTGACCGACCTTCAGGTCCTGTGTCATCGCCCCGTAGGTCTCAACCGAGCCGATGCCGTAGATGCAGGACACCGATGCCACGATGATCACGTCATCGCGTTCCAGCAACGCGCGGGTGGCCGAGTGGCGCATACGGTCGATCTGTTCGTTGATCTGAGATTCTTTTTCTATGTAGGTATCGCTGCGCGGCACATAGGCCTCGGGCTGGTAGTAGTCGTAATACGAGACAAAGTATTCGACTGAGTTTTCAGGGAAAAAGCCCTTGAATTCGCCATATAGCTGCGCGGCCAGCGTCTTGTTGGGGGCAAGGATGATGGCTGGGCGCTGTGTTTCCTCGATCACCTTGGCCATGGTGAAGGTCTTGCCCGTACCCGTCGCGCCCAGCAGAACCTGATCGCGTTCGCCGTCATTCACGCCGCCGGCCAGCTCCTTGATTGCCGTCGGCTGGTCGCCTGCTGCGTTGAACTCGGTATGCATCACGAACTGCTTGCCGCCTTCCAGTTTCAGGCGGGCGCGGACGTCTTCGGCGGTCAGCTGGGTCTTGTCGGAATGGGTGTAGGGCATCGGTGCGCTCCGGGGATCAGGCCCTTACATTTGTTCTTATTTTGTCCATCTGCAAGGGGGGATCGGGGGTCAGGCGGGCCGCATCTATGTATTCTCGGGCAGTTTTGCGGCACGTGCTGTCCCTATGTTTGAATTGCGCCCGGTCTAGCGCGGGTTGATGACAGGTTCTGACATCAGCGCACCGCGACATTTGTCATCTTGTCCCCGGTCGCGCTGTGGCGCATAAACGGGGCCAGCCAAGTGAGTACGGAGAGGCGACATGCGCGCACGGATTTACCAGCCTTCGCGAAACGCGATGACCTCGGGGATGGCCAAGACCCGAAAATGGGTTCTGGAATACGCCCCGGCCTCGGCGCGCGAGGTTGATCCGCTGATGGGCTGGACCTCGTCATCGGACACGCAGACGCAGGTGCGGTTGAAGTTCGACACCCGGGAAGAGGCGCTGGATTACGCCAAGGACAACGGCATCGACGCGCAGGTCGTGGCCCCGCACAAGCGCAAGCCGAACCTGCGCGCGGGCGGCTATGGCGAGAACTTCGCCACCAACCGGCGCGGTCCCTGGACCCACTGAATGATCGACATCCGTGAGGTCGATCCGGGTCACGAGAGCATTCGCCCCATCATCGAGGCCCACCTTGCCCACAGCTGGGAGGCGACGCCGCAGACCTCGAACCATACTCTGGACGTCGTTGCGCTGCGCGAACCCGGAATGCGGTTCTGGGCGCTGTATGAAGGCGGCACACCGCTGGGATGCGGCGCGCTGAAAGCGTTGCCGGATGGGTCGGCCGAGGTGAAATCCGTTCATATCCTGGCGGCCGCGCGCGGGCGCGGTCTGGCGCGCGTGATGATGACCCATCTGGCGGATCTGGCGCAGGCCGAGGGGATTTCAGCGCTGGTTCTGGAAACCGGCGCGGCGCATTTGCCCGAATATGACGCGGCGCGCGGGCTGTATGAATCGCTGGGCTACAGCTATTGCGGCCCGATCCATGGCTACGCGCCAGACCCCAACAGCGCCTTCATGCGCTTGGCCCTTGAACCCCGCCGCTAAAACCCGCAAGAAGGGCGCAAGCGGTCCCTTAGCTCAACTGGATAGAGCAGCTGACTTCTAATCAGCAGGTTGAGGGTTCGAGTCCTTCAGGGATCGCCATGTTACAGCGACTGTACTTTTATTATTGCTGGTTTCCGGCCAGGCGCACCAATTCGAAAAAGACCACCGTTGGGTTGGACGGGTCTTTGCCAGCGTCCTGCAGTTCCGATCTGGCTTCGCTGGTTGAAAGAGGTTGGTTGGGACGTGCCAGTTGCCCGTATGCGGCGACCAGTGCATCTGCGCCCAGATTTTCGGCTCGGTCGCGGGCAATCTCTGCCGATTTTGCATCGACAAGAGCGGCAGCGCGCGCAAGCCAGACGCTTGCGTTGACCGGATCGGCATCTGTGCCAACTCCATCCGCATAGTATCGTGCAAGATCGAGCCTGGCCCACGGGTTTTCAGCCTCGGCGGCCTGGCGCATATAGCCGAATGCCACTTCCGGATCGCGGGTCCCGCCGAAACCCGTTTCCAGGTTCCGGGCATGATCGCGGAAGGCGTAGATGTTGCCCTTGGCAGCGGCGCGCTGGGTAAGCCTTGCCGATTCCGGGGCATTCTGAGGTACGATTTTGCCGTCCTTATAGATCGCCGCCAAATCCCGAAGAGCCCATTCATCGTCCGTTTTGGCGATCATATCCTGCAGGACGCTGACGGCGGCAGGGCCATTGATCTGGCCGTCAAATCCCTTGGCATGGGCGGCGGCCAGTCGTCTGGCGGCGGGCGGGAAACCCAGATCCCAGGCCCGTTCGTACATTGACAGGGCAAAAGGCAGATCGACGGCTACTTTTTGTCCGCGTTCATGGAGTTCCCCAAGAAGGAATGCGGCCTGAACATTTTCCTTTGCGGCAGACAGCCTGAGCAGCGCAACTGCAAGCTCTGGGTTTTCCGGGCGGCCGTCGCCGTTTAACAAGGCTTTGCCAAGCAGGTACTCGCCTTCTGCATCCCCCTGAGTGGCTGCGGTTTCATACCACGAGGCCGCAGCTTCCAGGTCGCGTGGGACGAGTTCACCGATCTCGTATTCCCGCCCAAGCCGGGCTTGTGCGAATGTCCAACCTTGTCCGGCTGCACTCTCAATCCACTTCAGCGCTTCGGTGGGATCGCGTTCAACCCCTTGCCCTTTGCGATAGGCATCGGCAAGTTCAAGCTTGGCCGATGGGTCCCCCAGCTCTGCCGCTTTCAGATACCATTCGACGGCAGTTTCGTCCGAAGGCGCAACGCCCCATCCGTTTTCGTAGACACGTCCCATCAGAGTGTGTGCCCAATCGTTGCCCGTATCTGCCGACTGGCGGATCAAACCCACACCTCGCTCGGTGTCCACGGGCACGCCATTGCCGAACAGATAGGCCTCGCCCAGGGCGTTCAGCCCCCAACTGTCACCAAGTTCGGCGCCTTGACGGAAATACTCAGCCGAAGCCTCGGGGTCCGCTGGGCCGCCCTGACCCAAAAGTGACATTTTCCCCAAGGCAACAATAGCCGTCGAATACCCCTGATCCAGAGCGAGACCGTTCCAAAGACGGGCTGCTTCGTAATCACCGGCGCTGCGATAGGCCCGCCCGAGCACTGCTTTGAACCGCGCGGACTCCGGATATCGCTCGACGGCGGCGAGGCAGGCTTCGATTGCCAGACGCGGCTTCATCAATTCAAGCCGCGCCCCGCGCCCCACGCGGTTCGGATCATGAGGGTAGCCCGCAACCATGTCGCACGTATCGTATTCAACGATAACGTCGCGCACTTGCAGCGAATTCCCGTCGAAATCGGCCAGCTCGATCCGTCCCTGACGTCCGGCGGTTGTGGGCGCGGTTTCGATCACGATCTTGGGCACATCGATGACGGACACCTGAACCGGAGCCCGAAGCTCCTGATCCTCTGTGGTAAGAAAACGAACACCGTCTGCAGGCGCGGCAAGGTTCAGAAACGCAACTTCAGCAAGTTCTTCGGCCGAGAACAGGGATGACAGGGGTGTGCGGACACCTGACGCGAGTGTCAGCGTGGACTGCTCTGTCTCGTCACCCTCCAGACCGATTTCCGGTTTGTTTCCTTTGCCCGACAACCAGGCACGGGCTTGGCGAATGAACCCGCCATTCGGAAATTCATCCAGATACAGTTCGAAATGCTCGCGCCGCCCGCTCTGGACGGCTGTGCGCCACAGCGATCGCTCGAGCACAAGCGACGGGGGTAACGAGCCAAGTGTGTCGACCTGATTACCCGCCCCGCGTTCCGCGGCAAATACGTCCTCGCGAAACACAAAGCCCGAGTCCATGGCCGAATGGATCCAGGGGACCTGCTTTCCTTCGGTGGCTTGCGAAACCTTGTCTCGTACCTCGGTAAAGACATCCAGAACGTCCATCGCGGGTTTCTGAATGACGTCTATCAATGCCGTAGTGAACGGGCTGTTGCCACCGTCCGGCCCATCAAATGCAACGCGTCCGGGACTGGTGGAAAACGCCATAAGAAATTCGTTGTCCGAACTTACGTCAATTTTGGCCAAGCCGCCGGAGGGTTCGCTGATTGGCAGTTTGGCTGCCGCGTTCCCAGCTCCTGCGGAGTGGAGGACAAAGGGGTTATCCCGACATGCGTCAAGCACCAGGATCGACAGTGAAGCCCCCGAATTCGCTAAGGCAGACGCGATTTCGTTTGCGGAAACTGCCGACTTCAGCGCCGCTCTTTCTCCGTTGGCAAGATCCACGTCCTTGGCCAGCAAATAGTTGCTGTTCGCGACCTGAACCCCGTGACCCGCGAAGAAGAATGCCGCATGTGAGCCGGATTCCATGCGCTCGCCCATGACTTTGATCGAGGCTTTTAGCAACTCGACATTGGGGTCCAGGATTTCGATAACTTCGAAACCCGAACGCCAGAATTCAGCGGCTACAGCGCGCGCGTCACTGATAGGGTTGGGCAGGTCGGGTGCCCGATCATAGTCGCCAACACCGATGACCAGCGCAATTCGACGCGTTGACTGATCTGAAAACTCTGCGGCGTCCTGGGCCGTCGCGAAAGGCGCGATACCCAGAAGTACGAACGTCAAAACTACAGATCGAATACTCAGAACCACGTCGGGAATCCTCATAATCAAGAATTGGGGAAGCCTAGCAGAACCTTGTCTCAGCAAAAAGGCTGAGGGTAATGCCGAAACATTGCACGATTCGAAACCCATTGATATCTTTTGATAAGTGGCACCGGATTGGAGCAAGAGGCACGGCATGGCACGCGTGACGATAGGTGTTCCGGCCTACAACAATGTTTCGACCATCAAGCGTGCGATCCAGTCTATTGCAGCGCAGTCCTTCACCGAGTTCCGGGTCATTCTGTCCGACGATCAGTCCAAGGATGGAACATATGAGCGATGCTGCGAACTGGTAAAAACCGATGGACGTTTTCAGGCTATCCGGCAATCCGAACGGCAGGGGTTCATGCATTTCCGCCGCCTCGTCGAGGCGGCCGATACGCCATATTTTGTTTGGTTGGCGGGCGACGACTACTGGGCCCCCGAGTTTCTTGAGAAAACTGTGGCCGTGCTCAACCAGAACCAGAACGCGGTGTCGGCAATCCCAAAGGTCGCTTTTGTCGACGCACCTGCGGGTACTGACGCCCCGGATACCAGCACGTTGTCCGGCACATGGGCTGATCGGGCGGGTGCCTTTTTGTCCCGGCCAAACGGAAGCCGGATGTACGGCCTTTTTCGCACCAAAGACCTACTGGCTGCCTTTCCCAAGCGGACGATGAATGCGTATGACTGGTATCTGACCCTCGGGTTCTTGCGGCGGGGTCCACAGATTGAGGTGCCGCATGTGCTGCTGTATCGTGAAAGAACGGATTGGCGAGACTATTCCCGTATTGCAGATGCCGTTTACGATGAGGGCATTTTTCGGCGTTACCCGTTGCTTGATTTCTCAGTCGCAGCATTGCGGGACGGTTTGATCCCGCCGAAGCCATCCCTTTTCAGAACTCTGTATCAGATGAATCTCGAAAAGCATGACGAGCGTCTGATGGTGGTCGAGCCCGAAGTATTTTTTCGCGGGATTGCGGGGCAGGGCACAGGCGATCTGCGGGCCAAAAGCGCGACCCTCGCGGTAAGCGAAGTTGTGAATCTGATCGCGGATCCTAAAACTTCCGACGCGGTGCGTGATGCCGCAGAGGCGGCCCTTTTTAAACTGGCAGAAGCCGGTAACGTTCGGGCGCTGCGATATGCCGGGCGTCATCTGATCGAAACCGGCAACCTGCCCGCTGCAGAAAACGCGCTGACCCATGCGGCGCAATTGGGCGACCCTGAAGCCCGCGTAAGGCTTGCGGTTCTGAGATTTGACACGGGAAATCTCGAAGCCGATGCGTTGAGCCGGTTACTGACGCAGGAAACCCGGGCCGGAAGTGATTTTGCAGCCGCTCAGCTTGCGGCAAAATTTTGTGAAGGGCGGCTTGCGGGCATTTCCCCAGGCTCCCTTGCCGAGTTGTTTTCGCGCTGCGCATTGGACCCGGGCGGCACCGTTGTCCGGGCCCAGGCGAAGCTGATGTCAGATGGAATTGCGGTGCCACGGGACCTGAAAAAGGCGGTGCGGCTGCTGGATGGTGTTGCCCCTACAAACCCCTGGGCCCGGAAGGATAGGGGGCTTCTTCATCTGGAGTTGGGGCACGTTGAGGATGCAATCGTTGATCTGACATCTGCGGCAGAGTCCGGGGCCGATTGGGCGCTGCTGAACTTGCTGGATATCCCTGAAGCCTATGACCGCCCAAGGACCGGGCGCATCGTGACCGACCTGCTGCGCCGTTCAGAGGACGAAGAACTGACCCAAGCCGTTCTGGACAAGTGGCGCAACGGACTGGTCCCTGAGGCGGAGCCGATCAAAGAACACCCAAAGGTGTCACCGGCTTCCGCAAAATCGGAAACGACAATGACCGCAATTCTTGTTGCCAGAAACGCAGAAGCCACGCTGGACCGGGTCTTGTCTCATTACGCGGCCGAACGCATACCGGTCATTCTTGTCGATCACGGCTCGACAGATGGGACTTCTGGAATTGCGATGGCACGCCGGGATGCACCGGTCGTGGGTTATTTCCATGAGCCGTATCTAGGGTATTTCGACCTCACACGGCAGTTGATGCTGAAGCGAGACCTTATTTTCGGTATCGACAGCGATTGGATTCTGCATGCGGATGCTGACGAATTCGTCGAGACGCAGGATGGAACGCCGCTCATCGACTTTGTTGGCCGGTATTCCGAAAGCAAGGCGGTTACGTTCGATTGCACCGAATATACCTTTGTGCCGCGGTCCGAGGCAGAGGAACACAGCCCGGAAGATTTCCCCGAGACGATGCGGCACTACGTCATTTCGTCCGAGAGGGACCGGAAGCAGCGCATTTTCCGTAAGGATTGCGATCTTGCGACCTGGATGCAGACCGGAGGGCACACTGTCAGCTTGTGTCCCGGGTCCGTCGCAGGGGAAAACCTGCGATTGCGCCATTATCTTGGTCTGTCGATGGATCACATCCGATCGCAATACCTTCCCCGAGTGTTTTCCGGCGAAGACCGCGCAAAATCGTGGCACGGCAATCGGTTGGCGCAATCCAAGGACTTAGTTCAGGCTCCGGATAACTCTGTTCTGTTGAGTGTCGATGCCGTCGGTTTTCGGCATCATCCTACCGTGACCAGCCCGCCGGTATTCGCCACTGTTGCGCCAGGCATCGACAGCACGCGGCAAGGGTTTTCTGAAGATGTGGAATTGATTGTCGGAACCGCCTGCCGTGACACGGCTGACTGGGCACGGCAGGAACTGTGTTCCGAGTTTCCCGATCTGCGCGTTGTCATCCACCTTGGCCCCGCGCAAACGGTTGCCGAGGCGGGAACCCGCCCCACGCTGCACGTATTGGGGTTCCCCGCCAATGGCGCAACGTCACCGTCTGACTGGCTGTGCGGGGTCGCGGGGCTTCGGCAGGCTGCCATGATAGGTCAACGACGTTATCGCGAGGTGCGGCGCGAAGACTGCGAGGCGAATGCTGGCTGGTTCAGAGAAGCGGTTCTTGATCTTTTGTCGAGCCAATCGACCAAAGTAACGTCTTTTCCACGACACAGTTCCCTGGACGTTCAGGTTTCCCATCCCGAATGGCAGGCTTTGGGTCGGGATTTTCTGAAAGACCTCGGATACAATTTGATCGGGCCAACCGCTATCGAATGACCTCTGACGATGTCCGGCCTGCTTCTGCCAGAAGCGCGACAATTTCAGCGGCCTGGGCAGCCCCGGTTGCCTGCGGTACATGTTGCATGCCCATGCGGAATGCGGCCCGCCGATCCGGGTTGCACATCGCTTCTACGGCGTCTCTGATTTTGTATTCCTCGCCCTTGCGAATGCACAGGCCCATGCCGCGCCGCTCGGCAAAACGCGCGCGGAGATCCTGCCGATCCATGATCGGATTTTCATTTGGAACGAATATGGCAGGCAGCCGTGCCGACATCAGTTCCGCAAAGGAATTGTAGCCCCCGGCAGAGACCGCAAAGTCAAAGGCCGAGAACCAGCGATGATAAGGATACCCTTTGATACGCCGGACAAAGGTCGGAAGCGGTGATGTCCGATCAGACATCAACCATTCGGCGAACACAACGTTCAGACCCTGGATGCGGCCGAATTCAGCGATCAGATTTTGCCAGACGCCGGATGTGTCGAAGTTGTTCTGCGCACCGGGAAGGATCAAAATGTTCAGGGCATCAGGGTCCAGCCCCAATTCGGTGGCAGCCTGGTGCCGTGACAGGATGTCGACGTCATCAAGCAGAACAATCGGAGGCACTTTTGCCCGTCTTTCGCCGGCCAGTGACGTCGGGCCCTTGTCATAGGCCTCGGCGATTTCGCCGGGCTCGATGATGGCGTCGAACATCTCGGCTTTTTGCAGGGCGGGCAAGTCCCGGCCCTCGCCCCACATGCCGCGCCGAACCCAGACAAATGGCAGCTCGGGATGTTTCTCTCGAAGATATTCGATCGCCGCGAAGGGGATATTTGCATCAAAGATGAACGCGCTTGGTCGGTAAAAGCGCAGGGCACTTTCGAGATAGTCGTGCATCGCCAGGTTCCAATAGGATGAGTTCATCCCTGAATGCGTGTGGAAGGGCTGAAACTCGACGGCGTATCCAAAGTCGCGTACCACGTCTGCGGCGTGCGAGAAGCTGATGAAGACCGATTGAATATTGTTGGGCAGCTTCCGCGCTATCGCCAATTGACGGGTCAGGTGCCCCATGCCGACACCGTTGGTTGACAAGTTGATTACGATTTTTGCGGGACGGGCCATGCGGCTGGAAACCAGGGGCGTGGAATGTTCCGGGCCAAGCGCCTTTCGCACCTTGCGGGCAAACTCAGTTGGCGAGAAATGCATATCCCGCAGTTCCCGCCATGCCGCCCGAATATCCTGCGCGTGTGTCTTATCCGAGAACACCTCGATAGCCGTGTCGGCCAAACGCGACAGTGGCGCATATGCTGCCGCATACATGAAATTTCTTTGCCAGTTCGGCTGCAGAAGAGGGATTACACCTGAATCCAATGACCGGATCAATTCTTCCGGGTAGGGGTCGTCTTCCGGTGAGTCCGTTGTCAGAATGAAGTCACAGCCTGACAAAAACGTCTCGGGCTGAGAACCTCCTTGCCCGAACAGGGAAAGGGGGGCATAGGCATCGCGCAGCGCCTCGTTCCAGGCTTCCGGCGCGTGAAAAAGCCTGTAGGCCAGCAGATGATGCGCCGGAAACCACTTATTGAATATCTCGAAATCTTTGGGCCAGCGTCTGTGGCGGCTGTGCCGGTAATACCCAAGGGTCGGTCGAATCGAAGCACTGGCCAGCGGCTGATCGGCGTCCAGGTCTGTTGCAGGGGCAAAGACCGGCGTCCAAGTTTCGTCCAGGATTGTCGCATCCGGCACCAAGGTTTCGAGAAGCGCCCGGATCGACAGCGCAACCGGTACCAGTTGCAGTTCACCGCCGAGTGTTTCACGGGCGTTTTCCAATACTTTTTTTGCACCAGCGCCGCTATCTGCAAACCGTCTTGTTACAATGACAAATCTCTGATCCGCAGTGATGTTTGTTGGCTGAACGGCGGGTTCCAGAAACAAGCGCATGTCAAACGCCAGCAGCGCCAGGCAACTCGCGGTGGCCCCTATGGCAAGTCTGGATATTCTGGGATGATCCAGCAGGTTTTCCACCTGCGGGTCGGCTTTACCGATGTCGGCACCAATCTGCCCCAACCAATACAGCACACCGACACGATAACCCGATGCCGCCAACGCTTGAATCGCGGCAGCCGAATGTCTGGACCCCGTGTCACCAGAGCGTGGATCGAACAGAACGATGATGTCAAAACGGCTGCCAGACAGAGCAGCCTGTCTGCTACGCAACAATGCAGGTCCCAAGCTCACCCAGTTCGGCAGAGCCTTTGACGCCAATCTCCGTCGTGACAACCTCGCGCGCCATCATCTTGCCGTTATCCTCAAGCATGCGCACAAGCGTCACGATATGAGTGCCTTCGGTGGAGCCGTCACCGTTTACGATGATATAGGAATCCAGGCTGCTGTCTTGCCGAATGGTTGCGCCGGGCACGATCGTGGATGGCAGGTCCTGATCTGTAACTCTGATTTTCTCGCCATTCTTGGTGCATGTCACCCGGTTTCCGATTTCACCGCTATAAGTCATGGCGCGCGGAGCTCCGGCTTGCGCGACATCAGAAACGGGCAAGAAACCCAGACGTTCAAGTCGCTTGATCTGGACCAGCTGGGGGTCTGTTGCGCAGGCCGTAATCACCCCCGCCATCACTGCCAGTGCCAATGTTCTGCCGATACGAAAACCAAAAGCTGTCATATAGAAACCCCTCAGTAATACACCGTCAGTTCATCTAAGCTTTCGGTTATTTTTGCTGGTGAAAGTTCTATGTTGCGCGTAAAGGAGCGCCCCGGAATACGACCGTCACGGGGATATTCGCGGAACTCGCGCGCTACTTTCTGTCCCATCAGAAACCGAAACGCTTCCTGCGCCTTTGGGCCTGTCGGGTTCTCGGCCAGATAAGCACGCGCCTCGTCCGTCGAAGAAAACGTTTGAGAGCCTTGTGCGTTCGCCATCCCGCCTGCCAACATCGCGAAAAGCGCAACCAACCAGTTTGTCAGTTTCGAAATTTTTGTTGCCATAAACGTCGGCCCCGAAAATTCTGTTTTCAGATCAATATTCCATGTAATACCAAGAAAATGGCAAAAAACAAAAAACAATTTCGGAGTTAAGTATTTGCAAAGGCCGATTGTGTACTTCGACACCGACCGGTTTGGGCAAAGCTTCAGTCAGAAAGCGCTTTACCAATCCATCGGTGCGGCAGCGGATTCAAGGCCGGGGGTATTCGAGGACGCGCTCAAAAAGCAAAAGTCCGAGGATTATCCGATCGTCTTCCATTTGCATCGGCAAAGCAGGCTCATTCAAGAGATGCCCAGAAATGAAGACGTGCGGGGCGCGGTACAGGCCGTTTTGGATGCGGCATCCGCGTTTGTCGACATCGGCGGGAAAATTGTCTGGAGCAGAGACCTGATTATGCCCAAGGACGGCCCGGCGGCACGGCTGCAAGACGATTTCAACGCCCATATGACGGAACTGGCCGATGTCATTCACCTGACCTCTTGGCGTGATTTCGAGGCATTGTCGGAACGGGTTCCGATTCCGTTCGAAAAGGCGACGGTTATCAGCCCCGGACATTCAATTGGGCGGTTCCCCCAATGGCCCGGTCCCGCTGCCAGACAGCGTTTGGACATCGACCGGGACGTTTTTGTCTTTCTCACCTTCGATGAACATGCATCCGCGGATGCTTTCGAAAGCGAGATATCAGCGTTTGAGGAACTGGATCAGGAAAACACCCTTCTACTGGCCGTTTCAGGCGCTACCGGGGCGGAGGGAAACACCAAAGCAACCGATCGGACCCGCGTGATCGAATGCTCGAATTTCGACGAGGATTTGGGGCTGTATCTTGCGGCGGCCGACGCAATCATTGTCTCGCAATCGGCGACCTTTGGAGCCGAAGACGCATTGACCTGCGCCTCGGCGTCTCTGGGGGTGATCGGGCTCGATAACCCGGACTTGACCGACGTTTATACGGACAGAAAAAATGCCTTGCTTTACCCCGAGGCAGACGAATATGCGCCTATCCGATCCATTCGGATTGCGCTGAACGAAGGGCGCGGGATTTGGTCGGAGCGTGGTGCCTCAGCGGGCCATGTGGCCCGGTGTCGGGACTGGTCGGTCGCTGCGAGGCAGTGGATCGCTATATACCGTTCGCTTTCAGGTCTGCCCCGCGCGGGAACAATGGAGCGCGGGGCCCAAATCGAGGTTGTGGGCCAATGACCGAGGCTGAGACAAAGCAAAATGCTAAGGCACTGGCTGAACTTGCATATCCATTGAATGCGGACAGCCCCTATGCTGCGCCGCTAATCAACAAAGGGCTGGATACCGCCTTTCAGTTTTTTGACATGACCGGGCTGAACGCGGCGACGATCGACTCTCTGATCCCGACTGTGTTGCGGGAAGCTGAAGACAGGGACTTGATCCCGGTTTTCTTAACGGACCTCAACAAGTTCGACGTGTTTCGTCGGCACGGTGTGATCTTTGAAGCGCTGCCGGATGTTGTGGCAGGTCAATACGCGCACCCGCATTTGGATTGGGGCGCACGGCGGGCCGAGTGCCTGTCGCTGATCGAGGACAAGTGGAAGCCACAGGGCACAACCAAACTGGCACCCGGAAATGTGCTGGACAGCCGATGAAACCTTTATCTCTTTCGGACCTTTCGGTTGTGTTTATCAGTTACGATGAGCCGCACGCGGAAGAGAATTTCCATGCTCTTCAGAAGCTTGTTCCAACCGCGCAGCGCGTTCACGGCGTGAAGGGGTTTGATGCAGCGCATCGTTTTGCTGGTGCGGTTGCCAAAAGCGAAAATGTCGTAACCATAGACGGCGATAATCGCATAATTCAGCCCGATTTTTTCACCCGTCATTTTCACATTGGTGCTCAGGAGCGCGCATCCGTCATCTCGTTCGGCGCGCGTGTTTTTCACAATGGCCTGACCTACGGCAACGGAGGAATAAAGATCTGGCCTCGGGCCTTTCTGCGCACTTTGCGCACGCACGAGGCGGCGCGCGATGGTGGGGCATCCGTCGATTTTGCCGGACAAGTCCCATATTTTCAGGTCAACGAGGTCCCATCTGAAACCATCGTCACCACATCGCCAAAAACGGCGTTCCGCTCCGGTTATCGCGAAGGTTCGCGGCTGACTCTGGCCAAGAGAAAACTACCACACGAGGTATATCCGGACCTGTCACCGGCCGAGGCGTTGCGAAACCATATGGCGGTTGCAAACCGGGACAGGCTCAGAATTTGGTGCTCGGTTGGGCGTCATGCGGAAAATGGCCGCTGGGCCATGTTTGGTGCGCGGTTGGGATGCATCCATTCGAACATTGACCAACTGCCGATGAAGCGTTTGACCGACTACACGTGGGTTGATGCTTTTTGGCGGAATGAAATGCGGGACGGTGACATTGATGATGACGGTGTCGATCTTCTCATTTCGGACACAGAGGCAAAACTGGAAGAGTTGGAACTGTCGATAAACGATTTGTCCGCTGAGGAGTCGATCAGTGAAATCGAGGCCTATGTTCCGCCACGGCGGATGGGGGCGCTATGGGCGACCTGAAAGACGGCAGCACTAGGCCCGACCTGGATGATATCGTCACCCATGTGGCTTCGGGCCAATACGACAAGGCCCGTTCGGTCGCCAACCGCGTTGCGGAATTGGCCGGCCAGCAGCCATCCCGGATGTTCGGTCGGGTCAAAGCACCGCGTCTTTCCATCATCGTGGTAGTATCGGGTGCGGCCGGGCAAACCATCCCGTTACTGGATGCGCTTATTGAGCCCACCAGAAGCGAAGAGGTCGAGGTCTGTTTGCTCGCCTCCGGCGCGCGTGAACTGCTGAATCTTGCCAAGGCGCGCCTGGACTCGTTCCGGTACACCGATTTGGGGCGAAACACCGGCCCGTCGATTGCCCGAAACCTGGGCGCGAAACAGGCCTTGGGCGATGTTGTCCTGTTTCTTGACGACGATGGTTATTGTACGGCCCGAGATATGCACACGCTGGCTGCAGTGGTTTTTGAATACGGTGCGATTGCTGTGCGTGGCAGAATTTGCCCGAAAACCGCAACCGGGCAGATACCGCCCCACTATGACTTGTTCGGAGACACCTATACCGCCCCCAGCACCGAAGGCTTTTCGGCCTGGAACAAAAGGACCTTTCTGGAACTTGGCGGGTTTGACGAGGCGATGTTCGGCCATGAAGGGCTGGAGCTGACACATCGTGCGCTGAAGACCTGTCCGATAGAGGCATTCAGATATTGTGACGAGGCGTGTTTCTTCCACGATTTTGCCGATGATTTGGACAGGACCGTGAAAAAGAACAAACGACACGCTGCAATGGACGATTACATGAAGTCACTCGGGACCTCGGTCGAGGACATTCTGCGCATATTCGACCCCTCACGCGCTTGAAGGGTCGATCCCAGAACTGAGCCGCGCGCCTATGTGCAGCCTTGGAATCTTAGCAAGATTCGTCAAACCACCAGGCGATCTCTGCCTCAGGCCCACAATGATCCCATGTGGCGTTTCAGAACATCGACCTCATGAGATTTGAGGGTGATGGCTGCTGTCGTTCCAAATGCGCTTGGGTCGACGGCCAGTTCCGGGAATAAGGACAGAATTTCATCGCGCTGGTTTCGGTCGAGCGCGCGGACTGCGCCTTGGGCCAGAAAGAAGCTCTCGGTCAGTGTGCCGTTCGCGCGGACGATTTGGTGCCGGTCAAACATGAAATGCGTGTACCGGATTTCGTCCTGTGCGCGGATGGAAACCCCCGGCAGGCCGCACAGTTGCTTGGCCGCGACCAGAACTTCGGAACTGCCGAACAGAACTTCGGCGACCGGTGTTTCCAGCAGGATGCGGTGTTGTTGCGACACGACAAGTTCGGCCTGGTTTCCGATGGAGTCCGGCGCAAAAACAACGGGTGCGAAACTGCCTGTACCCGGAACCGTTGTCGAGCCAACCCAACGCACGGGCTGCAAGCCGCTGTCGCGGGTCCAGACCTTTTGACCGATAGCGATGTCCTGCACCGGAATTTGCCCGCTTGCCGTTTCGATCATCGTGTCGTCTGCAAAGCAGGTGATGTAGTCGGTGTAGGTGGAAGAACCCGCATTCGACCCGCTGACCTTCACATACGACGTGCCATCGACCAGAGGGGCGGATGAGCCGAAACCCCAGACATCTTGAGTGACGCCGTTTTGGGAAAAAACGTAAAGGCGTATGACTGGACCTGTTGGCGATCCGCCTGAATCCAGGGCACGCACATCGATGAAGGATTCCGATTCAACCGGGGTGCCATTTGCGACCAGCCCACCGCCATCGGTGATAACGTGGTTGAACTCATCATCATCGCCAAAAATGTCTTGGCTGCCGCCTGTGTCGTCCAACGTGACCGTCGTGCCAGTGCCGGAACTGTACTGGAAAACGGTTCCGTCTGGCGTGTCAGAGTTGTTGATGATCGGGTTGCCGACGATCCCGGCGCTCGGGCTCGACGTTACGATCATGCTGGAACTGTCGAGGGCGAAGAAACTACGTAGTACCATCTTTAACCTTTTATATGAATGCGCTCGGAAGCCCGCGTTCAAAGGTGACCGTCTTGCCGTTGTCGATACTTGCGCCACGCTACGCTGGCAAGACGGATGGTGCGCACAAAATAGTGAAACTTCTATTTTGGGCGGGTTTGTGCACAAGGGGTCTGTGATCTTACGGGCGCCCCGCATCCTCGTGACCGGGCAGAGTCCGCTGATTTTCCAACGCTCGGAAAAAATTATTGCAACCGGTTGCAAAGATGAGCATTGTGCAGGCACGCTAGAATCGGGAGTTTGGCATGCTGAGGGTTGGACTGCTTGGTGCGGGTCGCATTGGACGCGTTCATGCGCAGGCCATTGCGGCGCATCCGCACAGCGCGCTGAGTGCGGTCGCGGATGCGGTTCAGGATGCGGCCACCAGCCTGGCGCAGGACTACGGCGCGCAGGTGCGCAGCGCGGATGAGATCATCGCGGACCCTGAAATTGACGCCGTTCTGATCGCGACCCCGACAGATACCCATTCGGATTTGATCGAAGCTGCGACAAAGGCGGGAAAAGCGGTTCTGTGTGAAAAGCCGGTCGATCTGGATTTGCAACGCGCCCTGGCCTGTCAGGCGACGGTCGCGGCGCATAGTCAGCCTGTGATGGTCGGGTTCAACCGCCGGTTCGACTCCGGTTTTTCGGCGATCAAGACCGCTGCAGATGCGGGTGAGATCGGCAAGACCGAGATGCTGTCGATCACCTCGTTCGATCCCGCGCCGCCGCCGGTGAGCTATGTTAAAGTCTCTGGCGGTCTGTTCCGGGACATGATGATCCACGACTTTGATATGGCGAACTTTCTGATGGGCGATCTGCCGGTGACGGTCTCGGCCGTTGGAACCTCGGTCGTCGATCCCGAAATCGGTGCCGCCGGGGACGTGGATACGGCGGTGGCGACCATGACCTATGCGGATGGCCGGATCGCGGTGATCAAGAACTCGCGCCGTGCGGCCTATGGCTATGATCAGCGGGTTGAATTGCTGGGCTCAAAAGGGCTGTTGCAGGCGCAGAACGTGATGGAAAACAACATCATCAAGGCGACGGCCGACGGGATTGTCGGGGCCAAGCCCACCTATTTTTTCCTCGAACGCTACATGCCCGCATACAAAGCGGAATGGGCGGCTTTTGTGGACTGCGTCCGGTCCAAAACGGCGGTTCCGGTAACGCTGGAGGATGGCGTTGCGGCACTTGCGATGGCCGAGGCCGCGACACGCTCGGCGCAGTCGGGTGTGCCGGTGCAGATGGCTGAAATTTTGAAACCGGTTGCAAAATGAGAAGATTTCTTCAAACTGAAGCCAGCTCCGTACAGGATCGGAGCCGCAGAGATTCGGCAGTGCCGGATGATCGGGGCTGAGGCCCCGGCCAAAAGACAGACTGTTCTAATGGGAGGAATGGAAATGAAAACGTTCGTAAAAGGGGTGCTGATGGCCAGTGCCGTCGCCCTTGGCAGCGCAACTGGCGCTGTGGCGGAAGGCGAGAAGTACATTCTGGTCAGCCACGCGCCGGACAGCGACAGCTGGTGGAACACGATCAAGAACGGCATCGCCCTTGCGGGTGAGCAGATGGGTGTCGAGGTGGAATACCGCAACCCGCCCACCGGTGACCTTGCCGACATGGCGCGGATCATTGATCAGGCGGCGGCCTCGGGCCCCAACGGCATCATCACCACGCTGGCCGATCCCGACATTCTGGAGGGCCCGATCAAAGCGGCTGTGGATTCCGGTATCGACGTCATCATCATGAACACCGGCACGCCTGAAAAAGCGCGTGAGGTCGGGGCGCTGATGTATGTCGGTCAGCCCGAATACGATGCAGGTTTTGCCGCTGGTCAGCGCGCAAAGGGTGACGGCATCGGATCGTTCCTCTGCGTGAACCATTATATCGTGCAGCCGTCCAGTCAGGAGCGGTGCCAGGGCTTTGCCGACGGTCTGGGCGTTGACCTGGGTGAGCAGATGATCGACGCGGGTCAGGACCCGGCTGAGATCAAGAACCGGGTTCTGGCGTATCTGTCGGCCAATCCCGACACCGATGCGGTTCTGACGCTTGGCCCGACCTCGGCCGATCCGACGATTCTGGCGCTGCAGGAAAACGGCATGGCCGGTGACATCTATTTCGGCACCTTCGATCTGGGTGGTGAAATCGTAAAGGCCATCAAGGACGGCACCATTCAGTGGGGCATCGACCAGCAGCCCTTCCTGCAGGCCTATCTGCCGGTTGTGGTGATGGCCAATTACCACCGCTATGGCGTTCTGCCGGGCAACAACATCAACTCGGGCCCCGGTTTCGTGACCGCAGACGGGCTGAGCAAAATCGAAGAGTTCGCGGGCGAATACCGCTGATCTTCACCCAAGGTACGGGCGGCATAGGCGCGCCCGTACCGGCCTGACGTTTCAAGACACAAGACCGCCGCGTGGGAGGACTATGATGACTGAATCAGCGCAGACCACTGCTGCCAGTGACGAACGGATCAAGCAGATATCACCGCTGCGTCGGGCCCTGATCCGGCCCGAACTGGGCGGTATGGTGGGCACGGTTGCCGTTTTCACATTCTTCCTGCTGTTCGCTTTCGACAGCGGCATGTTCACCGCGCAGGGCGTGATGAACTGGTCGGTCGTCTCGGCGCAGTTCATGATCATCGCCGTGGGCGCTTGCCTGCTGATGATCGCTGGCGAATTTGACCTGTCGGTCGGCTCGATGATCGGCTTTGCGGGCATGATGATCGCCATCTTCTCGGTCACGATGAGTTGGCCGGTCTGGATGGCCATCATGGTGACATTTGTACTGTGCGTGGCCATCGGGGCGCTGAACGGGTTCATCGTGGTGCGCACAGGCCTGCCAAGCTTTATTGTCACGCTGGCCTTCCTGTTCATCCTGCGCGGCTTCACGATTTTCCTGCCGCAAACGATTGAACGTAAGACCATCATCGGCGGTATCCGGGATGTGGCCGAAGGGGATTGGCTGGCCTCGGTCTTCGGCGGCAAGGTGTTTAAAGGTCTGTTCGTCTGGCTGGGCGATGCTGGCATAATAGAGACCTTCGAACGCGGCACGCGGGCTGGTCAACCGGTTGTTGATGGCATCCCGATGCTGATCATCTGGGCCATTGCGATTATCATTTTCGGTCATGTTCTTTTGACCAAGACCAAGTTTGGAAACTGGATTTTCGCTGCGGGCGGTGACGCCGAGGCCGCCCGGAACTCGGGTGTTCCGGTGAACAAGGTCAAGATCCTGATGTTCATGTTCACCGCCTTCTGCGCCACGGTTTTTGCCACCTGTCAGGTGATGGAGTTCGGCTCGGCCGGGGCCGACCGGGGCCTGCTGAAAGAATTCGAGGCGATTATCGCCGTGGTTATCGGCGGCGCGCTGCTGACCGGCGGGTACGGCTCGGTTCTGGGCGCCGCTTTGGGCGCGCTGATCTTTGGTGTGGTGCAGCAGGGACTGTTCTTTGCAGGGGTTGAAAGCTCTCTGTTCCGGGTGTTCTTGGGCGTGATCCTACTGGGGGCCGTGATCCTGAACACCTATATCCGTCGCATCATCACAGGAGAACGCTGAGATGACTGAAGACAGCAAATTTCACCACGGCGACGCAGCCGCCGACAAGCCGATCATCCGCATGGTCGATATCCAGAAACATTTTGGCTCGGTCATCGCGCTGGCGGGGGTCAGTTTTGACCTGAAGCCCGGTGAATGCCACTGCCTGTTGGGGGACAATGGCGCGGGTAAGTCGACCTTTATCAAGACGATGTCCGGGGTGCATAAGCCAACCGCTGGTGAGATTTTCTTCGAAGACAAACCGATGCATTTCGAGGACCCGCGTGACGCCATCGCCGCCGGGATCGCAACGGTGCACCAGCATCTGGCGATGATCCCGCTGATGAGCGTAAGCCGCAATTTCTTCATGGGGAATGAGCCGACGCGCAAAGTGGCCGGGATCAACTTCTTCGACAAGAAGCTGGCTGATGAGATCACCATGGAAGAGATGCGCAAGATGGGCATCAACCTGCGCGGCCCCGATCAGGCGGTCGGTACCCTGTCGGGTGGCGAACGTCAGACCGTCGCCATTGCCCGTGCGGTGCATTTCGGGGCCAAGATCCTGATCCTGGACGAACCCACCTCGGCCCTTGGGGTCCGGCAGACGGCGAACGTTCTGGCCACCATCGACAAGGTGCGCAGTCAGGGCGTGGGCGTGGTATTCATCAGCCACAATGTGCGCCACGCTCTGGCCGTGGGCGACCGGTTCACGGTGCTCAACCGCGGCCAGACGCTGGGCACGGCTAAACGCGGAGAGATCACGCCCGAAGAACTGCAGGACCTGATGGCAGGCGGTCAGGAAATGGCCGAACTGGAAGGGTCCCTGGGCGGTACGGTCTGACGCAGGACCGTCACACATATTGGCAAAACTGGAATTCAACGGATCGCCCCTTGGGGCCTTGTGTTGAAAGGAAACACGAATGAGCAAGATAATCCGACTGACGGCGGCGCAGGCGCTGGTGCGTTATCTGGGCGCGCAGATGAACGAGGCCGGAGAGCCCTTTATCGCCGGTGTCTGGGCCATTTTCGGTCACGGTAACGTGGCGGGGCTGGGTGAGGCGCTGCATGCGGTGAAAGACAGTCTGCCCACCTATCGCGGCCATAACGAGCAGACCATGGCCCATTGCGCGATTGCTTACGCCAAGCAGATGCGGCGGACGCGGGCGATGGCGGTGACATCCTCGATCGGGCCGGGGGCGACCAATATGGTCACGGCGGCGGCGTTGGCGCATGTGAACCGCCTGCCGGTTCTGCTGCTGCCCGGCGATGTCTTCGCCACGCGTGGCCCTGACCCGGTTCTGCAACAGACCGAAAACTTCAGCGATGGCACCGTCAGCGCCAATGACTGTTTCCGCCCGGTCAGCCGTTACTTCGACCGCATCACCCGGCCCGAACATCTGCTGACAGCCTTGCCGCGCGCCTTCCGCACCATGACCGACCCTGCCGATTGCGGGCCGGTGACGCTGGCCTTCTGTCAGGATGTGCAGGCCGAAGCCTATGACTATCCGGAAAGCTTCTTCGAGCCGCGCGTCTGGTATCAGCGCCGTATTCGCCCGGATGAGGGAGAACTGGCTCGCGCGGTTGCCGCCATAAAGGCCGCCAAACGACCCGTCATTGTGGCCGGGGGAGGGGTGCATTACTCGGGCGCGACCGATGCGCTGCAAAGCTTTGCCGAGACCCACAACATCCCCGTGACCGAGACACAGGCCGGCAAGTCGGCGCTGGCCTGGGATCATCCGCTGAACCTCGGCCCCGTGGGCGTGACCGGCGGTGAGCCCGCCAATGCGGTCTGCGCCGAGGCCGATCTGGTTCTTGGGATCGGCACCCGTCTGCAGGATTTTACCACCGGAAGCTGGGGTCTGTTCTCGAACCCCGAACGTGAGATGATCTGCCTCAATACCTCGGCCTATGACGCCGAAAAGCACGGCGCGATGCCGTTGCAGGCAGACGCGCGCGTGGGGCTGGAGTCTTTGGGCGAAGGGTTGCAGGGCTACCGGGCCGACCCGGTTTCTGACACGCTCAAATCCGACTGGTTCGGCAAGGTGGATACGCTTACAGACGCCCCCGGCGACGGCAACGCCCTGCCCACCGACATGCAGGTGGTCGGCGCGGTTCAGCGTGCCTCGCACAACGATACGGTCGTGATGTGCGCGGCCGGGACGATGCCGGGCGAGTTGCACAAGCTGTGGAAAGCGCCACGCCCCGGCGCCTATCACATGGAATACGGCTTTAGCTGCATGGGGTACGAAATCGCCGGAGCGATGGGCATCAAGATGGCCGAGCCCGACCGCGACGTGATCTGTTTTACCGGCGACGGCACCTATATGATGGCGAACTCGGAAATGGCGACGGCGGCCATGATGGGCGTGTCCTTCACAGTCGTCATTACCGACAATCGCGGCTTTGGCTGCATCAACCGGCTGCAGATGGGTACCGGCGGGGCCGAATTTAACAACCTGCTGGACCACGCCGTGCACGAAAACCCGTCAGCCATTGATTTCGCGGCCCATGCGGCTGCGATGGGCGCAACCTCGGTCAAAGTCTCATCCATTGCCGAACTGGAAGACGCGCTGGCCAACCGGTCCGACATCAAGGGTCCTTACGTGGTGGTCATCGACACCGATCCCTACCCCTCGACCGAATATGGCGGCACATGGTGGGAGGTTGCGGTGCCCGAGGTCAGCATCCGGCCCGAGGTGAACGAAAAACGCGCCGCCTATGAGGTTGCGATCAAGGAAAGAAACGCGCAATGAGCGTGAAAATCGGGATCTCTCCGATCGCCTGGCAAAATGACGACCTGCCGGACCTGACGGCGGATTTCACCATGGAGCAGGCGCTGAAAGAGGCGCGCGAGATCGGCTATACCGGCGTTGAACGCGGTCAGCGGATGCCCGGCGACACCAAAGGGCTGCGCGCCTATCTGGATGCGAATGATATAGCGCTGTGCGGGGGCTGGTGTTCCGGTGCCTCGCTGGTCAACGATTTCGCAACGGAGCGTGAGGCCGTGCGCGCGCAGGTCGAGCAGTTCGTGGCGCTGAACAGCCCGTGCATCGTCTATGCCGAATGTTCCAACACCGTGCAGGGCCAGATCGGCACCCCGGTAAACCACCGGCCTAAGCTGACAAAGGACGAGGTTCTGGCCTACGCGGCCAAGATCACGGAACTGGCGAAATGGATGGGGGATCAAGGCATGCCTATGGCCTACCACCACCACATGGGCACGATCATCGAAAGCGAAGATGACGTGAACTGGCTTATGGAAGGGTCGGACCCCGAGGTGAACCTGTGCTTTGACACCGGCCACCTGCTGTTTGGTGGCGGCGACGTGATGGCGACCCTGGACCGCTGGGGCGACCGGGTGCATCACGTGCATTTCAAAGATATTCGCCCCCATGTCGTGCAGGCAACGCGCGAGAAGGATCACAGTTTTCTCGATGCCGTTGTCGGCGGTGCGTTCACCGTGCCAAGCGATGGTTGCATCGATTTCCAGTCGGTGGCGAATGCGCTGAAAGCGATGGATTACGACGGCTGGATCGTCGTCGAAGCCGAGCAGGACCCGGCCAAGGCACCGCCCTATGAGTATTCGAAAATGGGCTATGACCATATTGTCGAGGTTTGCAACGCCGCAGGTTTACAGATCACGGCCTGAGCCGGAAACGCCGAAGCCACCAGAAGGATGCACATAATGGCGGATCAAGACCCCGAATATGTCGGTTTCTTCGACCGGGCGTCCTGTGATCTGGATGCGTTCAGGGCATTAACCGCTCAAACGCTTTCGGGGTCGACGGTGCCGCATGCGGCGTCGGTGGAAAAGAATGTGCCGGTCTATGAAATGGCCGTGCTACGTCCTATGCTTGCGCAGTCGGACCAACGGGTTGCATTGCTGGCGGAATGGGCGTGGGTGCTTGGTAAATCCGCCGGGGTGATCGTCCTGCGGGGCGCTTACGAGGATACCTCGGTGATCGACCGCGCGACGGAGGTCTTTCGCCAGATCATCGACGAAGAACGCCAAGGCGGCGCAGGCGAGGGCGATCACTTTGCGGCCTCGGGTGCGAATGATCGGGTCTGGAATGCGTTGCAAAAGCAGTGCCTGCGTGATCCGGAAGGGTTTGCGCTTTATTTCGCCAACACCGCGGTCGCGGCGGCCTGTGAGGCATGGCTGGGGCCGAACTACCAGATGACCGCGCAGATCAATCAGGTGCGTCCGGGCGGCAAGGCCCAGCAGGCGCATCGCGATTTTCATCTGGGCTTTCAAAGCGCCGACGGCGCGGCGCTGTATCCGGCCCACGCGCATCTGGTGACGGCCTCGCTGACCTTGCAGGGCGCGGTGGCCCATTGCGACATGCCGGTGGAAAGCGGCCCGACCAAGCTGCTACCATTCTCGCAACTCTACCCGCCGGGCTATCTGGCCTTCCACGACCCGGCGCATCAGGATCATTTCGAACAGAGCTGCATCCAACTGCCTCTATCCAAGGGAGACGCCGTTTTCTTCAACCCCGCCCTGTTCCACGCCGCAGGCGAAAACAGCAGCGCAGATATTCACCGCATGGCGAACCTGCTGCAGATCTCCTCCGCCTTCGGTCGCGCCATGGAGGCTGTGGACCGCCGTGCAATGTCGCAAGCCGTTTTCCCGGCGCTGGTTGCGTTGAAGCAACGGGGCCAAATGAAGGTGTCGGAACTGGATGCCGCCATCGCCGCAACGGCTGAAGGCTATCCTTTCCCGACCAATCTGGACACCGACCCGCCGATAGGTGGCAACGCGCCGGAAAGTCAGGCCGATATCCTGCGGCGCGCGGTCCGTGACGGGTGGTCTGAGGCGGACTTGGAAAAGGCGCTTTCGGCCCTGCAATCGCGGCAAGCGGCCTGACGCAATAGCGCGCGCATCAAGGAGACTAAAATGGCAGACCTGCTCAGAAAACCTTTCGGAACGCATGGCAAGGTCCACGACATCACGCCCGCCAGTGCCGTGTGGCGCTATGTCGGGTTCGGCCTTTACCACCTGCGCGCCGGGGACCGGGTGGCCGAGGCCACGGGCGAGCGCGAGGTCATTCTGGTCATGGTCGAAGGCAAGGCGCAGATCACCGGTGCGGGGCAGGATTGGGGCGTGCTCGGCGACCGGATGAACGTGTTTGAAAAGACGCCACCGCATTGCCTGTACCTGCCGAACGGGTCGGACTGGGAGGCGGTGGCGGAAACCGATTGCGTGATCGCCGTGTGCTCGGCCCCGGGTAAAGGCGGGCATCCGGCGCGACGGATCGGACCAGACGGGATCACCCTGACCGAACGCGGCAAAGGCGTAAACACGCGGTATATCAACAATATCGCCATGGAGAACGAGGACTACGCCGATAGCCTGTTGGTGACCGAGGTCTTCACCCCGAACGGCCACTGGTCATCCTACCCCAGTCATCGCCATGACGAGGACGATTTCCCCCGGATCACATATCTTGAGGAAACCTATTACCACCGCCTCAACCCGGCCAACGGGTTTGGCATCCAGCGGGTCTACACCGACGACGGTCAACTCGATGAGACGATGGCTGTCTCCGACGGCGATGTCGTCCTAGTCCCGCGCGGTCATCACCCTTGCGGGGCCCCCTACGGATTTGAGATGTATTACCTGAACGTCATGGCCGGACCTCTGCGGAAATGGCGGTTCGTTCCGGCCCCCGAGGTCGAATGGATTATGGAGCGTGATGCATGACCCCAAGCTTTGCCACCTATCCCAGCCTCAACGGCAAAACCGTCTTCATAACCGGCGGGGCAGGAGGCATCGGCGCGGAAACCGTGCGTGCCTTCGCCGCGCAAGGGGCCAAGGTTGGGTTTCTGGACATCAACGCCGACGCCGGGCAGGCACTGCTGGCGGAACTGGACGGGGTGCATGCGTTCGCCCAATGCGACCTGCGCGACATCGAAGCGCTGCGTATCGCGCTGGGCGATCTGGTGCGTCAACTCGGTGCAGCCCATGTTCTGGTCAATAATGCGGCCCACGATGACCGGCACGACTGGCGTGAGGTCACGCCAGACTATTGGGACGAACGTATGGCGACGAATATCCGTCATATGTTCTTTACAATCCAATCGGTCGCGCCCGCGATGATCGAACGCGGCAGCGGGGCCATCGTCAACCTCGGCTCGAACTCGTGGTGGGAGGCGGGCGCAGGTTTCCCGGCCTACGCCACCGCCAAATCCGCCGTACATGGCCTGACCCGCACCATGGCGCGCGAGTTGGGGGATCACCGTATCCGCGTAAACACCGTCGTGCCCGGCTGGATCATGACCGAGCGCCAGAAAGACCTGTGGGTCACGCCCGAGGGGCTGGCAAAGCAGGTCGACCGCCAATGTCTGCCCGATCCGATTGATCCGGTCTATGTGGCGCGGATGGTGGTGTTTCTGGCCTCGGACGATGCGGCCATGTGCAGTGCCGGGAACTTCATGGTTGAGGGTGGGTCGATCTAGGCCTAAACACTATTTCTGCGGCGGAGCCCCAAAAGCGCGGATCACAACGCGCGCAGCGGCCTCGACCGGGTCCTGCGTTTCTTTCAGGATGCTCACGCGGTCGAACCGGTTGGGGTCACGGTTCACGGCCTCGCGCAGGGCGTGGCCGAAGGCCATGCGCAGCTCGGTGCCTATGTTGAACTTGCAGATCGAGGTCTGACGCGACAACCGGCTGCGTTGCTCGACCGGCACGCCCGAGCCGCCATGGATCACCAGCGGTACATCGGTTAGAGCGTCAATCTCGGCGATGCGCGCCTCGTCCAGACCGCCTTCTTTGTCCTGTTGCAAATGGACATTGCCGACCGAGATTGCCATTGCGTCCACGCCGCTATCGCGCGCGAACTGCGCAGCCTCGGACGGATCGGTGCCGTTCGACCCTTCGCCGCCGGAATAGCCGACAAAACCGATCTCACCTTCGCAGGAAATCCCCGCCGCATGAGCCATTTCCGCAATCGCGGCGGTTTCGTCGATATTCTGCTGAAGGGGCTTTCGCGATCCGTCGAACATCAGCGAGGTAAATCCGCTGTCTAATGCAATCCTGCATTCCTCAAACGTATACCCATGATCCAGATGCGCCACGACCGGGACCGAGGCCCCCTCGGCCAGATGGCGGAACATCTTGCCCAGAACGGGCAGCGGCGTGTGCTCGCGACAGCTTGGACCAGCCTGCAGGATCAGGGGCGCGTTTTCCGCCTCGGCTGCAGCCACATAGGCGCGCATATCCTCCCACCCCAGTGTGACCAGACCGCCCACGGCGTATCCATGTTCATAGGCCGGGGTCAGGACGTCTTTCAGCGTAACAAGGGTCATTTGAACTTGGCGATCATGTCTTTGATGCCCGGAATGGTCTCGATCTGATAGGCATGGGTGGGTTGGAAATACTGCACCAGCGAGCGCTGGCTCAAACCGCCGAGGATGGTGAAGTAGTACATCTCGTACCCCGGCAGCACGCAGCAGGGGTGATAGCCGGTGTCGATGCAGATCGTTGAGCCGTCGACGATGTGATAGGCATCGCCCGGCTCATTGTCTTCGCGTTGCAGCATCTGCAGGCCCGAGCCCCAGTTGGGTTTGAAGCGGAAATTATAGGTCTCGTCATGCCGGGTCTCATCCGGCAGGCGGTTGGTGTCGTGCTTGTGGCTGGGGAAACCCGACCAGCCGCCCTGACCAACCGTGAACAGCTCGCTGACCAGCAGGCGGCCCACCTTGTCGTGCTGTTTCTGGCCCAGGATATGCTTGATCTTGCGATGGGTCTTGGTGTCGTCGCTGCCATATTGCACAAGATCATGTTCGCGCACATCGAACGGGTCCAGCACCTTGTCGTATTTGGCCCCGGCGATGAACACCTCGGTCTCGTCTGACAAGCAGACCATCTGCGCTTTGGCTCCGACGGGTACGTAAACCCCTTCGGGTTCGCCATCCCAGACATCCTCGCCCCGGTTGCCCAGCTTGGCGAAGGGCACGCCCTCGACATCCACATCGACGCTGCCGGTGGCGGGGACGATGCAGGTCTCGTATCCCGGCACTTGGTACTCAAAAGCCTCGCCCTTTTTCAGCTTGACGATGTTGAAGTAGTTCAGCGGCACCGTGGGATCGTCGGCATCGACGATGGGTTTGTTCTGATTGTCATAGGGCGCGATATGCATGGGTCTCTCCTATGTCGTCGGGCCGGGATGCGACGCCAGAAACGCGTCCAGTTCGGCGGTCGTTGGCATCGCGGGGGAACAGCCGGGTTTCGACACCACGATCGAGGCGCAGGCTGAGCCGCGCATCACCGCATCCGTCAGCGCATGCCCCGCCGCGATCGAAGCCAGAAGCCCGGCCATGAAACTGTCGCCTGCGCCTACCGGTTTGATGGCGTCCACGGGGTAGATTCCGGTTCTGATCTCTTGCCCATCGGCCAGAGTCACCGCACCTTCTTCGCCCATCTTGTAGATGACGACGCGCCCCGGCTTTCGGGCCAATTCTTGAGCCTTGGCAAAGCCCTTGTCGAGGCCCCCGGCCATGAAACCGAATTCTTCATCATTGCCGACGATCAGGTCGCTGGCTTCGCCCGCGCGCGACAGAACGTCCGCCGCCACTTCAGCAGATGGCCAGCTATAGGGGCGATAATCGATGTCGAAAATCACCGGCAACCCCGCCTTGCGGGCGTTGTCAAAAGCGCGGAACGTGGCGCTGCGCGAGGGTTCCGAGGCGAACACCGTTCCCGCTGAAAGGGCCGCTGTGAAGGCGGTGTAGTCTACCCTGTCCATATCCTCTTCGGTGACCTGAAAATCGACGGCCCCGTTGCGGTAGATGACGTTCTGGAAGTTTTCCATCCGGCTTTCGTAGAACGCGAGCGACATGCGATATTCGCCGCCCAGAACCCGGATATAGGATGTATCTACGCCATAGTGATGCAACCGGTTCAGGCAGAACCGGCCCACCGCATCGTCCGAGACCGAGGTGATCAGCGACGCCTGACTGCCCAGCTTGACCAGCCCGGCGCAGATATTGGCCGATGACCCGCCCAGATCGGCGTGGAACGTATCGGCATCCTCGCTTTTGACGTTGATCGGATCGGCGAACAGGTCCATGCCCGCGCGCCCGAACACGGCGAACCGGTTTCCTTTGATACCGTCCATCAAAGCGCTCACGTCTTGTCCTCCGGCGAAGTGGGATCGGCAAAGTTTGGACCTTGCGTTGAATCGATTCACACGATACTGATTTTGCAACCGGTTGCAAATGATATGTTCGGAGCCGTGACAGATGCCTGAAATCGGAATTGGAATCGTGGGTGGCGGCTATATGGGCAAGGCGCACTCGGTCGCGATGGCGGCTGTGGGCGCAGTGTTCAACACGGCATTGCGACCCCGGCTTGAGGTGATCTGTGCTTCGAGCCCCGAAAGCGCCGAACGTTACCGGGCGGCATACGGATTTCAGCGCGCAACCGACGACTGGCAGGTGCTGGTCAATGACCCCAAGGTCGAGGCCGTCGTGATCGCCTCACCCCAGTCCACTCATCGCCGGATCGCCGAGGCAGCACTTGCCTTGGGCAAACCGGTGCTGTGTGAAAAACCGCTTGGATCGTCGATGGAAGACGGGCAGGCGATGGTGGCCGCTGCCGAGACGGCCCAAGTGACCAATATGGTCGGGTTCAACTATGTGCGAACGCCTGCCACCCAGTATGCGCGCAAACTGATTGAAGACGGTGAAATCGGCGACATCACCTGGTTTCGCGGCGAACATACCGAAGATTTCTATGCCGACCCGCAGGCCCCCGCCACGTGGCGCACCACCGGGATGCCGAACGGCACGATGGGGGATTTGGCACCGCATATGATCAACGGCGCGCTGGCCCTGATCGGACCTATTGCCGAGGTTATGGCCGAGGTCGAAACCGTTCACCACACCCGCCCCGGCGGCACTGTGACCAATGATGACCATGCCCAGATCATGTGCCGGTTTCGAAACGGTGCGATGGGGAACATTTACGTCAGCCGCATCGCAACCGGGCGCAAGATGGGCTATGCCTATGAAATCTCGGGTACAAAAGGCGCGATCCGGTTCGATCAGGAGGATCAGAATGCCCTGTGGTTCTACCGTCACGACGGACCAGAAGCCACCAGAGGGTTCACCAAAATCCTGACCGGCCCCGCCCACCCGGATTACGAACCGTTCTGTCAGGGCCCCGGCCACGGCACCGGGTATCAGGACCAGATCATTATCGAGGCCAAGGATTTCCTGCAGGCGATCCACTCAGGCGAAGCGATCTGGCCGACCTTCCGCGACGGGCATGAGGTCAACCGCGTGGTGGCGGCGGCGCTGGCATCCTCGGACCAGCGGCAATGGAAAAACATCAGCGACTTCTGATCGCGCAACCTGCACATTTTGAGTGAGAGACAAAAACCATGGCAAAGCTGAGATGGGGCATGATCGGTGGGGGTGAAGGCAGCCAGATCGGGCCCGCCCACAGGTTAGGTGCTCAGGCCGACGGGCTGTTCGACTTCGCCGCAGGCGCGTTGGATCACAGGCCCGAGCAGGGCCGCGAATATGCCCAGCGGCTGGGCATCGCCGCTGACCGCGCCTATGGCGACTGGAAAGAGATGCTGGCCGGTGAAAAAGACCGCGCCGACCGCATTGATCTGGTGACAATCGCCACCCCCAACGCGACCCACTTTGAAATCTCGAAAGCCTTCCTTGAGGCAGGGTTCAACGTGCTTTGCGAAAAGCCAATGACCATGACCGTGGAAGAAGGGGAGGAGATCGTTCGAGTGGCCGAAAAATCCGGCAAAATCTGCGCGGTGAACTATTGCTATTCGGCCTACCCAATGGTGCGTCAGGCCCGCGCAATGGTTCGCGCAGGCGAGATCGGCAAGGTGCGTCTGGTGGTGACCAATTTCAGCCATGGCCACCACGGGGATGCAACAGATGCCGACAACCCGCGCGTGCGTTGGCGCTATGATCCCGCGATGGCGGGCGTGTCCGGCCAGTTCGCCGATTGCGGCATCCACGCTTTGCACATGGCCAGCTTTGTTTGCGACGATGAGGTCAAATCCCTGTCCGCTGACCTCGCCTCAACCATCCCCAGCCGCGAGTTGGAGGATGACGCCCTGATCAGCTTCCGCACGGAGGGTGGAACGGTCGGGCGGCTGTGGACATCCTCGGTCGCGATCGGGCGGCAGCACGGGTTCGACATTCAGGTCTTTGGCGAGACGGGCGGGTTGCTCTGGGCATCGGAACAGCCAAACCAGTTGATCTACACGCCGGTCGGCGGGCGCACCCAGATCATCGAAAAAGGCGAAGGCGGCCTGCATGACGAGGTGCGGCGCCTGTCCCGCGTGGCCATCGCCCACCCCGAGGGGTTCCCGCTGGCAGTGGCCAATATCTACTGCGATCTGGCGGATGCGATCCAAGGAGAATTCCGCGACGGTCTGCCGGGTGCGGCAGACGGGGTCCGGTCGATTGCAGCGGTGCATGCGGCTGTTGCTTCGGGCAAAGCCGATGGCGCATGGCAGGACGCCCGCCCGCCGATGTTCAGATAGTCAGAGGCGGGGTCGCAACGTGCCCCGCTCGATCACCCGGCAGGGGAAAATGCGGGCCTCGGGGTAGCGCTGGGGTTCTTTCAACATCTCCTCGACCAGATCGACGGATGAGGTGATGATCTGCTTGATCGGCTGGTGAATGGTGGTCAGATCGACGCTTTCCCAGCGCGACATCTCCATATCGTTCAGGCCGATGATGCCGATGTCCTGGCCGGGGGTCAGGCCGTGATCCTTCAGGGCGGATAACGCGCCGACCGACAGTATATCATCGCCGCAAAAATAGGCCTCTGCCGGAGTGTCGCGCAGCAGACGCAGCATCTCGGCCCGCCCGGCCTCGAACGAATAGGCCCCGGCGAAGCAATGCGTGGCCTCGACGTCGGGGTGGCCTGACAGTTCCTCCATAAACCCGCGATGCCGGTCCAGCGCCGAGGTCGCATCCTGCGGTCCTCCCAGATATCCGACACGGCGATACCCGCGCGCCACCAGTTCCCGCGCTGCCATGCGCCCGCATTCCACGTTGTCGATCCCCACCACATGCACCTCGGGCGAGGTGGCAGACCGCCCGAAGGTATGCACCACCGGCACGCCTGCATCGTGAAACGCCTTGGCAAAGCTGGGCGGCAGGGTTGATGAGGCAACGATGGCCGCATCGACCGAGTACTGCCGCAGCATGCGCACCGAATTGGCGGGTTCGGTCTCATCCGTCAGGTTGACGATCAGAGGCCGCAGCCCCCGTTCCTGCAGCGCACGGGTGAACTGGTCGAACACCTCAAGGAAAATTGGGTTGTGAAAGTTGTTCGAAATCAGCCCGATCAGCTTGGTTCGCCCGGTTGTCAGCGACGAGGCCAGTGCATTCGGACTATACCCCAACTCCCGCGCCGCTTTTTCTACCTTGCTGCGTGTCTTGGCCGATACCGACGCGCCCTCGGTAAACGTCCGCGACACAGCCGAGCGCGACACGCCCGCAAGCGCCGCGACGTCTTTCAACGTCACGCTCATCGTGGGTGTCCCCGATGCGGACCGGGCAGAAGGGTCGAGGGTGTTTCCATAGCTGGGGTATTATGCACTACCGCACCAACGTTGCAACCGGTTGCAATCGACGGTGTTGCGCTCAGCAAATACTGTGATTTGTCGGTAAGTAGGAATGGTGGGTGATGAGAGACTCGAACTCCCGACATCTTCGGTGTAAACGAAGCGCTCTACCAACTGAGCTAATCACCCGTGACGGTGCATGTAGCCAAGCCTGCGCGCGGGTGCAAGAGGGTTGGCGCGAATTTCTTGAGCGGACTTTGCGAAAGGCGCGTCAGGTGGACATCTCGTTTACGGCGGCCAGAAGTTGGGCAACTTCGCCTTCGGTGTTGTAGTGGCACAGTGAAATCCGGATACAGTCGCTCAGACCCAGCGGGGTCAGGACATTTCCGCTGTAGTGATCGGCCTTGCGGATATGGGTGCGGATGCCTTGTTCGTTCAGACGGGTCACGACCTCAGCCGAAGGGATGTCGCGCACCATGATTGACACCAGCCCCTCGCGGGCAGGGTTGTCGGGGCCGGCCAGAAGGGTGACGTGATCCATGTCCCGAAGGCCAGGCAGGTTGCCGGTGCCGTTGATCATCGCGTTAGTCAGGTGGGTTTCATACGCGTGTATAGCGCGGCCCGCGGCCTCGATCCGGGCGCGGCGGTCGGGGCTGTCCGAGACCTGCGTACCGAGCCAGTCAAAATAGGCGACGACATCCGACATGGTCGCATAGGCTCCGGTGTCGCGGGTGCCGAACTCCCAGCCTTCTGCCGGGGCGTCGATCAACTGGTCGTGGGGCAGGGCGGTCAGCCTGTCGGAGATCCAGGCGATGCCATATCCGTGGCGCGAGAACACTTTGTAGGGCGAGATCGCGTAGCCGTCGACGCCATAGCTGGTCAGGTCCAACTGGCCGTGGGCGGCATGCTGGATGCCGTCGACGATGATGAAGCAGTCCGGGGCCACGTCGCGGATGGCTTGGGCGATAGCGGCGACATCCATGCCCATGCCCGTCACGGGTGAGGCGTGCAGGATGGTCGCGACAGACACATCGGGTGACATCAACGCGGCATAGGCGTCAGGAGTAACCAGACCGGTGGCGTCGTCATGGGGAACGTTGACGTAATCCAGCCCGGCAATCCCCGCCCAGCGGCGCGCGGCGCTGCGGCTGGCGGGGTGTTCGATGGAACTGCCGATCACTTTGCTACCCTTGGAAGCGTTCACGCAAGCAGTGCGGATCATGCGGAACAAAAGCTCGGTCCCGCTTTCGCCGACAAAGAACTGACCGCCCGAGGTGTTCATGAACACCGACAGGTCCGACTTGGCCGTGTTGATGATATCGACCAGCGCATGGCTGGCCACGTTGTCCCGGCCCTGATTATCGGGAATGGCCGCGAATTTGGCCGAGGTCTCGACAACCGAGTTCAGGGTCAGCGCGCCTCCGGCATTTTCGAAGAAGATGCGGTTACCTTGAAAAGGGCAGGCCTCGACATGGGCGAACCGGGCGCGGATGGCGTCAATCAGGCCGGGCGTTTCGTGCAGCATTGTCGATGTCCTGTTTTGTTGGTCTGGCCGGGGCGAGCTTGTGCCAGATTTCACCGGGTCGGTGGGCGGGATCAAGACCGATTGCGGCGTCTGCGGCCGTTGATCTGGCGCAAATGCCTCTTGGCGGGCGATTTTGCCGAGTTTGCAGCGATTTGAATGCGCTTCCGCGTCCAGAATTGGCAAAGATGCTTGCGTGTCACCTGCGCCCTCCGATATTCCCGTTGCGACTGTAACCCTTAGGTCCGGAGCGCACATGACCTTATCCTCGGTCCGCCGAGTTCTGACTGCGGTGCTGGTTCTTGGCGCATTGGCACTGGCACCGGTCCGGGCCGGGGCCGAGGGGGTTTTGGTGTTTGCTGCTGCCAGCCTTAAGACCGCGCTGGATCAGATAGTTCCGGAATTTGAACAGCAGACAGGGCAGACCGTTACGGTGTCATACGCGGCGTCCTCGGTTCTGGCGCGGCAGATACAGTTGGGGGCACCGGCAGATGTCTTTATTTCTGCAAACCCCGACTGGATGGATGTGCTGCAGGATGGAAAACTGATCAATGCTGCCTCGCGCTTTGATCTGCTGGGCAATGGTCTGGTACTGATCGGTGATGCGGGCAAGACCCCGGTTGGGCAGATCGGGCCGGACTACGATCTGGCGGCTGAACTGGGGCAGGGCTATCTGGCCATGGCGCTGGTCGATGCGGTTCCGGCAGGGATTTATGGCAAGGCCGCGTTGCAGGGGCTGGGGCTTTGGGACGCGGTACAGGATCGGGTTGCACAGGCGGATAATGTGCGCGCTGCTCTGGCGCTGGTGTCTGCCGGGGCCGTGCCCTTGGGGGTTGTGTACCGTTCCGATGCCCTTGTCGATCCCAGCGTCAGCGTCATCGGAACCATTCCGCCAGATACGCACCCTCCGATCATTTACCCAGCGGCGGCGGTAACTGCGGGGCCGAGCGCGCAGGCGTTTCTGGATCACCTGAAGACAGATGCAGCTGGTGCCGTATTCAAAGCGCAGGGTTTCACCCTGCCGCAAGGATGAGTGGCATGGACTGGCTTGGCCCTGCGGAACTTGAAGCGCTGAAACTGTCGCTGCGCGTGTCGTTCTGGGCCACGCTGGCGACGTTGCCGTTTGGCATCTTCGTGGCTTACGCCCTTGCCCGTTGGCGGTTTCCTGGGCGGCAGATTCTGAACGGGCTCGTGCATCTGCCCCTGATCCTGCCGCCGGTTGTGACCGGCTATCTGCTGTTGCTGACTTTTGGTCTGCAAGCGCCTGTGGGTCGGTTTTTGGCCGAATTCGGCATCGTCTTTGCCTTCCGCTGGACGGGGGCCGCGCTGGCGGCTGGCATCGTGGCTTTTCCCCTGATGGTCCGGGCTATTCGCTTGTCGATCGAGGCGGTGGACCCAAAGCTGGAACAGGCGGGCGCAACGCTGGGTGCATCGCGCCCGTTTGTCTTTGCGACTGTGACTTTGCCGATGATCCTACCCGGCGTGATCGCCGGGGCCATTCTGGCCTTCGCCAAGGCGATGGGAGAGTTCGGGGCCACGATCACATTTGTTTCCAACATTCCGGGACAGACACAGACCCTGCCCTCGGCGGTCTACGCATTTCTGCAGGTGCCGGGGGGGGAGAGTGCGGCGACGCGATTGGTCGTCATCTCAATCATCATCGCTATGGGCGCGCTGCTGTTGTCGGAATATGTCGGACGGCGCGTGGCGGCACGGGTGGCCGGGTCATGAGCCTTTCCGTCCGTTTGCAACACCACTTGCCCGGGATCGATCTTGACCTCGATTTCGAGGCTCCGCGCGGCGTGACGGTTCTGTTTGGCCGGTCAGGGTCTGGCAAGACCACTGTTGTTAACGCGGTGGCTGGGTTGCTGCGACCCAGCGCCGGACGCGTTTCTGTCGAGGGGTGGGAGCTGTTCGATACGGCAAAAGGCCACTGGCTGCCGCCCCATCGGCGCCGGCTGGGATATATCTTTCAGGAAGGACGGCTGTTCCCGCATCTGACCGTGCGTCAGAACCTAGCTTATGGCCGCTGGTTCGCCCCGCGCGGCGCGCCGCGTGAAAATCCGGATAAGGTGGTCGAAATGCTGGGGGTCGGTCACTTGCTGGACCGCCGTCCGGCACGCCTGTCGGGCGGGGAGAAGCAGCGTGTCGCCATTGGCCGCGCCTTGTTGGCCAGCCCGCGCCTGATTCTGGCGGACGAGCCTTTGGCGGCGCTGGACGATGCGCGCAAGGCCGAGATTTTACCCTATTTCGAGAACCTCAGGGACGAGGTGTCGGTGCCGATCCTGTATGTCACCCATTCCGCAGCAGAAGTGGCGCGGCTGGCGACTTCGGTCGTCGCGCTGCAGGACGGCAAGGTTTTGCGGCACGGACCCGCATCCGAGATTTTGTCGGACCCCGCCGTAGCGCCTGCGGGGGTGCGGGCGGTTGGTGCGGTGCTGCAGGTTCGGGTGGTGCAGCATCATCCGGACGGGCTGACTGAGCTTGACGCCAGCGGTGCCCGCTTGTTTTTGCCGCGCATCCAGCACAAGGTCGGAGAGATGTTGCGCATTCGCATCCCGGCGCAAGAAGTAATCTTGTCCAGCAAGCCGCCCGAAGGGTTATCGGCCCTGAACGTTTTGTCCGGAACCGTCGATGCCATCCGGGCCGGGGAAGGGCCGGGGGCAATTGTGTCGATCAAAACCCCGGCCGGGGTAATTCTGGCACGTGTCACCCGCCGGTCGGTTGCCGCGCTTGATCTTCAGCCTGGGACCGCTTGCCATGCGGTTATCAAAACCGTCGCTCTGGCCCCTCAGAATGTGGGTGGGCGCATACGGTCGGCGGACTAAGCCGGGACAAGCGCCCGCGCCTCGTGCGCGCGCAGGATCAACCGCGCGGCCCGTCCGAACCCCGGCCCCTGCGGCGTCGGGCGATCCGGGAAAATGGCTGCCAGTTCCTGCAGCCCGTCCGAGGACAGCCCGTACAATGCCTCATCCCCCAGAAACAGGCTTTCGGCCCGCGCGCCCTCGGCCATCAGGATCTCGTGTCGGTCCAGCAAGATGTGCAGGTATTCGACCGGCTCGTCAGAGGTTTCAACGGATATTCCGGGCCACGTGCAAAGATGTTTGGCTGCGATCAGCACTTCGCTTGCGCCGAACAGCAACTCGACCCGTGGGCCGCTAACCAGAATGCGGTGCTGCTGCGACACCAAAAGATCGCGATTGGGGGCGTTCGGGCCAAGACTGCCTGCGGTGATGCGAACCGGGCGCAGGGACGGGTTTCTGCGCAATCGATCCGGCGGCAGGGTATTGCTTTCGATCCAGCGAATGGGTTGCCACCCGTGGTCGGCGGTCCAGACCGCATCGCCCGCCGCAAGCGTCTCGATCAGCTGCGCGCCCTGTTCGGTTTCGATCAGCGTCCCGGCGGTGAAACACACGCCTTCGATCCGGATGGTGATGTCGGTCGTGCCGAAGAACGGCAGGTTGCCGATACCGGTGGCAATCGTACCGGTGACGTTGACCGTGAACGTGTCGAACACCACCTGATTGTTGTCCAAGCTGTCGAAGAACGCGGGGTCCACGGTATAGGTCCAGTCGCCCGTATTCGGATCAATGGTGGCGGTGCCATTGGCGGGCGGCGTGGCAATCGTCCAGTCCTGGTTGACGATCGGCAGGGTGCCATCGCCCAGCGTCAGCGCCCCCGTCGCTATGTTCGGAGGGTCCCCGGTCACGCCGCCGGTCAGGTCGCCTGTGACTGGAATTGAGACCATTTATGACTCGCCCTGTTGCAGTTTGCGTTCGAACTCTTTCTTTCGGTACAGGTGCATCGTCACCTCGCCTGCTTCGTCGCGCGTCCACTCGACGATCCGGTTGCGGGTCAGATCGCTGTCCATGCGGTTGGTGCGCACGCGCGGGTGCGGAATTTCCGTCTTCAGAATATCCACGATTTGGCTGGTTTGTCCAAACGGAGCCACCAGATCGATGATCCAGAAGGACGGACCGCTGGTGAAATCGGCGTCGGTCAGGGATTTTTCCTGCACTGCATACCGGTATTCCGCTTCGGTGCTGAGACCGGCAAAGGTCACAAACCCGCGCGGAAATCCGTTCTGCCGGAAGATGTGGTACTGCCCCAGCCGCAAGGGGGTTTCAAACGCGTAAAGAACCTGAGAAAGGCTGCGTTTCTGATGCGTTTTGGTCAGGCCAGCCAGATAGAACATCGCCCCGAAATCCGCGTATTTTTCGGGCGGGATGTCGAACCAGTCCTTTGGAAACGATCTGCTCAAGACGCACCCAACGTTCAATCATATCTGGATGTTAGCCAAGCTGGTGTCGTATTGATACCATTTTCTCGGGCGCGCGCGAGGCAAAGTGAACAGCTTTACTCACATGGCCGGGACCTTATGTTACACCTTATCGTGAGTTTGATTTTCGGAGGGTGCGAGGATGCGGGTTTTCAGAACAGCAGCCGTTTTAGGGTTGGTGGCGCTGCCTTGCGTTGCACAGGCGGTCGGCATCGGTTTGAGCGTCAAGCCTCTGAACCGGACCGAGGTCACGCCTTTGCAGGACGGCGTCTATCAGGTGAAAGGCGTGGGGTCTTCAGCACCGGTGAACTATTGGTGTGGGATCGGGGATTATGCCATCCGCACGCTTGGGGTGCCGAACTCGCAGCGCATCTACATCACGAAAGCCTATGAACCCGGTGTGCGCACGGTCGAGTTTTCCATGACCCCGCCGCCTGGCGTTGATACCAATCCGGGCTATTCCGTCACCGTCAAGCGGGTGGGCGAGAACATGTCGGCGGTTTCGGCGCAGCAGTATTGCTATGACAACTTCATGGATTTTGGGTTCTGAGGGTTAGACCCATTTGGCCAGCGGCGGCAGGCTCATCAGAACCGCGTCCGGGTCGTGGCCGGTTTCAAGACCGAACTTGGTGCCCCGGTCGTAGACAAGGTTGTATTCGGCATAGAGCCCGCGATGCACCAGTTGCGTGTCTTTGTCGGCATCCGAGAATCCTTGCACCCGGCGTTTTTCGACCAGCGGCAGAAAGGCGGGCAGGAAGGCCCGACCGATGTCCTGTGTCAGGGCAAAATCAGCCTGCCAGTCGCCGGTGCAGTAGTCATCCATGAAAATACCGCCAACCCCGCGCGCGCGTTTGCGATGGGGGATGTAGAAATAATCGTCGGCCCAGTCTTTCAGGCGCGGGTAGTGCCCCGGCCCGTGCGGGTCCAGATGCGCTTTCTGAGTGGCGTGGAAATGGACTGTGTCCTCATCATATTCGATGCAGGGGTTCAGATCGGACCCGCCGCCGAACCACCAGGCATGGGGGGTCCAGAACATCCGCGTGTTCATGTGGACCGCAGGCACATGCGGGTTTTGCATATGCGCCACAAGGCTGATGCCCGACGCCCAGAACCGGGGGTCTTCGGTCATGCCGGGAATGCCCTTGCGCGCGGCCATCGCCTGTTGCGCCCGTTCGCCCAGCGTGCCGTAAACGGTTGAGACATTGACACCGACCTTTTCGAACACCCGCCCGCCGCGTATCACCGACATCAGGCCGCCCCCGGCATCCGAGCCATCCTCGGATTGGCGCGTGGTCTCGCGAACCTCAAAGCGCCCGGGTTTGGCATCTGAAAACGGGCCGGTGTCGTGGCTGTCTTCAAGTTGCTCAAAGGCGGCGACGATATTGTCGCGCAATTGGCGGAACCAGCCAGAGGCGGTGGATTTTTTGGTATCGAACATGGGGTTTTAATGCGCCGGGGCTGCGACGGGGTCCAGCAGGGTTCTGCCGCCGTCGATTGTCAGGATTTGCCCGGTGATGAAACCGGCTGCGTCCGAGGCCAGAAACTGCGCCGTTTCGGTCAGTTCGGTGGGCGCAGCGATGCGGGCCAGCGGGGTGTGTTTTTCGATGTCGTCGCGGAAATCCCGGTTTTCCTTGAGTGTCGATTGTAGCGAGGCGCTCATCACCGATCCCAAGGCAATTGAATTCACGCGGATGCGGTTCGGGGCCAGCGCCACGGCCAACGAACGGGTCATCTGATCCAGCGCTGCGGTCGAGACGGAATAGGCCATCAGGTCGGGGTGGGTCCGGCGTGCGGCAATGGACGACAGGTTGATGATCGACCCCGCGACCGAGTCGTTATCATCCCCCGCCTGCTTGATCATGCGCTTGGCGACCGACTGGCTCAGTCGGAGGGCCGGCATGAGGTTCTGGTTCAGCAGGGTCCGGACCGAGTCGTCGTCCGTATCCAGCGGGTCCGACTGGATCACCTGCCGTGCGCCGTTGATCAGAATGTCGACCTGATCGAACGCGTCCAGCGTGGCAGAAAGCAGGTTGGCAATCGTAAGTTTCTCGCGCAGATCACCCGCGAAGTAGCGGATGTTGCTGTCATCGGCCTCTTTCCCCAACTCGTCGACCAGTCGCTTTTCGTCCATGTCGGCGAACATGACATTTGCCCCGGCATCCGCGAAATGCCGCCCGATGGCCAGCCCGATCCCGTTGGCACCGCCTGTTACAATCGCTGTCTTGCCAGCTATGGAAAAGGACATCCGAATCCTCCTGAGTTGCGGGGCAGGTTAGCGGGCCTCATCGCCGAGGGCGAGAGGCGCGAAACACCTTGAACCGATTGTCGCCCGCGACTTCCTGTACTTTCTGGAACGTGTCGGTCAACGTGGCCTCGTAGGGCAGGTGGCGGTTGGCAACCATCCACAGATCGCCGTTCCGGGTCAGGTTGCGTGCGGCTGAGGCGATGAAACCTTGCCCCAGCGCGGGGTCGGCGCTGCGCGAGGTGTGGAAGGGCGGGTTCATAATGACGGTGTCGAGGGGCTCGGGGGCCTTCCACGTCACCGCATCGGCCCAGTGAAACTGCACGCGCTCATTTTGTACGTTGGCGCGGGCACAGGTCAGGGCGGCGTGGTTGGCCTCGACCAGATACAGCGATGTGATCTTGTCGCTATTCAGACCCGCCGACAGATACCCCCATCCGGCCCCCAGATCGGCCAGTTTTGGGCCAAGCTGCGCGGGCAGGGATTGTAGTAGCAGCGCCGAGGCCGGATCGATTCCGTCGGCTGAAAACACGCCGGGAACGGTGCGATAGCCATCCGCCATCTGCGCCTTGGGCGCAGCCCACTCGGCGAAGGCTTGTTCGTTTGACTGGAACCAGAAAATCTTGCCATGGGCCTTGGCCAGCGGTCCTTCGACGGAGACACGCTTGCGAATGTCTTTCAGCACGCTGTCCACGCCGTTGGTCTTCGCGCCATCAACGACGATCACGCCGCCCGCACGTGCGCAGGCCTGATGAATCAGCGCCCGGGCCTGTGCCTTGGCGCGGGGCAAAAACACAATCGCGTTCTGACAGGGGCCATCCGCCTCGGGCACCGTGGCGAACCCGAGGCTGGCGAAATGGTCGTGAAAGGGTTTGAACGGCTGCACGATCTGCGTCTCGCGCGGCAGGTCGGCCAGGTCGGTCTCGGGCGTGGGGCCGATCAGCGTTAGCGGCTGCGACAGAGACAGGCCGCTTTGCAAGGCGAGTTCCAGACGTGGGGACATGGCTGATTCCGATCAGGCCGGGCGCGTTATTCTTCGCGCTCCATGGTGCATTGCAGCGGGTGCTGGTGCCTGCGGGCGAAATCCATCACCTGACCGACCTTGGTTTCGGCAATCTCGTGGCTGAATACACCCACCACGGCCACGCCTTTCTTGTGGACCGTCAGCATGATCTCGAACGCCTGCGCATGGGTCATGCCGAAGAAGCGTTCCAGCACATGCACCACGAACTCCATCGGGGTGTAGTCGTCATTCAACAGCAGCACTTTATAAAGCGGCGGACGCTTGGTCTTGGGGCGCGTCTGTACCAGGACAGACGCATCGGTGTCGTCATCCGGGTCGTCAGACATCATCCATTGGTTTTCCAGCATCGCGTGCAACCGTCCGATTCAGGCTTTTGGTTTATCTGGTCGCTTATATAACGTGGGCGCGGCCAGAGAAAAGAGCAAGCAGGCGGAAATGGGATGCAGAAAAAACTCACCACAATCGGGTTCGATGCAGATGACACGCTGTGGCATAATGAGCGGTTTTTTCAACTGACCCAGGACTATTTCGCCGACCTGCTGGTCGATCATGCGGAACGCGACCACCTGATGGAGCGTTTGTTGGCCGCAGAAAAGCGCAACATTCAGCACTATGGGTACGGCATCAAGGGCTTTACCCTGTCGATGATTGAAACCGCCATCGAGGTGACCGAAGACCGCGTTCCAGCCTCGGTCATTCGGCAATTGATCGACGCGGGGCAAGAGATGCTGGCCCATCCGATCGAACTGCTGCCCCATGCCCGCGAGGCAATCGAGGCTGTGTCGGGCTCTCACCGCGTCGGGCTGATCACCAAGGGCGACCTGATTGATCAGGAGCGCAAGCTGGCGCAATCGGGGCTGGGCGATCTGTTCGACTGGGTCGAGATCGTCTCGGAAAAGACCGCCGGAACCTATCGCGATATCTTTGGCCAGCATGGCGATGGGCCGGACGCCGCGATGATGGTCGGCAACTCGATGCGGTCAGATGTGGTGGCCCCGATTCAGGCGGGCTGCTGGGGCGTGTACGTCCCACATGGGCTGGTGTGGGAGGTTGAGCACGCAGAAACCCCGGCAGACAACCCGCGATTCCGCGCGCTGCAGGATCTGGCGGATTTAGCCGATCTGGTGCGGGCGCTGAGCTGATGTTGCTATTTCGCCGCAGTCATCAAAAATCCGTGCCCAAACCTGCCTCGTTCCCGCCATGATCGCGCATTTGGTGTGCGTTAGACCTCGGTTCCGCTAGATATAGAGGTCGCAAAGGGCCGTTCAAATCCTGCGTTTCCTACAGCTTTCGGTTTATTTGATGACTCTCCTGTGCTAGCCTGAATGCTAATAAAATAATAACAGGCTGACCGGGAATACCCGGCGGCGCGAGGCAGACAGAGGCAAAGATCGTGCAGATTCGGCGGACAGTTCCGGCCCGGACGGGCTTATTCCTCATAGCAATCCTGTGTGTGCTGGCGCTTGTGCCGCTCAAGGCGCTTGCAGCACCCTACGCCGCGATGGTGATCGACGCCCGAACGGGCGAGGTTCTGCATTCGCGGAATGCCGATACCCGGCTGCACCCGGCCTCGCTGACCAAGATGATGACGCTGTACATTGCGTTCGAGGCGGTGCGGAACGGTGAGATTGACTTGGACACGCAGGTGCGCATCACCAAGAAGGCCGCGGCCGAGCCGCCTTCGAAACTGGGTCTGCGTTCGGGCCAGCGGATTGCGTTTCGCTATCTGATCCGGGCGGCAGCGGTGAAATCGGCCAATGACGCGGCCACAGCCATTGGCATTGCCATCAGCGGGTCCGAGGCGGCATTTGCCCGCCGCATGACGCGCACTGCCAAGGCGATGGGGATGAGCCGGACAACCTTCAAGAACGCCCACGGCCTGACCGAATCCGGGCACCTGTCCACCGCGCGGGACATGACCACGCTGGGGCGGCATCTGCTGTATGATTATCCGCAATACTACAACCTGTTTTCGCGCCAATCGACCCATGCGGGGATCAAGACCGTGCCGAACACCAACCGGCGTCTGCTGGCGGCCTATAAAGGCGCAGACGGGATCAAGACCGGTTACACCCGCGCCGCAGGGTTCAACCTTGTGGCCTCGGCCAAGCGCAAGGATGAACGGATCATTGCCACGGTATTTGGTGGCAAATCGGGTGCCTCGCGCAATGCCAAGGTGGCCGAGTTGCTCGACATGGGTTTCCGCCGTGCCCCGTCGCGCGCGCCGATCCGTAAACCGGCCCGGCCTGCCTATGCCGGGAACACAGGCCTGGGTGTTTCGACCGATATCGCCCGTCTGACCGGCGCGCCCAAGGTCAGCCTGCGCCCGATCGGACGTCCGGTTGTGACGCAGGTGGCCAGCAACGTGGCCGAGACCGCAGACCAGAACCGCGACCGTATCCAAAGTGGAATTGCCGCAGCCATCGCACAGGCCGATATCGCGCCGACGGCCCCGCCGGTCGAAAGCTCGGACACACGTCCGGCGCTGCGGCCTGACAATCTGGTGCTGGCCTCGACCGAGCCTGCCGCGCAACCCGAGCCCGAGCAAGAGGTCGTCACCCGTTTGTCCTCGTCCGGCGGGCATCTTTGGGGTGTCAATGTCGGGCGCTACACCACCCGATACGAGGCCGAGAAGGTTTTGCTGAAAACGGCCCTGTCGGAAATGACCACTCTGGAAGGCACGCTGCGCAAGGTGAACCAAAGCTCGCGCGGCTTTGAGGCGACATTTCAGGGCATGACCCGCGAACAGGCCGATCTGGCTTGCCGCCGGTTGCAGGCCCGGAACGTCACCTGTTTCATGATCGGGCCGTCATAAGACCCGAAACACTCTCTCCTGAATAATTCAGGGCCGCGATCAGATCGCGGCCCTTTTTTGTCAGTCAAAGACGTGGCCATGCTCGTATTGCTCGTCCTGACCGGCGGCAGCAGTCAGGGCGGCGACGTTATCCTTGGTGAAGAACCCGTCATAGTGATGGCAGCGTTCGATATACTCGGTGATCAGCAGCGTCAGTTTCGAGTGCTTTGAGAAGATCTGCTTGAGGTTCGGATCGTCTTTGCATTCCCCCACCACATGAGCCAGGAACGGCACGCCTTTGTCTTTCAGCGTGTTGACCACGAAATCGACGTTCTTTTCGCCAGCGGCATGATCACCATCCTGAATCTCGACCGCCATGTGATGCAGGCGGCGACCATAGTTGCGCACGAAATCCTCGGTCGGCATCGGCAGCTTGGCGAAGGAATTCACGAAGGACGGCGTGTTGTTGGCCGTAAACACCTTGGCGGGCGACTTCTTGTCATCATCCACATTGGCGTTGCGGTTCACATTGGTCGACGAGTTCATGTCGAAGATGTTGTACGCCCCCCAGAAATAGTAGGGCACCATCGTCAGAAATTCGAGGATCGCATCCTCGCGCTCCCCCGCCAGAACCCGCGTGGCAAGGTGGTCGAAGCCCAGCATCAGGGGCCCAATCTTGGTGTCGGTGGCAAAGGCGGCGGCCTCGGCCAGACGCGCTACTTCGGCGTCGCTGAGCAGAACCCGGTCGCCCAGACCCAGACTGTCGGTATCGTTGAAATCCAGCGTGGAATAGCCGACCCGGTTACAGGTGAAATCCGACGGCGTCGTGAAGAGGAAGCCGGGTTGCGTGTAAAACGGATTCTCGGTGTCGCCCGCATATTCGAACCGGATGTTCTGATCTTCCAGCGTTTTGCCAAGATCTTTCAGATCGCGGGCCCCGAAAACCTCACCCACATATCGTGTCTGCGGGGTGCCCCGCGCCAGCGGGTACATGCGGTTGATGCGGGGGATGAAATCCTCGAACGTTTCACTCAGCGGGGCCATCAGGATCAGCGCCGGGTATTCGGGATGCGAATGCAGTACGGCGAATTTATGCGTCGAGCCCAGATAGCTGGCCGTGTGGCGATAGGGGGTCATCACATACATCTCGACCATGGTGTCGAAAATGGCGTTCGGCTCGACCTGAATGACAATCGCGCGCATCGGTCCGACCTGATCGGCAACACCCGAACTATCGCGCCTCTCATAGATCATGGGCAGGTATTCGTGAAAGAACTCCGAGTTCTTTTTGTCGCCCCGAGGTTCATAGGACATCAGATCGAAAGACATGGGTGCCTCCTTGCGCAAAGCCTGGCAGCGGTCGGGGCGGCGGGGCCGCCCTGTCGCGAATTACGTTGCTTGAATTACGGGTTTCAGAACATGCACTTGCGGGCATGCTAGGGGCAGATGCCCGCCCGGGCAACAGTAAGAAACTGGGTAGTCTGTATTGCGCGGGCGTGACTATCTGGTGAATTTCGTCACATCCACGCCGCCGCTTATTAGATTTTCCCGGACCGAGCGGGCGATTTGCACCGCTGTTGGCCCGTCGCCATGCAGGCAGATCGTGTCGATTGAGGTTTCCAGCCGCTTGCCGGATTCGGTGATGATGGCCCCCTCCCGAACCATGTTCAGGATACGAGGGCCCGCGACCGCGGCATCATGGATCACCGCGCCGGGCAGGCTGCGGTCGACCAGCGTGCCGTCGTCATTATAGGCGCGGTCGGCAAAGATCTCGCCCACCCATTTACAGCCCAACTCGCGCACGGCCTCTTCCTGTTTGGTGACGGCCAGCACCATGATGATAATGTCGGGGTCCACGTCCAGCGCACCCTGATAGCAGGCCCGCGCCATGTCGATATCGACCGAACACATATTGGCCAGCGCCCCGTGCAATTTCAGGTGGCGCACTTGGGTCCCGATCGCCGCGGCCATGCCCCGCGCCGCGCCAAGTTGATAGCGCACTAGGTTGCGCAAGGAGTCATGGGGCACTTTCATGTTGCGGCGACCAAAGCCCTGCAAGTCTGCAAAGCCCGGATGCGCCCCGATGCCCACACCGTTTTCAGCTGCCAATTCCATGGTTTTGGCCATCACGTCCCAATCCCCGGCATGGAAGCCACAGGCGATATTGGCCGAGGTGATTATCTTCAGCAAGTTTTCATCATCGCCCATGTTCCAGGGGCCAAAGCTCTCCCCCATATCTGCATTCAGATCGACGCGCGGCATCGGCAAGTCTCCTTAGTCGGTGGCAGAGATCACTCCGCCGATCAATTGGTAGGACAACAGGTCCGGGATGTCATGAGGGTCGCGCACCAGCGGCTCGACCCGCTGCGGCAGGCGCGCGAGGTCGGATTCGAAAGCGGCCTGAAGCGCGATGGCCTGTTCCAGCGTTACAAATTCAAACCGGAGCGCACCGCCCGCCGGTGTCTGCGCGGCGCGCGGCATATCGCAGGGCAAAACGGTTGCGATGCGGGGGTATCCGCCCGTGGTCTGGCATTCGGGCAGCAGGATAAAGGGGTTTCCGCTGCCGGTCATCTGGATGTCGCCGGGGGTGATGACCTCGGACAGGATGTTAAGCTGGCCTTTGGCGGCGAACCCGTCTCCGTCGCTTTCCAGTTGCATGCCCATCCGGTTGGCGCGGGTGCCGCGTTTGAAATCCGTCTGCGCGAACCGGTCCAGCGTAGCCTGATCGAACAGCGGGGTCTGGAAACTGGCGATGACATGCAGCACGCCGCCCGAAAACCGGTCCTGCGGGATCAGGCGGAGGCCCGCCTCGCCCGTGTCGGCGACAGTTTCAAGCACATCTCCGCCCTGAATGGCGCGGCCCACCTTGGCCGTCAGATGCGTGGACCGGGACCCAAGGAATAGGTCGGATTGGATGCCGCCGCCTACATGCAGATACCCATAGGCACCGTTCAAAGTGGCCCCAATTGCAAGCTGCTGGCCCGTTTCCAAGCGATGCGAGGCGTTCCACGCAACCGGAGCACCATCAATACTGGCCTGCATAGGCGCACCCGTCAGGGCGATACGGGTGGGTTTGGTGGCCTCAAACGCACCGCCCATCCCGGCCATTTCCAAAGCTGCGCAATCGGGACTTTGGTGCAGCAATGCCGCCCCTTCGTGCAGCGCCAGGATATCTGCGGCACCAGATCGGGACAGGCCTTGTTCCAGATACCCCGCGCGGCCTTGATCCTGAACCGTGCAGGCGGGGCCGATCCGGTGGACGATCAGGCTCATGACCCGATCTCCTGACAGGTCGCGCCGCCCATGCCGTCGCTGTTGTTCGCCCGGATGTCTTCCAGCTTTTCGCGGGACACGGGTTCGAAGATCATTTCATCGCCCGGTTTCAAGGCAAAGCTCTGCTCCATCTCCGGGCGGAAACACCGGAACGCGGTTTGCCCTACATGCCGCCAGCCTGTGGGGGTCGGGCCCGAGAACAGGACGAATTGCGAAATCGCCAGAACCAATGCGCCTTCGGGGACCATGGGCGTCAGTTCCTGCAGGCGGGGAATATTGAATTCGGGCTCTAACGGCCCGAGATACGGTTGCCCGGGCGCAAAGCCGATCGTCAGCACCCGAACGCGCGACCGGCCCAGACGCTCTATGGCGTCTTCCGGCGACAACCCCGCCGCCGCCGCCGCGTCGTCCATTTGAGGCGCAAGATCCGTCCCGTAAACCGTCGGCACCCGCCAGAGCCTGCGCTGTTCCGGCAGCGGAGCGATGTACCAGTCCCGTTGCTCAAGCAGTTCGGACAGGCGGCGCGCGATCTCTGCATGCGCCAGGTGCCGCGTGTCGAACCTGACATAGGCGGATCCCAACGTCGCGGAGGTCTCGCTCACCCCGTCCCAGCGTTGTTGGTCAACGGCGGTGCGAAAGGCCAGCGCCGCCCGGTTCGCGGCCTCGGTCATCGTGTCGGAAAACGTCACCAGAACGCCGTCGAAACCAACGGTGCGAACAACCGGATACTGGGTGGCAAGCGTCATGAGCGTCCCGCATTTGGATCAGTAAGTCCCCTGACCGGACCAGACCGCATCCCGGCCTGATGCGCAAGGCTGGGAACAGCGGCACGCTTCGGTGTTTTGGGCCGTTGTTTTGACCGGTGAGGCCGGATTTAGTGAATCGAACAAGTGCTTCGAGTCGCGCAGCCTAGTACCTGCTTCGCTGGAACTCTCTATATATAGTGGTGAGCCATTTGAATGAATCGGGTTGGCCGTCGCTTGTGTTCGTGAAAAGCCGTGGAGGCGGCCTGTTTTCCGGCTTTGATCTTCTGTTAACATGTTGATTTTCAACGTGAAATAGCGAAAACGCAAAAAAGTTGGCCTTTTTGTAATTTTCTGCTTGCGGCGGTTGTTTGTAGACCTTAGAACCCCCTTCACCGGCGCTGCTGAGGCGCTTGGGACGCGGCGGAAGCGGCGGTGACACATCGGAGAGACGGTGGCATCTGAGGGAATGTTTTGG
>NZ_JBQFOO010000006.1:0-311950 GCF_056533565.1 Ruegeria sp. G12
CGGGGGATCGCCTTCATCTGGCTAAAAATATCGCGGGGGTCCGGGAGCAGAGCCCCCGGCCTCGATCACAATCAGTCCTTCAGACTCTCTTCGCGCAGACCATCGGCCAACAGGTTCAACCCAAGAACCAGCGACAGCAAGGCAAGCGCGGGCGGAAGGGCAGGGTGCAGGTAGATCGATAGAAGCTTACGCCCCTCGTTAATCGTCGATCCCCAATCCGGGCTTTCCGGCGGAAGGCCCAGCCCAAAGAAGCCCAAAGTCCCCAAAAGGATGGTGGTGTAGCCGATGCGCAGACAGAAATCGACGATCAGCGGGCCACGCGCGTTGGGCAGGATTTCCCACAGCATGATGTACCACGGACCCTCACCACGTGTCTGGGCCGCAGCCACGTAATCGCGAGTTTTGATGTCCAGCGCCAGCCCGCGCACGATGCGGAACACCGTGGGCGAGTTCACGAAGACCACCGAGACAAACACCACCAGAATACCGCCCGGAATGTCGAACAGATCAAGATAGGTCGGCAGGCCCCAAATGCTGTAGCTGTCGGTGTTGATGATGTAGCCCTTGGTCGAAATCAGCGACAGGTAGAGCCACAGCGCAACACCCAGAACTCCGATCAACAACGGCGTCCGGAAACTCGGCCGCGTGTAAAAGCGCGAGTTCAGCAGGACGCCCAGGAAGATGATCGGGAATACGAACAGCACGGCGGCCATATAGTTCGGGACACCGGTCGCAACGATCTCGGGGGTGACCAGCAGGTAGAACAGCAGGATCACAGGGAAGGCCAGGATCAGGTTCGCCAGGAAAGACAGCAGCGTATCCAGCCGCCCGCCATAGTAACCAGCAGGCAGGCCCAGCGTGATGCCGACCATAAAGGCAAACATCGTCGCCAGCGGGGCGATCTGAACAACGATCCACGCGCCTTTGACCATGCGGCTAAAGACGTCGCGGGCCAGATTGTCACCGCCCAGAAGATACCAGGCGTACTGACCCTCTTCCAGATTGGGCAGGGGCGTGCCCGGCACCTTGTTCTTCATGCCCGAGACCTGAGATAGCGAGTCATGGGTCACGATCAGATCAAGCGCGCCGAAAATCCCGGTGAAAACCCAGAACATCACAAGGCCAAAGCCGATCATGCCGATGGGGCTGTCAAACAGCTTGCCATACAAGCCCAGCCTGCGTTTGAACGCGATCGACATGGCGTAAAGGATGATCAGCGACAGCCAAACCGGCAGGAATTGCTGGGAAATCGCGCCGATGATCCCGGCGCTCGTGCCCATCAAGATGCCAAGGACGATATAGGCAAGCGCAAGCCCGACACTGGCCAGGAAGCTGTAGCGCAGCGCGAACTGTATCATGTTCCGGGCGCTCGAGTTCGAGGTCAGCGTGCCGTCCGGATTGACCGTCATCTGGTCCTCGGGCAGCACCATGCTAGCCAGCATCCAGACGATGATGGACAGGGCCATCAGACCCAGCGCAAGCGCGAAGATCGGGTTGAGGAAGGCGATAGAGCCGGTCCAGGTAAGTGGTTCCATAATCTAGCCCTCCTTAAGCGATGCGAATGCGCGGGTTGAGGTAGACATAGCCGATATCCGAGATCAGCTGCGTCACCAGCACCACAAAGACCGACACGACCGAGATCGCCAGCAAGAGCTGGATGTCATTGTTGCCGGCCGCCTGTACCAGCGCCCAGCCAAAGCCCTTGTAGTTGAACAGGGTCTCGACGATCACCACACCATTCAGCAGCCATGGGAACTGCAACATGATGACAGTGAACGGCGCGATCAGCGCATTGCGCAGCGCGTGTTTCATAACGATGTTCGGGAACGAGACACCCTTAAGGCGCGCGGTGCGGATATACTGCGCCGTCATCACCTCGGTCATCGAGGCGCGGGTCATGCGGGCGATATAGCCCATACCGTACAGCGCAATGGTGAGCACCGGCAGAAAGAAGTTCTCAAACGTCGGGTTCTCCATCGCCTGCGTGGCGGTGCCCTTAAACCACTTCAATCCGACCGCGGACGAGGTAAAGATCGCGATGAAGATCACGCCTGAAACGTATTCTGGCGTCGCCGTCGTCGTGATCGCAAAGGTCGACAGCGTCCGGTCGGTGGCCGAGCCTTCCTTCATCCCAGCCAGAATGCCAAGGATCAGGGCCGACGGGACCATCAGCAGCATCACCCAGAACATCAGCCGACCCGTCAGGGCCAGCCGGGTGCCAACAACGGTTGAGACTTCTTCTTTGAAGACCGTGGAATATCCCCAGTACCCCTGCAGGATACCGCAGAAATTCGGTGCCTCTTCGGCGGACTGGCCCGGCAGAATACATCTGCCCTGAACGGTGCCGTCTTCGTTCGTATGCCGGTACGATGGCAGAACGCCCAGCCATTCGCCGTATTTGATCGGCACTGGCTGCAGATACCCGCCTTTCTCAAGGAAGCTTGCGACCTGCTCATCCGACATGCGGAAGTTACCTTGTGTTTTCGCAAGTTTTTCGAGGTTCGGGTAAAGGTTGGTCAGAAAGAAGACCAGGAATGTCAGACACAATGCTGTCAAAAGCATAATGCCGACGCGCCTAAGAATAAAAAGTCCCATGTTAGCCCCTGTTGGTCGGCCAGCGTGAATTCCTTAATGGGTTCACGCATCGCTGTTTTTTATCGCCGCTTTCATGACGAAAGGGCCGCGCCAGAGTGGCGCGGCCCTGTATGTCGTCGGCTTAGGAAACGATGCCGAACTTGTAGATTTGCGGCAGGTCCGCGATGTGCTTTTCAACACCTACCAGATTGTCGCGGTGGTGGCGCATTGCCGTCCGCCAGTAGGGTTGGATAACAACGCCCTCTTCAATCATGATCGCCTGCAGCTTTGCCATCACCTCGCGGCGCTGATCAACATCGGCGATCGAGTTCGCCTCGGCCAGCAGGGTGTCGAACTCTTCGTTGGCAAAACCGGATTCGTTCCACGCCACACCCGACTTGTAGGCCAGCGCCAGGATCTGCGTGCCAAGTGGGCGGTGGTTCCAGTTGGTCGACGAATAGGCGTATTTGGTCCAGTCGTTCCAGAAAGTTGAACCAGGCAGAACGGTGTGCTTGGCCTTGATGCCCGCGTCGTTCAACTGGGCGACAACAGCGGCGGTGGTGTTCCGACGCCAGTCATCGTCGATCGACTGCACTTCGTGTTCGTAATCGCCCATGCCCGCTTCGTCCATCAGGGCCTTGGCCGCTGCAGGATCATAGGGGATACGCGTTACCGACGAGTCATATTCGGGGTGCATCGGGCCAACGTGGCTGTTTTCGGCTGCGATACCATAGCCGGACATGCCAAGTTCCAGGCAGACCGCGTTATCCACGGCCATTGCAAGCGCCTGACGCACGCGTTTGTCGCCATAGATTTTGTTGCCGTCTGCGTCTTCAGCCAACTGGTTCGGGCGGATGACGATGGTAAAGCCGGACGGGATTTCCGAGCGAACCAGGCCGATGCCATCAAAGATGTCGACGAATTCACCGACCGACTCCCAGTTCATGTCGATCTCTTCAGCCTCATACGCGGCCAGGAAGGCTGCGGGGTCGGTACCGTAGTCAATGAATTCGATCCGGTCGACATAGCCGCCTTTCCCAGCCTCATAGCCCCACCAGTCGAAGCCTTCATTGCGGACCAGAACGCCTCTGACACCCACTTCGTGGCTTTCGGGCAGCATGAAGCCGGTGCCAATCGGGTTGGCCAGCATGTTTGCCGGGTCGTGGCTGCTGTGTACGATGGCTGCAGGATAGTCGGCCATACCGGGAATAATCGTGATGTCCGGCGCGTTGCACTTCAGTTTTACGGTGTGGTGGTCGACAACGGTGATGGCACCATCGGCGGCTTTCTGAGTGCTCTCGTCAACCAGCGACGCCATGCGCGACGCCATTGAGTTCCCTTCGACCGACGAATCGCACCATCCGGTAATGTTGCGCGCAACGTCTTCGGCGGTGAAATCGTCACCATTGTTCCACTTCACGCCTTTGCGGACGTTCAGAGTGTATTCGGTGGCGTCATCGTTAGCCTCCCAGCTTTCCAGCAGCATCGGCTTGAAGGAGCCATCGTTGTTGTATTCAACAAGATATTCCAGCCAACCAGCGGTGAAGGTCGCGATCTGGGTCCAGTCAAAGGTGCGCGGGTCTTTCAGTGCACGTACTTCCATCTGATAGCGGATGGTGCCGCCACGCTGCGGTTCGGCCGCGGCTGCCGGTGATTGCAGACCGATCATGCTGTAGGCCGCCGGTACGGCGACGCCCAGCGCGGTTACGCGAGCCAGGAATTCACGGCGGTTCAGATTGCCTTCGCGATATTCCTTGACGTGCATTTCAGCAGCCCAATGAACCGGCGCTCCGGTCAAAGTCTGATTTTTCATTTAGGTCTCTCCCTGTGACGCTATTTTTTTGTCATGAAGTTCTGAACTACCCGGCGTGGTGAGCGCCGAATGGTAGGTCGATGGGTTTTCTTTTTTGGATTCTCAACATCCCCATGGCGACATTCGGCACCAGAATTCCCTATAGGTCAATGTTCGAAATCGTCATTCGTGGGCGAAAAACGACATCCACACACTGCGTTTGCCTGTTCCAGACGGGCGATTGCCGCTCGGTTTGGAACGCTCGAAACGCTCTGACCCGACGATCAGGGGCGTGAAATTCACGCGGATTGCCGGTGTATCAGCGCTGTTCAAATGCCGCTTAGAAAAGAATCAACTGTGCGGAGTATCACTTTGAGAAATCAACGTGATTCCAGTTTTTCATCCGGGCGCGGAACCATGTGCGTTGGCGCTTTGCGAATTGACGGGTCGAGATTGTGGCTCTTTCGCGCGCCTGTTCCAGCGTCATTTTCCCGTCCAGATAGGCCATCAGCTCCGGCACGCCGATGGCTTTGCAGGCTGGCAAGGATGGGTCATACCGGTCCCGCATTGCCGCAACCTCGTCCAGCGCCCCCATGTCCAGCATCAGGTCAAAGCGGCGTTCTATGCGGTTCAAAAGCCAGTCTTTTTCAACGTCAAAGACAATGGGAACCGTGTCTTGCAAAGCCAGTACCGGGGGCGGTGTGTCGGACTGCCAGGACGCAAGGCTGCGTCCGGTGGCGTGCTGAACCTCCCACGCGCGCTGGACTCGGGCGCGATTGTTGGTGTCGATCCGGCCAAGCGTTTCCGCATCCACGCCCGCGATCAAGGCTTCAGTCGTCATCTGATCGGCCGTCGCGCGGGTTTCCGGCGGCGTGGTGGGGATCTTGGCCATGCCTTCCGTCAGAGCGGTGAAGTACAACCCCGTACCGCCGACGATAATCGGTCGTTGATCCGCAAATAGCAGAGGCACCACCTCGCGCAGCCAATGGCCGGTGGAATATTCCTGATCAAATGCGACATGCCCGTACAGCCGGTGCGGCGCGCGGGCTTCTTCCTCTGGCGACGGGCGTGCCGAAATGATCCGCCAGCAGTCGTAAACCTGACTGGCGTCAGCGTTGACAATCACGCCGCCGAACCTGTCGGCAATCTCCAGCGCGAGCGCGGATTTGCCCGAGGCCGTCGGCCCCGCGATCAGCACCGGTTTGCCCTGCGGTATGGGCGGAAGCGTGTCCCAAATATTCACGGCAGGGCGATTGGCCATTCCGGGTTGCCTTGTTGCTCAGTATCCGCATTGAACCTGCGGTGGTTTTGCTTCATTTTGCGCCGCAAATAAACCCGTGCCAGCCCGGAGCGCAATATGACCCTTACCCAGCCCGTCGAACCCCCAAAAACAAAATATAAACGTGTCATGTTGAAGATCTCGGGCGAGGCGTTGATGGGCGATCAGGGATTCGGCCTGCATCCGCCCACGGTTCAGCGCATCGCGCAGGAGGTGAAGTCGGTTCACGATCTGGGCGTCGAGATTTGCATGGTCATCGGCGGCGGGAACATCTTTCGCGGTCTCAGCGGCTCGGCACAGGGGATGGAGCGGACGACGGCGGACTATATGGGGATGCTGGCCACGGTCATGAACGCGCTGGGGATGCAGTCCGCGCTTGAGGAGGTCGGTGTGTTCACTCGTGTCATCTCGGCCATTCGCATGGACGAAGTGTGTGAGCCCTACATCCGCCGCCGCGCCGTGCGTCACCTTGAAAAGAAGCGGGTTTGCATCTTTGCCGCCGGAACCGGCAACCCGTATTTCACCACCGACACCGCCGCGACCCTGCGCGCGAATGAAATGGCCTGTGAGGCGATTTTCATGGGCAAGAATGGCGTGGACGGAGTGTATGACAAGGACCCCAAGGTTCACGCCGACGCCGTGCGCTATGACACTGTTTCTTATGACGATGTTCTGGCCAAGCGGTTGCGTGTCATGGATGCCTCGGCCATCGCACTTGCGCGTGACAACAACCTGCCGCTGATCGTGTTCGGGCTGGATGAACCGGGTGGGTTCCGGGGCATTCTGGCGGGTGAGGGGACGTACACCAAAGTTCAAGGCTGAAAGAACTGCCGTGATGTCTGGGATGCCTGGAAACATACCGGAGCATCTCTGTAATGCGAGCGGTGTGACTGAGGAGTGAGTGGCCATGAGCACTCTGGATATCGATTTCGTTCGGGCTCAATTCCCGGCCTTTTCGGAGCCCAGCCTGCAGGGGCAGGCGTTTTTCGAAAACGCAGGTGGCTCGTATACCTGTAAGCCGGTGATCGACCGGCTGACCCGGTTCTACACCCAGCGCAAGGTACAACCCTATCACCCGTTTGAGGTAAGCCGTCTAGCGGGCGAAGAGATGGACGAAGCCCGAGCCCGCCTGGCCGCCATTTTGGGCGTGGATACGGATGAACTGAGCTTTGGCCCCTCGACCACGCAAAACACCTATGTTCTGGCGCAGGCTTTCCGGCAATGGCTCAGCCCCGGTGAGGCAATTGTCGTGACCAATCAGGATCACGAGGCCAATTCCGGTCCGTGGCGGCGATTGGCGGATGATGGCATTGAAGTGCGGGAATGGCAGATCGACCCTGAGACCGGCGCGCTGAACCCACAAGACCTTGAGGACCTGTTGGATGAAAAAGTGCGTCTGGTCTGTTTCCCGCATTGCTCGAACGTCATTGGTGAGATCAATCCGGTGACCGAGATCACGGCGATCGCCCATGCCGCAGGCGCGTTTGTCTGCGTTGATGGCGTGTCTTATGCCCCGCACGGGTTCCCGAATGTAGGCGATCTGGGGCCGGATATCTATCTGTTCTCGGCCTACAAAACCTATGGCCCGCATCAGGGCTTAATGGTCATCCGGCGCACGGTCGGAGAGTTGCTGCCAAACCAGGCCCACCACTTCAACGGCGATGTGCTTTACAAGAGGTTCACTCCGGCGGGCCCGGACCACGCCCAGATCGCGGCAAGCGCGGGGATGGCGGATTACATCGAGGCTTTGAGTTCGCATCACGGCGGCCCGGACAGTAGCCCTGCCGCACAGGGGGCCTTTGTTCACGATCTGATGCGACTGCATGAAGTTGAATTGCTGCAACCCGTGCTGGATGCGTTGAAGGACAGAAACGCGGTTCGGCTGATCGGAACGGCTGACGCCACCCGGCGGGCACCGACGGTTTCGGTTGCGCTGAATCGCCCGGCGGAACCTGTTGCCGCCGAATTGGCAAGGCACAATATCATGGCCGGTGGCGGGGACTTCTACGCCGTGCGCCCGTTGCAGGCGATGGGGGTCGATCCTGCGCAGGGCGTGCTGCGGGTCAGCTTCACGCACTACACCGCTCGGCACGAGATTGATCAGCTTTTGGAAGCCCTTGACCGCGTTTTGTGATCCGGGCTTCAGCCTGTCGCGTAAACCGAAAAAAGGCGGGCAGGGATGAACATGCAATCTCCGATCATATTGTGGTTTCGGCGCGATCTGCGTGTCTCGGATCACCCTGCGTTGCAGTCGGCTGTGGAAACCGGTCGTCCGATCATTCCGGTTTTCATTCTCGACGATCTCGCTCAGCATTTGGGCGCGGCCCCGAAATGGCGACTGGGACTGGGGCTCGAGGTTTTCTCGGCCTCGCTGAAACAACTGGGAAGCCGCCTGATCCTGCGCCGGGGCGAGGCCTTGGACCAATTGCAGCGTTTGATTGCCGAAACCGGGGCCAAAGATGTCTATTGGACCCGCGCCTATGACCCTGATGCAATCGCGCGGGATACCGAGGTCAAATCTTCTTTGTCTCAGGCCGGGGTGAATGCAAAGTCATTCCCCGGCCATCTGTTGTTCGATCCTTGGACCGTCGCCACCAAAACCGGCCAACCCTTTCGCGTATTCACGCCGATGTGGCGGGCGGTGCAGGGCAGGGATGTTCCGGCCCCCATTGCGCCTCCGCCCCGGTTGCCAGCGCCCGAGGCATGGTCCGCGTCCGACCGGCTTGACGATTGGGCAATGGGGGCGGCAATGCGGCGTGGCGCGCATGTCGTGCGCGCCCATGTTCAACCCGGTGAACAGGCGGCCCATGACCATCTGCATGAATTCCTGACCCACATCAGCGCCTACTCCGACGACCGCGACAGGCTGGACCTTGGTGGCACTTCGAAGCTGTCGGAATACCTGTCGCTAGGTGAAATCGGCCCTCGCAGCGTCTGGCACAGCGTCCAGCGCGCGGCCATGATGGGCGCGCCGGGGACCGGAGCGTATCTGCGGCAACTGGTGTGGCGCGAGTTTGCCTATCACCTGATGTATCACACGCCACACATGCTGACCAAAAACTGGAAGCCGGAATGGGACTCGTTTCCGTGGAGCGAGGACACGAGGCATCCGCACGTCACTGCATGGCAACGGGCTCAAACCGGCATTCCCGTTGTCGACGCAGGTCTGCGTGAAATGTACGTCACGGGCCGGATGCACAACCGCGCCCGCATGATCGTCGCAAGCTACCTGACCAAACACCTGATGACCCATTGGAAAATCGGGATGCAGTGGTTCGAGGATTGCCTGATCGACTGGGACCCGGCGGCAAATGCAATGGGCTGGCAATGGGTGGCCGGGTCCGGCCCCGATGCCTCGCCCTTCTTTCGGATTTTCAATCCGCAGACCCAGCAGGAACGTTTTGACCCCAACGGAGGGTATCTGCGGCGCTGGATCGCCGAAGGACGCTCTGATCCGACCGATACGGCGTTATCTTACTTCGACGCGGTGCCGGTATCATGGGGACTGCAACCCGGTGCCGACTATCCGCCGCCCGTTGTTGATCTGGCCGAGGGGCGTAGGCGGGCTCTGGCGGCGTATGAAGGCCGAAAAAGCCGGTAACGAATTGAAAACTTGCCATAAACGGAATCCCGTCCTAGCTTTTGCTAAAGACCGCAGAGGGGAGAGCGGATGATCCTGACCACGACCGAGGGGCAGAAAAACCTGCCCAGATATTTCGCGCAGGTGTTCAGAATGCTGGACAAGATGGAGTCCGGGCGGCTGGACATCACGCTGCCCGATGGCCGCACGTTTCGGATGGAAGGCGGCAAGCCGGGCCCGGTCGCGCAGGTCGACATCCATGATGGCGACGTGTTCGCCCGCTTGATCCGCGAGGGTGAACTGGGGTTTTCAGACGCTTATCTGGATGGCCATTGGAGCACGCCTGACCTGCGCTCGTTCATGGATCTGGTGCATCGGGGCACGGAAACGGTTTACGACGGGTTCACCGGGCGGTTTCTCGTGCAGGCCTATGAAAGGCTGCGGTTCTGGCTGCATCGCAACAACCGCACTCAGGCAAAGAAGAACATTTCGTACCACTATGATCTGGGCAATGAGTTCTACGGTATGTGGCTGGATGACACGATGACCTATTCCAGCGCCTTGTTCGACACGGGGCAGGAGAGCCTTGAGAAAGCGCAGACCGCCAAGTATGCTAGTCTGGTGGATGAGATGGGCGCAAAGCCCGGTGATCACATCCTAGAAATAGGCTGTGGCTGGGGCGGTTTCGCCGAATACGCCGCCAAAGAGCGTGGCTTACGGGTCACGGGGCTGACCATTAGCAAGGAACAGTTGAAGTTCTCCGAAAAGCGCATTGAAAACGCAGGACTTTCCGATCTCGTTGAGTTCAAGCTTCAGGATTACCGCGATGAGCGGGGTGAATATGACGGCATCGCCTCGATCGAGATGTTCGAGGCGGTTGGGCAGAAATACTGGCCGGTCTATTTCGAAACCGTGCGGGATCGGCTAAAGCCGGGCGCTCAGGCCACGCTGCAGATCATCACTGTCGGTGACCACCGGTGGGATTTTTACAGGAATGGTGTTGATTTCATTCAGAAATACATCTTTCCGGGGGGCATGCTACCGTCGCCTACGATCCTGAAACAGGAAATCAATCAGGCCGGGCTGAGCGTGGTGCGATCCAAGGAGTTCGGCCAAAGCTATGACCTGACGCTGCGTCGCTGGTACGACACGTTTAATGACAAATGGGATCAGATTTCGGAATTGGGGTTTGATGAGCGTTTTCGCCGCATGTGGAATTATTATTTGACCGCATGCGGCGCAGCCTTTGACACCGGTAATTGCGATGTGACACAGATCACAATAGCAAAACCCAGTTAAAGAACGGACCCCGGAATGCCCAATGCCCCTCGACTAGTTGCCGCTGTTTGTCTGGTAGTGGTGGCCTTTCTGGTGTCCGGCATGATCATGGACAACGCGGAAGAGGGCAAAGACTACGGCTATTTCGTCTACGTCAACATCGCGTTGGGCTGGATCTGCGGCTGGAAGATCATGGGCAAGCGCGCGGGCAGGGGCTGGACTTCGGCTGTAAACAACGGGCTGACGGGCGTCGCCTCGCTGGTGTTCTGGGGCCTGTTCGTGCAGGGTTGTAACGAGATGTTCCGCCTTGCGATGCGTCACCGCTATGACGGCCCGTTCGAGGCTTTGAAAGCCATATTCGTCATAGGCATCGAGTTCGGCCAGCAATTGATGGTTCCCGAAATTCTGACGACGCTGGCCATCGGGGCCCTGGTCGCAGGGCTTACGACCGAAGAAGCAAGTCGCCGCTGGCGTTAAACGACCCCTCCAACCAGAGAGTATCCTTCGGTGTCAGATTTGTTCTTCTACGGCACGCTGCGGCACGTACCGCTTCTTGAACGTGTCCTGGGGCGCGAGGCGTCCGCGCTGCAGACAATTTCGGCTCAGCTTCCTGAGCACGCGGTGCGCGCGGTGGTGGGGCAGGATTTCCCGATGATCTGCAAGAAACCGGGCGGCACTGCGCCGGGGCTCTACGTTCGTGGCTTGACCGCAGATGATATTCAAAGATTGGCCTATTACGAAGGCGGGTTCGACTATGACCTGCAAGCGCTCCAGGTGGATTTGGACGATGGCACCAGGGCCGAGGCGCAGGTGTTCTTTCCGTCACCCGGCGCGTGGACCGCAGGTGATTTCTGGTCGCTGCAGGATTGGGTGGGCGCGCGGGGAGAGCTCACCGTTCTGGCCGCCGAGGAAGAGATGGCCTATTTCGGGCGCGTCGCTCCCAAGGATATGGCGCGCAGCGTGCGGGCCATCCAGACTCGCGCATGGGCCAAGCTGATGGCACGGCAGCGTGGAACCGGCGACCCTCGGGACCCCGCCAAGGACGTGATCGTACATCGCCACAAGCGCGCCTATGTCGACTACTTCGGGATGGAGGAGATTGACCTGCAGCACCGCCAGCACGACGGAACGATGGGCCCGGTTCTGAGGCGCGCCAGCCTGATGCAGGGTGCTGCCGTGGCTGTCCTGCCCTACGACCCGTTGCGCGATCTGGTTCTGCTGGTGGAACAATTCAGACCTCCGGTCTATCTGATTGACGATCCCGAGCCTTGGCTGTGGGAGGCTGTTGCCGGGATGATCGACCCCGGCGAAACCCCCGAACAGGCCGCCCATCGCGAGATGATGGAGGAGGCGGGCGTCAAGGTCGACGCGCTGGAATATGCGGGCGGGGCCTATTCCTCGAGCGGTTCGTCCACGGGCTACCTGTATTTCTATGTCGGGCTGGCCGATCTGACCAAAACGGTGGATGCCAGTGGGGTGGAGGCTGAGGGCGAAGATATTCGCAGCCGGGTTTTGCCTTACGATGAATTCATCGACATGGTGGACCGACATGTTTTCAAGGATTTACAGTTGCTGAACCTGTCGCACTGGCTGGCCCGCAACCGCGACCGTCTGCGCGCCTGACTATCGCGCTTGTGGTTGTCTGATCGCGGCTGTAAATCTTCCCTGATACCAAATGACATGAGGGTGCCATGCGCATTTCACGAGACCTTGCCGACGCAGTAGGGAAAACACCGTTGATCCGGCTGCGCCGCATCAGTGAAGAAACGGGATGCGAAATTCTCGGCAAGGCCGAGTTCATGAACCCCGGTCAGTCCGTGAAGGATCGCGCCGCGCTCTACATCATTCGGGATGCGGTTGCGCGCGGTGATCTGAAACCGGGCGGCACGATTGTTGAAGGGACGGCGGGCAACACCGGCATCGGTCTGGCGCTGGTTGGGGCCTCGATGGGGTTCAAGACCGTGATCGTGATCCCTGAAACCCAATCGGAGGAGAAAAAGGATATGTTGCGCCTTGCCGGGGCGCAACTGGTGCAGGTTCCCGCTGCGCCCTACCGCAACCCGAACAACTTTGTGCACTACTCACGCCGCCTGGCCGAGGAACTGGCGCAAACCGAGCCCAATGGCGCAATCTGGGCCAACCAGTTTGACAACGTGGCCAACCGGCAGGCGCATGTGGAAACCACCGGCCCGGAAATCTGGGAACAGACCGGCGGTAAGGTAGACGGCTTTGTCTGTGCCGTGGGTTCGGGCGGGACGCTGGCCGGTGTGGCTGATGCACTGCAGCCCAAGGGCGTGAAGATCGGTCTGGTCGATCCGATGGGGGCGGGGCTTTATTCCTATTACACCACCGGTGAGATCGCGATGGAGGGCGGCTCGATCGCTGAAGGGATCGGTCAGGTGCGCATCACCAAGAACCTTGAAGGGTTCAAACCGGATTACGCCTATCAGATGACGGATAACGAGGCGCTGCCTTATATCTTTGACCTTTTGCGCGAAGAAGGGCTTGTCATGGGTGGCTCGACAGCGATCAACATGGCGGGCGCGGTGCGTCTGGCCAAGGATCTGGGGCCGGGTCATACCATCGTGACCATCCTGTGCGACTACGGCACGCGCTACCAGTCCAAGCTGTTCAACCCGGAATTCCTGCGTGAAAAAGAGTTGCCGGTTCCCGACTGGATGACCGAAGCCCCACGCAGCATTCCCGGCGTATTCGAGGACGTATGATGCTGCGGCCGGTTCGCTGGTTTCTTGCGCTTGTCCTGACCTGCCTGCTTGTTCTGGGCGGCCCCGTTGCGGCCCAGTTGAACGATGAGCAGAGCGAATACTATCAGGGCTGGGTCAAGACGGCGGATCGTGCGGAATCTGTTATTGAGGCGGATAGGGCGTCAAATGCGTCGCTGGAAAACCTGCGCGCGGAAATCCATGAGTACCGCGATGATTTCAACAGCGCGCGCGGAGCAAATACCGAACGGATTCAGACGCTCGAAGCGCAGCTAAAGGCGCTTGGTCCTGAACCCGAGGGGGATGTTGAAGAACCCGAAGACATCGCCGCCTTGCGCGCGCATCTGGAAAGGCAATTAAACGCCCTGCAGGTGCCGCAGATTATCTCGGAAGAGGCGTTCAGCCGCGCCAATGGCCTGATCACCGAGATCGACAAGCTGCTGAGAAACCGCCAGAAGAAGGAACTGCTGGAACGCGGGCCGTCTCCGGTAAATCCGGTCTACTGGGGGCCAGCCTGGGTGGATGTGACCGAAGCCGGACGCAGCTTGTTCAATGAGGCGCTGAGAAATTTTCAGACCGATGTGGTGCATGAAAAGTTGCGCAATCAGGGCTTGGGCATCTTCCTGCTGGTCCTCGTCGCCGGAGTTTTGCTGTCCTACGGCAAAACGTGGTCTGAACTTGCCGGGAACTACCTGCGTCAACTGGGCGGGCAGGGCAGCGGGGTGTGGACTTTCCTGACATCGTTGCTGCGCATCCTCCTGCCCTGGCTTGGCGTCTGGCTGATTGTTGAAGCCATCGTCATGACCGGTGTGCCGGGTTTTCGCGGCACGCTGCTGATGGAAAAAGTGCCGTATTGGGCGGCGATCATCCTCTACTACGACTGGATCGGTCGGCAGGTCTATGTGCTGCAACAGGCGCAGGGGTTCAAACGGCTGAGCGCCAAACGCGTGGCCGAGATACGGGTCTACCTTGACCTGCTGGCGGCACTGCTGATCCTGCATGAACTGGTGAACCTGTTCGAGCAGATCGAAAACATCTCGGATGCAACACGCGCGGTTGTGGGATTCCCGGTCACTGTTGCCACCGCGCTGGTCCTGCTGCGGGTCCGCAAGGTCCGCAGTTCCGAGGCTCCAGCCGATACCGATGAGCCCGCCACAGCGCGCGGCGCGGGGCTGGGCCAGTTGATCGAGTTCCTGCGCCGCGCCTTGTTCCTGCTTGGCATTGTCAGCCCGATTTTGGCCGTCGTCGGCTATACGAACGCCGCCGAAGCCATCGTCTACCCAGCGGTCAAGTCTCTGGTCCTGATCGCCGCGCTGGTGATCGTGCAGCGGTTCCTGACGGCGGTCTACGGGTGGATCAGCGGGCAGGGCGAGGCGGCGAAAGAGTCACTGTTTGCCGTACTAATCGGATTTGCGATGGCTATTTTGGCGTTGCCCGTTCTGGCTCTGTATTGGGGCGCGCGGCAAACCGACCTGTCCGAGGCCTGGTCGCGGCTGTTGCTGGGTTTCGATATCGGCGGCGTCACCATCTCACCCAGCAACTTCTTCACCTTCGTGGTGATATTTGCCATCGGCTACGGGCTGACGCGGTTGCTGCAAAGTGGGTTGCGCAACTCGCTGCTGCCAAAAACCAAAATTGACCCGGGTGGGCAAAACGCGATCGTGGCGGGCACCGGCTATGTCGGGGTTTTCCTTGCAGCCCTGTCCGCGATCATGGTGGCCGGGTTCGATCTGTCGTCGCTGGCTATCGTTGCCGGTGCCCTGTCCGTTGGTATCGGCTTTGGCCTGCAGACTATCGTGTCGAACTTTGTCTCAGGCATCATCCTGCTGGTCGAGCGTCCGATCTCGAAAGGCGACTGGATCGACGTGAACGGGATGATGGGTTACGTACGCGACATTTCGGTCCGGTCAACCCGGATTGAAACCTTTGACAGAACTGATGTCATCGTCCCGAACTCGGACCTGATCAGTGGGGTCGTGACGAACTACACCCGCGGGAACACCATTGGGCGCGTAATCGTACCGGTTGGCGTTGCGTATGGCACCGACACCCGACGGGTCGAGAAAATTCTGGGAGAGGTTGCCAACAGCCATCCGATGGTGCTGGCCAACCCGGCCCCGAGCGTTGTGTTTCAGGGCTTTGGCGCGGATTCGCTGGATTTTGAGATCCGGGCGATCCTGCGGGATGTGAACTGGGTCTTGTCGGTCAAGTCCGACATGAACCACGAAATCAACAAGCGTTTCGTTGAGGAAGGCATTGAAATCCCGTTCGCCCAGCGGGACGTCTGGTTGCGCAACCCTGAAGTGTTGCACGGCCCGGTGCCGCCCCCGGAACCGCCCGCCGAGCCTGAAAGCGATCAGGCGAAGCCGCCTACGTCGCGGCCCGTCGATATGACAGAATCTGACCTTCCTGACGGCGATGGGGATGAGGTTTAGGGGTGTTTGCGACCCAACAGGCAAAGGTCGAATTTCGCCCCATTCCCCTCTTGCAAATCCTTAGGGGATAGTCCAAATATCGCCGGCACGGAGAGGTGGCCGAGTGGTCGAAGGCGCACGCCTGGAAAGTGTGTAGGCGGGAAACCGTCTCCAGGGTTCGAATCCCTGTCTCTCCGCCATATTCTTGTATTCGACCAGGAAACTTGCTGCGGCGGTGGGCGTCGCCAAGTCGATGCCTTGAGCGTAAGACGACCGGCCATGCACAGGCATTGACCGGTAAAGCCCAAGATTTCCCAATAAACCGAAACTCCGTTCCATGAATTTCGCATATACGTGGTTTCAATCACGTGGCGCTTGATGGCGGCGGCTCGTGCATGCTTCAATTTAAGCGTTTAGTTGGCAACGCAAGACACGAAACACAAGCATAACCAAAAGTGTCAGCCGACTAAGAACCAAAGCGCGCCACCGGGCGAACGGACCTGTCTGGTGCGCTTAAGATGTTCAACATGGAGAAATCGAATGAACAAACTATCGATGCTATTGGGTGGCGCTTCGATGGCGGTCGCCATGCCGGCGGTTGCGGCTGACATTGTAATCGGGGTTCCGAACTGGGCCTCGGTCAATGCAACGGCGCATATCCTTGAGCTTGTGATCGAAGAAAACCTGGGCCTGGATGTAGAGCTTCAGAACGGCACAAACCCGATTGTGTTCGAGGCGATGGATAGCGGATCAATGCATGTCCACCCCGAGGTCTGGATGCCGAACCAGCAGAACCTGCACGACACCTACGTCAAGGATAACGGCACCGTCGTGATGAACGGCAACCCGGTTCAGGCCGAGCAGGGCATGTGCGTTCCGACCTACATCGCCGAGAAGCATGACATCAAGTCCATCGACGACCTCAGCGATCCCGACAAGATCGCGATCTTCGATACTGACGGAAATGGCACGCCCGAGGTCTGGATCGGTGCGCCCGGATGGGCCTCGACCGTGGTCGAAAAGATTCGCGCAAAGTCATATGGTTATGATCAACTCTTCGACATGACCGAGTATGAAGAAACCATCGCTTATGCCAATCTCGCCAATGCGACCAAGGCGGAAGAGCCGTGGATCGGATTCTGCTACAGCCCGCATTACATCTTCGTGACGCAGGACCTGACCGTTCTGGAAGAGCCGGCCCATGATCCGGCTACTTGGACCATCGTGCAGCCGACCGACGACCCGGATTGGCTGTCCAAGTCCGAGGCTTCGACCGCCTGGAACGGGGCCACGTTGCACCTTCACTATGCCAAGGAACTGGAAGAAGCTCATCCCGAGGTGGCAGCCCTGTTCCGCAACTATCAGATGAAGGGTGACGACCTGAGCGCGATGGGTAAGGCCTTGGCCGTGGACAATGTCGAAGCGGCGGATTTCGCCCGGCAATGGGTGTCTGAGAACGAAGACACCGTCATCGGCTGGCTGACCAACTGACCCAGCATTCGGGGCCGTGGCGACAGCTCGCCGCGGCCCTTTTCCTATCTGCCTGGCAAAACAGCGCCTTATTGGGGGGCAAATGGACGAATCTGTCGTAAAACTCGAACATGTCTGGAAAATCTTCGGCAACCGCGCGCCCGAGGCGATGGAGGCGGTCCTGAAAGAGGGGCTCACCAAGCCGCAGGTCTTAGAACAATACGGCTGCGTAGTGGGCGTGCAGGATGCCAGTTTTGAGGTCTCGCGCGGTGAGATCTTTTGTATTATGGGCCTTTCGGGCTCGGGCAAGTCGACATTGGTGCGCCACGTGAACCGGCTGATTGAGCCGACGGCAGGCAAGATCGAAATCCTCGGCCATGATGTGTCGAAGATTTCCGAGACCGAGTTGCGGCGCATTCGAGCCCAGCAAATCGGCATGGTGTTTCAGCACATGGCACTGATGCCGCACCGCTCGGTTCGCGACAACGTGGCTTACCCATTAGAAATCCGCAAAGTTTCGAAATCCAAACGGTGGGCTGTTTCGGACCATGCATTGGGGTTGGTGAACCTGACGGGGTACGAGGATCGCTTGCCCAAGGAACTGTCCGGCGGGATGCAGCAACGCGTGGGCATCGCCCGCGCGCTAGCCTCGGACCCCGAGGTTCTGCTGATGGACGAGCCGTTCTCGGCCCTCGACCCGTTGATCCGCCTGCAGCTTCAGGACCAGTTCAAGGCACTGGTGGCGCAGCTCAAGAAAACGACCCTGTTCATCACCCACGATTTGGATGAGGCCATTCGCATCGGCCACCGGATCGCGATCATGAAGGACGGTGTCATCGTTCAGATCGGCACGCCCGAGGATATCGTGATGAACCCCGCCGACGACTATGTGCGCGAATTTGTGCAGGGCATCTCGAAGCTGAAACTCGTCAAGGCGCATTCGATCATGGAGCCCGTTGCCAGTTATTCCGGCCCGCTGGAGGGCGCGCCGCGCGCCGACGAGGCGGCGGATCTGGATCAGCTTATTGATTTGGCCGTGAACACCGACATGCCCGTCGTCATCACCGATGCCGGGGCCGATGTGGGCGTTGTGACCAAGCCGCGCCTGCTGCGCGGAATTCAGGGAGGCAAGCAAGAATGACTGACATGACCGCAGAAATCCAGGTCACTGCTGCCTCGGATATCGAAGTTGACCGTGACGCGCTGGACCGGTCGATCCACGAATTCACCGGCCCCAACGGGGACTACTACGTCAACTCTTTCCACAAGATCCACGACGCCACCAGTGCGGTTCCGAACACGTTCAATATGTGGGCGGCAGTCCTGGGACCGTTCTGGTCTGCGTCCCGCGCTGTTTGGGGGATGTTCTGGACGTTTCTGATCCTTGAAATCATCGCCTGGGTCCAGATCGGGCGCGGCTTATGGGGCAACCCGGGTGCCGAATTCGCAGATCGGGCGGCCACTCAGCAGGAACGGGCGCAAGAGTTCCTGAATCGCGCTGCTGCGGCCACCGAGCAATCCGATATCGACCGCTTTACGCGGATGGCCGAGAATATCCAAAAGGCGGCGGACACCAGTCTGGAAAGGGCATTAGCCGCGCAGTCCGAGGCATCCGGAATTCTGATCACCGGCCTGTTGATGCTGGTTGTGTTCAAGCTGGTACAGGGCTTTTACGCGGACCGGGTCTATGAAAAGCAGTACTCGAAATGGCGAGTTGACCCGGCGCGCGTCGAAAGTGGTCGCTCCACCCGCAACATTGTGCTGGGCGCTGTTCTGATCGCCGCGATCGGTCCGTTGATCGTGTACAAATTCACCGTAAACGCCTCACTTCCATTGTTGGACGCATTTCCCGAAAAAGAGGTGTCCGAGATTTTCCTGGGCGACGGTGGTGGAACTTTGTACTCCACTCTCGCGTCGTGGATGGAGGCGCAGATTGACGCCGCCGCACTGGCAGGTGGCGACATCTTTGATGGGATCGTTGCGGGTGTCCGCTCGGTCCTGGATGCGCTGACGATTGCGCTGATCGGCTCACCCTGGCCGGTTGTCATGCTGGTGATCTGTGTCACCGCATGGCGTGCCGCGGGACCTCGGGTCGCGATCTTCACCGCGTCCTCGTTGGCCTATATCGCGCTGCTTGGCTATTGGGACGTGGCGATGGAGACAGTCGCGCTGGTGGGGGCAGCGGTGCTGCTGTGCGTGGTCTTTGGCATTCCGCTGGGCATCTGGTTCGGCAAATCCCAGCGCGCCTATCGAGCGGCGGAACCGGTTCTGGACCTGATGCAGACGTTGCCGGCCTTTGTGTACCTGATCCCGATCATCGCCTTTTTCGGCACGGGCAACCCGCCGGGGATTCTCGCGACGATCATCTTCGGGATGCCGCCGGTGATCCGCCTGACGGCTTTGGGGATGAAGGGTGTTCCTGACAGTATCAAAGAGGCTGCCGTGGCCTTTGGTGCCTCGAAATGGCAATTGCTGAAGGACGTTGAAATCCCGCTGGCCTTGCCGTCGATCATGACCGGGGTGAACCAGACGATCCTGATGTGTCTGTCGATGGTGGTGATCATCTCGCTCATCGGGGGCGGCGGGCTGGGCAAGGAAATCCTTGAGGCGCTGCAATACGCTGCCAAGGGTCCGGGCCTGTTGGGTGGGTTCGCCATCCTGTTCTGTGCGATGGTTATAGACCGCATCGTTCAGGGGGCCTTCCGGCGAGAAGACGAGAAAGTTTAATGGCATCAACGCCTCCGGTCCTGCCGGGGGCGTTTTTCGTTGAAGGGGCAGGGGGCATGACGGATCGTTACGAGCAGTCCATGATGGACAACCTGTATTGGTGGGGCGTGCCCACCTTGTTCCGCTGCCCGAATACAGGGCCGCAAGGTCAGGATATCGCGCTAGTCGGTGTTCCGCATTCCACTGGCAACGGCACAACCGAACGCGACCAACATCTGGGGCCAAGGGCCTTGCGCCATGTCTCGGCGGTGCAGCGGCGGGTCCATTCGGTGTTTGAACTCGACCCGTGGAACAGCGCAAAGATTGCCGATGTGGGCGACGTGCCGTTTCCCCGTGCCAATGACAATGAAGACTGCATCGAACGCATCACCGAGTTCTACAAAGACATCGACGCGGCTGGCGCGCGTCCGGTTTCGATTGGAGGCGATCATTCAATCACCGGCGGGATCGTTCAGGCCTTAGGACGTGGAAAACTAGCAGGCGGCGAACCGGTCAGCTTTTTGCATCTTGATGCCCATACGGATGTGTTCACCAAGGTCGATCACTTTCTAGGGGCCAAGAAATCCGCAGCCCATTGGGGGGCCTATCTGGCGGATCAGGGTCAGGTGGACCCGACTCGTTCCATGCAAATCGGGCTCAGGGGACACCCGCGTAGTCTGGACTGGCTGCAGCCCTCATACGATTTTGGCTACAACATCGTCACGATGCGCGAATTTCGCCAGCGTGGGCTAGAGGATGTGATCGACCAGACGCGGGATGTTCTGGGGGATCGCCCGGTCTATATCACCTTTGATCTGGATTGCCTCGACCCCACGGTTGCGCCTGCGGTGTCCAATCTGGAACCCGGCGAAAAGGGCTTCGATATTGACGAAGCGGTGGGCATCCTGCGCGCGGCTCGCGGCCTGAACATCGTGGGCGGGGACGTTGTCTGCATGATGCCCACCAAGGACAGCCCGAACAACATCACCGCACTGACGGCGGCTGCGGTTATGTTCGAGATGATATCGATGATTGCCGAGAACGTGGCCGCTAAGTAGCCCGGCGCGCTTCGACGGCCTCGGCCAGCACGCAGAGCAGTTCGAACATCAGTGAAATGCCCAGCCAGGCGGTTCCACCTGCCGGGTCGAAAGGCGGGGCGACCTCGACCAGATCCGCGCCGACAAGGTTCAACCCGGACATTTTGCGAATGACCTGCTGCGCCTGATAGCTGTTGGGGCCGCCGATTTCAGGCGTGCCAGTTCCGGGCGCAAAGGTTGGATCGACAAAGTCGATGTCGTAAGTGCAATAGGTGGGACCCGAGCCGACGATCTGGCGAACTTCGGTCATTACATCGTTGATACCACGGTCAAACAGTTCTTCGATATGGATGATGCGGATGCCCTGCGCTTCGCCCCATTCAATATCTTCGGTGCCATATGCGGTGCCCCGGATACCGACCTGAACGAAGCGTTTGGGATCAACCAGCCCTTCCTCGACCGCGCGGCGGAAAGGGGTGCCGTGGGTGAATTTGTGACCTCCGAAATAGCTGTCGTTCAGATCGGTGTGGCTGTCGAATTGGATAAGGCCCAGCGGGCCATCAGCGGCGAGCGCGCGCAGGACCGGCAGCGTTGTCAGATGGTCGCCCCCGGCGGTTAACGGTACAATGTTGCGTTGCACTAAATCGCCGTAAAACGTGGTTATTCGCTGCAGAGTATCGCCGATATCAACCGGATTGGGCGCAACATCCCCTAGATCGGCGCAGTTAACCAGCGAAAACGGTTTCACGCCCGAGGCTGGATTCATGGCGCGGATCATTGTGGAGTAATCGCGCAGTTGTCGCGGCCCATGCCGCGCGCCGGGGCGGTTCGTCGTGCCTCCATCCCAGGGCAGGCCGATCAGTCCAATATCGACATCGCCAAACCGGACGTGGTCCGACGACAATTGGGGCAGGCGCATGAAGGTTGGAACACCTGCAAAACGGGCCAGTTCCATGGCCGAAACCGGTTGAAAGAAATCGTCTGCCATCTGTCCCTCTCCGTCATATTTGGTGCTGAGCCTATCCTCTACTTGCACGCTTGCAAGTAGAAGCTTCGCAATTCTGTCAGGCCAAAATCCGGAACCTCTTACGGATTTCCGCGTCCTGCTCGGGCGTCAGGTATTCGGGGCGATGTGTGGCCAAAATCTCTTGCACACGGTCGCGGGCCGTGGTCCAGGCGTCTTTGGCACCATCCTGTTCCCATGTTCGGGGTTCTTTGCGATCAGCGAGCGAGGGGTAAAAGTAGTCCCGCTCCATCGCGGCGTAAGTGTGGGAACTGCCAAGGAAATGACCGTCGCCCAGTACGGATTGGCAAATCGCGTCGAAGCCAAGGTTCTCCTCGGTCACTTCAATGCCGCGCAGGGCGCGATAGGTGTGCGAATGCATCTCATTGTCCAGCACGAAAGCCTCGAAACTCGCGCCCAGTAGAGATGCCGTCATGCCCGAGCTTTCGTAGATCAGATTACCTCCGGCCAAGGCGGCGGCCAGCGAGGTCATCCCTTTCTCAGCCCCGTACTGCGCGTCGATTGCCTTGGCATCCGTCATCGACGCGGCAACGCCCGAGGGTAATCCCAGCCAGTTGATAATCTGCGCCGAGGCGGCATTCAGGATCGCGGTCTCTCCGCTACCACCCGCGAAGGCTCCGGTTCTGAGGTCAACGATGAAGGGCCAGTTGGAAAAGATCATCGGAAAGCCCGGTTGGATTGTGTTGACCATCACGAGGCTGGCCAGTGTTTCCGCCAGGGATTGCGCAAGGAACCCGGCCAGAGTCGCAGGTGCTGTCGCCCCGGCCTGCGCTGCCGTGATGCAGGACATCGGGATGTTATGCCGGACGCATTCGTAAACGACATCCACCGCGTCCTCGCCATAGCGCAAGGGTGAGATCACCGGGCTGATATGTGCTTTCAAAAACGGGCGTTGGGAAAATGCGCCCGGACCGCCTGCGACGATGTCCAGCATCTCGACAATCGGGGCGACGTGTTCGGCCAGCGTGAACGAGGTTGCAATGGGCTTTGTCGTGTTCCTGACCAGCGCATAAACCGTGTTCAGGTCCAGATCGAAAACGTCCGGCACATCGGTCGCGACGCAACACCGGGTGAACCAGCTGACGTTGTCCAAAACATCCTGAAGGCGCGTGAAGTCATGGAGGTCGGCCAACGTGGCGGGTCGGTAGAGGCCCGTCTCGATGTCCAGCGTCTGAACTGCCGCGCCGCCGGTTCCGAAGAACACGCGATCCCCGCCCACTTCGATCGAACGGCTTTCATCCCGTCCATGAAACACAAAGCTCTTGGCCGCTGACGCAATGGCGCTTTCGACCATGTCGCGCGGGAACAGCAGTCGGTCCTGTTCGCCTGCGTGCGCTCCACCCGCCAGCAGGTCTCGGCGCAAGCGCTCTGGCACGTTTCCCATGCCCAGCGTTTCCAGCAGCCTCAGCGCGGTGTCGTGGATCAGGGCGATCTCAGCTTCGGCCAAAGGGCGGAAGGCCCCTCCGCGCTGGCCCGGAGGGCAGGGATCAAATTCCGGCTTGGCCGCGCGCTGCGCGATACGGGCGCGGCGGCCGCTTCTTCTGCTGCCTTCTGATGACATCTTCGGGCTCTCCGGCATGGGTTTTGTGCGATGTTAAATGTCAACAATCCAAACGGGCAAAAGCGCAAATACGGTTTTCGATTTCTGAAACCAGAGATTCGATTTTTCCAAACCCGCAAAACCCGCGTTGCTGGGGCGGCCCTTTTTTTTTCAAGAATTGAATAGGGATAAAGGAGCCGGGCTGATGAAATCACGTACCAAGGTCGTTGTCATCGGTGGGGGTATCGCCGGGTGTTCGACCCTGTACCATCTGACGCAGGAGGGCTGGTCTGACGTTGTTCTGGTGGAGCGGAACGAACTGACGTCTGGTACGACGTGGCATTCAGCAGCACAGGTCACGAATTTCGGCATGAACCAGACGATGGTTGGGCTGAAAACGCATTCAATCCAGCTGTACAAGGAACTGGCCGACGACCCGGATTACCCCATCAACTATCACCACGGTGATGGAGGCATCCGTCTGGCGAATACCGAGGCGCAGATGCAGGGTTATCGCCACTTCGCCTCGATGGCGCGGGGCATGGACGTGCATTTTGAGGTGATAGATGCCGAGGAGTGTGCCCGCCGTCATCCGTTAATCTCCACCGACAACCTGATCGGCGGTTTGTGGGACCCGCTGGATGGGGACATTGACCCGGCCCAACTGTGTCAGTCACTGGCACGGCGAGCGCGGAAAGCCGGGGCCGAGGTGTATCGCAACACACCCGTTACAGGTCTGGTGCAGCACGGTGATGACACGTGGACCGTACAGACCGAACATGGCGACATTGACTGCGACATCGTCGTGAATGCCTGCGGTTATCGCGTCAATGAGGTCGGCGCGATGATGGGCGTGCACCATCCGGTTGCCTCGATGGAGCACCAGTATTTCCTGACCGAAGAGATTCCAGCTATTCGCGAGGCCGGTCACCGTATGCCGCTGCTGCGCTGCCCGATCAGCGATTATTACTGCCGTCAGGAAAAGAACGGGCTGCTGGTCGGGTTCTATGAACAGGATTGCAAGACCTGGGGCATGGACGGGATTGACCCGAATTTTGTGAACGCACTGTGCCCGGATGATCTGGATCGCGTAACGGACGTGTTGGAAGGGGCCTTCGCGCGGATGCCTGCTCTGATGGAGGTCGGTATTCACACCATCGTCAATGGCCCGATCACCTACACAATCGACGGCGCGCCCTTGGTGGGGCCGATCCCGGGCAAGCGAAACGCGTTTTGTATCATCGGGTTGCGCGCTGGCCTGGGCGAGGGAGGGGGCCATGGATGGTTGCTGGCCCAGCAGATCGTGCATGGCGAGGCGTGTTACGACACTTGGTGCCTCGACCCACGCCGCTTCACCCGGCACGCCAACGTGGAACTGACGGCGCTGAAGGCTATAGAAGATTACCGGAACGAATTCCGGTTTCACTTCCCGCATGAACACCGCCCCGCTGGCCGACCGGCAAAAACCACACCTCTGACCCCGGTTCTGGCAGCCGAAGGTGCCGAATTCACGGTGGTCAATGGGTGGGAGCGGGTCGAGTACATCAAGCCCACCCCAGATTTCACTCCGTCCCTGAGTTTCGATTTTGACGAAGCTTTTGATCTTGTGGCGGCTGAGGTCCGCAATGTGCAGACCAATGTGGGACTGGCCGAGGTCAACGGGTTCAACCGGATCGAAATCACCGGCGCGGATCGTCAAAAGTTTCTGGATCGCATGTTTTGCGGAAACGTCTCGACGCGCGCGGGGCGTGTCGGACTGGGCTACATGCTGAACCATCAGGGCATGGTCAAGGCCGAAGCGACCATCGCCAACCTGCCAGCCAGCGACCGGGGGCCAGAACGGGTTTGGTACGGATCGGCGGCGGCCAGCGAATATCATGACATGGACTGGCTGACGCAGCACTTACAGCCTGACGAAGACGTGCATCTACGAAGCCTGACAGATGATCAAACGATCCTTGTTCTCGCAGGCCCCAACGCGCGGAACGTCCTGACGGCGTGCGCGCGGGGCGACTGGTCGGCTGAGGCATTCCCGTGGCTGAGTGTCCGCGAGTGTTTTGTGGGAATCGCTCCGGCCACAGTCATGGGGGTTAGCTTTTCCGGCGAGTTGGCCTATGAAATCCATGTCCCGAATGCATCGCTCTATGCGGCGTATCTTGCCCTTCGGAAGGCAGGTGCATCCACCGATTTGAAACTGTTCGGGGCGCGGGCGGTTGAGTCGATGAGAATTGAAAAGGGCTATCTGCATTGGAAGGCAGACCTGATCACCGAGTTCGACCCCTATGAGACAGGACTGGACAGGTTCGTGAAGCTGGACAAAGGCGACTTTGTCGGGCGGCAAGCCCTGCTGGACAGACAACAGACCGGGTCGCGGAAACGGTTGGTGACGCTGCAAGTAGACAACCAAACTGCCCCGGCGCATCCCGGCGCGTCGGTCATGATCGGGGATAAGGTGATTGGAACGGTCACCTCCGGCGATTGGGGGCACAGAATCGGGATGAACCTCGCTTATGCCTTTGTAGATGCGGACTTGGCCCAGCCAGGCACGGAAATGCAGATCGACATGTGTGGGGCGCTAACCGGTGCCACGATGATCGCGGCATCGCCATATGACCCACAAATGACCCGGGTGCGCAGCTAAGGCTTGCCGAAACGGCGATTCTCTGTTTCGATTTTTTCGAAAGAACGGAAGCAGAGGAAACAGCGCACGTGTCGAAATCTCTGAGCCTTCGCTGGCTGGAAGTTTTTCAGTTGATCGCCAAATCGGGGTCCATTCAAAAGGTCGCCGCTGAAACCGGTCTGTCCATCAGCACCGTGTCCAACCACCTGCGCAGTCTGGAAACCGCGTTGGGTGTGGAACTGGTGGATCACGGCCGCAGACCCATGGGGCTGACCCCGGCCGGAGAGGTGTTCTCGCGCTATGTACGCGAGGGCCTGACCGTTTTGAAACGGGGCGAAGCGGAAATACGGTCCGGCAACTGGAAGCACGCAACGGTGTTGCGGCTGGCGCTGATCGATGACTTCGACAATCAGGTGGCGCCCGAGCTGTTCCGCTTTCTGGCGCACGCGCTGCCGCGCTGCAATTTCCGCCATTTCACACGCCCCAGCCACGAGATCATTGCGAAACTGCAGGAACACAAACTGGATGCCGGGGTGGCAACGCGCCCTGCGGACAAGACGGATGGATTGGTCGAATACCCGTTGCTGCGCGACCCCTTTATCGTCATCCTGCCTGAAGCCTATAGCGGTACGGTCGAGGACGTCCTGAAATCGGACGCCGATCTGCCTTTCCTGCGGTATTCCCGCGACTATACGATTGGAAAGCAGATCGAGGTCCAACTGACCCGCAGCAAGTTCAGCCTGCCAAACCGGTTCGAACTGGAATGCAATCAATCAATCGTCGGACTGGTCGCCGAGGGCGGAGGCTGGGCGGTCACCACTGTCGCCAGCTTCGGGCGCGCGCGGAGGTTTCACGACAGCGTCAAAGCGCTACCCTTTCCGGGGCGCAATTTTGTGCGCACGCTCTCGCTGTTTACGACCGACGTCTACCCAGCCTCGACATCCAGGCTTATTCACAAGGCGCTGAGCAAGCTGATCAAGCAGAACTATTGCGATCCAATCAATTCCAGATACCGCTGGCTTGAGAATGACTTTCGAGTGCTGGAAAGCGGTCTCGAGTGACCGCAGGCTCGTAGTCCTGTTGGCTTTTCGTTTGTACAGGGCGATGAAAGCAAGTGTCGTTATCGTGTAAAGCGGCGCGCTCCGATCGCATTGTAACATTCTTATGACGGCTTTATATTAAAGGCCGATATGAAGTTCTGCGCTTCCGCAGCAAGGATAAAATTTGGAAAATGATAGAATTAGAAGGCCTTACGCCGCTGCGTGAAAGTCAAAACTACAAGATTTTTCAACACCCCGAACTTGAGGGCGCGCTGTTGAAAGTGCGATGCGACGAGCCCAAGCGCGACCATTTCATCCGCCGGTATTCCGAGCGGCGTTACGGCAATCTGCGTCAGTGGCAGCGCGAAGCAAACGAATATCTGGCGGCCCTTCACCGTGGATGCCCCGAGATCGAACGACTGGCCCGCTTCATGGGGTACGAGCCGACCTCACTCGGGCCCGCGCTGGTCGTCGAGAAAATGACGGGTCCGGACGGCAATCTTGCACCGTCCGTTCATGCCGAGATGAAGGCCGCCGCAAATGATCCGGCGAAGAGAAAGCGCTTGCGGGACGAGGTGATTGAGCTTCTGGATGATCTCGAACGCGGTCGGATTGTGGTTGGCGACATGGGGTTCGAAAACATTGTGCGCGCCCAGGAACGCGACGGTCGTCTAGTCGTCATCGACGGGTTGGGCGAGCGGGTTTTGCTGCCGTTGACGCTGATCAGCGATTGGGCGTTTCGCCAATCCATCGCCCGGCGGCGCGCTCGGTTGGCTGGCTGATCTGCCAACCGCACGGGGTTGATTTCGGGCTACCGCTTCGCCTATCTGGCCGAGCTTCAGGAAAGGACTGAATTTGGGCCAGCACGAACTGAAACCGGGTACCGGGGTCTTCTACATCAATCTGGACCGCGTTCCGGAACGAAAGGACTTCATGGAAGCCGAGTTTGCCAAGATCGGCCTGTCCGGTGCCACCCGATTCAGCGCCATTGATGGGCGCAAGCCCGGTGCCCTTGATCAGAACCGATATGTTCCCGGAACCGGCAGCCGCTGGGGCCTTGTCACCTCTGAGGTTGCCTGTTTCGAAAGTCATCGCGCCGTCTGGCAGCTTGCTCTGGACAATGATTTGCAAGCCGCTGCGGTTTTCGAAGACGATGCCGAAATGTCCGCCCGCGCCGGAGAAGTCATTCAGGCTTTGCTCCAGGACGGGTCCGGTTACGACTATGTCAAACTCGACTACGCGCCGAAATCCCGCAGATTTGGCCCCGTGCAGGACATCTCGGGCGTTCCGGTTCGGGAAGTGCTGGAAATGGTTCCAAGCGCCGGGGCTTACATCCTGTCCAAGGATGGCTGCCGCAAGCTGCTGGACTGGTCTCGGCAATACTCGGATCACATCGACGATTTTGTAACGATCCCACGCCCTGATTGGCGCATGTATCAGGTCTTTCCAGCGGTCTGCGTGCAGATGGTTTTGTCCAAGCAACAGGATGGCGCGGCCGATCTGGTCAAAAGCGGCGAGCGTGAGACAGACGTTGCGACCAACACGGGGCTGGACAAAGGTCCGCTTTGGTTCCGAGCCCGGCGCGAGTTGCAGTCGGCGCAGCAAAAGCTGCGTTGGCGAATGGGCGGTCAGACCAAGCTGCTAGAGCAGGGCGGGTATGTGGGCCACGTTCCCTGTGCAGATGATTTGCAGGTGTAAGGGTGCCATTTTTCTAGGCAAAGCCTGAGTTTTTCTGCTGTTTCCCACAAATTTTCGCCCGGGACTTATTAGCGTTAACAAAAATATCAAGTTGATATAGTGTTGTGGTGTTATTCAAAGGTTATACCCGGGTTTTGGTGTGTCACAGACGATTTACGATAAATATGGCGGCTTCAAAACGATCAGCCGCGTTGTGATGTCATTCTACGAAATGGCGTTGGATTCTGATGAGATCGGGGTCTATTTCGAAGAAATAGATATGCCGCGTCTTATCGATCACCAGACCAAGTTCGTGTCCTCACTGGTCGGCGGGCCTGCGTCTTTCAGTGATGACCGGATCGAAGCCGTGCATAGGCACCTGAACATCTCGCACGATCACTTCGATGAAATGGCCGAATTGTTCGGTCAAGCTTTGGCCGATCATGGGATGTCTGACGAAGACGTTAAGCTGGCGCTTCGTGCGATTGAATCGAAACGGTTGATCATCGTTGCAAAGACCGCCGCATGAGCATTGCCGCCATAAATGAACAGTTGCTGCGCGCGATTGGTGTCGGCGTAGCTGTGGTGCGGGCGTCTGATCTGCAGTTTGTATTCCACAACGGTCCGTTCGCGGAATGGTTCGGAACCCCGACCGAGGGACAGACTTTACGGGATCTCCTGCCGGATCTCGACGCAAGAGAGCTGGAGGATGTGAAGCAATCCGGCCTGCGCTACTCGGTGGAGCTGCAGATCAAACCCAAGCGCCGGACGCTGGTTTTTGCGGTTGCCGTGTCGCTGGCAAACGGCCTGTCCGAGCAGGTTCTTATCATCGAATGCCAGAACATCACCCGCATCCGCGAGTTGGAGAGCATGATCGACAGCTACTCGACCATGGTGGAACGGAACACCCGAGAGTTGGAGCGCGAAAAGGAACGGGTCGAGCGGCTGCTGCTGAATCTCATGCCGAGGGCGGTGTACGAAGAATTCAAGACCTTCGGTGTCGTCACTCCGCAGCTCTATGATCAGGTTTCCGTTGTCATGCTGGATTTCGTCGGCTTCACCGACTTTGCCGCCAAGACGGACCCGACCGTTACGCTGAGCGAGTTGAACGACATTTTCACTGCCTTCGACCGTATTGTGGAGCAGTTCGGATGTGAGCGGATCAAGACCATTGGCGACGCGTACCTTGCGGTCTCGGGTATGCCGGATGCCACACCGGACCACGCTACGGCGGTGGCCCATTGCGCGGTGCGGTTTCTGCGCTACCTCGAGCGGCGCAACGAAAGCCATCCGCACAAATGGCAGGCCCGGGTCGGGCTTGGCATGGGCGCGGCTGTAGGGTCGGTCGTTGGAATTCAGAAATACGTCTACGACGTGTTCGGCCCGGCGGTGAATATCGCCTCGCGCCTGCAGGTCTTTGCCAACCCGATGCACATCGTCGCCCCGGAAGAGATGAAATATGCTCTGATCGACGAGTTCCAAGTGTCCGATATTGGCCCAGTCGATATCAAGGGCATGGGCGAGATGAACCTGATCAACGTCACCTCGGGTCTGAGCGTTCCGACGGGCAACCGGTTTCTCTAGCGCCGGTCAGTCGTCCTGCGGAACCAGACCCAGCCCTCTAAGGTAAATGCCAATTCCGCTTTCCAGCAGGTCTTCGGGCGGGAAGGGCGAGGTCGCGCCCGTATTGCGGGCGAACAGTTCGACAACCCCATGGCTCATCGCCCAGATATGCGCGCTGAACATCGACGCAGGCGGACGCTTTTCGGGGGGGATGTGTTGTGACAGGTCGGCGGCGGCCTTTTCCAGCACGCTTTTGGCACGGTTCGCGGCCATCGACAGTTCGGGGGTGCGGTTCAGTGAGATGCCACTTTCGAACATCGCGATGTAATGGCCCGGGTTCTTGCGCGCGAAGGCCAAATAGGCGCGCCCGGTTGCCTCGAACGCAGCTAGGGCCGAGGGCTGGCCTTTGTCATAGGCGTATTGCATCAGGTCGGCGAACATCTCGAACCCCTGACGGGCGGCCTCGGCGATCAGGTCCTCGCGCCCGTGATAGTGGCGATAGACGGCAGCGGGGGTGACACCGGCGGTTTTGGCGGCTTCGGACAGGGTGAAGCCGGTCGGGCCCTTTTCTTCGACCAGCGACAACGCGGCCTCGATCAGGGCTTGTTTCAGGTTTCCGTGGTGATACCCGCGTTTCGTCATCCCGGCCTCAGGCACCTTTGCGCTAAAGAGTATTGAGACCAAAGAGATAGAGTATCAGACCGCCTTCGTCCAACGGTTGCGCGGTATTTTCCTGACGGATGGGTCAGTTGCTTTCCGCTGGTTTCGGCGGCGTGCCCTCTGAAACAACGTCGGTTTGCTCTGCTGAGCTTATAAAAGCACCCCGCGGGTCCTTCTTGAAAAGCGCATAGGCGTTTTTGAAGGGGCGGAAATACAGGGCCATGGGGCTATTCCACGTACCATCCTCGCCATTGCCCAGACCATATTCCACGTTTTCATTGGTCTTGGGGGAATACAGCGTGCCAGCGGTCCAGTCCCAGAAGGCAAAAATGAAACCCATGTTCTTGTCCCAGTGCCGCCGCGCCTTGGAGTGGTGGATCTGGTGCTGCGCAGGGCTGACAAAGATGTGCTGCACCCAGTTGGGATATTGCAGCCACACATGGCTGTGCCGCAGGTTGAAGGCGGCGATGAAAAAGACAAACACGATGATATTCAGCCCAAACAGGGTAAAGCCACTGGCACCAGCCCCGAAATACTGGTCAAGCAGGGCCACGGTAACGCCGACCACAAGCCCGCTCAACAATGACGCAAACACCTCTTCCACCGGGTGCATGCGGGACGCGGTAAGGGGAGTCATGACCTCGGCTGAGTGGTGGACCTTGTGGAACTCCCACAAAAACGGGACTTTGTGGAAGATGTAGTGCCCCAACCATAAGGCGCCGTCAAAGGCCAGAACGGCGATAATGGTGTATATCGCGGAAACGGTCCAGGACGTTTCGGCCGGGGCTGCGGGGGCGGGGCCCATGACCTTTTCGACCATGTTGTACCAGAATGGCACCTGCACAAGGATCGAGGCATAGATGGCGGCAACCAGCGATTTGTTCACGAAGAACATAACATAGTCTGCCTTGGCGGATTTGTGCGACAGAACATCCCATGGCAACAACCAGTTCAGCAGGCTTTTTCCGTCGCGCATCTTGCGTGTGCGGTAAAAAACGAAAATCGCCGCTGCAAGTGCGGTCGCCAAGTGCAGCAACGACAAGCGGTTCGTTGGATCAAAGAACAACTCGAAAGGGTGCCGTAGGGCGGCAATAACTTCCTCGATCATCAAAAGCACCTGTCTGCATGTTTGCTTTTTGAGGATGAGGCTTAGTTCAGATCAAGGGCTTCCCGGTGGCAGAAATGCGGCTTCGGTGTGTCAAATGACCCGTTGCAGCGGTCAGGAATCCCAAATCTCCGGCCCGCCGCAGATGGTCTGATCAATGTCGCCCAGCGCTTTTTTGTCTTTTTCGTCGTAGTCCAACCCGTGCAGAACGGTGCGGATCGCGGCGATACGGGCGCGTTTCTTGTCGTCGGAGCGCACGATGGTCCAGGGGCAGCTTTCCGTGTGCGAGCGGGTTAAGGTCTCGGAAATCGACTGGGTGTATTCGTCCCATTTGTTCAGCCCGGCAACATCGATGGGGCTTAATTTCCACTGTTTCAAAGGGTCCGTTTCCCGCGCCAGAAACCGGTTGAGCTGTTCTGCACGCCCGACATTGAGCCAGAATTTGAACAGCCGGATGCCGTCATTGGTCAGACCGGTCTCTAGCGGGATGACCTGTCGGAAAAATCGCTCGCGTTCTTCGGTTGTGCAGAAGCCGAAGACGTTTTCCACCACGCCCCGGTTGTACCAGCTACGGTCGAAGAACACGATCTCGCCCGCCGATGGCAGGTACTGGATGTAGCGCTGGAAATACCATTGCGAGCGCTCTGCGTCCGACGGTTTGCTGAGCGCCACGTTCCGCGCGCCGCGTGGGTTCAGGTTTTCCCGGAACCGCTTGATCGTGCCGCCCTTGCCGGCCGCATCGCGGCCTTCGAACAGGATGGCGACCCGTTGGCCCGTTTCCTTGACCCATGCCTGCATCTTGACCAGTTCGATCTGCAGCGCCTCGATCTGTTGTTCATACTCTTTGGTCTTCATCTTTTCCGAGTATGGGTAGGTCGGGTTCAGGATATCCCCCTTTTTCGCGTTTTTGATTTCCTCGCGCACGCTTTTGGGGGCGTCCTTGTCAAAGTGCTTTTGGATGGAACCTTTTTCGGACCGGGCCATGTTCTACCTCGCGATAAAATCCATAATTTACTATGGATTAAGCGGAAGGTTAACGCAAACCCGCGCGTTTAGCGGCCCGGTCGACGGCGGCAGCAACCTCGGGCGCGGCAACGACCTGCGGCATATGGCCGATGCCCGGCAGTTCAATCAGTTCCGCGCCGGGGATCTGCTCAATCAGCCGCGTTGAATGCCAGTCTAGGCTGACGGTGTCGTCGGCGGTGCCATGAACGATTTCGGTCGGAACCGAAATCTCACCGTAACGCGGCTGCAACGCGGCCACTTCGTCCAGCAGGTTAGCCCGTTGCTTGGCATTCGCGTGCATCGATGCTGTGCGCATGGTCAGTTCCGGTCCAAAGTGTTCGGCATAGCCCTCGGGCGTTTTTTGCGGGGCAAACACGTTATCCAGCGCCTTGTCGACAAACCAATCGGGGACATAGGACGCCACAATCGGCAAGGCGAGCGCATTTCCAGCCGAGGTCGACGCCATCCGGTTGAACCCGTCCAGCGGAGTCTCCCACGGGATCGCCGCCGCTGCGATCAGAACCAGGGCCGAGATGTTGTCAGGCCGCGTGACCGCCCAGGCCAGCGACACCGAGCCGCCATAGCTTTGCCCCGCGACAATGGGCTTTTCGGCCCCCAACTGGGCGGCAGCCCGCTGCAGGATGTCCGCCTGTTCGATGATCGTCTCACCGTCCGGGTTGAAACTGGCCGAATATCCAAGGCCGGGCCGGTCGAACACGATGACCCGATAGTTCTTGGCCAGTATCGGCGCAAGCGCGAAGGTCATGTCGCGAGTGTTCCCGCTGGAGCCGTGGATCAGCACCACATCCGGCCCTTCACCCATGACAACGGCATGAACCGCTATGCCATCCACGTCGAGGATTTGGCCCTCGGGCGGAAAGGCGGCCTCGGCCCGGGCCTCCAGACGCGCCGCACGCCAGAGCGATATGCCCCAGAGCACAACTAAAAGGATCAGCAGTATGACACCGGCGCGCATCATTTTGTCAGGCCCTCAGGTCGGTTGTATCCATGCCAATTCGGGTGATGTCGTAAGGGGTCGTTCCATAGATTTCACTGATCCAGTTGCCGTACAGCAGATGCGCGTGACTGCGCCACCGGTTTTGTGGCGACTGAGACGGATCATCGTCAGGGTAGTAATTCATCGGCACATTGATCGGAGTACCATTTTCAACGTCCCGGTCATACTCCTGTTTCAGCGTGTCACTGTCATATTCGAAGTGATTAAAGATATAGAGCGCGCGGTGGCTTTGGTCCTCGACCAGACAGGGGCCTACATCGTCACTGCCCAGCAAGGTGGTCAGGCCGGTCGCGGCGTCGATCTCATGCTGTTTCATCTCGGTCCACCGGCTGACGGGAATGACGCAATCGTCCGAGAACCCACGCAGAAACGGCGAGGCGGGTTTGAGGTTCCGATGCCGGAAACACCCGAATGCCTTGCCCTCTAGCATGTGCTTCTTGACGCCGTGGAAATGGTTGATCATCGCCATCCCGCCCCAGCACACCCCAAAGGTGGAATGAACGTTGGTCTGGGTCCAGTCAAAAACCTCGGTCATTTCGTTCCAATAGGTGACATCGGGGAATTCCAGATGTTCGATTGGGGCACCGGTGATGATCAGCCCGTCAAACTTTTCGTCCTTTACCTCTTGGAAGGGACGATAAAACTCGGCCATATGCTCGGCGGCGGTATTGCGCGTCCGATGCTCGGTCATGCGGATCAGAGTCAGATCGATCTGCAGCGGCGTCGCTCCGATCAGGCGCGCGAACTGGTTTTCGGTCTGAATCTTCTTGGGCATCAGATTCAGCAACCCGATCCGCAGGGGGCGGATGTCCTGCCGCATAGCCTGATCCTCAGCCATGACCATGACGCCCTCGTTGGTCAGGACGTCAAAGGCGGGCAGGTCTGAGGGGATCTTGATAGGCATGGGTTCAAGCTTTTGAAGAGTTCAGGGAAAACTGACAGTTAGGCGCAATTGCGGCGGGTCTCAAGGGTGCGTTCGATCAACTCATCGAAATCGCCCGCGTCCCGGACCTTTCCGATGTCTTTCGCTGTGATCGTGACGCCCCAGTTTCGCGCCATCGCCTCGTATCTGGGTTTGCGATGGGCCAGTGCCTGCGCGTAGGTCCAGCGAATAAAGGCGTTAGGGTCGACGTCGGCTTCGGCGCAACCATGCTGGTCCAGGTATTCTGTCCACACGTGGGTCAAGAATTCGGCCTGATAGGACATCGGCTTAGGAGCCTTGTCGAACCGCCGGATCAATTCCGAGGTGTGATCCTCGTCCCCCTGAAGCCAGATCATAAGCGTTTGTTCCGACAGGTTGGACAGGATTTTGTCTTTGGGATCGTCGGGATCCACCCACTCACAAATCGAACCGCCGGTGTCGCAAATGAAATGAGGGTACTGGTACAGGCGTTGCGCGCGGTCGATGAAATAGCCGGTATCCAGCAAGGCGTTAATCTCGGCCAGACGGAACTGTTCCTGTCGGCGGCGATACTCGGGCATCTCAAGACCGCCCTTCGCAGGGTCGCCGGGCTTTCCAAGATACGCTGCCACAGGTGTCAGGTTGTTGAACGAGATATTAGAGCCGATATAGATCGAATCCGACAGCAGCAACTCGCGCAGAAACGGAACCTTCATCGCCTCTGCCTTGGCGTTGTCGGTGATGTATTCGCCCATATAGCGGGTGCCGATGCGGTAGTCGATCGAGTAGTGAAACCAGTTGCCCGAGTCCCGCAGGATGTTCGACACATAGGTTTTGCCCAGACCCGACATGCCGAAAAACAGCACCTTCTTCCGCGCCGCATCGCGCCAGTCCTGAGCTGAGCTGTAGATCATGGTCCGCTGTCCCTTTTTTGCCTTTGCTAAATCGGGCAGGGGGCGGCGTCAATCGCGTCTGCCGGATCGGTTCAGGATCAGCAGGCCAATCGCGAGGACGGCAAATCCGAGATAGGCGCTGGGTTTCAGCGCTTCATCCCGCAGAAGGGCGCCAAGAACGATGGCAATGGGCGGGATAACAAGCGTCACCAGCATCAAGTTGCCGCTGCCAGCCATCGCCAACACCCGGTAGTACAGCAGATAGGCCCCGGCGGTTGCGACGATTGCATAGTAGCCAATTGCGAGCCACGTCTCGACTGGCAGGTTAAAGCTGGGCACTCCGTCCACCATCAGGGCTATGGGGAGGGTCAAAAGTGTGGACCCGGTCAGCATGCCAGCGGCAGCAACCTGCGGGGGAAGTTCGGACAAGGTGGCCCGCGCCCAGGCGGCTGCGAAGGCGTAAGAGATCGTACCGGCTAAAATGGCTAGTTGAGCGGTGCTTTGCAGGTTGAAACTGGCGAAGTTTCCGAGGCCAATTGCAATGGAGACCCCCAGAAACCCCAAGGCGACCCCAAAAAGACGCGGTTTGGTCAGGCGTTCGTCTTTGAAAAACAGGGCGGCCACCAGAACGCCAAACACAGCCGTCGCAGCGTTCAGGATCGCAGTCAGCCCTGTATCGATGTACAACTGACCCCATGCCATCAGTGAGAACGGGATGACGTTGTTCAAAAGTCCCATCACTAGGAAAGCAGCCCAAATTCGTGGGTCTCGTGGAATTTCCAACCGTCTCGCCCAAACGACCAGCCAAAGAGCCAGCATCGCCCAAAAGGTGCGGTGCAAAACGGATGTCATGACCGGAATGCTATCAAGCGCGATCCGGATCGCCACAAACGAGGCACCCCAGATCAGGCCAAGCAGCAAAAGCTCGGACCATGCGCGGGGGGAGAGTGTTTTTTGAACTGTCATGAACCCAATTGACGCATTTTGCGGGTCATACGCGACCCGGATCGTGCGAATTCAAAAAAAACCCGCCGAGAGCCGGCGGGCTTAGATTTCCAGATCAGGTTATTGTTTTTGTTCAGAAGCTGAAGCCAACCCGAAGGCCAAAACTTACAGCGTCGTTGTCCCGGAAGTCGGCTCGCGCAACATCTGGTGTGCCGGTTTCGGCAAACGCATCACCCAGATCAGTGTAACGAACGCCGCCACTGATTCTGATGTTTTCGTGGGTGTATTGCAGGCCAACGCTAATGCTCTTGAAACCGTTGGTCGGGGCCAGTGGCGAAACAAGGTCGTCTCCGTCTTCCTGTTCATAGCCCAAAGCGACAGAAGCAGCCCAGTTTTCGTTCAGCCGGTGCGCAACACCAAGGTTGAAGGTGATGGTGTTGGTCAGATCGATCAGCTCAACGCTGGGAAGTGGTCCAACAGCAGTGGTGCTCAGCTGAGTGACGCTATGATTGGCCCAGCGGATATTACCGAACAGAAGTGTGTTCTTTGCAACGCCGGATTGGAAATCCAGATTGACCGACTCAGGAGTTTTTACCTCCTGCGTGCCATTAATGGTTGCCGGGAACAGGGGCGAGTTTTCCGTCGTGGAGAAGTCGTGTTCGATTTCCGACTGATAGGTTAGCGCCACACGCAATGCGATGTCGGGAATCTCGTAGGCAGCACCGACGACCCAGCCGAAAGCTCCATCGCGTGCCACGTCGATTTCATAGCTGTCAAAGGGTCCATAGGCCAAGCCTTGCAGCCGGATATTACCGTCAAGGCGCTGATAGCGAAGTCCGCCGTGAACGCTCCAGTTGTCGTTGAATTTGTAGCGGAGGATGCCGGTGTAACTGTCTGAATCCGCAAACGCCTCGGTCCCGCCCAGAAGAAGCGAGCCGGGTTGCGTCGGATTGCCGGATGGAAGCGGGTAACGGATGTCCGATCCAAAAGGCTGATCATAGAGGAACGACACGGAAAGCTGCTCATTGATATCGTACTTCACGCCAGCCCCAACCTGGTTGAAGTCGCCAGCAATGTTGCCCGAGGGTGTGCCGAACGGGTTCTGATTCGTCAGGTCATCGCCTGTGACGTCCGGGTTTGTCCGCGATATCGAAAACTCGGCGTAGTTACCCTCTTCAAAGATCAGAGTGATGGGCTGACCTGTTCGATCCAGGCCGCCTGCCTGCGCCGCAGTTGACCCCACACAAAGTGCGCACGCTGAAAGTAGCGCTCTTTTCATTTATTCCTCCCTCGTTGTCCTTCGCAGGTGCGGATGGTGGTGGATTGAGTGTGTCCGCGTTGCCCTGCTGAATTGTGGTGCTCGATACTTTCTTCGCGTTTACTTTATCGTCAACCAGTGACCGTGCGTTACTTGTGATGAGTATCGCGGGGGACTGTTGCCAAACTGTTACGATTTTCGGACCAGACGTTCAAAAAGATACCTGCAAAGATCACGGCGGCCCCAAGAAGCGTCCAGTTGTCGATTGGTTCACCGTACAGCAGCATGCCGACAACCGCGATTGTTGGTAGCCTCGCGAAATCGAATGGGACAACAACGGTGGCAGGCGCGATCGCCAGCGCGTTGGTGATACAGTAGTGCGCCAGCAGCCCCGCCAGCCCGACAAGCAGCAAGTAGGGCGCGGTCTGAGGGCTCGGCAAGGCGATCCGGCCGTCAATTCCGGCTGCGGCGACGCCGAGAATAGCCTGGATCACCGTCAGCCAGAAAAGGATGCAGCCGGTGCTTGCGGTTTGGGTGAGTTGCTTCGTCGTAATTGTTGTTAATGCGAAGAAAATCGCGGATGCCGCAGCGGTTGCGACGCCAAGGTTCAGGGGCACGGTCCCTGGACGGGTGACGATCAGGATGCCGAGGAAACCGATCAGGGCAGCCGTAACGCGTAGGGCCGTCAGGCGTTCTTTCAGAAACAGCGGAGAAAGCAGGATCACCCAGATCGGGTTGGTGAATTCCAGCGCAAAGACCTGCGCAAGCGGGATGACGGCAACGGCGTAGAACCACAGGTTCTGCCCGGCGAAATGCACCACGTTTCGAACCACGTGCAAGCCCATCCGTTCGGTGGAAACCTGATGCCATTTTCCGGATGCGGTGAGCACCAGAGACACAATCAGAACGCCCACAAAACTGCGGTACATCATGATCTCGAACGTGTCGTGATTCAGGCTCAGTTCTCGCCCTGCGACTGCCATGGATGAAAACGACGCAATCGCGCCGGTCATCCAAACGGCTGCCTTGAAGACATGAGACTGGTTGCCGTTCAAGTGCGCCTCGTGGGTTGGTTTATCTCATTGATAAATATAAAAAGCCGGTCGTGAACCGGCTTTCCTGTCATTCCCACTCAATCGTGCCCGGTGGTTTTGAGGTGATGTCATAGGTGCATCGGTTGATGCCTTTGACCTCGTTAATGATCCGGGTGGACGTTTCGCCAAGGAATTCATGGCTGAACGGGTAATAGTCGGCGGTCATGCCATCAACTGACGTCACGGCACGCAGGGCGCAGGCATAGTCGTAAGTCCGCCCATCGCCCATCACACCGACAGTTCGGACCGGCAGAATCGCCACAAAAGCCTGCCAGATATCGTCATAGAGGCCGTGTTTGCGAATCTGGTCGATATAGATCGCGTCTGCCTCGCGCAGAATTTCCAGCTTTTCGCGGGTGATTTCGCCGGGGCAGCGGATCGCCAGACCGGGGCCGGGGAAGGGGTGGCGGCCGATGAAGCTTTGGGGCAGACCCAGTTCGCGGCCCAGTGCGCGGACCTCATCCTTGAACAACTCGCGCAGGGGTTCGACGAGTTTCAGGCCCATCTTTTCCGGTAGGCCACCGACATTGTGGTGCGATTTGATCGTCACCGAAGGACCGCCTGAGAAGGAAACCGACTCGATCACATCGGGGTAGAGCGTGCCCTGCGCCAGGAACTCGGCCCCTTCGATGGTGTCGGCGTGTTTCTGGAACACGTCAATGAACAGCTTGCCGATGATCTTTCGCTTGGTCTCGGGATCGCTTTGGCCGTCCAACTCGCCGAGGAACAGTTCGCTTTCATCCGCGTGGATCAGTTGGATGTTGTAGTTGTCGCGGAACATGCCAACGACTTCGGTGGCTTCGTTCTTGCGCAGCAGACCGTGATCGACAAAGACGCAGGTCAACTGATCGCCGATGGCCTCGTGAATCAGGATCGCGGCGACCGAGCTGTCGACACCGCCGGACAACCCGCAGATCACCTTTTTGTCGCCGACCTGTTCGCGGATCTTGCGGATCATCTCTTCGCGATAGGCACCCATGGTCCAGTCGCCGCTGAACCCTGCGAGCTTTACGAAGTTTTCATACAGTTTCGCGCCCTTGGGGGTGTGATGCACCTCTGGGTGAAACTGCACCGCATAGAAATGCCGGTTCGGGTCCGCCGTGATCGCATAGGGCGCGTTGGGTGAGGTGCCGTACACCTCAAAGCCCGGAGCGATTTTACTGACGTGATCGCCGTGGCTCATCCAGACCTGTTCGTCGCCCTCTGCGAACCAGCCGTCCAGAATATCTAGTTTGCCGTTCGGGGTAACAAAGGCGCGTCCGAACTCGGCGGTGCCGTGGCCACTTTCGACCTTGCCGCCCAGTTGGTGCATCATCACCTGCTGGCCATAACAGATGCCCAGGATCGGTATGCCGAGGTCGAAAATTCCTTGCGGCGCGCGCGGCGAACCCTCGCGCGTCACGCTGTCGGGACCACCCGAGAAGATCACGGCGCGCGGAGACATCTCTCGCACGAAATCCATCGTGACATTCTGATAGGGGTGAATTTCGCAATAGACGTTCAGTTCGCGCAGGCGGCGTGCGATTAGCTGCGTCACCTGGCTGCCGAAGTCGATGATCAGAAGGCGGTCGTGGGTGTCTTGGGTCATGCGGTCGCTTTAAGACGCCTGCCACACCAGCGCAAGGGTTTTGCCGAAGATGCATAGACCTGTAGAATTTGTTACACTGTGGGCAGTGTTTAGTTGATATTTAGGTAGCGCGTTATGCCCGAACATACCGGCTATGGCCTTGGCGGAACTCAGAAGGTCTACAAAGACCGGCATCCTGTGCAGAACCACGAAGGGTCGTCAAAGCGACCCAAATGCGGCTGCGGATCATGGCTGAACCACTGGAAAATCTACACTGGAAATGAAAAGCGCGACCCGGCCTGCTTTTACATGGGCTGCTCTAAGCCGGGAAAGCATGGGGCCCACGTTCGGTTCGTGAAAATCGACGAGGCGAAGAAGAATAAGAAGGGAGAGTTCATTCCCAAACCCTACGGGCAGTCCTTCATCATTCCGATGTGCGAAAAACACAACAACCCCCGGTTCAAGGCGGCGTTTTTCATTGCCAAGGATCGTTGGGCTGTTGACGACAAAGCGCGCGAGGAATGCAAGACTGCGACATACCGGCTGAACCGTCAAAATTATTTTCGGATGAAGGTGATCGCACTGTCGGGCAAACCCAAATGCGGGTGTCCAAGTTTTTTTCAGCACTACAGAAATGTCAGCGGCAGCGGTCGTCAAAGATGCGTCGCGATGGAATGTGGGAAAAGTGCAAGCCTTGCGGTTGCTATGCGATCCACAGACGGGCGAACGGACTACGATAAGTGGATGGCGCCGGTTTGCCGAGGCCATGCGCGGGCCGGAAAAGAGATTTACATTAAGCGCCACGCAGATGTCGTTACGCCGAAAAGGACCGATTTCTGCGGAAAGGAAAAATAAGCGCCGATACGTTGGCCTCGTGTCGCTTTTACCACTAGAGCGCCGTAATCCAGATGCGTTAGGATTGCGCAATCTTGTAACACAACGCTCAACCTAAACACTCAGACGGGATTTTCTCATGGCAGAGGCAAACACCCGGCGCAGGGCGAGAGGCGGCGGTGGCGCCGCCCGCCGGGCCGAGCGCACGGCAGTCCGCATCGAAACCGCAAAGTACATTCAGCGGAATATTCCGAACTTCGAGATCCTCAACGAAGAAGCGCTAGAGATCATCGAACACAACGCGGAAACCGTTCTGGAAGAGATCGGCGTCAACTTCGTTGACAATCCGGCCGCGCTGGAACGTTGGCGCGACGCGGGCGCGGACATCGATGGTGAGCGTGTGCGCATCCCGCGCGGTCTGGCGCGAGAGCTGATCAAAACGGCCCCCAGCCAGTTTACGCAACATGCGCGCAACCCCGAGAAATCGGTTGAAATCGGTGGGCGCAATCTGGTTCTGGCCCCTGTCTACGGCCCTCCGTTCGTGCGCGATGCGCAAGGTGGACGCCGCTACGCGACCATGGACGATTTCAACAAGTTCGTGAAACTGGCCTACATGTCGAAATGGCTGCACCATTCGGGTGGGACCGTATGTGAACCGACCGATATTCCGGTGAACAAGCGCCATCTGGATATGCTAAAGGCGCATATGACGCTGTCGGACAAGCCGTTCATGGGCTCGGTCACCGATCCCAGCCGGGCGCAGGATTCGGTTGAGATGTGCGAGATTCTGTTTGGCAAAGAGTTCGTTCAGAACAATACGGTGATGACCTCGCTCACTAACATCAACTCGCCGCTGACCTTCGACGACGTAATGATGGGCTCGCTTGAGGTATACGCGCGCAACAATCAGGCCTGCATCATCTCGCCGTTTATTGTGGGCGGTGCGATGGCACCGGTTTCGGTTGCCGGGACCCTGACACAAGTTTTGGCCGAGGTTCTGGCAGGTGTGGCGTACAGCCAGATCATTCGCCCGGGTGCACCGGCAATCTTCGGAGCGTTTGTGACCTCGATCGACATGAACTCAGGGGCACCGACATTCGGAACGCCAGAGGCGTCGCATATCACTTACGGCGCAGGCCAGCTTGCGCGGCGTCTGAACCTGCCGTTCCGATCTGCTGGATCGTTCTGCGGTTCGAAGCTGCCGGACGCTCAGGCGGCCTATGAAACCGCGAACTCGCTGAACATGGGCCTGATGGCGGGCGTGAACTTCATGCTGCATTCCTGCGGCTGGCTCGAAGGAGGTCTGGTGGCCGATTTCGAAAAGTTCGTCATGGATGCCGACCAGCTTGGAATTCTGCACGGTCTGGCCAAAGGCGTGGCGCATGATGAGAATGCGCAGGCCATGGATGCGATCCGCGAGGTCGGGCCGGGTGGTCACTATCTTGGCTGCGCCCATACGCAGGCGAACTTCAAGGAAGCGTTCTGGAAAACCGACTTGCTGGACTACAAACCGTTCGAAACCTGGCAGGAGGAAGGCTCGCGCGATACGCGTGCGCTGGCATCCTCGCGGGTCGAGCATCTGCTGGCCAACTACCAGCAGCCCCAGCTCGACCCCGAAATCAACGCCGCGCTCGAGGCGTATATCGCCGAGAAGAAGGCCTCGATGCCGGATGCGTTTACCTAACTATTGATACTGCGCGGCGCGGCTGGCCTGATACAATTGCGCCTCGCCCAACAATGCGATCAGCAAATCCAGATGCCGCACCAGTGAATAGGCGGCATCTTCTTCTTTTCTCAGGTCATTCACCTCTCGCTCAAGCTCTAGCAACTGGACCAATGCTGCCCCGGTACCGGGTAGCGCGCCGTATCCTAGAATACGCTGCAAATGCCGATCCCGATTATAGTCTTGCGCTCCGAATTTTGCCGCGCGTGCCAACAGACGGGGGCGGCGGAGCGTTGTGAGCATGGTCATCAGGTCTTGCATTTCAGGTGTCCTGTATTCGTTTGATTGACAGCCTGCTTGTTGCACAACCTAAGCGGGTGTTGCGCCATTATGCTTCGTGCCGAACGATGGTTTCATGACTGTTTATCTTTTTGAATCAAATCTGGCTTCAGCGCTTCGGGGTTAACGAACGAGTAACGAAAGCAACTCTAGTTAGATTTGGTTAACCCAAATTCCGAGGGCGAAAAGAGGCAGTCTGTTTTGTCGACGAGGGCAAATAAATATGGAAAATAACATGGCTTTCACCATTCCGGCGTGGGTTCCAGAAGGCGCGCAAAGGTATCTCGCGCATACCGAGGCCGGTCGGTCGATCCGCGATATCGCAAGATCGGCGGGGTGCCATGCATCCACCATCCTCAGACAAATTCGTCGTATCGAAATGCGGCGTGACGACCCGCTTGTGGATGCCGCTTTGCAATCGCTGGCCGAAACGCATTTTTCGCTGGCAGAAAAGCAGGCGGACTATTCCTGCCAGCCCGAGGACGTAGAGGAACAATTTGACCGCGAAGCGCTGCGGGTTCTGCGCCGTCTGTGCGAGACCGGGTCGGTTCTGGCTGTGGCCGAGGATATGGACAAGGCCGTAGTCGTGCGCGACACGGGCAAGGCCTGGGCCACAAAAACCGCCGTTGTCGATTGTCACATCGCGCAGGCTTTGGCGCTGCAGGACTGGATTTCCTGCGACAATCCGGGGCGCATTTCCCGGTACAGGATTTCATCTTCGGGCCGGACGGCGCTGAGCCAGTTGGTGGCCAAGGCGGAAAACAAAGCGCGCAACCGGAACGAATTCGGCATGGCGGACGCCCAGACGCCGTTCCAGCCGCAAGGGTCAGCGCCCCAGAACGATCGCGCGCGGCGTATTCGGTATAGCGCAGCGGAAAGCCCTCTGATCGCTTTGGCGCGCAGGCGGGATCGGGATGGGAGGCCGTTTCTGGATGAAACTTTGGTCAGCGCCGGTGAGCGCCTGCGCGAAGATTTTGAGCTTGCGCAGATTGGCCCGCAGGTCGCGCAGAACTGGGACAGGTTTCTGACCGCGGGTGGGCGCGGCCATTTCGACAGTGAATCGCATGGCGGGCGCGGGTCCTCGAACGCGCGGGATCGGGTGTCGCGCGCCTTATCCGACCTCGGACCGGGGTTGAGCGATGTGGCCCTGCGGTGTTGTTGCTACCTCGAGGGGCTGGAGCTTGCGGAAAAACGCATGGGATGGTCAGCGCGGTCGGGCAAGATTGTGTTGCGCATCGCCTTGCAGCGCCTCAAGCGCCACTATCAGGAACAGACTGAGATGGATCGCATGATCGGTTGATCCGGCGATTACGTTAACTTGCGATTGGCGCTGGAAGTGATAATCAACGGTTATGAATTTCACACTCCGCCAATTGCAGTATTTCCGAGCCGTTGCCGAACACCGCAACTTTGGACGCGCGGCGCAGGCCTGCCATGTCTCACAACCGGCTCTGTCAGTTCAGATCAAAACGTTGGAAGAAGTTCTGGGCGGCGTTCTGTTCGAACGCCAGGCCCGGGACATCCTGCTGACCCCGCTGGGGCGCGATGTTCTAGATCATGCGCGGAATGTGCTGGGGGCCGCCGACCGGCTGGATCAGTTCGCGCGGGATCATTCCGGCGGTCACCGATCCCTGTCGATCGGGATCATACCGACAATCGCGCCTTACCTGCTGCCCGGCGTTCTTGCCGGATTGCGGGCAGGGGACGTGTCACTGCGGGTCCAAATCCGCGAAGCGCGGACTGAAACCCTGCTGTCGCTGCTGCAGGCCGGTGAGATTGATGCCGCCGTATTGGCTCTGCCTGCCGGTGGGTCAGAGTTTCGCGAAATCCCGCTGTTTCAGGACCACTTCCTGATCGCGGGCAGCGCAGCGCGTCTGAAGAAACTGACCAGCAGCCCGGATGTTTTGCGGCCCTTAGACCTGAAATCAGCGCAACTGATGCTACTGGAAGACGGCCACTGCCTGACCGATCAGGCGCTTGAGGTCTGCGGGCAAGATCGCAGCAGCGGGCAGATCAATATGGGCGCATCCTCGCTGGCCACCTTGTCTCGCCTTGTCGCCGAGGGGTTCGGCCTGACCCTGATGCCCGAACTGGCGGCGCGGTCGGAATCCGAGGCTGTTTCGGGCTTGAAGCTGCTGCGGTTCGGTGCGCCTCAGCCCGCGCGGACGGTTGGTCTTGTGCGTCGGGCGTCAACTGGGGACGACGAATGGACAGATCGGTTGGCGCAGGTGATCCGGGATGTCGGCGAAGAGATCGTAGCCGCCACCCGCACATGAAAAAGGCCCGCTGAACGCGGGCCTTTGGTCGATAAGGCTCAGGCCAGTTCAGGCTCAACCGCCTGTTCCAGATGCTTCATCAGGGTCTCCGGCGAGGACACGCCATAGGGGTCCTCCGGGCAGTTATCCATCAGGCCGAGCTCTTCGAACCACGCCTCGACAACGCCGTTGTTGACGATGGCCGCATACCGCCAGGAACGCATGCCGAAACCCAGATTGTCCTTGTCGACCAGCATACCCATCTTCCGGGTGAACTCTCCCGACCCATCGGGGATCACCTTGACGTTCTTCAGGCCCTGATCCTGCGCCCATTTGTTCATGACGAAGCTGTCATTGACGGACATGCAGTAGATCTCATCAATGCCCTTGGCGGTGAAATCGGCATACCCATTTTCAAATCCCGGCAGTTGGTAGGTCGAGCATGTGGGCGTGAACGCACCCGGCAGCGAGAACAGGATCACGCGCTTGCCGGCAAAATAATCGGCGGTTGTCTTGTCTTCCCAGCGGAAGGGGTTGGGCCCCTCGATCGCGTTATCGCGCACGCGGGTGTGGAAGGTCACGTCAGGCAGTTTGGTGCCGGATTTCATGTAAAAGCTCCTGTGATTCAGTGGTGTTTGGACGTGACTTAAAACAGCAATAAAACGCCTTCAATCGCAGATATGCTGCACCCGCACAATTTCTTTTCTTTTACTCAAGCAATTAAGAAAATTATTAAAATTAAAATTTTTTGCGATGATTACGCCGCGCCTGCACGGTCTCTCTGCATAGCGGCTATGCGTCACTGGTGTACGTGGAGCGATGTGTTTATGTTAAGGGAACCCAAAGTTGACCCAAAGTCAGGAAAATTGCCCGTGCGAGACCTCAAGATTCCCGAGCAACGCCACCCGGAAAAAGCGCATCGCCCGGACAATGCGCAGCCGAAAAAGCCGAACTGGATTCGGGTCAAGGCCCCCGGCGGCAAAGGTTATGCCGACACGCGCCGGATCATGCGAGACAACAATCTGGTGACGGTCTGCGAAGAGGCGGGATGCCCCAATGTGGGCGAGTGTTGGAGCCAGGGCCACGCCACCATGATGATCATGGGTGAGATCTGTACGCGCGGCTGCACCTTCTGCAACATCGCCACAGGCCGCCCCGATGCGCTGGATGTGTTCGAACCGGGCCGGGTTGCCCATGCGGTTGAGAAGCTGGGCCTTAACCATGTGGTGATCACCTCGGTCGATCGCGACGATCTTGAGGATGGCGGCGCGGATCACTTCGCCCAGACCATCCGCGCGATCCGGCACCGTTCACCCAAAACGACAATCGAAATCCTCACGCCGGATTTCCTGAAATGCGATCCTTCAGTTCTGGAAACGGTGGTCGAGGCGAAGCCGGACGTGTTCAACCACAACCTTGAAACCATCCCGGGCCTGTACCCCCAAGTTCGCCCCGGCGCGCGGTATTTCCACTCGCTGCGCCTGTTGCAGCGGGTCAAGGAACAGGACCCGTCGATCTTCACCAAATCCGGGATCATGGTCGGTCTGGGAGAGGATGAACAGCAGGTCCGCCAGGTGATGGACGACATGCGCGCCGCCGATATCGACTTTTTGACGATCGGCCAATACCTGCAGCCGACGCCCAAGCACCATGGCGTTGACCGTTTCGTGACGCCCGAAGAGTTTGCGTCGTACGAAAAGGCCGCTTATGGCAAAGGCTTCCTGATGGTTTCGGCCACGCCTCTGACGCGGTCGTCTTACCATGCAGGCGATGACTTCGCCCGGCTGCGCGCTGCACGGCAAGAGAAGCTGGGGCAGGCGTGACGCCTAACGCGATTGCTCGACTGACCGGCCTGCGCCACGAACTGCACCAGCAGCCCGAACTTTCTGGTTTTGAAGAACAAACCGCCGCGCGTGTTGCCGGTCTTTTGCAGCGCGCCGGTGCCGATCTGGTTCTGACCGGAATCGGCGGGCATGGCGTAGCTGCGGTTTTCGACAGCGGGCAAAGCGGCCCGAGCGTGGCTATTCGGTGTGAATTGGACGGGTTGCCGATTCAGGAGATTTCGGACGCGCCTTATGTGTCCCGTGATCCCGGCAAAGGGCATCTATGCGGCCATGACGGCCATATGACGATCGTGCTGGGCGTGGCCGAGGCCTTGAGCAAGGCCCGCCCCAAAACCGGGCGCGTAGTCCTGATCTTTCAACCTGCTGAAGAAACCGGGAAAGGGGCCATCGCCTTTCGCGCCGATCCGAAATTTATCCAGATTGCCCCGGACTACGTGTTCTCGCTGCACAATTTGCCGGGGTCGGAACTGGGTACGGTGGAACTGTGCCAAGGGGCAACCAACTGCGCGTCGCGCGGGATGCGGATTGGGTTAACGGGCAAGACCTCCCACGCGGCGGCGCCGCAGGATGGGGTGTCTCCGGCGGGGGCGCTGTCGCAACTCATTCTCGCTCTTGGCGATTTGGGGCAAGGCGGGCCGCTGGATGAAGACTATGCCCTGACCACCGTGACCCATGCCGGTTTGGGCGAGCGGACCTTTGGCATCGCTCCTGGACATGCCGAACTCTGGGTCACGCTGCGCACCGTGTCGGACGCCCGCATGACCGCACTGATTGCCGATGCCGAAGCGCTGGTAGCCAAGGTGACCAGGGACGAGGCGCTGACTTTCGACATCACCTATGACGATGTGTTCGAGGCCTGCACCAATCACCCCGACGCTGTGAGCATTCTGGCTGACGCCTGCGCCGACCGAGACGTTCCCTGCATCCTGACCTCGGACCCGCAAAGGTTCTCTGAGGATTTCGGGCAATTCGGCAAGGGCGCCAAAACGGCGATGTTCTGGCTAGGGGCGGGGCGCGACCATCCGCAATTGCACAACCCGGATTACGACTTCCCCGACGCGCTTATTCCCATCGGGACCGGGGTGTTTCTGTCCGCCATCCGACAGGTTTTAGGTTAGCAAAATCAGCGCGGTGCGCGGATTTCTTCTCCGGTCGCCCAGTCCGGCCACCATCCCATGTATTCGACCCCGGCGATCATCAGGCAGATCACTATCGCGCAAATCACCAACAGCACCCGTCTTTCCGAGGGCGGGTTCCGGGCCCATCGGGACATGCGGAGCAGGTGGCGCAGGTCCATTTACGCCTCGGTAAACCTGACCTTGCCGATGAAGGGCAGGTTGCGATTGCGCTGCGCGTAGTCGATGCCGTACCCCACGACAAATTCATCCGGAATCTCAAACCCGATCCAGTCCGAGCGGAAATCGACCTCGCGACGGCTGGGTTTATCCAGCAGAGCGATGGATTTCAGACGGGCCGGTTTGCGGCTGCGCAGCAGGTTCGTGACGTGGTTCAGCGTGTGGCCAGTATCGACAATATCCTCGACAACCAGCACATCTCGCCCTTCAATTGCGCCGCGCAAGTCCTTGAGAATACGCACTTCCCGGCTGCTCTCCATCGAATCGCCGTAAGAGGACGCCTCAAGAAAATCCACCTCGATCGGCAGGTCCAACTCGCGCACCAGATCGGCGATAAAGACAAAGCTGCCCCGCAACAGACCGACGACAACCAGCTTGTCGGTGCCGCCGAACTCACCCGTGATTTCCCGGCACAACTCCTCGATCCGGGCGGCGATAGCCTTGGCCGAGATCATCTCATCTATCACATATGCGCGGTCACTCATCACAGCCCCCTTGATCTTTGGCGCGCAACATACGACATGACGCGCCATTGTCACCTGTAAATGCCTGATCGCCATGCCTATCCATTCGGAAACACGCCACCTGCCATACACCGCCCAGCAGATGTATGAATTGGTGGCCGACGTGGCGAAATACCCACAGTTCCTGCCCTGGTGCGCGGCTGCCCGCATTCGCCGAACTTATGACGCGGGCGACGCGCAGGTGATGGAGGCCGATCTGGTCATTTCCTTCAAAGTCTTCCGCGAGCGCTTCGGCAGCCGGGTGACTCTGTTCCCCGGCCAAAAGAAAATCGACACCGAGTATCTGGACGGCCCGTTCAAATACATGAAATCCGACTGGCAGTTCGAGGACGCGCCGGATGGCGGTTGCAACATCTCGTTCCACGTGGATTTCGAATTTAAAAACGCCATTCTGCAGGGCATCATCGGCGTTGTCTTCAACGAGGCCATGCAACGGATCGTCCGCGCGTTCGAAGCCCGGGCCGCCGATCTTTACAGCTAAGTCTTTACCAGCTTTTGGCGCGCGCTAGACTGCGCCTTATGAGTGATTTGACCACATCTTTGGCCGCCTTTGCTGCGGGTCCTGTTTCGACCTCTGCTCAGGCGCGGGTCGTGACATCCCTGTCCGCGCTGGACTGGATCGCCGTGGGGCGGGCCGGGGAAGCTGAACCCGTCTCAATCACCGTGCGTCAGATGGTACTGGACGAAGGCGGAACCCCGCAGGCGCATCTGTTCGGGCACGGGGCCGCGCCTTTGCGCACGGCGGCGCTGGTGAATGGCACAGTATCGCACGCGCTGGATTATGACGACACCCACTTTGCCCATATCGGCCACCCGTCGGTCGCCGTTTTACCCGCCACGCTGGCCGTCAGCGAATGGGACGACCGGATCCTCGTCGATTTCCTTGAGGCGGCTTTGGTCGGGATGGAGGTCTCGATCCGCATCGGTCTGTGGCTCGGACGTGGCCACTATCAGGCCGGTTTTCACCAGACTGCCACCGCAGGGGCTTTTGGCTCGGCGGTTGCCGTGGGGCGAATACTTGGGTTCAACGCTGATCAGATGCGGCAGGTTCTGGGCCTAACCGCTACGCGCGCGGCGGGTTTGAAGGCCCAATTCGGCACGATGGGAAAACCCTACAACGCCGGTCTCGCCGCATCCGCCGGGGTCGAGGCCGCCGCGTTGATTCAGCGCGGTTTCGAACCAAACGCCGATGCGCTTGAGGGGCAGTATGGCTTTGGGGCCACCCATAAGGGGGCCCAAGATGTAGATGCCGCGCTGGATGGGCTGGGCGAGGACTGGCTGTTCGAATCCGTTAGCCATAAATTCCACGCCTGCTGCCACGGATTGCATGCGGCGCTGGAGGCCGCGCGGGAACTGGATATCGCAGAACCCGAAGTGGCCGAGATCAAGATCAAAACCCATCCGCGCTGGATGAGCGTCTGCAATCAGATGTCTCCGACCACCGGGCTGGGGGCCAAATTCTCGTACCGCACGGTGATCGCCATGCAGGCTTTGGGGTTCGATACCGCCTTACCAAGCAGCTATTCGGAAAAAAACTGCGCCAACCCGCGCATTCAGTCCCTGCGGGACCGCATAACGGTTGAGGCGGACGAAAGCCTGTCTGAGACGCAGGCGCACGTGTCCCTGCTACGCCGCGACGGCGCGCGCCTTGAGGCGACCCATGACCTGCTGGCCCCCATGTCGCTTGCGGATCGCGAGGATCGCGTGCGTGGCAAGGCCGCCAAGCTGATCGGAGGCAATGAAGCTGACGCGATCTGGTCGATGCTCCGCACCGGAGGCCGCGCCCGCGATCTGGCCAAAATGCTGTCGGGTTAAGACACACGCCAGTGCAGCGGGAAGCCCGGATCAAATACTGTGACCGGCCCGTCCTTGGTCTCGATCTTGGCCGGATATGCGACCGGATCGCCCTTGGTCAGGGTCAGTGTGCCTTCATTCACCGGCAGGCGATAAAACGCCGGACCGTTCAGCGAGGAAAAGCCTTCCAACTTGTCCAGCGCGCCCTCACGGTCGAACATCTCGGCCAGCAGTGACATGGTGTTGGTCGCCGTAAAACACCCGGCACACCCACAAGCCATTTCCTTATTGTCATCCGTGTGCGGCGCGCTGTCGGTGCCAAGGAAATAGCGCGCATCGCCCGAGGTCGCAGCGGCCAGCAGCGCAAGCCGATGCTCTTCCCGCTTGGCGACCGGCAGGCAGTAGTAGTGCGGTTTGATCCCGCCGACCAGAATGTGGTTGCGGTTGATGATCAGGTGATGCGCCGTGATCGTCGCACCCAAATCGGTTTCGTTTGCCTTGACGTAATCAACGCCGTCGCGGGTCGTGATGTGCTCCATCACCACCCGTAGTCCCGGCGTGGCCTTGCGGATCGGGTCCAGCACGCGGTCGATGAACACCGCCTCGCGGTCGAAAATGTCGATATCCGCATCCGTGACCTCACCATGTACACATAGCGGCAATCCGATCTCAGCCATCTTCTCAAGCACCGGCCGCACCTTTTCGAAATCCCGCACGCCCGAGGCCGAGTTCGTGGTGGCCCCAGCCGGATACAGCTTGACCGCCTTGACCAGACCGCTGGCATGGGTGGCGGCCATGTCACCGGGGCCGGTGTCTTCAGTCAGATACAGGGTCATCAGCGGCTCGAACGTCATTCCGTCGGGCAGCGCGGCCAAGATACGCTCGCGATAGGCCGCGGCCTGCGCGCCCGTCACGACGGGGGGCACAAGGTTCGGCATGATGATCGCGCGGGCAAAATGGCGCGCGGTTTCGGGCAGGACGGCCTGCAACATCGCGCCGTCGCGCAGATGCAGGTGCCAGTCGTCGGGGCGGCGGATCGTGAGGGTATCGGTCATGGCCTCCGGCTAGCACAGCGCGGTCAGTGACGAAAGGCCCTGAATCCTCCGCCATCCCTTGTCAACCAGTCGGAACGTCGTAAGTCCCCGCAAAGGCCCCGGTCTTGACGCGCACGTGCCATCGTGACCTGTTGTGCCGAAGGAGAGCACTATGACGCAACCAAACACCATCGACGCCGTTCAAACCATGCTGGGCACGCAGGGCTATGTCTGCGGGCGGGCGCTGGCGACGGTCGTGTTCCTGTCGCTCAAACTCGGTCGGCCGCTGTTTCTGGAAGGCGAGGCAGGCGTTGGCAAGACCGAGATCGCCAAGGCATTGGCCGCCGGCCTGAACCGCCGCCTGATCCGCCTGCAATGTTATGAGGGGTTGGATGCATCCTCGGCGGTCTATGAATGGAACTTCCCGGCGCAGATGGTGGCCATCCGCACCGCCGAAGCGTCAGGCGGGGCAGACCGGGGGGCGCTGCAATCCGAACTCTTCTCGGACGACTACCTTATCGAACGCCCGCTGCTACAGGCCATGCGCCCCGACGAAAACGGCGCGCCTGTGCTGCTGATCGACGAACTGGACCGCACCGACGAACCGTTCGAGGCCTTCCTGCTCGAAGCCCTCAGCGATTTTCAGGTCACAATCCCCGAACTGGGTACCGTCAAAGCCCCGAAACCGCCCGTCGTCATCGTCACCTCCAACCGCACGCGCGAGGTGCACGACGCCCTCAAACGCCGCTGCCTTTACCATTGGGTCGACTACCCCGATTTCGACCGCGAGATCGAAATCCTCCACGCCCGCGCCCCCGAAGCCGCTGAAGCGCTCAGCCGCGAGGTTGTGGCCTTCGTCCAGCGCCTGCGCACCGAGGACCTGTTCAAAAAACCCGGCGTCGCCGAAACCATCGACTGGGCCAAATGCCTTCTGGCGCTCGACGTGATCAACCTCAGCCCCGAGGTGATCGGCGACACGCTGGGCGCAATCCTGAAATACCAGGACGACATCCAGAAACTGCAAGGCTCCGAGGCCAAACGCATTCTCGATCAGGCCAAAGCCGACCTTGAACCCGCCTGATGCTTCTTCTGTTCAAAAATACTTCGGGGGTATGGGGGCAGAGCCCCCATGACGGGTGATGGCAGAACAACTCCCGCTCGATATCCCCGACAACCCCAAACTGGCGCAGAACATCACCCATTTCGCACGGGCCCTGCGCAAGGCCGGACTGCCCATCGGCACGGGCCGTGTTGTCGACGCCATCCGTGCCGTTCAGGCCGCAGGCTTCACCAAAAAGCGCGATTTCTACTGGACGCTGCACGCCTGTTTCGTGAACCGCCCCGAACATCGCACGGTATTCGCGCAAGTCTTTCGCCTGTATTGGCGCGATCCGCGTTATCTGGAACACATGATGTCCATGATGCTGCCCGCCATCCGCGGCGTGCAGGAGGAACGCAAAGCCGACGCGGGCGAGAAACGTGCCGCCGAGGCGCTGCTCGACGGGGTCGAGCGCGACTTGCCCGAAGCCTCGGAAGACGAAGGCGGCACCGAACTGGACATCGACGCCTCGCAAACCGCCTCGTCGGAAGAACGGTTGCGCAGTCTGGATTTCGAACAAATGAGCACAGCAGAAATCGCCCAGGCCAAGCGCCTGCTGGCGCGTCTGAGCCTGCCGGTGAAACCCATCGACTCGCGCCGGGGACAAGCTAGCCATCTGGGCCATCGCATTGACCGTGACCGCACCCTGCGATCCGCCATGCGACAGGGCGGGGAATTGCGGGGCATCGCCCGGCAAAAGCCGAAACCGCGCTGGCCCAATCTGGTTGTGCTCTGCGACATCTCGGGGTCGATGAGCCAGTACAGCCGCCTGATCCTGCATTTCCTGCATACGGTCTCGAATGCCAAGGGCGCGGGCTGGGCCAAGGTGCACGCCTTTACCTTCGGCACCCGCCTGACAAACATCACCCGCCACCTGCAACAGCGCGACGTGGATGCCGCGCTGGCCGCCGCCGGGGCCGAGGCGCAGGATTGGGAAGGCGGCACCCGCATCGGCGAATGCCTGCACGCCTTCAACCGCGACTGGTCGCGGCGCGTCATGGGGCAGGGCGCGGTCGTCTTGTTGATCTCAGACGGTCTGGACCGGGGCGAGCCGGAGGCGCTGGCGAAGGCAATGGAGCGCCTGCACCTGTCGTCTCGCCGACTGATCTGGCTCAACCCCTTGCTGCGCTGGGACGGTTTCGCGCCAAAGGCGCAGGGCGTGATGGCGATGCTGCCCCATGTGGATAGCTTCCGCGCCGGTCACTCGATCGCATCGCTCGAAGATCTCGCGACCGTAATCTCGCGGACCGACGACGTGGGCGAGAAAGCGCGGCTGATCTCCGCGCTTTCTGCCTGAACTTCAGCCAAGCTGCTTTTCGTTGCACTCACGCGCCATGGCCATGGCTTTCTTGGTACCCGTCAGATCAACGGTGAACGCAAACTCTTTCTCGGGAAACACGATCATCACCTTCTTGTTGGCAATGTCATCCGCGAACTGAGGGTCATCTGACAGCACATAGCCGCCGGAATAGCCCTTGGTTATGTTGCCCTTCATCCCCGTTGCCTCACCGACGTAGATGTTGTCGCCCAGCAGGATCGCCACGGCCTCTTTCTCGCCGCGCTTGATGTTGGTTTCGGCCTTGGTGAACACGCCGACATAGCCAACGCCGCGATCTTCGGTCAGGCCCATCTGCACCACGTTTTCAGAATCGTCCACCGCCTCGATAAGGCAGGATTTCTTTTCGTTGTCGATGAACACTTTCCAGCCTTCGACCTCACCATAACGTTCGAATGTGTCAGCCCATGCGGTGGTCGAGGCCACAAGGCCAATCGCCGTTCCCAGTGTCAGAATGCGTTTCAATGTCTTGTCTCCGATTAAGGGGGATCTTTGCGCGCGTCCGGTAATCATCCGGCTGCCAGCGCAGGCTAGAACCGGGTGAGGTGACAATCAATCCTTTGCGTATGTGAATGTGAAAAGGGCCGTTTGCCGCCGAATTCACTGGCCTTGTTTGCCCGGCCTGGACCTTGGTCCGCTTTTCATTGCGTTAATCCTGCCTATGTTGGATCGGAAGACTCGGGGAGAGTTCAATGGAACGATTCGATAACAGTCCGGAAACGGCGTTGAACTGGTATCGCGCCGGGCGCGATGCTGCCCTTGCCACCGTGGTTGAAACCTGGGGCAGTGCGCCACGGCGTGTGGGCGCGCAACTGGTGATTGGCGGAGATGGCCGGATCGAAGGGTCCGTCTCGGGCGGATGCGTCGAAGGCGCGGTGATTGTCGAGGCGCTGGAAGCCATCGACGAGGGTGAGGCGCGCTTGTTGGAGTTTGGCGTCAGCGACGAAGACGCGTTTGCCGTGGGTTTGGCCTGTGGCGGGACGATCCGCGTGCTTGTTGAGCCCGTGGGAATGGTTCTGCCCGAACCGATGCTGGCTGAACTCGTCAAAGCGCGGGCGGCGCGCGAGCCTCTGGCCTATGAGGTAAATATCGAAACCGGCCATCGCGCTTTGCGGCGCAACGCCTACAAGGACCGGCTGCGCATGGATCGGTCCGGTTTTGAAGAGGATGGGCAGACCTTTGTCGCCGTACATAACCCTCCGCTGCGACTGATCGTCGTCGGCGCGGTTCATATCGCGCAAGCCTTGGTGCCCATGGCGCGGATCGCCGGATATGATCCCGCCATCGTGGACCCGCGCGAAGCATTCGCGTCGGATGACCGGTTTCCGGGTGAGAAAATCCTGACCGACTGGCCGGATGAGGCCGTTGCCCGCCTGGGTTTGGACACGCGAACGGCGCTGGTCTTGCTGACCCACGATCCCAAGCTCGACGACCCTGCGTTGCAGGCGGCTTTGGGGGCAGGCGTGTTCTACATCGGCGCGCTGGGGTCGACCCGAACCCATGCCAAGCGTGTGGATCGGATGAAATCCGCCGGGTTCAGTGACGCCCAAATCGCGCGCATTCATGGTCCCATCGGGTTGGACATCGGGGCCGCTGACCCGTCCGAGATTGCAGTGGCCATTCTGGCGCAGATGACGGCAGTGCTGCGGGGTAAGGCATGAAGTTCGGTCCGGTGCCGGTCGCAGATGCCGGTGGCGCGATCCTCGCGCATTCGGTGACGGCGGGTGGGAAGAAACTGCGCAAGGGGCTGACTCTTTCGCCTGAACATGTGGCGCATCTTTCAGATGCCGGTATTGCCGAGGTCACAGTGGCGCGGCTGGAACCCGGCGATTGCCATGAGGATGAGGCCGCGCGCCTGCTGGCCGAAGCACTGACACCCGACGCCGCATCAGCCAATCTGCGCGTGACCGAAGCGTTCACAGGCAGGGTAAACCTGCTGGCCGACGGGCCGGGCGTCTCGGTTTTCGACGTGGATGCAATCGAGCGGTTCAATCAGGTGAACCCGATGATCACGGTCGCGACGGTCCCCCAGTACCAACAGATGAGTGCTGGGGGTATGGTCGCGACGATCAAGGTGATCTCCTATGCCGTCCCAAAGGACGACGTTCAGCGCGCCGCAGAGCTTGCCCGCGATTCAGTTCGCCTTGTCCGCCCGGTCTACCAGACTGCCGGTCTGATCGTGACCGACATTCCCGGCGGGCCGCCCAATGAAAAGGGAATCGCCGCCATTCGGGGCCGGGTAGAGGCGCTGGGTATGGAGCTGAGCGACGTCAAAATCGTACCGCACAGAACCGATGCACTGTCGGCTGCTGTCGCGGACACAAGCGGCGATCTGACGATGATCTTAACCGGCTCTGCAACATCGGATGTCAACGATGTCGCGCCCGCTGCGGTCCGTCTGGCCGGAGGTCGCGTGGATCGGTTCGGCATGCCGGTTGACCCGGGGAACCTGTTGTTTCTGGGCCAGCTTGCGGATCGCCCTGTGATCGGTTTGCCGGGCTGCGCGCGGTCTCCGGCTTTGAACGGCGCGGATTGGGTTTTGTCCCGTGTCGCGTGCGGAATCGAAACGACCGCCATCGATATCGCGGGCATGGGCGTGGGTGGTTTGCTAAAGGAGATACCGACCAGACCGCAGCCTCGGGCCCAAAGAAGGAAGTAATCCACCAACAAATTGCCGTAACGCCTTGGTACGCTACATGGTCGGGGTTGGTTGCGTGAACCTTAAGAAAAACAAACAAAATTTTCTGTTCTCAAACGAAAATTCCCGTGTTTAACTCGGGGCAAGCAAAAACACGAAATGGGAGGAACTTATGACACAGGTCTCAATGACCGTGAACGGCCAGTCCGTGAGCGGTGATGTCGAAGGCCGGACGTTGCTGTCCAGCTTTCTGCGCGACCACCTTTCGCTGACAGGGACGCATGTGGGCTGTGACACGGCGCAATGCGGTGCATGCGTTGTGCACGTGAACGGCGAAGCAGTGAAGTCCTGCAACATGCTGGCGCTCGAGGCCGACGGGGCCGATGTTGGCACGATTGAAGGACAAGCGAATGCCGATGGCTCGCTCAATGTGATCCAGCAGGCATTTCAGGATCATCACGGGCTTCAATGCGGGTTCTGCACGCCGGGCATGGTGATGAGTGCGGCGGCGCTGCTGAAAGATAACCCGCGCCCGACGGAAGCGGAAATCCGGAAGTATCTGGAAGGCAACCTGTGCCGTTGCACGGGCTACCACAATATCGTCAAGGCGATCATGGCCGCATCGGGTCAGGACGTAGGCAGTATCGCTGCCGAATGATGCCGCTGCGGGCGTCGGGGGAGACGCCCGTGGGATGATACAGGATGCACGCGCATCCACAGGGAGGAGAACAAGCAATGCCCAAAGACAGTGGCATCGGAGCCAGTTCCAAGCGGCGCGAGGACGTACGCTTTCTGACCGGAGCAGGCAATTATACCGACGACATCAACGTGGCCGGACAGGCCTATGTTCATTTTCTGCGCTCGGATATCGCGCATGGCCGGATCACCAGTATCGACACCTCTGCGGCGGCAGCCATGCCGGGTGTGGTCAAGGTGTTCACCGGTAAAGATTTTGAAGGCGTGGGGGGCATGCCCTGCGGCTGGGAAGTGACGGACAAGCACGGCGCGCCGATGCAGGAGCCTCCGCACCCCATTCTGGCACAGGGTAAAGTGCGCCATGTGGGCGATCCGATTGCGGCCGTAGTGGCCGACAGCCTGGAACAGGCGCGGGATGCGGCCGAGGCGATCGATGTGGACATCGAAGAACTGCCCGCGGTGATCGACATGAAGGCTGCCGCGCAAGAGGGCGCGACGCTGGTGCATGACGATCTGAAGAACAACATCTGCTACGACTGGCAGTTGGGTGAGGCGGACGACGCCAAGGTCAACGAAGTCTTCGCCAATGCGGCCCATGTGACCACGCTGGATCTGGTGAACAACCGTCTGGTCGCCAACCCGATGGAACCGCGTGTGGCGGTGGGGGAATACAAGCGCGGCACGGATGAGTACACGCTTTACACCACCTCGCAGAACCCGCATGTGATCCGCCTGCTGATGTGCGCCTTTGTGCTGGGCCTGCCCGAGCACAAGGTCCGCGTGGTGGCTCCGGATGTGGGCGGCGGCTTTGGCACCAAGATCTTCCACTATGCGGAAGAGGCGTTCTGTACCTTCGCCGCCAAGGCCTGCAACCGGCCGGTGAAGTGGACCTCCAGCCGGTCCGAGGCGTTCATGTCGGACGCCCATGGCCGGGATCATGTCAGCAAAATCGAACTGGCGCTGGATGCGGAAAATAACTTCATTGGTCTGCGCACCAATACCTTTGCCAATCTGGGGGCGTATCTGTCGACTTTCTCCAGTTCGGTGCCCACATGGCTGCACGGCACGCTGATGGCGGGCAATTACAAGACGCCGGTCATCCAGGTGAACGTGAAGGCGATGTTCACCAACACGGTGCCGGTGGATGCCTATCGCGGCGCGGGCCGGCCCGAGGCAACGTATCAGCTGGAGCGCGTGGTGGACAAGGCCGCACGTGAGCTGGGGGTCGACCCGATTGCTCTGCGCCGTCAGAACTTTGTCACCCAGTTTCCCTATGACACGCCGGTGGCGCTGACCTATGACACCGGGGATTACAACGGGACCATGGACAAGCTGGAGGCTGCCGCCGATCTGGCAGGCTTTGCCGCGCGCCGTGCGGCAAGCGAGGCCAAGGGCAAGCTGCGCGGTCTGGGCATCAACTGCTATATCGAGGCCTGCGGGATCGCGCCGTCGAACATCGTTGGCATGCTGGGGGCCCGGGCGGGTCTCTATGACGCGGCGACCGTGCGGGTGAACGCCACCGGCTCGATCAGCGTCATGGTTGGCGCGCATAGCCACGGGCAGGGGCATGAGACCGCCTTCCCGCAGGTTGTGGCCGACATGATCGGCATCGACGAGTCGATGGTTGAGATCGTGCATGGCGACACCTCGAAAATCCCGTTTGGGATGGGCACCTATGGCTCACGCTCGCTAGCCGTTTGCGGCTCGGCCATGGTTAAGGCCACCGAGAAGGTGATCGACAAGGCCAAGAAGATCGCCGCCCACCTGCTGGAGGCGTCCGAGGCCGATATCGAGCTGAAGGACGGCCAGTTCAGCGTGGCAGGCACCGACAAGTCGGTGGCCTGGGGCGATGTGACCCTGACGGCCTATGTGCCCCATAACTACCCCTTGGAGGTGGAGCCGGGGCTGGAGGAGACCGCGTTTTACGACCCGGCCAACTTTACCTTCCCGGCTGGGGCATATGCCTGCGAGGTCGAGGTCGACCCGGAAACCGGTCAGGTCAGTATTGAGGCGTTCACCGCGGCGGATGACTTTGGCAACATCGTCAACCCGATGATCGTGGATGGTCAGGTGCATGGCGGCATCGGTCAGGGCATCGGTCAAGCAATGCTGGAGAACTGCGCCTATGACGAGAATGGCCAGCTGCTGAGCGCGTCCTTCATGGATTACGCCATGCCGCGCGCCGATGATGTGCCCTTCTATGGGGTCGATCATTCCAGCCAGACGCCGTGTACGCACAACCCCTTGGGTGTGAAGGGCTGTGGTGAGGCCGGGGCCATTGGCTCTCCGCCTGCGGTGGTCAATGCGGTGCTGGATGCGCTGAATTCGGGCGGCAAGGCGGTGGATCACATCGACATGCCGGTGAGCCCGTCGCGCGTCTGGGCGGCGATGAACAGCTGAGTTGGATAGGGCGGACCGGGGGCCAGCCCCCGGACCCCCGGGATATTTATAGCCAGATGAAGGACGGATCCTTGTTCTTCGGAAAGGAAATGCGAAATGTACAGTTTCGAGTTTGAGAAGCCCTCGACCATTGCGGACGCAGTTGCCGCGTTGGGGTCGGAGGATGCGCAGGCGTTGGGGGGCGGTCAGACGCTGATCCCGACGCTGAAACAGAGGTTGGCGGCCCCGTCGGTGCTGGTCAGCGTGAGTGGGATTGCCGAGATGATCGGGGTCTGTGTTGAGGATGACGGCTCGGTCTCGGTGGGCGGGGCGACGACCCATGCAACGGTGGCTCGTGAGGCAGCGGGGTCTTATCCGGCGCTGGCGGCTTTGGCGGGGCAGATCGGCGATCCGGCGGTGCGCAACCGCGGCACCATTGGCGGCTCGGTGGCCAATAATGATCCGGCGGCCTGTTATCCTGCGGGCGTGTTGGGCTCGGGCGCGACTATCGTGACCAACAAGCGCGAGATTGCGGCGGATGATTTCTTTGAGGGCATGTTTACCACCGCGCTGGATGAGGGCGAGATCATCACCTGGGTCCGCTTCCCGGTGCCGCAGGCGGCGAGCTATCAGAAGTTCCTGCAGCCTGCTTCGCGCTTTGCATTGGTGGGTATCTACGTGGCGCGCTTTGCCGATGGCGTGCGTGTGGCCGTGACAGGGGCCAGCGAGGACGGTGTGTTCCGCTGGTCCGAGGCAGAGCAGGCACTGAACACGGAGTTCCGCGCTGACGCTTTGATGGGGCTGAGCATTAACTCCGCCAACATGATCGGCGACCTGCACGGCAGCAAGGACTATCGCGCGCATTTGGTCAGTGTCATGACCAAGCGGGCGGTGGAAGCTTGCTTGTAAGCCGCAACGGCAATCGTCAGAAAAGCCCCGGCAAGCCGGGGCTTTTTACTTGCGACGTACCCGCGGTGGCTTGCTCGGCTGCCAATAGGCCCCGGTATCTTCACGCGCTTTCTGGTAGTCCTCGACACGGTCGCGCGCCTCTGCGCCCCCGGCAACGAAGAGATGGCCCAGCAGGCATTCCAGAACGGCCATTGCGCCCGAGAAGCTTGAAAAGTGATGCCGCGACCGTGTGCTGATCTGGAACGAGATGTCGGCCTTGGTGCCCGGCGCGATGACGTCGCTGTCTGAGATCAAGATGATCTGTGCACCTTTCTCCCGTGCGAATCGAATGGACCGGATGGTATCGGCAGAGTAGGGGCTGACCGTGACTGCCAGCACGCAATCCTGTTCGTCCGCCTGCAGCAGGTCGTCAATTGCGGAGCCCATATGCCGGGGGATCAGGTGCAATCCGGGGTGGGCCATGCGGCCGGCGTAGTGAAAGTAATAGGCCAGCGCATAGCTGGCGCGGGTGGCAGTAACGAAGCAGCGGCGAGCGTTGAGAATGCACTCAATCGCTTGCTGCAGCTTGTCCGGTTCAATTTGCCGAAGCGACCGGGCGACCACATTTAGTTCGTTCTGGGCGAAATCCGCCTGTGTCGCGCCAAAGGGGCTTTCGGACCGTAGGCGCGTTATCCAGTCCTGCGTAAGACGGTCTTCGCTGTCGGTGACAAGGGCGGCTCGGAACGGACGGCGAAACGCGTCGAAACTGTCGAACCCCAATCGCTGGGCCAGGCGGACGAGGACGTTCGAGCTGACGCCAATTTTGCTGGCTGTGGTACGGATCGGGTCCATGCCAAAATCGCCGGGGTGGTCGACGATGTATTTGGCGGCGGCCTGAAGTTGGGCGGGCATGGTATCAATGTCGCGCCGCAACTGGTCGGTGAGCTGGTTGGGTGTCGTGGGCATGGTTAAAGAAAAACATATGTTTTCAACTTGGCAAGTTGAAAACAGGGGCGGGGCGGATAGATGGGCGTAAGCAACTGGAGATTGGCACATGCCGGACCCTGACGAGACCGAAATGAAGACTGGAACCCGCCCATATGTGCTGGTCGCTCCGAATGGTGCGCGACGGGGGCATTCGGATCATGCGGCGCTTCCGATCTCTTTGGATGAAATTGTGAAAGCGGCGCAAAGCTGCTCTGAGGCGGGCGCGAATGGGGTGCATCTGCATATCCGCGATGAGCAGGGGCGGCATTCGCTGGACGCTGGGCAGTATCTGGAAACAATCGCGGCGGTGAAGTCTGCCGTCCCCGCGATGGATGTGCAGATCACGACCGAGGCGGCTGGTGTTTTTGATGTGCCCGCTCAGTTCCAGTGCCTGCAGGGCGTGCGCCCTGAGTGGGCGTCGATCTCGGTGCGCGAGATTGCGCGGCAGCCGGACATGGCGGATCGGGTCTATGGGCTGTGCGCCGAGCAGGGGACGCGGGTTCAGCATATCCTCTATGATGCCAGCGATGCCGCTTTGTTGGACGACTGGCAGACAGCGGGGATCGTGCGCGGCGATCAGACAGATCGGCTGCTGGTTCTGGGGCGATATACGGCTGATCAGCAGTCCGCGCCGCAGGATATTGACCTGTTCCCGCAGTCAACATCACCCTGGATGGTTTGCGCCTTCGGGCCGCAGGAACATCTGTGTCTGGCCGAGGCCGCCTTGCGCGGTGGGGACGTGCGCGTGGGGTTTGAAAACAGTTTGACCGATCCCAACGGTCAGCCTTGGAAGGATAATGCGGCGTCGGTGGCCGCTTTGGTCTCTCTTCTGGAAAGGACGATGAAATGAGTCATGTGTTTCCGCGTCATACAAAATCTGAACTGCCTGTCGCGGCAGCGGGGGATGGCTGTTACCTGATTGACGCGCAGGGCAAGCGCTATCTGGACTGCGGGGACGCGGCGGTGTCCTGTCTGGGGCATTCCAACCCTGCCGTGATCCGCGCGGTGCAGGAACAGGTTGGGCAGATCGCTTTTGCCCATACCGGATTCATGACCTCAGAACCGGCCGAGGCGTTAGCCGATTTGCTGATCGAACATGCGCCCGGCGAATTGGACCGGGTGTACTTCGTCTCGGGCGGGTCCGAGGCGACCGAGGCTGCGATCAAGCTGGCGCGGCAGTATTTTCTGGAGATCGGCCAGCCCGAGCGGCGGCATGTGATCGCACGACGGCAGAGCTATCATGGCAATACATTGGGGGCCTTGTCGGCGGGGGGAAACGCGTGGCGCAGGGCGCAGTTTGCGCCGATGCTGATCGAGATGACCCATATCGCGCCTTGCTACGAGTATGCTGAAAAGCCCGAGGGGGAGAGCAGCTTTGACTACGGTCAACGCGTCGCCAACGAGTTGGAGGCCGAGATTCTGCGGCTGGGCCCCGACACAGTCATGGCCTTCATGGCGGAGCCGGTGGTGGGTGCAACTCTGGGCGCTGTTCCGGCGGTCGAGGGGTATTTCAAGCGTATTCGTGAAATCTGCGATCAGTACGGCGTGCTGCTGATTCTGGACGAAGTCATGTGCGGCATGGGACGCACCGGTCATTTGTTTGCCTGCGATCATGATGGCGTTGCACCGGATATTCTGTGCATCGCCAAGGGGTTGGGGGCCGGTTATCAACCGATCGGTGCAATGCTGTGCACCGGGAAAATCTACGACGCGATCAAAAGCGGCTCGGGGTTCTTCCAGCACGGACACACCTTTATCGGTCATCCCGTGGCGACCGCCGCCGCGCTGGCGGTAGTGCGGGAACTGACCGGGCGTGGCTTGCCTGCACGCGCGGGCGTGATGGGGGAAGAGCTGCAATCCGCGTTGGAATCCGCATTCGGCCAGCATCCGAATGTGGGCGACATTCGGGGTCGAGGTCTGTTTCGAGGCATCGAGCTGGTCGCGGACCGGGATAGCAAGGCACCGTTTGACCCTGCGCGCGGTATTGCAGGCAAGATCAAGAAAGCGGCCTTTGCCGAAGGGCTGATCTGTTATCCGATGTCCGGCACGCGGGACGGCAAACATGGGGACCACATTCTGCTGGCCCCGCCATTCATCATTGAAGATGCGCAGATCGCCGAACTGATCACCAAGCTGGGCCGCGCAATTGACAGCGTGGTCTGACAATCCTGTGACTGACCTTTCGGCGCGAAACAACCTCGTTAGGGTTGGGGCGCAGCAACGGTCAGAAGGTCAAGATCATGGTGCGGGATATCTGGAGCAGTTTCCGGGGGTTGCCCGTTTGGGTGCAAATCTGGGTCGCTTTCGTTCTGGTTCCGGTGAACCTGATGCCGATGGCTTTTGTCGGTCAGCCCCTAGGTTTGTGGGTAGCCGGCCTGTCCGTGATGGGAATGGTTCCGAATATTCCCATCATGGTCGCCGCGCGCGGCATGACGCGTGCGATGTCTTTACCGCATCTGGTGTTCTGGGTGCCTCTGGTGGTGTTGGTGACCTATCTGCTGCGGGGCGGCGTAGAGTTGAGCCCGGGCTATGCTGCCGCTCTGACTATCCTGCTTGTGGTCGACCTGATCTCGCTGGCGTTTGACTTCCATGATGCGGCCCATTGGTACAAACACGATCGCACATGAAAAAGGCCCCGACCAAAGCGGCGGAGCCTTCAAACACGCTGAGATAACGGATTACTTCTGCGGTAGCGGGCCGATCATCATGATCATCTGACGGCCTTCCATCTTGGGCATGTTCTCGACCTTGCCCAGATCTTTGATGTCTTCGGCCACACGTTCCAGCAACTCGCGGCCCAGATTCTGGTGCGCCATTTCACGACCACGGAAGCGCAGGGTGACTTTGACTTTGTCGCCCTTTTCCAGAAACTTGAAGACGTTCTTCATCTTCACGTCATAGTCATGGGTGTCGGTGTTGGGCCGGAATTTGACCTCTTTCACCTCGATGACCTTTTGCTTCTTGCGGGCTTCGCTTTCGCGTTTCTGCTGTTCGTACTTGTACTTGCCAAAATCCATGATCTTGCAGACCGGCGGGTTCGCGTTGGGCGAAATCTCGACCAGATCGAGGCCGGCATCGGCGGCAAGTTGCATGGCTTTGGCGGGATGAACCACCCCGACATTTTCACCTTCAGCGCCGATCAGGCGAATTTCGGGGGCACGGATTTTGTCATTGACGCGCGGTCCGGTATCTCTTTGCGGCGGCGCGTTGTGGGGTCTGCGGGCTATGGGTTCATTCCTTTGATGATTGCAGAATTTCGAGCCCGGAATTTAGACCGGTGCGCAGAGCGTTTCAAGCAGCATAAGCTCAGGGAAACATGAAAAAGCCTGATTTATGACGGGAAATCGCTGACCGGGGTGTGAAATCCCGGCCAGTTTTATGGATCAGCCGACAAAAGCCTTTTCGATCACGAACTCCTTGGGCTCGGAATTGGCACCTTCGCGCAGGCCAAACCCTTCGAGGATTTCCTTGATATCCAGGTTGAAGGCGAGCGAGCCGCAGACCATCGCGCGGTCGGTTTCAGGCTTGATGCCACCTTCGATGCCCAGTTCGGCAAAGACCGAGCCGTCGTTCAACAGGTCGGTGATGCGGCCCATCTTCGGGCTTTCTTCCCGTGTGGTGGTCGGATAGTAACGGATCTTGTCGGCAAAGCCTTGGCCAATCAGTTCGGCCAGCAATTCATCCTGACGGATGTTTTCGATCAGCTGGCGACCGTATTCCAGTTCCGCCACTTCGCGGCAGGTATGGGTGATGATGACCTCGTCATAATCCTCATAGGTCTGCGGTTCGCGCAGCAGCGAGGCGAAGGGCGCAAAGCCGGTGCCGGTGGCGAAGAACCAAAGGCGCTTGCCGGGCAGCAGGGCGTCATGCACCAGCGTGCCGACCGGCTTAGGCCGCAGGATGATCTGATCGCCGGGCTTGATGTGCTGCAGTTTCGAGGTCAGAGGGCCGTCCTGCACCTTGATCGAGTAGAACTCCAATTCTTCGTCCCACGAAGGCGAGGCAATCGAATAGGCGCGCAGCAGGGGCTTGCCGTTGTCGCCCAGCAGGCCGATCATCACGAACTCACCCGAACGGAACCGCAGCGACGCAGGGCGCGAGACCTTGAAGGAAAACAGGCTGTCGGTCCAGTGCTTTACGTCGGTTACGGTCTGAGCGTCCGGCAGAACGGGGGCCTTAACGGCGGTTGCTTCGGTCACGGGTGTCATCTCTGTCATCGTTTCACTGTCGGTTTGGTAAACCGACATCTCCGTTTAAGCTTTGATTCAAGTCATGAAAAGGGGACAGATCGCCCCCTTTGTTCCACAAGCTGGCGATTGCGGTTTCAGCCGCGCAAGCGGGCCTGATAGTTGTTTTCTTTCCAGTTTGCGCGGGCCAGCCACTGATCTTCGGGCTGGCGGGTCGCCAGATCGTCGTCGATTTCAACCTCATCAAACCCGCTACGCCGGGCCATCGCGTATTGGTCAGCCAGAACGTGCCCCTTGGCGCGCAGGCGGCCTGTAAAGCCTTTCATGCGCAGAACACGGGCGATGGTGAAACCGCGCCCGTCTGCCGAGGACGGGAAGTCCACCCGCACCATCTGCGCGCTGCCCAGCCGTTCAACCAATTCATCCGGGTCCGTGTCCGAGGCCACATCCAGCGCGACCACGTCATTGGCGGCGTCGTCCAGCGTGACAAAGCCGTCGGTCCAGTCATCGGGCGCGAACCCGGTATCCGATACGATTACGTTCATGTTTTCTCTCCAACGCGCACCATCTTGCCGTCGACAAAATGGATGCCGCATTCTTCCTTGTTCTGATCGCGCCAGCGCCCGGCGCGGGGGTCTTCGCCCTCTTTGACTGGCGAGGTGCAGGGCGCACAGCCGATCGAAGGGTATCCTTTGGCGACCAGCGGATGCCGTGGCAGGTTGTTTTCCTCCATATAGGCGCGCACGTCCTCGGGTGCCCAATGGGCCAGCGGGTTGACCTTGATCCGGCCGGTTCCATCCTCGACCTCAAAGAAATCAAGCGCGGCGCGACTGCCAGCCTGAAATCGTTTACGCCCGGTGATCCAGCCGTCGTACCCGGCCAGAGCCTGCTGCAGCGGAAACGTCTTGCGCAGGTTGCAGCACGCATCCATGTCCCGCAGGCGTAGTGCGCCATAGGGGTCATCGCGCTGCACGTCTTCTTCATCGGCGCGGATGATTTTGACGTTGCGCAGTCCCAGACGCTCGCTGACCTCCTGCTGGTATTCCAGCGTTTCGGTGAACAGCATTTGGGTGTCGATGAACAGCACCGGTGTCATCTTGTCGACCACCGCCACCATATGCAGCAGCACCACCGACTCGGCCCCGAAGCTGGACACCAGGGCCAATTCGTCAATCTCTTCAATGGCACCGTGCATCACGTCATGCGCGCTGTGGTGCCGGAACCGGGCGTTCAGCGCCTCGACCCTTTCGGTCAGTTCGCTGCGATCCTTGCCCAGTTCCGTCTGGATCAGGTCAAGCGGCATTCGCCTGAGCCTCGGGGTAGAGGGCCGCCTTGAACGGGGCCATGCCGACGCGGCGGTAGGTTTGCAGGAATTCTTCCTCGGCGCTTTCGCGCTGTTGCAGATAGGTGTCGACGATGCGCTCGACCGCAGGCACGATCTCATCATAGGCAAAGCCCGGACCGGTGCGGTCGCCGATGGCAGCCGTTTCCGTCCCGTCGCCGCCCAGCGTGATCTGGTAGTTCTCGACGCCCGCGCGATCCAGACCCAGAATGCCGATATGGCCCACGTGGTGGTGACCACATGCGTTGATGCAGCCCGAGATCTTGATCTTCAGGTGACCGATATCGTGCTCCAGCTTCAGGTCTTCGAAGCGGGTCGCGATTTCCTGCGCCACCGGGATTGAGCGGGCCGTGGCCAGCGCGCAATAGTCCATGCCGGGGCAGGCGATGATGTCGCTGATCAGGCCGATATTGGCGGTCGCCAACTCGTACTCTTTCAGCTTCGCGTGGATAGCGGGCAGGTCCGATTTGTGGACATGCGGCAGGATCACGTTCTGTTCGTGGCTGATGCGCAGTTCGTCATAGGCGAATTCTTCGGCCAGATCAGCCATGACGCGCATCTGCTCAGCGGTCGCATCACCCGGCGTTGCACCGTGTTTCTTGATCGAGATCGTGACAATCGCGTGGTCCGCGTTCTTGTGCGGTGCGATGTTGGTGTCGACCCACGAACGGAAAACCGGATCGTTGGTATAGGCGCTTTCGAACGAGGCAACCGAACCCTTGCGGAAATCAGGCGCAGCAAAGTGCGTCTTGATCTCGTCCAACAGGGCCATGTCAGCGCCTTTGAACTGCGGGCGAACCTGCAGGAAACGCTCGTTGACCTTGGCGCGGATGGCGTCGATGCCATGCTCGTGCACGGTGATCTTGATGCGCGCCTTGTACTTGTTGTCGCGGCGGCCGATCTGGTTCCATACGGAAACGGTGGCTTCCAGGTAAGCCAGCAGGTCGTCAAAGGCGACGAACTCGGACAGTTCCTTGCCGATCATCGGCGTGCGACCCAGACCGCCGCCCACGATCACGCGGGCGCCCAGAACGCCGTCACGCTCAACCAGTTGCAGGCCGATGTCATGTGCTTTGATCACAGCACGGTCGTTTCCCGAGCCGGTGATGGCGATCTTGAACTTACGTGGCATGAACTGGAATTCCGGATGATCAGTCGACCACTGGCGCAGCAGTTCTGCATAGGGGCGAGGGTCGGCGACTTCATCGGCGGCGGCACCGGCGAAATGGTCGGCGGTCACGTTGCGAATGGTGTTGCCCGAGGTCTGGATGGCGTGCATGCCAACCTCGGCCAGCGCGTCCAGCATATCCGGCACGTCTTTCAGCTTGGGCCAGTTATACTGAATGTTCTGACGGGTGGTGAAATGGCCGTAGCCCTTGTCCCACTTTTCAGCCAGCAGAGCCAGTTGACGCATCTGCGCGCTGGACAGCGTGCCATAAGGGATCGCGACCCGCAGCATGTAAGCGTGCAGCTGCAGATACAGGCCGTTCATCAGGCGCAGGGGTTTGAATTCGTCCTCGGTCAGCGAGCCGTCAATACGACGCTCAACCTGCGAGCGGAACTGTGCGTTGCGTTCTGCCAAAAATGCTGTGTCGAACTCGGAGTAGCGATACATGATTAGCTGTCCTTAGTTGCAGCCCCGAACTATGGGGCCTTGAAGGGGAGAGAGAGGACCAGAGGTCAGGCCCGGGGCTGCGTTACTGTTTCCTGCTTGCCGTGGGCATAGTTCGATGGCCCGGTGCGGCGAAAATCCTCGCGGAAATGGGTCGGCTCGGGGCCGTTTTTGCCTGCGATGGCGTCGGCCAGATAGGCCCCCACGATCTTGTTCGCCTGACGCGCGGCATCCAGCAGACGCACCTGCGCATGGGCCTCGTCCGTGATCAATTCCGCGTCCGACAGGTCGCGCGACCAGCGATCATCCTCGGTCTGGTAGATCACGTCACCTTCCAGCAGGTCATTTGCCGTCACGACTTTGGGTGTGAATGCGCGGGCCATCAGGCGAGCTCCTTATTGAATACGTCAGCAGTATGTTTGTTGCAGACGTGGTGTTATTTGACTTGCAATATAGGAAATATTCCCGGTATCACGCCATATACACGGATAAATAAGAACATATGTTCTAAATAATCCGCCTTATGGAACGTTGGTTTCAAAACGGAAAGGAAATTGGAATGGCGGTGCGGATAGATGACACAGATCGGAAAATTCTGGCCGAACTGCAGCGTGACGCCAGTCAGTCGCTGGACGAAATAGCCGCTCGGGTGGGTAGTTCCAAGACACCTGTCTGGAATCGTATCCGCAAGCTGAAAGGGGCCGGAATCATCGGCCAGCAGACCGTTTTGCTGGACGCCGAGGCGCTGGGGTTCGAGGCTACATTTTTCGTCCTAATCCGGACCTCTGAGCATGAGGCGGACTGGCAGCGAAGATTCCTAAAAGCCCTGCGCGACCACCCCGAAGTGCAAGAGGCGCACCGCCTGGCCGGTGACATCGACTATATTCTGAAAGTCCGGGTCAAGAACGCGCGGGCCTATGACCAGTTCTACCAATCGCTAATCTCAGAGGTGCGGGTGCACAACGTGACGGCCCTGCTGTCGATGGAAGAGATCAAATCCACGACAATGCTGCCCCTGAACGCGTTGGTCGAGGGGTAAGCAGAGTCAGATTTCGACCATCAGCCGTGTGAGCCCATGAAAATGGTAGGTGTCTGAATACTCGGGCGACTCAGCCAGCCGCAGGTCAGGGCATCTTTCAAACAGCATGGGCAGGGCAATGCGCATCTCAAGCCGTGCCAAAGGCGCGCCGACGCAGAAATGCAGGCCACCGCCAAAGCTGCTATTGGTCTGGATCGGACGCGTGGGATCGAATCTGTGCGGATCGGGCCAGACTGCGGGGTCGCGGTTCGCAGCCCCCAGAAGCAGTGCAACCTCATCCCCACGCTTGAATTCATGCCCGAAGATTTCGACATCCTCATACGCGTAGCGTGTGAACATGTGAAGCGGAGGGTCCTGTCGCAAGATCTCCTCGACAGTGTTGTCGATGGTCTCAGTGGTCAGAGCCTGCGCACCCTCGCCAGAGTCCTGCAGGGCTTTCACGCCATTCCCCAGAGAATGCACCGTCGCCTCGTGCCCCGCATTCAGAAGCAATATGCAGGTGGCGATCAACTCGTCATAGGACAGCTTTTCGCCTTCTTCCTCGGCGGCGATCAAGCGGGTGATCAAGTCATCTCGGGGTTCGGTTCGGCGCAGCTCGATATAGTCGCCGAGGAAATCCGTGAATTCTTGCGAGGATTGCGCGGCGCGGTCTTCAATGTCCCGCGTGCGCCGCGCCTGATACATCGCGACCATGTCGTGGGACCAGCGCAGAAGTTGAGGGGCCATGTCCTCGGGCACTCCCAAAAGACGGCAGATGGTGATGACGGGCACCTGCGTGCAATAGGCATCCAACAGGTCGAAGGGTTCAGCCGGGAATCGGTTGATCAGGTCGTGACAAAGCCCTTCAATCGAAGGCGCAAGGTCCGAGATGGCGCGCGAGGTGAAGGCCCGCATGACCAACGCGCGCAGGCGGGTATGGCGGGGTGGTTCGATCTCAAGCAGCGACAGGTTTTCGACCTCAAGCCATGGGGCCAGATGGTCCGGGCCGGGGCGGGCAAGCTCGGGCGGGACTTCGCGGCCAAAGCGTCGGTCTCGAAAGAACGCACTGACCGCCCGGTGGGAAACGGCGGCGATCAGGTCGTAATCGCTCCAATACACCAGATCGCCAAAGCCCCGTGCCGTGTCGTAAAACGGGTAGGGGTTTTGCACGAAACCCGGCTCGGTCGGGGATTGCGACAGTGTCTTCATGCGGCGCAGACTTGCCATATGGCGCGCTGAATGCAAGACCCTAGGATATGCACAGGATTTGGATCATAGCCGGTTTTCTGTTTGCCGTCGGGCTGTTGTCGGCCTCGGTCTGGTCTTACGGGTATCGGCAAGCGCTGTTCCAACTCAGCGAAAAGGCGGAAGCCGATCTGGAATTGGCTGCGGACCGGCTGAGCACGCAGATGCAGGTCTATCAGGAACTGGCGGTGTTGATGGCCAATCATCCGGCGCTGCGCGATCTGGAAACTCCGGCCCAGCAACAAGCGGCGCGGGCGATGCTGCTAGACGTGGCTGACAAGACGGCGGCGGCGAACATGATGTATTTGGGTCGGAACGGTCAAGTTCTGGTCGCGGCGCAGCCGGTGACGCATCGCAGCATGGCCGAGCACCCCGCGTTTCAGCGCGCCTTGCAGGGCGCAATGGGCAGCGCGCATGGAGTCGAGCCGGGCAGCGGCGACCGTACCTATTCCTACGCGGCCCCTGCCTTTGGCCCCTCGGGGCAGGTCGAGGGCGCTTTGATGGTTGTGGCCGATGTGCAGGATGTGGAACAGACCTGGCGCGGCAGTACCGAGGCGGTGTTCTTTATCGATGCAGACGGGATCGTCTTTATCTCGAACCGGTCTGATCTGCTGTTCTGGCACCGGGCCGAGGGCCAGCGCGGGCTGACGCCGCCCGAGGGCGAGCCGGTCGAGTTCGCCTCGGATTGGGTCGGCGGGCATGAGTTGTGGACCCTGAACTGGGGCCGGTATCTGCCGCGCCACGCGCTGCACCTGACGCTTGATCTGCCGGTCATCGACATGACCGCCGAGGTTCTGGTGGATGTGGCCCCGGCCCGGCGTCTGGCGGGGCTGCAGGCGGCAACGGTGGCTGCGATATGTCTGGCCTTTGGTGCGCTTCTGTTTCTGGCGACCGAGCGCAGGCGGACGCTGGCGCAGGCAAACGCGGTTCTGGAAAGCCGGGTGGCCAAGCGCACGCAGGACCTGACGGTCGCCAACACTGCCCTGCGCAGGGAAGTGGCCGAGCGGCAGGAAGCCGAAGCCGCGCTAAAGCGGGCGCAGGCGGATCTTGTGCAGGCGGGCAAGCTGAGCGCTTTGGGCCAGATGTCTGCCGGTATCAGCCACGAACTGAACCAGCCGTTGATGGCGATCCGTCAGTTTGCCGATAACGGAACGGCGTTTTTGAGCCGGGGAAATGAGGCCAAAGCGGGTGAGAACTTAGGCCGCATCTCGGACATGGCGGCCCGCATGGCGCGGATCATCCGCAACCTGCGAGCCTTTGCGCGCAACGAAAGCGAACCGATGGGCAAGGTCGATCTGGTTCAGGTGCTGAACTCGGCTGTGGAATTGACTGAAACGCGACTGCGGGATGAAGGCGTCGCATTGAACTGGGTCCCTCCGAACGCTCCGGTTTTCGTCTGGGGTGGTGAAGTGCGGCTGGTGCAGGTCTTCGTGAACCTGATCAACAACGCAACCGATGCGATGGTGGGCTTGCCGCGCCGTGAGGTCTCGATTGAATTGACCAAAGCCCCTCGGCCTCGTGTCTCGGTCCGCGACACCGGTCCGGGGATTGAAGACCCTGATCGGGTGTTCGAGCCGTTCTACACGACCAAAAGCGTTGGCACGTCCGAGGGGATGGGGCTGGGCCTGTCGATCTCTTACGGTCTGGTGCAAAGCTTCGGAGGTGATATTCGCGGCAGCAACACGCCTGAAGGGGCGGAATTCACGGTCGAACTTGAGCCATCCGAGAAGGAGGCCGCCGCATGATGCGCAAGGTTCTTCTGGTCGATGACGACGCCGCCGTGCGCGAGGCCTTGGCGCAGACGCTTGAACTGGCCGACTATCTGCCGGTCACCGCAGGGTCCTTTGTCGCCGCCAAGGATCAAATCCGGGCGGATTTCCCGGGCGTGATCGTGTCGGACATTCGGATGCCAGGCCGCGACGGGTTCCATCTGCTGTCCTACGCGCGTGATGTCGACCCCGAACTGCCGGTGATCCTTCTCACCGGTGAGGGTGATATCCCGATGGCCGTGCAAGCCATGGGGCAGGGTGCGTTTGATTTTCTGGAAAAACCCTGTGCGGCCTCTGATCTGCTGGACGTGCTGGAGCGGGCCTTTGCCGCGCGGTCTCTGGTGATCGAACAGCGCGCGCATAAATCCGAGCTTGAGCGCGGCGATCCTGCGGCGCGTCTGCTGTTTGGTCTGTCCGATCAGGCCGAGGCCTTGCGCGAACGTGTTCGTACCGTGGCCCCAACCGGGGCTGAGGTGCTTGTGACCGGCCCGGCGGGCAGCGGCATCTCGAAAGTGGCCGAGGTTGTGCACCTGATGTCTCCGGTCGGGCAGGGGCCGTTTGTCAAGCGCCCCGCATCCAGCCTGAGCGCCGAGGGTCTTGCGCAGGGGTGCGAGGACGCGGGCGGAGGCTCGCTGTTTCTGGATGAGGTTTCGGCCATGCCGCAGGCCACGCAATACGCGGCGCTGGAACTGATCGAGCAAGGGACTGAGGCGCGGATCATCGCGGGGACTACGGCAGACCTGTCTGAATTGTCGGCGCAAGGGCAGTTCAACGCTGATCTGTTCTACCGGCTGGACGTGATGCGCGTGCGCATTCCGTCCTTGTCAGAGCGGCCCGAGGATATCCCTGTGATCTTCCGTCACTATGTCGCTCAGGCCGCCGAACAGGCTGGTATCGCCGAGCCCGAAATCTCATCTGACTATCTGGCGGCGCTCATGGCCAGCGATTGGCCGGGCAATGCCCGGTCCCTGATGTCGGCGGCCATGCGGTTCGTTCTTGGCATGCCGGAAGAGGTGGCTGAGGCCGCCGATCTGGGGCTGAGTGAGCAGATGGCGCGGGTAGAGCGGTCTTTGCTGATTGCGGCGCTGGGGCGGCACAACGGCAAGGCCTCGGATGCGGCAAAGGCGCTGAAGCTGCCGCGAAAGACATTCTACGACAAGCTGGCGCGCTATCAGATCAGACCAGAGGATTACCGACGATAGGTGCCCTCCCGCCGCCTTAAGCCGCATTATCATGCGGTTAAAGGCGTTGGGCCCAGCAGACCGCTGACGCGGGCTGCGGTTGGCGTGGGGCGGTTGAGGTACGTGTTGGTTGAGCCGAATCGAAATCAGTGCGGAAATCCGCACAAACGATTTTCGGGCTGTGCGGGATTCCGCACAGTTTGGACCGCGGTGAAATTCAGCGAATCGCGGGTTTGTCTTAACTTGCAGATAATAAACAGAAAAATAGATCTCCCTCCCGGAGTCTGCAAAATGTTGTGTGAAAGGATTCGATTCGCTTCACTGCGCGCATCCGGCGTGAAACCCGCGCCGATGGGATGAGTTTAGAAGTCTGGGAGGAGAACAGATGAAAATCCTGACAACAGCCGCGACCGCTCTGGCGCTGACCGTCACCGCAACCGCAGGTTTTGCCGCCTGTGAAGAAGGTGAGATCGTCGTCAAGTTCGCGCACGTGACGAACACCGACAAACACCCCAAAGGCATCGCAGCGTCGCTGCTTGAGCAGCGCGTCAACGATGAGATGCAGGGCGTGATGTGCATGGAGGTCTATCCGAACTCCACGCTTTACAACGATGACAAGGTGCTTGAGGCGATGCTGCAGGGCGACGTGCAACTGGCCGCGCCATCGCTGTCGAAGTTCGAGAAATTCACCAAGCAATTCCGCCTGTTCGACCTGCCGTTCATGTTCAAGAACATCGAAGCGGTCGATGCTTTCCAGGCCTCGGCCGACGGTCAGGCGATGATGGACAGCATGCAGCGCCGTGGCCTGCAGGGGCTGGCCTTCTGGCACAATGGCATGAAGCAAATGTCGGCCAACAAGCCTCTGGTCGATCCTAACGATGCGGATGGTCTGAAGTTCCGCGTTCAGTCCTCGGACGTGCTGGTGGCGCAGATGGAAGCCATCGGTGGCAGCCCGCAGAAGATGGCGTTTTCGGAAGTGTACGGCGCGCTGCAGCAAGGCGTTGTGGACGGGCAGGAAAACACCTGGTCGAACATCTACGGCAAGAAGTTCTTCGAAGTTCAGGATGGTATCACCGAGACGAACCACGGCATCATCGACTATCTGGTCGTGACCTCGGTCGACTGGCTGGACAGCCTGGAGCCGGACGTGCGCGATCAGTTCATGACCATTCTGTCCGAAGTGAGCGAGACCCGGAACAAGGAAGCCTTTGCTGTGAACGAAGCGGCCAAAGCCTCGATCACCGACGCGGGCGGCATCATCCGTGAGCTGAACCCTGAACAGCGTCAGGCCTGGGTCGATGCGATGAAGCCGGTTTGGGACAAGTTCGCCGGTGACGTGGGTCAGGACAAGATCGACGCCGCGCAGGCCATAAACGCCGGGTTCTAACTCGAGCAGAGGCCGCGCGTCCGGGGACTGGGGAGTTATGGACGCGCAGGCCGGGCGGGCCGTTTAAAGGCCCGCCACAACTTACTCTCATCACCAAAAATGCGGGGACAGAAAGATGTCTGGTACGAATCCCGGCCATAGCGGGCTGATCGACCATGTCGAAGAGACCCTTATCGCGTTACTTCTAGGCCTGATGACGGTCGTCACCTTTGCCAACGTGATCGCGCGGTTTGTCTTTAATTCCAATATTTTGTGGGCGCTTGAACTGACAGTGTTCACCTTTGGCTGGCTGGTGTTGCTGGGCGCGTCTTATGCGGTCAAGAAGCACGCCCATCTCGGGGTGGACGCGATCCTGAACATGCTTGCACCGGCACCGCGCCGGATACTGGCGCTGATCGCGGTTGCCTGTTGTCTGGTGTTCTCGCTGCTGATGCTGAAGGGCGCATATGACTACTGGGCCGTTTTTGCCGATCTGCCGCCGACCTCGGGCCGCTGGTTCCCGACCGGGTTCAATTTCGATGCGCGCAGTCAGAGTTTCTACGAAGTTGACGACATCCCCATGGTTGCTCCGCTGAGGTTCCTCGAAGAGATGATCAACTACGGAGAGGGTTACGAAAAGCTGCCCAAGGTTGTGCCGTACTTTGTCCTCCCGGTGTCGATGCTGCTTCTGGTGATCCGTTTCGCGCAGGCTGCGGTGCAGATCTGGCGTGGCCAAACCGACCGTATCGTCGCCAGCCATGAGGTTGAGGACGAGATCGAAGAAGTGCGCGCTCTGCAAGGGGAGCATAAGTGATGGATGTTGTTCTTCTTTTCTCGATGGTCATTGGCCTGCTGCTGATCGGTGTTCCGATTGCGGTGGCGCTTGGCCTCAGCTCGACGCTGTTCCTGCTGATCTATTCCGACAGTTCGCTGGCCTCGGTGGCGGGCACCCTGTTCGAGGCGTTCGAGGGGCACTTTACCCTGCTGGCGATCCCGTTCTTTATTCTGGCCTCATCCTTCATGACGACGGGCGGCGTGGCGCGGCGGATCATCCGGTTCTCGATTGCCTGTGTAGGGCATCTGCCGGGCGGTCTGGCGATTGCGGGTGTGTTTGCCTGTATGCTGTTCGCTGCGCTTTCCGGGTCGTCTCCGGCCACGGTGGTTGCCATCGGTTCCATCGTCATCGCCGGGATGCGGCAGGTCGGCTATTCCAAGGAATTCGCCGCCGGTGTGATCTGTAACGCGGGCACGCTGGGCATCCTGATCCCGCCCTCAATCGTGATGGTCGTCTACGCGGCGGCGGTTGAGGTTTCGGTCGGGCGCATGTTCCTGGCGGGCGTCATTCCGGGACTGATGGCGGGTCTGATGCTGATGATCACCATCTATGTCATGGCCAAGGTCAAGAACCTGCCCAAGGGCGACTGGCTGGGGTGGGGTGAGGTCTTCACCTCGGCGCGCGAAGCCGCGTGGGGGCTGTTCCTGATCGTGATCATTCTGGGCGGTATCTACGGCGGTATCTTCACCCCGACCGAGGCCGCTGCGGTGGCCGCCGTCTACGCCTTCCTCATTGCCAGCTTTGTCTACAAAGACATGGGGCCGCTCAGCACGGAAGACGGGCAGCAGAACCTGCCGCTGATCAAGAAGCCTTATGCTCTGGTCACGGCGTTCTTCCACCCGGACACCAAGCACACCCTGTTCGAGGCTGGCAAGCTGACCGTGACCCTGCTGTTCGTCATCGCCAACGCGCTGATCCTGAAGCATGTGCTGACCGACGAGCAGGTGCCGCAGCACATTGCCGAGGCGATGCTGTCTGCAGGTCTGGGTCCTGTGACCTTCCTGATCGTGGTCAACGTGATCCTGCTGATTGGCGGTCAGTTCATGGAACCCTCGGGCCTGCTGGTGATCGTCGCGCCTCTGGTGTTCCCGATTGCCATCGAGCTGGGCATCGACCCGATCCATCTGGGCATCATTATGGTGGTAAACATGGAGATTGGGATGATCACCCCTCCGGTGGGTCTGAACCTGTTCGTGACTTCGGGCGTGGCCGGGATGCCGATGATGAGTGTCGTGAAAGCGGCTTTGCCTTTCTTGGCGGTGCTGTTCGTCTTCCTGATCATGGTCACTTATATCCCGTGGATATCGACCTTCCTGCCCAACACCTTCATGGGGCCGGAAATTATAACGAACTAGATACGTTTGAAACCGGGCGGAGAACTCCGCCCGGTTTTTTCTAGGGCCCTTGAAACGCCGGCTGGCGTTCTTAGGTAGAGGGCCGAGGACGACCTCTCCGTCATGGAAAGCGATTTCGGGACGACCCGAACTGTCGGGGGGTCTGTCATGGCTTGGATTTTTCTTCTTTTTGCTGGCTTGCTTGAAATCGTCTGGGCGGTTGCGATGAAGCAATCGGCCGGGTTCACACGGCTCTGGCCTACTGCGATCATGGGCGTGTCCATGGTGGGCTCGTTCGGCTTGCTGGCGCTGGCGATGCGGACATTGCCGCTGGGCACGGCCTATGTGATCTGGACCGGCATTGGCGCGGTTGGTGCGTTCCTTGTGGGTGTGATGCTGCTGGGTGAGGCGCTGACGCCCATGCGCATGGTGGCTGCGACCCTGATCATTTCCGGGATGATCGCCATGAAACTGGCCTGAGCGGGTAATTGACGGGGCCTCGGCGTTTGGGCAGGCTTGCGCCGAAAACAGCACCCGAGGCCCCGATTATGCTGACCGAAACCGATAGCCGCCTGCTGCGCATCGCCTATGAAGAAGCGAAGGCCGGGTTTGATGAGGGCGGCTGCCCCATCGGCTCGGTTCTGGCGCGTGGTGGTAAGGTGGTTGCGCAGGGTCGCAATCAGCGCGTTCAGCGCGGCGACCCGATTGCGCATGGGGAAATGGACGCTTTGCGCAAGGCAGGGAGGCAAAAGACCTATCGCGACACAGTGCTCTATACCTCGTTGTCGCCCTGCATGATGTGCGCTGGCACGATTGTGCAGTTCGGCATCCCACGCGTGGTCATCGGCGATACGCAGAACTTTGGCGGCAACGAAGATTTTCTGCGCGAGCGCGGGGTCGAAGTCATCCTTGCGGAAGACCCCGATTGTATTGCGCTGATGAAGCGTTTTATCGAAGAAAAGCCCGAGCTGTGGGCTGAAGACATAGCAGAATAGGCTCAGACGCTTTCCAGCGCCCCAATGATGCCCGAGAAATCCTCTGCTTTCAGGCTGGCGCCGCCGACCAGCGCACCGTCCACGTTTGACACCCGGAAAATATCGTTGGCATTGCTGGGTTTGACCGATCCGCCATACAACAGGCGAACTGATCGGCCCACGCCCTCGCCAAAGCGGCGTTCCAGACGGGCGCGAATAAAATCGTGAACCTCTCCGATTTCCTCCAGCGTGGGAACCTTGCCGGTGCCGATGGCCCAGATCGGCTCATAAGCCACAATCAGGTTCGCTCCGGTCGACTGATCCAGGATCGAGCCGGACATCTGACCGCCGATGATGTCCAGAGTGTTTGCTGCCTCACGCTGTTCCAAACTTTCGCCGACGCAGATAATGGCCTTTAGCCCCGCATCCATGGCCGCGCGGGCCTTGGTGCGGACGTCTTCGTTCTGTTCGCCATGATCCACACGCCGTTCAGAGTGCCCAAGGATGACGGCACTGGCCCCTGCATCCAAAAGCATCGCGGCGCTGACATCCCCGGTATGGGCACCCGAGGCCTCGGCGTGGCAATCCTGCCCGCCGATATCTATCCCTGTGCCCTCCGCAGCCGAGGCCGCGCGGTGCAGCAGAGTGGCCGGAGGGCATATCAGGATATCCACGGAAGGCGAGGGATGCATCTGCGCCAGCGCCTCAAGCTCGGTCAGCGCTGCGCCGGTTCCGTTCATCTTCCAGTTTCCAGCCGCCAGCTTGCGCCGCATATCCGTTTCTCCCTGACTGTTCGGTCGCTTAAACCGAAACGCTATTGGGACTCGGATAACACCCCCGGTCACGGGTTACAATTACGGTTGCCGTACTTGGGTAAGCGTCAGCCTTGCTGCGCGATGCTTTCGTCGAACTTGATGGATTCGCCGCAGCCGCAGGCATCGACCACGTTGGGGTTCTTGAACTTGAACCCGGACTCGAGCAGCGACACCTCATAGTCGATCTCGGTCCCGAACAGGAACATCTGGGCCATTGGGGCAATCATCACGCGCGCGCCGTCCTGTTCGACCACTTCGTCATGGGGATCAGCCTCATCAACGTATTCCATCGTATATTCCATACCCGCGCAGCCGCCTTTTTTGACGCCGATGCGCAGCCCGGCATGGCTGCCAGAGTTCATCAGCCGGGTAATCTGCTCAGCCGCCTTGGGCGTCATTGTCACGGCTTGTTTGCCGGGAATTCCGAACATTGTGGTCTCCGTTGTCGCGCGTTGCTACTAATTTAAGGTTGCTGAACCGCAGGCTCAAGCCTGCGCGTTGTCATGGCGCCAAATTTAGGCTTTGCATGGTGTTGGATATGTCCGCTGAACCTTTCCTTGCCTTTCAGGCAGGGATGGACTTAGCCTGACTGCAAGGCGGGTGTTTGGACCCGCGAATTGCCAACTAATTTCCGCGAAAGGTCAAATAAAATGAACGCAGTAGAACGTAAATCTAAAGTTCTTCGCAGTACTGGTTTGGCGGTCTTTGCCGCTGCGGTAACGCTGGCCGGAGCAGTTTCCGCGGCGACCGACGAGAAAACACACCCGGTCAACTGCGCAACAGCCGAGGGCGACCTGCGCGCCATTGCGGCAGAGAAGAAGCATGCTCAGGATCAGCAGGTGGAAAGTGTCGCCGCAATCACGCCAGCAGGTGCGTTGTTAGGTTTGATTACGGGCACTGAGAACAAGAGATTGCAAATGTTGTCAGGGGATTACGTGAAAAAGCTTGATGAGCGCGCGGCCGAGATCAAAGCGACCTGCGGGGTCGAATAGCCCGGCGGACCATCGGTATTGGGGCCCGGCTGTTGCGTGGTCGGCCCGGTGCAATCTGGGCCGCCATGTATGTCCGGCAGAACCGTGACAAGGAATGCTTGGTTCCATAGCAGGTCAATTGCCGTTTTGTGACACTGCACGACGCTGCAGGGAGCGATTACATAAAGCCAAGCTCTAGTCGGGCTTCGTCAGACATCATCTCCATGCCCCAGGGCGGCTCCCACGTCAGTTCCACGTCCACCTCTTTGACACCTGCGACAGGTTCGATGGCCTCCATGATCCATCCCGGCATGTCGCCTGCGACGGGGCAGCCGGGTGCTGTCAGGGTCATGATCACCTTGACCGCATTATCCTTGGCAATGTCGATCGTGTAGATCAGGCCCAAATCATAGATATTTACAGGAATTTCAGGGTCATAGACCGTTCGGCATGCCTCGACCACCGGTTCGTACAGGGGATGTTCAATTGTTGAGGGCGCGATAAGCGGTGTGCCTTCAAACTGTTCACTCGGATGAGTCATTGGTGCCTCTGGTCAGTTGCCTGAGTGATTATATAGGGAATACCCGCGACAGCGTCCAGAGGTGCGGTGGTGCCCAGACAGGGCACCAACCAGATCAATCGTTGATATCATGTTCGAAGGTTTTTACCTGACCATGCGGCAGGGCGAACATCCGGCGTAAAATTAGCCACGCGGCCAGCGATAATACTGCGAATATCAGCAGCAGGATCGGCAGAGAGGGCGCAACACCGGGGACAACCAGTATCAGGCCGGTGATCGCCGCGCCGATGGCGAAGCCAAGAAAGATAAAGCCCGGCAGCACGACCTCGAGTATCCCCAGCGCCAGCGCGGCGGCCAGCCAGATCCACCAGGTGAGCCAGAAGGGGTCTGCCATCATTTACCTCCTTTCAGCATTTTGAACGCATCGCCGAAGGCTTCAAGGGCATTTGCGGGCACAACGATGGTCTGGCTGCCGGTGCCGTTGCCCAACGCGTTCAGCGCTTCGACCTGTTTCAGCGCAACTTGATACTGCGCGGCTTCGATGCCGTTGTCCTGAATGGCCTTGGCGACAACGCCGGTGGCATAAGCTTCGGCCTCGGCCTGGATACGGCGGGCTTTGGCGGTTTGCTCGGCAGCGTACAGTTCAGCATCGGCCTGCAATTCGACCGAGCGTTTCTGGCCCTCGGCCTCGGTCACCTGCGCGCGGCGGGCGCGTTCGGCGTTCAGCTGCTGCAGCATCGCATCGCGGGTGGCCTGATCAAGGTTCACGTCCAGAATTTCGGCCCGGGTTACTTCGATGCCCCAGTCATCCACGGCGGTTTCGACGCTTTCCTGAATGCGTTCGATCAGTTGAGCGCGGTTCGATTGCACCTCATCCAGATCCATTTTACCGATCTCGGCCCGGACGATCCCGGCAACGGTCGTGGCAATCGCGCCGTCCACGTCGCGGATACGATAGACCGTCTTTTCCGGTTCCAGAATGCGGTAAAAGACCGAGGTGTCGATTTGCACCAGTACGTTGTCCTTGGTGATCGCATCCTGCGTCGCATTCGGCAGCTGGCGTTCAAGAATAGATATCTTGTGACGCGCAACATCCAGAAACGGAACGATAAAATTGATGCCCGGGCCAAGGACCGAGTGCAGGCGACCAAACCGTTCGACCACGTATTTCTCGGATTGCGGGACGATCTTGATCCCTTTGAAAATAACGATGATAACCAGCGCGGCGGCCAGTAGGTAAATGATGTTTGACGAAAGTAGTCCGATAATCATCTCTTCGTTCATATCTGCCCTCTTTTATTGTGTACTATAGTATACATATGTGGGTTGAGTCGCCCGATTTCAACTCTGGTATGGATGGAAACAGGCGCGATTCAAGTGTGAAAAGGGGGTTGGCCGGGGTGGTAATCCGGCGCTGTGACCGCTTTGCATCCCGGGATGATTGCGGTATCGGGGCGGGATGAAACTGATTATCGACACGGATCCTGGCATAGACGATGCGATGGCTATTGCCTATGCCGCCGCAGCGCCTGAAATCAACCTTATCGGGCTGACCACCGTTTTTGGCAATACCCATGTCCACCAATCCAGCCGCAACGCCCGGTTTTTGTTGCACAAACTGGGCCTGAACGTGCCGGTGGCGGAAGGCGTTTCAGCCGCGCGGGATGCGGAGTGTCACTCGCCCTCGGATCATGTTCACGGGCCAGAGGGGTTTGGGGATTTCACTGACATTCCCGAGATTGGTGAGAACCACGCGCTGCCGGCCGCCGCCTTTCTGGTCGAGATGGCGCGCAGGCACAAAGGAGAACTGGTGGTCTGTGCCATCGGGCCGCTGACCAATATCGCGGATGCGATGCGGCTTGATCCGGAGTTCAGGCAAAACCTGAAACGGCTGGTCATTATGGGCGGGGCGGTTTTCAGCCGGGGCAACATTACCGATCACGCCGAGGCGAATATCTATCACGACGTGCAGGCCGCTGATGAGGTCTTCGCAGCCCCACCGGAGACGGTTTTGGTCGGGTTGGATGTCACGTTAAAAACCCTCTACGAGACGGCGGATTTTGAGGCGCTTGCCGAACGCTCGCCCGATATGGGGGCGTTCCTGCGCGATATCTCTCGATTTTATCTGAAGTTCTACAAAGACATAGGCGGCTTGGAAGGGTGCGGGTTGCACGATTCGACCGCCGTGATCGCCTGTACGCATGCACACATGTTCGATACGGTTCGCACAGGTCTGAGGGTTGTCTCCAGCGGCGATGAAACCGGCGCGACCCGCGCGGACACCTCGCGCCCGCCGGTGACCGTTTGCCGGGACGTGGATGGGGCAGGGGTGGTGCGTCTGTTTACTGAGCGTGTCGCCTCTCTGCCCTGACGGGTTGCAATGGCGGGTGGGATCGGGCAAATGCTGCCCGGTTCCGCGATCTGAGACGATGACATGACCCAGCAGTTTTCCTTTGACCTGAAAGCCACCGACGGCAAGGCCCGGACCGGCGTGATCCGGACACCAAGGGGTGGGGTGCGCACGCCCGCCTTCATGCCGGTTGGAACGGCGGCGACGGTCAAAGCGATGATGCCGGAAAGCGTGCGCGCAACCGGGGCGGATATCCTGTTGGGCAACACATATCACCTGATGCTGCGGCCCACAGCCGAGCGGATTGATCGTCTGGGCGGTTTGCACAAGTTCATGAACTGGGACCGGCCCATCCTGACCGATTCAGGCGGTTTTCAGGTCATGTCGCTGGCAGGGTTGCGAAAGCTCACCGAAAAAGGCGTAACGTTCAAATCCCATATCGACGGGTCCAAGCACGAATTGACGCCGGAACGGTCGATGGAAATCCAGCGGTTGCTGGGCTCCGACATTGTCATGTGTTTCGACGAATGCCCGGCCTTGCCCGCTGACCGGGACCGCATTGCCGATTCTATGCGCCTGTCGATGCGGTGGGCTGGTCGCTCGCGTGAGGCGTTCGGGGATCGACCCGGTCATGCCTTGTTCGGCATCATGCAGGGCGGGCTGGAGCGCGACCTGCGCGAAGAAAGCGCCGAGGCGCTGAAAGACATAGGTTTCGAAGGCTACGCAATCGGCGGTCTGGCCGTGGGCGAGGGGCAGGAGGCCATGTTCGATTGCCTCGACTACGCGCCCGATTTCCTGCCGACCGACAGACCGCGCTACCTGATGGGGGTCGGCAAGCCGGACGACATAGTTGGGGCGGTTGCGCGCGGCGCGGACATGATGGACTGCGTGCTTCCTTCACGCTCGGGACGCACCGGACAGGTCTTTACGCGGTTCGGGGTGGTAAACATCAAGAACGCCCGCCACGCCGATGATCCGCGTCCGCTGGACGAGGCGTGCTCGTGCCCGGCGTGCTCGAACTATTCCCGTGCCTATCTGCACCACGTGTTCCGCGCCAATGAGATGATCTCGGGCATGCTGCTGACCTGGCACAATCTGCATTACTTTCAAGAGATCATGCAAGGCATGCGCGACGCGATTGCGGCGGGCAAGTTCGAGGACTGGCAGGCGAAGTTCCATGCGCAACGGGCGCAGGGCGATATCGAGCCGTACTAAACCCCAGCGCAGTGACAATCGGGCCGGTTGAAGCTACACTTCAGCCACTTTCAGAACGTACCGATTGTTTCATAAGCCTTTGGGGGTTTTATGTTCCGTTTCATCCTTTGCGCCATCATTTTCTGCGCCACGCCTGCAATTTCAGACATCTGGACCTTCGAAACGCCGTCCGAGAACATTCAATGCTCGGTCGGGGAAGGCCCGGTGAATTCGGATATCCAGTGTACCATTATCGAACGATACGGCCCGCCGGCACTGCCGCGCCCGGCAAATTGTCAGTCGGATTGGGGGCATGATTTCCTGATGTTCAACACGGGCGGGGTTCAAATGCTCTGCCAACCCCTGAACCGCAATCAAGGCGGGTTCGATCGCGCCGAATATGGCGTCACAGGGCAGTTCGGCGGGTTCACCTGCCATTCTTCGACCAAGGGACTGGAATGCCGGAACCAGGATGGCCACGGATTCTTCCTGTCCCGCGCGGTTCAGAGGGTATTCTGAGCGCTTTCTGGGCCGCCTCGACTAATTTCGGTGGATATGTCTGGCGGACGCCTTGCAGTCCGGAAAACCTCGGGTCATGCTGATTCACGAGACATGGCGGTAAGGTTGAAACGGGCAAACAGGAGCCCCACCTTTATCGTCCAAGACAGGAGATGGCCAAAGGTTGCCTGAATCAGGGACCGGTGCCGTCTTGCCAACGATAAGGATTGAGCATGCAAGAGCCTCTGAATTCCTCATACCCCGTCCTGCCGCTGCGCGACATCGTGGTGTTTCCACATATGATCGTGCCGCTGTTTGTGGGCCGCGATAAATCGGTCCGTGCACTGGAAGAGGTGATGCAGGATGACAAGCAAATTCTGTTGTCCAGCCAGATTGACCCCGGCGTCGATGACCCGGATGAGGACGGTATTTACCGGTCCGGCGTGCTGGCCAACGTTCTGCAACTGCTGAAACTGCCCGATGGCACCGTCAAGGTGCTAGTCGAAGGTCAAGCGCGGGTGCAGATCACTGAATTCCTTGAAAACGAAGACTTCTTTGAAGCGCGGGCGGAGTATCTGACCGAGATCCCCGGCGACGTGACCACGACCGAGGCACTGCTGCGCACCGTCGCGGATGAGTTCGAACGCTATGCCAAAGTGCGCAAGAACATCCCCGAAGAAGCCTTGACCGCCGTAGGTGAAACCACCGAGCCTGCGAAGCTGGCCGATCTGGTCTCGGGTCATCTGGGCATTGAGGTTGAGCAAAAGCAGGAACTGCTTGAGACGCTTTCGGTTAGCGAGCGGCTTGAAAAGGTCTATGGCCTGATGCAGGGCGAAATGTCGGTTCTGCAGGTCGAGAAAAAGATCAAGACCCGCGTCAAATCCCAGATGGAGAAGACGCAGCGCGAATATTATCTGAATGAACAGATGAAGGCCATTCAGAAGGAACTCGGCGATGGCGAGGACGGCTCGAACGAAGTCGCCGAGTTGGAAGCCAAGATCAACGAGACCAGGCTGTCGAAAGAAGCGCGCGAAAAGGCTGAGGGCGAGCTGAAAAAGCTGCGCAATATGAGCCCGATGTCGGCTGAGGCCACGGTGGTTCGCAACTATCTGGACTGGATTCTGGCATTGCCGTGGGGCACCAAGTCCCGCGTCAAAAAGGACTTGGGCCGCGCGCAGGACATTCTGGACGCCGATCACTATGGGCTTGAGAAGGTCAAAGAGCGGATCGTTGAATATCTGGCGGTTCAGCAGCGTTCAAAAAAACTGAAAGGCCCGATCTTGTGCCTTGTTGGCCCTCCGGGCGTGGGTAAGACCAGTTTGGGTAAATCCGTTGCCAAAGCCACGGGGCGCGAGTTCATTCGCATCTCGCTTGGTGGTGTGCGTGACGAATCCGAAATCCGCGGCCACCGCCGGACTTACATTGGCTCGATGCCCGGTAAGATCATTCAGGCGCTGAAAAAGGCGAAGACCACGAACCCGCTCATCTTGCTCGATGAAATCGACAAGATGGGGCAGGATTTCCGAGGCGACCCGGCGTCGGCGATGTTGGAAGTGCTCGACCCGGAACAGAACAACACGTTCATGGATCACTATCTTGAGGTCGAATATGACCTGTCCAATGTGATGTTCCTGACCACGTCGAACAGCTACAACATGCCTGGCCCTCTGCTGGACCGGATGGAAATCATCCCGCTGGCCGGTTACACCGAAGAGGAAAAGAGCGAGATCGCCAAGCAGCACCTGATCAGCAAGCAGGTCAAGAACCACGGTCTGAAAGACAAAGAGTTCGAACTGACCGATGAGGCGCTGCAGAAGATCATCCGCACTTACACGCGTGAAGCGGGTGTGCGGAACCTCGAGCGTGAGATCGCCAAAGTGGCGCGGAAATCGCTGACCAAGATCATCAAGAAAGAGGCCGAAGCCGTCACGGTGACGCCTGACAATCTGGATGATTTCCTTGGGGTGCCGAAATTCCGCTATGGTCTGGCTGAACAGGACGATCAGATCGGTGTTGTGACCGGTTTGGCTTGGACCTCGGTCGGTGGCGACCTGCTGCATATCGAGGCGCTGAAGCTGCCGGGCAAGGGTCGGATGAAGACCACTGGCAAGCTGGGCGATGTGATGAAGGAATCCATCGACGCGGCCTCGTCTTATGTGCGGTCGATCTCGCCCCAGATCGGGGTGAAGCCGCCGAAGTTCGACTCGCTGGACATCCACGTGCACGTGCCCGATGGCGCAACGCCCAAGGACGGTCCCTCGGCGGGCCTGGCGATGGTGACCTCGATTGTCTCGGTTCTGACCGGTATTCCGGTGCGCAAGGATATCGCCATGACGGGTGAGGTGTCCCTGCGCGGTAACGCGATGCCGATTGGCGGGTTGAAGGAAAAACTGCTGGCGGCCCTGCGTGGCGGCATCAAGACGGTGCTGATCCCGGAAGAAAACGAAAAGGATCTGGCCGAGATTCCGGACAACGTGAAGGAAGGGCTGGAGATCATTCCAGTCACCCACGTCTCGGAAGTTCTGAAACAAGCCTTGGTCCGCGAGCCTGAACCTGTCGAATGGGACGAAGCCGCGGAAGAGGCTGCGGCGGCTGCGGCCAAGGCGACCGAAAGCTCAGGCCCTTCGGCGACAGCCCACTGAACTTGTGGTTAAGAACGGAAAAGGCGGGGACATCCCCGCCTTTTTTGTATTCAGAAGCCGATGACTGGTTTCTTGGCGTCCAAAATTTCTTCCTCGGCGATGTATTCCTGAAATTTCTCGTCCCGCAGCGCGGACCGCACGGCCAAACTGAAAATCACCACCGAAAACAAGACGCACAGAAGGATATCCCAACCGAACGGGATTTGTTTTAAAGAACCGTCCCCGAATTGCCCCAGGTAGGATATCAAGCCGATCCCTGCCAGATACGGGACCAGCCAGAGCGCCTCGGTCACGTCCATCTCGTCCAGCCGGTTGTGGAAGCGGGCCAGCAGCAGAACCAAACCGACGATCAGCGCGATGCCAAGGCGCCAGACCGTGTCCCAGCCGCTCCAGTAAACGACCAGCGTTGCGATGGCGAAGGCGGACACGGCGACTAACCTGACAGCAGGAATGCGAATGGAGCGGGGGTGGTCCGGCATCAACCGGCGCAGGCACACGACGGCGATAGGGCCAACCGCAAAGGACAGCACAATCGCCGCGCCGTTCAGAGCGATGACGGTCGTGAACGGAACCGTCAAAAGGAACAGGATGCCGATCAGGAAATTGAGCGCCAAAGCCCACAAAGGAACGCCGAATGAAGACAGCATCATAAGGCGTTTCGGCAGGAAACCGTTTTTCGACAACGCCATGGCGATCCGGGCGTTCGAACCGGTGGCAACCAGCCCGTTCCCGAAGGGCCCGACCACCGAGCCGATATTCAGAACGCTCAGGAACCAGACAAAGCCAACGGACATGATCACGCCGTCCAGCGGGCCTTGCCCGCCGAAGCTGAGGTTGGCCCAGCCGTCTTTCAGCATGCCCGGTTCAAGCGCGCCGATGAACGCGATTTGAAGGCCAAGGTAGATGGCTGCGCAAAGCACGATGGACAAAACCAGCGCAGCGGGGATGGCGAATTTCGGGTTCCGCACCTCTCCGGCCATATCGACCACATGGCGGAAGCCTATGAACGAGAAGATTACTCCTCCGGTCGAGACGGCAGCCATGATGCCTTGCAGCCCGTGGGGCGCGAAACCGTCGGGTTGTGTGAAGTTCTGAACCTCGAACCGGTTGGCAATCAGCAAGACTGACAAAACGACCGGAATCGCGATCTTCGCCCATGTCAGAGCCGCATTCACATGGGTGAAGAACTTGACCCCCAGCGCATTGACCGCGACGAACAGCAACATGAAGAACAAGGCGACCGCAATGCCCGCACCGGTCAAATCGCCTGTGTCTGCAGTGTGTAACCATGGGGCATAGGGCGCGAGGTATTTCAGCATCGCCTCAACCTCGATCGGGGCGGTGGTGTTGTACCCGATCCAAGCCGTCCAACCCATCGCCAAAGAGACGATGTTGCCGTGCGAAAACTGCGGAACCCGCGCGATGCCTCCGGGAATCGGCAACATGGCCGAAATCTCGGCAAAAGTGATGGCCAGGATGAACATGGCTGAAGCACCCATGATCCAGGACAGAATTGCGGCAGGACCTGCGTGTTGCACCGCCAGAAGCGGCCCAAAAAGCCAGCCGGACCCGATGATTCCACCGACCGAGATAAAGGTCAGTCCGACAAGGCCAATATCCCGCTTCAAACCGGCCACGCCGTCACCCCGTCTGCCATCGCCGATTGATCACACGGCAGTCAGAAAAGGATACGCAGGCTAATCGTTTTCTGACAAGCGCTTAGCGTCAACTCTGTCCGTCGAACGAAAGAATGGGAATGGTGGGTGATAACGGATTTGAACCGCTGACATCTTCGATGTGAACGAAGCGCTCTACCACTGAGCTAATCACCCGTGAGGCGGCGTCTTACAGCGTCTGAGTTTGGTGCGCAAGCCTGCAAAGTTCCGGAAGGTTTCTCTACCCGCAGTTTTTCGGGTTGACCGTGGCTTGGGTCCGACGGCATCAGGAAAAAATCAGGTTCGTCGAAAAAACTTCAAAACGCCGCTTGACGATGTCAGGGCGTAGCCATAATACACCCAAACGTTCAGCAATGAACGTGCAGCGGGCGGTTGTAGCTCAGTTGGTTAGAGTACCGGCCTGTCACGCCGGGGGTCGCGGGTTCGAGCCCCGTCAACCGCGCCATCGCTGCATTCCTTGGTCCAGGGCAAAGGCCACGAATATAGATGCGCGGTTGTAGCTCAGTTGGTTAGAGTACCGGCCTGTCACGCCGGGGGTCGCGGGTTCGAGCCCCGTCAACCGCGCCACTTTCTTCCTTAAATAGTCAGTGTTTGGGGCCTTAGGCCGGGCGGTGCGCCGTTGTGTCAGGAGATGTCGGCAATAATCCGTTAGTTCACACTTTGTTCTAACTTTTCTGTTGGAGACTCAGCGCCGCTCGCCTATTTCTGAGAGACGTGTTGGTTGGGGGCCAGAATGGCTGAGCTGAAGAATATCGAGGTGCGCGGCGCGCGCGAGCATAACCTCAAAAGCATCGACGTGGATATTCCGCGCGATCAGTTGGTGGTGATCACCGGGTTGTCCGGTTCGGGCAAGTCCTCGCTGGCCTTCGACACGATCTATGCGGAAGGGCAGCGGCGCTATGTTGAAAGCCTGTCGGCCTATGCGCGGCAGTTTCTGGACATGATGGAAAAGCCGGATGTGGACCACATCAGCGGTCTAAGCCCGGCAATTTCGATTGAGCAGAAGACGACCTCGAAGAACCCACGCTCGACGGTCGGCACTGTCACCGAGATTTACGACTACTTGCGTTTGCTATTTGCGCGCGCGGGCACGCCTTATAGTCCGGCGACCGGCCTGCCGATTGAGGCGCAACAGGTGCAGGACATGGTCGACCGGATCATGGGAATGGAGGACGGCACGCGCGGTTATCTTCTGGCCCCCATCGTGCGCGACCGGAAGGGTGAGTACAAAAAAGAGTTTCTGGAACTGCGCAAACAGGGGTTTCAGCGTGTGAAGGTCGATGGCGCATTCTACGAGTTGGATGAACCGCCGACGCTGGACAAGAAGTTCCGCCATGACATTGACGTAGTCGTGGATCGCCTCGTCGTGCGCGAAGGGATGGAGACGCGGCTGGCTGACAGCCTGCGCACCGCGTTGGACTTGGCCGATGGCATCGCCATTCTGGAAACCGCCCCACGCGAAGGCGACCCCGAGCGTATCACATTCAGCGAAAATTTTGCCTGCCCGGTCAGCGGCTTCACCATCCCCGAGATCGAGCCGCGCCTGTTCTCGTTCAACGCACCATTCGGGGCCTGCCCGGATTGTGATGGTCTGGGGGTCGAGCTGTTCTTTGACGAACGTCTTGTGGTACCCGACCAGACGTTAAAACTCTACGATGGTGCTCTGGCGCCTTGGCGAAAAGGGAAGTCTCCGTATTTCCTGCAGACCATCGAGGCCATCGCGCGGCACTATGAGTTCGACAAGAACACGCCGTGGAAAGACCTGCCAGCAAAGGTGCAACAGGTGTTCCTGCGGGGCTCGGGCGATGAGGAAATCCAGTTTCGCTATGACGAAGGCGGGCGGGTCTATCAGGTCACCCGCAGCTTTGAGGGCGTCATTCCCAACATGGAGCGCCGTTACCGCGAGACGGACAGCGCCTGGATTCGCGAAGAATTCGAGCGCTATCAGAACAATCGCCCCTGCGGTACCTGTGAGGGGTATCGTCTGCGGCCCGAGGCTTTGGCGGTTAAAATCGCAGGTCTGCATGTTGGGCAGGTGGTCGAGATGTCGATACGCGAGGCGCTGGCCTGGATCGAAGACGCGCCGAACCAACTGAGCGCGCAGAAGAACGAGATCGCCCGGGCCATCCTCAAGGAAATTCGCGAGCGGCTTGGATTCCTGAATAATGTGGGTTTGGAATACCTTACGCTTTCACGTTCAAGTGGAACGCTTTCCGGCGGCGAAAGCCAGCGCATTCGTTTGGCCAGCCAGATCGGCTCGGGCCTGACCGGTGTTCTTTACGTGCTTGACGAACCCTCAATCGGTTTGCACCAGCGGGATAATGACCGGTTGCTGGGCACGCTCAAGAACCTGCGGGATCAGGGCAATACCGTAATCGTCGTAGAGCATGACGAAGAAGCGATCCGCGAGGCGGATTATGTCTTCGATATCGGCCCCGGTGCGGGCGTGCATGGCGGGCAGGTTGTCAGCAAGGGCACGCCTGCGGATATCGCGGCGGATGCGGCCTCGATCACCGGGCAATACCTGTCCGGTACGCGCGAGATTGCGGTGCCATCGGATCGGCGCAAGGGGAACAAAAAGAAGGTGACAGTGGTCAAGGCGACCGGCAACAACCTAAAGAATGTCACTGTGGACTTCCCGTTAGGGAGATTTGTGTGTGTGACCGGCGTCTCCGGCGGCGGGAAGTCGACCCTGACGATTGAGACGCTGTTCAAGACGGCCTCGATGCGGTTGAACGGTGCCCGCCAGACGCCCGCGCCCTGCGAGACCATCAAGGGACTGGAGCATCTGGACAAGGTCATCGACATTGACCAGCGGCCTATCGGGCGGACTCCGCGTTCGAATCCAGCAACTTACACTGGGGCCTTCACCCCGATTCGAGATTGGTTCGCCGGTCTACCCGAGGCCAAGGCACGCGGCTACAAACCCGGCCGCTTCAGCTTCAACGTCAAGGGAGGTCGGTGCGAGGCTTGTCAGGGCGACGGTGTCATCAAGATCGAGATGCACTTCCTGCCCGATGTCTACGTGACCTGCGAGACCTGCAAGGGCGCGCGATATAACCGCGAGACGCTTGAGATCAAGTTCAAGGGTAAGTCCATCGCGGATGTTCTTGATATGACAGTGGAAGACGCGCAGGAGTTCTTCAAAGCCGTGCCCTCGATCCGTGACAAGATGGATGCGCTGGCGCGGGTGGGTCTGGGCTATATCAAGGTGGGTCAGCAGGCGACGACCCTTTCTGGGGGTGAGGCGCAGCGGGTGAAGCTGTCGAAGGAACTAAGCAAACGCTCAACCGGGCGGACGCTTTACATTCTGGATGAACCGACCACCGGCTTGCATTTCGAAGACGTCCGTAAGCTGTTGGAAGTGCTGCATGAACTGGTCGATCAGGGCAACACGGTCGTTGTGATTGAACACAATCTGGACGTGGTCAAAACCGCCGATTGGATCATTGATATCGGGCCAGAGGGCGGCGATGGCGGTGGTCGGATCGTGGCCGAGGGCACTCCGGAAAAAGTGGCCGAGAGCGCCGGCAGCCATACAGGGCATTACCTGAAGCCAATGCTCAATCCCGAACGGGTCGCTGCGGAATAGCGGCCCGGGTCTGTCTTAGTACAGGATATCGGCAACTGCACCGATCAGGTTAAGGACTTTTCGCGTCTCGGGGTCAATTCGATACACATAGTCCCCGGCGCGCACGTAATTTCCGCCCCGGTTCAGGCCATAGCGATAGGGGTCGTTGATCCAGTAGTAGTCCCGACTGATCCGGTCACCGACGCGATACAGATTCTTGACCTGTCCCGGCGGCACGCAGGGGACGGCCTTTTTTGCAAGTCCGGGCGGGCAGTGACCAACCGCAGCGGAATTGTTGGGCGAGACGCGTTCGACCTTGAACCCGTTCTTGTTCTTGCCTTTGCCATTCCCGTTTCCAGCGTTAGCCGCAAGCGGGCTCAGCGCCAGAAGCGCGATCAAGCTGCAATGGATCAGGTGTTTCATAGGGGCCCCCATCTGCGTCGTAAGACATGTGCCATGCCCTCCTTACCTAAGAAAGGGGGCAACGACTTCAAGGTTACGCTTGCGCGGGTTCCCGCCTTTGGCTACCCGCGCCCGCGTTGTTCAAAGCGCGGCAGCATGGCCGAGAAATCTTTGCCCATGCCACCTTCGGCCTCAACGAACTGCTCATAAAGATCGGTCGCGGCCTGACCCAGAGGCGTATCCGCATCGGCGCTGTCGGCGGCCTGCTGGCTAAGGCGCAGGTCTTTCAGCATCAGTTCTGCCGCAAAGCCGGGCTGATAGTCATTGTCCGCCGGGCTGCTGGGACCCACACCGGGGGCGGGGCAATAAGCGTTCATGGTCCAGCTATAGCCCGAGGAGGTGCTGACCACATCGAACATCTTTTGCCGGTCCAGTCCCAGCTTGTCGGCCAGCGCAAACGCCTCGCATGTAGCGATCATGGTGACGCCGAGGATCATGTTGTTGCAAATCTTCGCAGCCTGACCCGCTCCAGCCTCGCCACAGTGCACAGCCTTTTGGCCCATGATGTCGAACAGGGGCGCGGCCTTGGCAAAGGCGTCCTGTGACCCGCCTGCCATGAAGGTCAGCGTGCCTGCAGACGCGCCGCCAATGCCGCCCGAGACCGGAGCGTCCACGGACAGTAAACCGGCAGCCCCGGCCTGTTCGGCCACGGCGCGTGCACTGTCGACATCCACGGTCGAGCAGTCCACGAGCGTCGCGCCCTGTTGCATGTGCGGGATGATCTGGTCGGCGACTGCGCGCAGGATGGCACCGTTGGGCAGCATGGTGATAACGATGTCAGCACCCGAAACCGCCTCGGTCGCGGTTGCAGCATTCGATAACCCCTCAACCGCCACGTCGGCTGTATCGAACCCAGTCACCTGATGGCCCGCCTTCGCAAGGTTGGCCGCCATCGGCGCGCCCATGTTTCCCAGTCCGATGAAACCGATTTGCATGCGTTAATCCTCCTCGAATGTCAGTGCGTCTGCGCCCAGCGGGTCAAGCATTTTGGTGACAGCTTCCGCCGGTACGGTCATATCGGGGAAATGCCAGTTCGGGTTGCGATCTTTGTCGATGATCTGCGCCCGGATGCCTTCCAGAATGTCCCCATGTTCCATCGCGCGAAAGGTGTATCTGTATTCCATCCCAAGCGCCTTTTGCATTGTCAGGGACGGGCCGCGTAAGCGGTGCAACATTTCGATTGTGCAGGCCATCGACAGGGGCGAGTTTTTCCCCAAAGTCCCGAGTGTTCTTTCGGAAAACGCTCCGGACGCATCGCCCAGACTGGTCAAGATATCGCCCAGCGTCTCTCCATCGAAGAATACGTCGATGTCCTGCTGCACGGTCTCTAACTCTCCGTCGGGCGGGGTCCGGGCGTGGGACGGCAAAAGGTTCGCATCGCTCGAGGCTTCAAGCATCGCAATCAAGTCTGGCCATTGTGCTTGTGGGATGAAGTGATCGGCAAAGCCCGCGTAAATCGCATCCGCCGGTCCCATCCGGTGCCCGGTTGTGCCCAGAAACTCGCCCAGACGTCCTGGGGCCTGAGCCAGTATCAGCGTACCGCCAACATCTGGCACCAGCCCGATCCCGCATTCCGGCATCGCGATTTTTGAGGTTTCGCCCACGATGCGGTGCGACCCGTGGCACCCGATGCCCACGCCGCCGCCCATGGTGAACCCCTGCAGGAAACTGACCACCGGTTTGGGGTATTCATAGATCAGCGCGTTCAGTCGGTATTCATCGCGCCAGAAGGTCCGGCCATAGGTGAAATCGCCCTTTGTGCCCGTGTCGTACAACTCGGCAATATCCCCACCGGCGCAAAATGCCTTTTCGCCCTCGGCATCGAGGATGATCAGATCCACCGCATCGTCATCGCGCCAGTTCCGCAGCGCGGTCTCTATAGCAAGACACATATCATAGGTCAGCGCGTTCAGCGCCTTGGGGCGGGTCAGGGTGATGCGCCCGGCGCGGCCGGTGGTGCGGATTTCGATGTCGGGCATGGTATCCTCAGTTCCGGGCGACCATCTGGCGGGCGACGATCACGCGCATGATTTCGTTCGTGCCTTCCAATATCTGATGCACACGCAAATCCCTCACAAGCTTTTCGATCCCATAATCCGCCAGATAGCCGTAACCGCCATGCAGTTGCAGGCATTGGTCGACGACTTTCGACCCTGTCTCGGTCACGAATTTCTTGGCCATGGCGCAAAACTTGGTGGCGTCCGGCGCGCCTTGGTCCAACTTCCACGCGGCCTGACGTAAGAACGTGCGGGCGGCCTGCAACTCGATCTCCATATCCGCCAGCCGGAACTGCAGCGCCTGAAACTGGTCGATGGATTGCCCAAAGGCTTTGCGCTCGGACATATACTGCAACGTCATATCCAATCCCGCCTGCGCGGCTCCCAACGAGCACGAGGCGATGTTCAGCCGCCCGCCGTCCAACCCCATCATGGCGTATTTGAAACCGTCGCCCTCGGTCCCGACCAGATTGCCCGCGGGGATTTTGCAATCGTCGAACTGTACCTGCGCGGTCGGCTGGCTTTGCCAGCCCATCTTCTTTTCCAAGGCGCCGAAACTCAGGCCCGGCGCGCCATCCTCGACATAAACCGTTGAGATGCCCTTTGGTCCGTCCTGACCGGTGCGTACCATGCAGACATAGGCATCTGAGTACCCGCCGCCCGATATAAAGGCCTTGGTCCCGTTCAGCGTATATCCTTCGTTGGTACGTTCTGCGCGGGTTTTAAGTGCCGCCGCGTCCGAGCCCGAGGCGGGTTCGGTCAGGCAATAGCTCAGCACCGTGTTCAGTGACAGAATATCCGGCATGACACGGGATTTCAGGTCGGCGCTGCCAAAGCTGTCCAGCATCTTGGCGCACATGTTGTGGATCGAGAGAAACGCCGCGACCGAGGGGCAGGCCATCGACAACGCCTCGAACACCAGTGTGGCGTCCAAACGGCCCAGACCCGATCCGCCGCCGTCTTCCGAGACATAGAGGCCGCCGAATCCCAGTTCTCCAACGCGGGGCCATAGGTCTTTGGGGATCGTGCCCTCGGCCTCCCACTGACGTGCGAATGGGGCGATGTTTTCCTGCCCAAACGAATAGGCCATGTCGAAAATGGCTGTCTGTTCCTCGCTCAGTGCGAAATCCATGGCGCTCCCTCCCGCTGAGATCGAATTGAACGGTCGTTTAATTCCCAATCGTTACAGAAATTTTGCAGGCGCTGCAATCGTAGGAATACGGTTGCAGTGTCGCTTTGTCAGGCACGAGGGGTCAAAGGTCTGCGTGAAATTCCTCAATCAGATGGCGTACGACGGCCTGACCGGGGTCTTCGCCCTTGGCGACTGCTTCGGCGTGGACGCGGCGCTGGCGCGTGGCCGAGGTTCCGGTCTCGGCGATCTGACGCAAGCGGGCGATTTCGGTCATGGTTCCCAGGGCCTCGGTATCTTCGGCCAGCAGGCCCATCAACTCACCCATCAACTCGGGCATAGGCTTGATGGACCGGTCGCCAAAATCGATCAGCCCTTCGCCCACGCCATAGCGCTGCGCGCGCCAGCGGTTTTCGCCGATCAGGAAGCGGTCATACTGACGCCAGCGCAGGTTGCGGTCTTTCAGGCGGCACAGCATGCGGGTCAGCGCCTGCGCCAAAGCGGCCAGCGACAGGGTGTGTTCCAGACGGGGCTGCACATCCATGATCCGCGTCTCAAGCGTCGGGAACCGGTGCGAGGGGCGCAGGTCCCACCAGATTTTTGACGTATCCTCGATGACCCCAAGTTCGACCAGAATGCCGGTGGTGCGCTCATATTCAGTCCAACTGTTGAAATCCGGAGGCAATCCGGTGCGCGGCAAATTGTCGAACACGGTCAGGCGGTACGAGGACAGCCCGGTATCTTCGCCGTTCCAATAAGGCGAGGATGTGGACAAAGCCAAAAGATGCGGAAGGAAGTAGCAAAGCTGCGGCATCAGGTCCGCCCGCAATGCTTGGTCTTCGACACCCACATGGACATGCATCCCGCAAATCAGCATCCGCCGTGCGACGCCACCCAGCGCGTGTTGCAGCGCGTCATAGCGTTCCTTGCGGGTGTGGTGCTGATCCTTCCAGTTGGCGAACGGGTGGCAGGACACTGCAATGGGGCTCAGGTTGTATTCCGCTGCCCGTTTTGAGACGCAGGACCGCAGGCGTTTCAAATCTTCGCGCGCGCTTTTGATTGTGGTGTGGGGGCGGGTACCGACTTCGATCTGGCACTGCAGGAATTCGGGACTGACTTGTCCTTCGAAATCGGCCTGACAGGCCTCCATCAGCGCGTCCGGTGCCTGTGTCAGATGCAGGCTGTCGCGGTCGACCAGCAGATACTCTTCTTCGATGCCAAGCGTGAATTCCTTCTGCATTGGCGGGCCTCCCAATCCTTTATCGGACCAGTGAATACGGAATTCGGCGTTTTGCCAAGGGTTTGCGGTTCTGCGGCTTGCAGAGACCTTGCAACCAAAGGTATGCAGCGCTGCAAGCCCTATGCCTAATCGGAGCCATTCGCGTGAAACCCAGAAAATTCCCCCGGATCAACGCTACTTTGGATCGCTTCGGTGTGAAATTGACCGACAAAGCGCCCGAGCGCGATGAGCGGGCAAGGCTCGAGGCGTTTGAACGGGCAGGGGGGCTGTCCCGCCCCGCCTACGCTTTGTCTCCGGGTATGGAGGGATTCGATATCGGCCCGCTGGTAGAGGAGTACGAGCAACATTCTCAGGCTCTGGCCGCCCTGAAAGACTCCAGCCGCAATCAGACCGGATATCGCGCTGGCAATGGATACTATGACAGCCCCGACGCCGATGCCCTGTATCTGATGATCCGCCGGTTTCAGCCCAAACGCGTGATCGAGGTTGGCTGCGGCAACTCGACCCGCGTGACCCGGCAGGCCATCATCGATGGCGGGCTCGAGACACAGATCACGGCGATTGACCCTTACCCGCGCGCGGATATTGCCCATGTCGTCGATGAGTTTGAACAAAAGCGACTGGAAGAGGTCGACCCGGCGCTGTTCGACCAGCTTGAAGCCGGGGATGTTCTGTTCATCGACTCCAGCCACGTGGTGCGCATGAGCAATGACGTCGCGCATCTGTTCTGTCGGATCATCCCTGCGTTGAAACCGGGTGTCGTGATCCACGTCCATGATGTTTTTCTGCCCTACGAATACCCCAAGCGTTTCTTCTATGACTGTCCGGGTTGGGGCGAGCAGTATGTGCTGCACACCTTGCTGCAATCTGACGCGTTTTCAATGCTTTGGCCGGGATACTACCTGCAGCAGGACCGCCCCGACGCGATTGAGGCTTTGCCGTTTCTGAAAGATGGTCGCGCCCAAAGTATCTGGGTGCAGATCAAGGAAGTTTGATCCCAAAGTGATCCGGTGCGGGAAAGCCCGCGTACCCCTTTCCATAACAAGCTGGAGAGGAGATGACAGCCATGTTTCGCCGCACGTTTATGGGCGCCGCCGCCGCACTCGCATTTGCCCTGCCGTTGAAGGCTCAGGCCGCTGACATTGTGGACACCGCGGTATCCGCCGGGTCGTTCAACACACTGGTCGCCGCGGTTCAGGCCGCCGGTCTGGTGGACACGCTGAAAGGGGATGGGCCGTTCACGGTTTTTGCACCGACTGACGAGGCATTTGCCGCGCTGCCCGAGGGTACGGTCGAGACCCTGCTGCTGCCCGAGAACAAAGACCAACTGGTGTCGATCCTGACCTACCACGTGGTTCCGGCCAAGGTGATGTCCGGTGACATTGCAGGCAAGCGCGCCAAAGTTCTGACCGTGCAGGGCGATCGGCTGAGCGTCAATGCCCGCAACGGCGTCAAGGTGAATAAAGCCAAGGTCGTTCAGGCTGACATCGAGGCCAGCAATGGCGTGATTCACGTGGTCGATACGGTCATTCTGCCTGAGTAACTTCCCACCACCCTCAAATCAGAAAGCCCCGGTCGATTTGACCGGGGCTTTTCAATTTAAACCAGTCGAACCTGAGTTCCGACCTGGACCAGAGGGTACAACTCTTCGACATGCTGATTGTACAGGCCAATGCAGCCGGACGAGCTTTGGCGACCGATCTTGCGGGTATCGTGGGTGCCGTGGACCAGATAGGCGGGCCAGCCCAGATACATCGCGCGGGTGCCCAGCGGGTTGCCGGGGTCACCACCCTCCATCCTTACGGGCAGGGTCGGGTCACGCTCGCGCATGGATGCGGTCGGGGTCCAGCTTGGGTTTTCCGCCTTGCGCACCACTTCGGTATAGCCACGCTTGGTCAGTTCCTCGCTCATCGGAACCGAGCTTGGATACAGCTTATAGGTGCCATCCGCACCCCAATAGTGCACCGCGCGGCTGGTGATATCGGCCAACAGTGCGCCGACACCCAACTCATCAAAGTGATCCTGCCAGTTCTGCTGCGAGAAGGACGACACATTGCGCCGTACCGGCAATTGCGTGCTGATCGCCTCTTCGGTTTGCGGGAACGCGTCAGTGCTTTGGGCCCGCACCAGAGCGGGCGTAGCCAGAACGGACGCTGCCCCCAAAAGGGCAGAGCGGCGTGTCATGCGAGAGTTGGACAATGCGGCCTCCGGAATTGAACTGCTCGGTCAACATTTTGACGACAAAATATTGCCGAACAGGCCGAATTTCCAGTAGCGCGGCTGTGAATTTATCGTGAGGCTGCGCGTTCGTGGCGGGTATTTGCCGGAAAAGCCCGGCCCAAAACGGGCCGGACGGATTGTTTGAGGCGTCGGATCAGTCCATCGCTTTGAAGTTGAACTCGCCACCTTCCTTGATGCCCGAGGGCCAGCGCGCCGTGACCGTCTTGGTGCGGGTGTAGAACTTGAAGCTGTCCGGTCCGTGCTGATTCAGGTCGCCGAACATGGATTTCTTCCAGCCGCCGAAAGTGTGATAGGCCAGCGGGACCGGGATCGGAACGTTGACACCGACCATGCCGATGTTCACGCGGCTGGCAAAGTCGCGGGCAGTGTCGCCGTCGCGGGTGAAGATCGCGGTGCCGTTGCCGTATTCGTGGTCCATCGCCAGTTTCAGTGCTTCTTCGTACGATCCCGCGCGGACAGTCGACAGAACCGGGCCAAAAATTTCCTGCTTGTAGATATCCATTTCCGGGGTCACGTGGTCGAACAGGTGCGGGCCGACAAAGAAGCCGTCCTCATAACCTTGCAGACTGAAATCGCGATTATCCACGACCAGCGTCGCGCCCTGTTCCACACCCGAGTTGATCAGGCCCAGAATGCGCTGCTTTGCGGCACCGGTCACAACCGGACCCATATCCACATCGTCGCCTGCGGTGTACGGGCCGACTTTCAGCTTTTCGACGCGCGGGATCAGTTTTTCGATCAGCGCGTCGGCAGTTTCCTCGCCGACCGGAACCGCAACCGAGACAGCCATGCAGCGTTCGCCCGCCGCACCGAACCCGGCCCCGACCAGCGCGTCGGCGGCCTGATCCATGTCGGCGTCCGGCATGACGATCATGTGGTTCTTTGCACCGCCAAAGCACTGCGCGCGTTTGCCGTTCGCTGTTGCGCGGGAATAGATGTATTGCGCGATTGGGGTCGAGCCCACAAAGCTGACGCCTTGAATGATGTCGCTGTCCAGCAGGGTATCTACGGCCTCTTTGTCGCCATTCACGACCTGGAACACGCCCTTGGGCAGACCAGCCTCGACGAACAGTTCGGCCAGCATCAGCGGCACCGACGGGTCGCGTTCTGACGGTTTCAGGACCACCGCATTACCGCACGCCAGCGCCGGGCCAACGTGCCACAGGGGCATCATGGCCGGGAAGTTGAACGGCATGATCGAGGCCACGACGCCAAGCGGCTGGCGCATTGAGTACATGTCGATGCCGGGGCCTGCGCTGTCAGTGTATTCGCCCTTCAGCATCTGCGGGGCACCGATGCAATACTCGATCACTTCCAAACCACGCTGCAGATCGCCCTTAGCGTCAGGTATGGTCTTGCCATGCTCGCGGCTTAGCGCCTCGGCCAGCTTGTCCATGTCGCGGTTCATCAGGCCCACCATGGCCATCATGACCCGCGCGCGCTTCTGCGGGTTGGTCGCACCCCAGGCCGGTTGCGCTATGGCGGCCTGCTCAATTGCGGCGGTTGTCTCTGCCGCGCTGGCCATTGGGCACTTGTACTGGACTTCACCGGTTGCGGGATTGAAGACGTCGTCAAACCGGCCGGATGTACCGGCAACTTGCTCACCATTCAGAAAGTGGGTCAGTTCTTGCATGAAATTCTCCTCCGAACATTTGCGCGTAGAATAGGCTTGCAGAAATTCCTCGAACAGAGGCAATCTCTCAAAAGAGTTTTGCAAAAATGCAAAGGGCGGGGATGAATCCGAACTGGGACGATATGAGGGTTTTTTTGGCGGTCGCGCGCGAGGAAAGCCTGTCTTCTGCGGGGCGAATCTTAAAGATCGATCCGGCCACAGTTGGGCGTCGTGTTGCCCGGTTAGAGGCGGCGTTGGATTCGCTGCTGTTCACGAAATCGCAGCAAGGCTACACACTGACGACTGCGGGCGAGCGTTTGCTGGATCATGGGCTACAGGCCGAAGAGGCAATGCGGGCCGCGGCAGGTGCGGTAGCTGGGTCAACCAAATCGCTGAGCGGACAGATCAGGATCGGCGCACCGGATGGCTGTGCAAATTACCTGCTGCCCCAAATCTGTGCCAAAATTAGCGATGCCAATCCGGATCTCGATATTCAGATCCTCGCGCTGCCGCGCATTATCAACCTGTCCCGGCGCGAGGCGGACATGGCGATCACGGTCAGCGCCCCTACGGCTGACAAGCTGCTGGTCAAAAAGATAAGCGACTACAAGCTGCATATGGTCGCAACGAAAAGCTATCTGCAGCATCGCGGCCCCATCAGTTCAGTTGCAGACCTGGCCGGGCATCGTCTGATTGGGTACATCCCGGATATGATCTTTGACCGGGAGCTGGATTATCTGAACGATATCGGCGTTGACCGTGTCGCGCTTGCATCGAACTCGGTCTCGGTCCAATTGCGCCAGGTCTCGTTTAGCACTGGCGTGGGCGTGGCCCACGATTTCACGCTGCCTTTCCATCCTGACTTGCGGAAAATACTGACTGATCAAGTGAGTCTGAGCCGTAGTTTCTTTTTGGTCCGGCACCGGGGCGATCAGCGCAACGAACGGTTGAATCGCTTCGCCGATGCGCTGACACAGGAAATACGGGGCGAAATAGCGCGGCTGGAAGCCGATGCGCTACCTTGACAGGTACAGACATTCCGGCAACGCTTTGGAAAACAGTACGTTATTATTCCGGAGGTTTTCGCATATGCTCGTTCAGGCCATTTTGAACTCCAAGGCAACGGATGGGGTCGTCACGGTCGAACCGACGTCAACGGTTTCCGACGCGGCAAAGATACTTGCGGAAAAACGGATCGGAACGGTCATCGTTTCCGAGGATGGCGGCAGCACCGCGATGGGCATCCTGTCCGAGCGTGACATTGTACGCGAACTTGCCGCCTCGGGCAGTGGCTGCCTGGGAAAACCCGTTGATGCCTACATGACGCGTGATCTGGTGACGGCCACCCGGCAGGATACCGTTCAGGACATCATGTCGCGCATGACCGAAGGCCGTTTTCGCCACATGCCGGTGCTGGAAGACGGAAAACTGGTTGGCATTGTCACCTTGGGTGACGTGGTGAAGGCCCAGCTTTCCGAACTGGCGATGGAAAAAGACGCGCTTCAAGGCATGATCATGGGCCACTGACGTCAGGCCTCACTGACGAAATATCTTGCACCTGCAGCAAAGATGTGATTGCTGGCGCAGAAATTTTATTGCGCAGGAGGCCATGATGCGGGTTGGATTATATCCCGGAACCTTTGATCCGATCACCCTGGGTCACATCGACATCATTCGCCGTGCTGCGGCTTTGGTGGACAAGCTCGTCATTGGCGTTGCGATCAACCGAGACAAGGGACCACTGTTTTCCCTGGAAGAGCGCGTGGCGATGATTGAAGCAGAATGCACCCATCTGTCCGAACAGACCGGCACTGAGATCGTTGCGCATCCCTTTGAAAATCTGCTGATCGATTGCGCCCGCGACGTCGGCGCGCAGATCATCGTGCGCGGGCTGCGTGCTGTTGCTGATTTCGAGTACGAATTCCAAATGGTCGGCATGAACCGGGCACTGAACGACTCGATTGAAACCGTCTTCCTGATGGCCGAGGCGCGGCATCAGGCCATCGCCTCGAAACTGGTGAAAGAGATCGCGCGGCTGAACGGGGATGTGTCCAAATTCGTCACACCCGCCGTCAATACCGCGCTACGCGAGAGGTTAGGCTAGGGCACCCATCGCGGCGGCTGTGTCTAGCATACGGTTCGAGAAGCCCCATTCGTTATCATACCAGGCCAGCACCCGGACCAGAGTACCGTCCGTGACCTTGGTTTCAGCCAGCGAAACGGTCGAACTGTGCGGGTCGTGGTTAAAATCAATCGAAACCAGAGGGCGGTTTTCAGCTGCAAGCACACCGGGGATTTTGGCCGCGGCTTCGACGAACAGCGCGTTGACCTCTTCCTCGGTCGTGGGACGCGACACCTCGGCCACAAGATCGACGACCGATACGTTCGGAGTCGGAACCCGGATGGCCTGACCGGTCAGTTTGCCCGCCAGTTGCGGCAGGACCAGACCAACAGCAGCTGCGGCACCGGTTGTGGTTGGGATCATCGAAAGTGCCGCTGCGCGCGACAGATAGGGGTCTTTGCCCGCCGTGTCGTGCACCGGTTGGCTGGCCGTATACGCGTGCACCGTTGTCATGTTGCCATGAACGATGCCCAGCCCGGCATCAAGCGCAGCGGCGACCGGAGACAGGCAGTTGGTGGTGCAGGATGCGTTCGAGACAACCGTATCTTCCGCCGTCAGTTCATGATCGTTCACGCCGAACACAACCGTCTTCACAGCGCCACCACCACGGGCCGGGGCCGAGATCAGGACTTTCCGCGAGCCGTTCTTCAGGTGACGCTCGGCAGCCTCGCGGGTGCGGAAGACACCGGTGCATTCCAGAACAACGTCCACATCAGACCAGTTCAGCGCCTCGGGCTCGCGTTCGCTGCTTAACCGGATTGGGCCTGTGCCGATATCCAGACCGGCGTCGGTCAGAGTTACCGGATTGGGATAGCGCCCATGCACGCTGTCAAACTCGAACAGATGCGCGTTCATCTCGGGCTTGCCGAGGTCATTGATCGCGACGATTTCCACGTCGGTCCTGCCCGATTCCACAACGGCGCGCAAAACGCCGCGCCCGATCCGTCCAAATCCGTTGATTGCCAGTTTGAGTGTCATTTTACGCTCCGTCCGAATATCGCCTGCATGTGGTTAGCGCTAACAAAGCCAGATTACGCCGAAAGTCAAGCAAAACCTCGGTCAGCGCCAGAAGGCGAGCCAGTCCAGAAAGTCGTAGAGTTTCTTGCCGAGGAACAACAAATGCTCGGTGCCGAAGACCGCGTAATCCAGCATGAACCCGCCCAGAATGAGGATGCCGAGCCAGATGGCGAGTTGATTTGTCATCCTGTCCCCGAACGAAAATGCCCGCCCAGATAACCTGAGCGGGCACCAGTGTACAAGCGATGTGCGAAGGGTCAGTTAAGACGGCCCATCGCGACGGCCACGTCAGCCATACGCACCGAGAAACCCCATTCGTTGTCATACCAGGCCAGCACACGCACCATGCGGCCATCAACCACACGGGTCTGGTCCGGCGCGAAAATCGAGCTTTCTTCGGTGTGGTTGAAATCAGTCGAGACCAGCGGCGCAGGCTCATAGCCCAGAACGCGCTGCATCGGACCTTTGGCCGCTTCTTCGACGATGGCGTTGACCTCTTCGACGGTCACATCGCGCGAGGCGCGGAACGACAGGTCGACGGCCGAGACGTTCGGGGTCGGCACGCGGATGGCCGAGCCGTCCAGACGGCCTTTCAAGTTGGGCAGAACTTCACCCAGAGCCGCTGCGGCACCGGTCGAGGTCGGAATCATCGACATCGCGGCGGCACGCGCGCGGTACAGGTCGCTGTGGCGGCGGTCCAGCGTCGGCTGATCACCGGTATAGGCGTGGATCGTTGTCATGATGCCGTGTTCGATGCCGACACCTTCGTCCAAAACCTTGGCAAGCGGGGCAAGGCAGTTGGTTGTGCACGATCCGTTCGAAACCATATTATCGTTCGCAGTCAGCGTGTTGTGGTTCACGCCGAACACAATCGTCTTGTCGACATTCTTGCCCGGAGCGGACAGAAGCACCTTGCGCGCGCCACGATCCAGATGCGTCTTGGCTTTCAGCCCGTCATTGAACTTGCCGGTGCATTCCAGAACGACATCGCAACCGTCCCAGTCCAGCTCGCTCATATCGTAGGTCGAGAACATCTCCATCGGCCCGCGGCCCAGATCCATGGTGTTGCCGTTGATCGCGATATCGCGCGGGAAGCGGCCATGGATGCTATCGTACTTCAACAGATGCGCCGAGGTTTCCAACGGGCCGGTGGCGTTGACTTTGATCACTTCGATGTCGTTACGGCCCGAGGCCGCGATGTGCGACAGGGTACAACGGCCAATGCGGCCAAAACCATTAATGCCGACCTTGATGGTCATGTGATGCCTCCGAATGCGCTTGCGTTGAGGGCCATATAGCGGTGAATAGGGAATCTCAAAAGGGCAAAAGTGGCATATTTTTAAGGTGTTAGCGCAAACCTTGTGCGGTTGCGCTAACGCTTGCGCTAGCCGTTGGATCGGGTAGGGTCCGAATGCGGCAGGTGGCAGGAAAGGAAACGAGATGAGTGGTCTGTTGGCCTTGTTGGACGATGTGGCGGGCATTGCCAAGGTCGCGGCGGCCTCGGTGGATGATGTGGTCGCGGCGGCAGGCAAGGCCGGAGCAAAAACCGCAGGCGTGATCATCGACGACGCGGCTGTGACGCCAAAATACGTTCAGGGTTTTGCGCCTGCGCGGGAACTGCCGATCATCTGGCGCATCGCGCGCGGGTCGATTTTCAACAAGATCGTTTTGCTGCTGCCTGTGGCACTACTGCTGGCCAATTTCGCGCCCTGGCTGATCACGCCGCTGCTGATGATCGGGGGCTCTTACTTGTGTTTCGAGGGGGCCGAGAAAATCTTTCATGTCCTCTTTCCGCATGGAAGCCATGCCATCGACGAAGACATGAAGAACCGCGATCCGGGACATCTGGAAGAGCAGAAGGTCAAAGGGGCGATCAAGACGGATTTCATCCTTTCCGCTGAGATCATGACGATCGCGCTTGCAGCCATCGAGGCCCCGAACGTCTGGATGCAAGCCGCGACTCTGGCCGTTGTCGGCATCGGCGTGACCGTCGCAGTCTACGGGGCGGTCGCTTTGATCGTCAAAATGGACGACGTCGGGCTGTTCCTTGCAGGCAACGCTCCGACACCGGTTGGGCGCGGTCTGGGCCGAGGGTTGGTCAAGGCGATGCCGATGGTCATGAAGGTGCTCTCCATTGTGGGAACCGCCGCGATGCTTTGGGTCGGCGGGTCGATCATGATCCACGGGATGGAGGTTCTGGGCTTTGGCTGGCTGGGTCATCACATTCACGACTGGGCCTATGCCGCGGGACATGCGGTATCGGCGCAGTGGGAGGGGGCCATCGAGTGGATCGCGAAGGCAACCATGGACGGTGTGTTTGGTCTGGCCTGGGGGCTGGTGCTGATTCCTGTAGCGACCAAGGTGATCGGGCCTTTGTTGGCGCAACTCACAGGTAAGACACCGGCGCATTGAAGGGGCAGAGTGTGATTTACCCGGATTTGCCGGTTTACCGCCCGGTTTCAAAACGTTTCAGGATTGAACCGAGAGGACGAGCAAATGCGCGCAAGGCCAGCGCAATGTCAGCCCTAAACCTCGGTGCGGATGCGATTCCCTACGCCCCGCGCGATCTATTCAATTCTTTGCAGTTTCGCATCCACACCGCCGAAGCAGCGGCGACACGTGCTCATTGGATCGGAGGACGTTTGTATAACGCCCTGACCGGCCAATCGGGGCAATATGTGCCGCTGTACGGCACGCATCTGCGACAGTCCTTGCAGGCTGTACTTGGCGAGATACCGGAAGGCATTGAACCGGCTGGCGAGTACGAACTGCGTCTGGATTACGCAAAACGGGCCGCGGCCGCACTAAGGGATCAGCTTGAACCGCATTCTTAGCCCGGCAGAAGGCACGGCTCAGAAATTGTTGGGGTTGCCTTTGACGACCACGCCCGCCCCATCAACTGCGCCGTCCTTGAACAGCGTCACGGCAGCCCCTTCGATTTTCAGGTTCCAGCAGATTTCTGGGTCGGTGCCATACTGAAAGCACATCCCGTTGTCTGTGGCTTTCCAGTTTCCGGTGTAGCCATCGCCCTTGATCGTACCATCTGCGGCGTAATACTCGGTGAAAGCCCCCGAGAGCATCCCGCCCTGATAGGTGTGATCGGACATGGCCGTCTTGATTTCTTCTTTACTGGCGAAACCACCGGCCGTAGCGGTCGTGGCGAAACCGATTGCCAAGAGTGTAAGTGCGGCGCGGAGATTCATATTTCTTTTCCCTGTGTCTGTGTAATTCGACAGCAGGTAAGGCGATATGAGGCGCGGAATAGGGTCTGTTTTCTCACAGCTACTCACCTGTCTGTGAACCCCGCACCAAACAGCAAAAAAGGCGACCGATTAGGCCGCCTTTTCACCAAAACTCTCAGGTTGTTAACCCAGCAATTCCTTGACCTTGGCGACGGTGGCTTCGGCGGTGATGCCGAAATGCTTGTACAGTTCACCCGCCGGGGCGGATGCACCAAAGCTCGACATGCCGATGAACCCGGCTTTTGCTTCGCGGCCACGCTCACCCAGCAGCCAGCGGTCCCAGCCTCCAGCGCGCACGGCGGCCTCGATGCCAACGCGGACTGCACCGGCGGGCAGGACGCGCTTGCGGTAGGCTTCGTCCTGCTCGGCGAACAGTTCCATGCAAGGCATCGAGACGACGCGGGTGCCGATGCCCTCGGCCTCAAGCATCGCCTTCGCTTCCATCGCCAGCGAGACTTCGGACCCGGTGGCGATCAGGATAGCCTGACGTTTCGCCTCGGCGTCGGCCAGAACATAAGCGCCTTGGGCGCTCAGGTTCTTGGCTTTGTGTTGGGTTCGCACGGTCGGCACGCCCTGACGGGTCAGCGACAGGACCGAGGGGCTGTCCTTGAAGGTCAGCGCCAGTTCCCATGCCTCGGCGGTCTCAATGGTGTCGGCGGGGCGGAACACATAGGTGTTGGGCGTCGCGCGCGAGATCGCCAGATGCTCGACCGGCTGGTGGGTCGGACCGTCTTCGCCCAGACCGATCGAGTCGTGGGTCATCACAAAGACCGACGGGATTTTCATCAGCGCTGCCAGACGCATGGACGGGCGGGCATAGTCGGTGAAGGCCATGAACGTGCCGCCGTAGGGGCGGATACCGCCATGCAGCGCCATGCCGTTCATCGCAGCGGCCATGCCGTGTTCGCGGATGCCGTAGTGAATATACCGACCCTTGCGGTTTTCGGGCAGGAACACACCCATATCCGCCGATTTGGTGTTGTTCGACCCGGTGAGGTCGGCAGAACCACCAATCGTCTCGGGCATGATCGGGTTGACGACGTTCAGCACCTTCTCGGACGAGGCGCGGGTGGCCAGCTTGGGCTGATCCTCGGCCATCTGTTTCTTGAACGAACGGATGGCACCGGCCAGCTTCTTGGGCGCTTCAAATGCATAGGCGCGGTTGAATTCTGCCTGCTTACGCTCGGACAGTTGTGCAAATCGCTCCTCCCATGCAGTGCGTTCGGCGGCACCGCGAGTACCGATGGCCTCCCACTCGGATTTCACACCTGTCGGGATTTCGAACGCGTCATGCGGCCAGCCGTAGCCTTCCTTGGCGGCTTTCAACTGGTCCTGATCCGTCAACGCGCCGTGACCTTTCGAGGTGTCCTGCGCCGCGTGACCCAGAGCGATATGGCTTTCGCAGGCAATCATCGTCGGTTTGTTAGACGATTTGGCACGGGTGATGGCCGTGTCGACGGCGACCGGGTCGTGCCCGTCAATCTCGATCACCTGCCAGCCCGAGGCCGCAAAGCGGCGCACCTGATCCGTGCGGTCGGCCATATCGACAGTGCCGTCGATGGTGATGTTGTTGTTGTCCCAGAACACGATCAGCTTGCCCAACTCGTGGCGACCGGCCAGGGTAATCGCCTCCTGGCTGACGCCTTCCATCAGGCAGCCATCGCCCGCGATGACGTAGGTGTAGTGATCGACGACCTTCTTGCCGTAATGCGCGCGCTGGATTTCTTCGGCCATGGCAAAGCCCACAGCGTTCGAGATGCCCTGACCCAGCGGGCCGGTCGTGGTCTCAACCCCTTCGATCAGGAAGTTTTCCGGGTGGCCTGCGGTTTTCGCGCCCAGTTGGCGGAAATTCTTAACTTCATCCAGAGTGACATCCGCGTGGCCTGTCAGATAGAGCAGCGAGTAGATCAGCATCGATCCATGGCCTGCCGACAGGATAAACCGGTCGCGGTCGGGCCAGTTGGGGGCTGAGGCGTCAAATTTCAGGTGCTTTTCGAACAGTACGGTCGCAACGTCGGCCATGCCCATCGGCATACCGGAATGGCCGGAATTGGCGGCGGCGACGGCGTCGAGGGTCAGCGTGCGGATGGCCGCCGCTTTGTCCCAGTGTTCGGGGTTTGCATTGCGCAGCGCAGTCAGGTCCACGGGCGTTATTCCTTTGGATTACAGGCAGAATGCGGGCTCAATACCATCCAGCCCTCAAAGTGCAAGCGGAACCGGGTGGTATGGGTCCGGACCGCTTCAACTCTGTTGCCCAAGTGATTGAAAGCAAAGAGTGGGTATTTTCCGGAACATTCCGTTAGAATTGGGGTCGAACGTGGCCGCGCTTGATTCGGACGGCCGTGCGACAGAACGAACCTTGGTAAAGAGGTGACAGGGGCATGAGCCAGATAGAAGACTTACAACACCGCATCATGGCCGCGATGGATCGGATCGGAACGGGTGTCGAAGCGCTGCGCAAGGCGGCACCCGGCGACGGCGGTCAGGATACGGGCCTGCAGGTGGCACTAGAGGACGAGCGGCTTGCCAATGCCCAGCTGGAAGAGCGCTTGAAATCTCTGAAGGAACGGCATCAGCAGGAAGTTGACGCCATGCGCGTCGATATGGAGCAATTGCGGGCGGCATCGGGCCCCGGCGCGGAAGCCGACGCGCTACGCGAGCAATTGTCTGAGGCGACGGCGAAGCTGGCCTCGGTCGAGGCTGCACGGGCGGAACTGGCCGAGGCGAAGGCGGCGCTGGATAACTCGGAAGAACTGGATGCGTTGCGGGCTGAGAATGCGAAGCTGCGCGGCGATCTTGAGGGCCGGGAAGATGCAGCCCCATTGCGGGCCGAGTTGCTGGAAGTCAAAGGATTGCTGGAGCAAGCCCAGAACATTGAAGCCGAGAACAAGCGCCTCAAGCTGGAACTGGCCGATACTGAACGCGTGGGCGACCTGACCGCCGAGCTTGACATGTTGCGCGCCGAAAGGGCGAGCCATGGGGCAGCAATGTCCCGGTTGGATGATGATCTGCAGCGCATGCGCAAAGCCAATGATCAACTGCGCGACTCGGTCGAAGAACTGCGCGCGGCGGCAGAGGACGGCATGGCGGATGCCGAGTTGCTGAACCGCGCCACCGTGGCCGAACTGGAAGCGACACGTGCGGCTCAGGCCACTGATGCGGCCGAGGCGCAGGCGGTGCTGGCCCGGCTGGAACCGCTGCTGTTGCATGCGAAACTGGCAGAAGGTGAGGTAGAGTAATGCCCGAAGTAACCATTCACATCGGCGGTCGCGGCTTTGACGTGTCGTGCCAGGACGGGGAAGAAACCTTTCTGCAGGCCGCAGCCAAAATGCTGGATGACGAGGCGCAGGTCTTGTCAGACCAGATCGGGCGCATGCCGGAATCGCGGATGCTGCTCATGGCGGGCCTGATGCTGGCCGACAAGACCGCGGCGACCGAGGACAAGGTCACGGCGCTTGAGGCGAAACTGGCCGAAGTTGAAGCGGAATTGCAAACGCTACGCAGCGCTCCGGCACCAGAACCCGAGCGGGTCGAAGTGGCCGTGGTTCCGCCGTCTGTGACGGATACGCTGGCGGAACTGGCTGCGCGGGCCGAGGCGCTGGCGTCGGTTATTGAAGAAAAGTCTACGCAATGAGACGGGCGCTTGCATCAGCCTGCGGCGTGTTGGCAGTGGCGTCTGCCACGGCAGCGCTGGCTGAGATCGACATCCTGTCGGTGACGTTCACGTGTGAGAACGGGGTTCCGTTGCCGGTCACCTACTTTAATGCGGCGGATGGCTCTAGTGCTGCGGCGACTATGGTCGACAACAATCTTGTCGCCATGCGTCAGGTGCGTAGCGGGTCTGGTATCCGGTATGAATCCGTCGGCGGCCAGGGTACGTATATCCTGCGCTCGAAAGGTTGGGACGCGTCGATCAGCTTCGTCGGGGCGGACAGCGCCGCCACCGAACAGTTCATCTTTAAGGAGTGTTCCAGCCAATAAGGCCGGATCACGCGTTGGCTTCGCGGATTTTGTCCGCCGCTTCCTTGTTGTAGCCGACGCCGTTCTCGTCGAACAAAGTGTCCAACTCGCCCGACAGGGTCATCTCGGTGATGATGTCGCAGCCGCCGACAAATTCGCCTTTGACGTAAAGCTGAGGAACGGTCGGCCAGTCCGAATAATCCTTGATGCCTTGGCGCACGTCCTCATCCGCCAAAACGTTCACGTCTGCGTAATCCACGCCCATATAGTTCAGAACACCAGCCACACGCGACGAGAACCCGCATTGCGGCATATCCTTGGTGCCTTTCATATAGAGCACCACATCGTTGGCTTTGACGGTTTCGTCGATCTGGGTTTTCACGTCGGTCATTTCGCGTTTCCTTTGCTCTTCGGCATCATTGCTTTGGCGTAGTCTTGTGGGTCTCTTGGAATATGGGTCTGCGCCGAGCTGATAGCGCCGTCATGTGAATTGTAGAAAGAATGGAGAAGATGTTTTTCACGTCCGGGCTGGGACCCTCGTTTAGATTTGCGTCCAGTCTTTGAATGGTTCCATGCTATTAGCGCAATCAGTAGTACAAAGACGGAAACTGCAATTAGAACTATGATCACATGTTCCATATTACTCCGGGGCTTTGGTGGTCAGCGCCAAGGCGTGCAACTCGCCATTTGGGCCGTCCATCTTGCCTTTCAAGGCCGCGTAGACCGCGCGCTGCTGCTGAACCCGGTTTTTGCCGCGAAAGCTTTCGTCCACGACCATGGCGGACATATGCACGCCATCCTGCCCGCCCACCTGAATTTCGGCATCAGGGAAGGCTTCGCGCAGCAGGGTTTCGATTTCGTGGGCGCTCATCGGCATGTAGGTTACTCCTGAAAGTCTTTCCCAAGATGTAGAGCGATGCATCGAGGCGTGCAAGATGGCTCTGGGGCGCTGAACCGGGAATTCCCGCGCCCGGTGACGCGCGCAGGATTTCCGTATTTGGAACGAGAAGAAGCCCGTGGGATCAGGCAACCGCTGCGGCGAAACTGTTCCGGAAGGTCTCGGTCAGGTCAGCCAGCGCGGCTTCGGAGGCGCCGATCTTGACGTTTTCGCCGGTGAACCGGCCCACCGAGACCAGTGGAACGCCCGCCTGTCCGGCGGCGATCATCAGCGCCTCGGCCTGATCGAAGTTGCAGGCGACCAGATAACGGGCCTGATCCTCGCCAAACAGGAAGCCGGTCGAGGCGTCGTCGAGGCAGACGCCCACGCCAGTAGCCTCGGCCAGTTCGAAAGCGGCGAGCGCGAGGCCTCCATCGCCCAAATCGGTGCAGGCCTTGATCATCTCGCGGTTGGCGCGGATGAAGTCGCCGTTACGCTTTTCCGCATCCAGATCGACATGGGGGGCGTCGCCGTCTTCGCGGTTGAACACCTCGGCCAACAGGGCGGATTGTCCCAGATGGCCGGTTGTTTCGCCGATGACCAGCGCGACGTGGCCCTCGCGCACCTCGTTGCCGATGATTTCGTCGGTGCGGGCCAGCAGGCCGACCGCGCCGATGGTGGGGGTGGGCAGGATCGCCTGACCGTCAGTCTCGTTGTACAGCGAGACGTTCCCCGACACGATTGGCATATCCAGCGCGGCAACGGCCGCGCCGATGCCTTTTATAGCGCCGACGAACTGGCCCATGATCTCGGGCTTTTCGGGGTTGCCGAAGTTCAGATTGTCGGTCGTGGCAAGCGGTTTTGCACCAACAGCCGTCAGGTTGCGATAGGCTTCGGCCACCGCCTGCTTGCCGCCTTCTTCCGGGTTGGCGCGCACGTAGCGGGGCGTCACATCACTGGTGAAGGCCAGCACTTTGTCAGTGCCGTGGACGCGCACCATGCCCGCGCCCAGACCCGGCGTGCGGGCGCTGTCGGCCATCACCATGCTGTCGTATTGCTCATAAACCCATTGTTTGCCTGCATAATTGGGCGAGGCGAGCAGGGCGCGCAGCCCGTCGATCGGGTCGATCTGCGGCACGTCGGACAGGTCTTCGGCCTGCGGGGTGGGCTCCCATGGGCGGTCGTATTCGGGCGCGGTCGAGGACAGTTTCGACAGAGGCAGGTCGGCTTTGATCTCGCCGTTATGCATAATAAGGAAGCGGTCTTCAGCGATGGTTTCGCCGACGATAGCGAAATCGAGGTCCCATTTCTCGAACACAGCGCGGGCTTCCGCCTCAAGCTCGGGCTTGAGGACCATCAGCATGCGTTCTTGAGACTCGGACAGCATCATCTCGTAGGCCGTCATGTTCTCTTCGCGTTGGGGAACGGTTTCCAAGTCCAGACGTACGCCCAGACCGCCCTTGTCGCCCATTTCCACGGCGGAGCAGGTCAGGCCCGCCGCGCCCATGTCCTGGATCGAAATCACCGCGCCGGTCTGCATCAACTCCAGCGTTGCCTCCATAAGGCGCTTTTCGGTGAAGGGGTCGCCGACCTGAACGGTGGGGCGTTTTTCTTCGATGGTGTCGTCGAATTCCGCCGAGGCCATTGTTGCGCCGCCAACGCCGTCGCGGCCCGTCTTAGCGCCCAGATAGACGACAGGCATACCAACGCCCGAGGCAGCCGAGTAGAAAATCTTGTCGCTGTCGGCCAGACCGGCGGCAAAGGCGTTCACAAGGCAGTTGCCGTTATAGGCGGGGTGAAAGCGCACCTCGCCGCCCACGCATGGGACGCCGAAGCAGTTGCCGTACCCGCCGATGCCTTCGACCACCCCGTTCACCAGCTGACGGGTCTTGTGGTGACCGGGCTCGCCGAAGGACAGCGCGTTCATCGAGGCGATGGGGCGCGCACCCATGGTAAAGACGTCGCGCAGGATGCCGCCCACGCCGGTTGCCGCGCCCTGATAGGGTTCGATGTAGGAGGGATGGTTGTGGCTTTCCATCTTGAAGACCACCGCCTGACCATCGCCGATATCTACAACGCCCGCATTCTCACCGGGGCCGCAGATCACCTGAGGACCCGAAGTGGGCAGGGTGCGCAGCCATTTCTTCGAAGATTTGTAGGAACAATGCTCGTTCCACATGGCCGAGAATATGCCAAGCTCGGTGAAGGTCGGCTCGCGCCCGATGATCCCTAGGATCATGTCGTATTCTTCGGGTTTCAACCCGTGGGCGGCGATCAGATCCGGTGTGATGGCTGGCTCTTGCATCCTGTTTCAATCCCCGAGATGGCAATGGTTGGCGCCTTTTAGGGGAAGGGGCCGCCTGTGGAAAGGGGCAAGTGACCGCAGAGTGACTTGGGCAAAGAAAAACGGGCCCCGGCGCAAAGTCGGGGCCCGTTGAATGAGCGCAACAAAGGGGATCAGGCTGGTGCCTGACCTTTGTTGACGGCGTCGGCTGCCGCCGCACCAGCTGCGGCTTTCTGTTCGTCGGTCAGATGATCGGCATCCTCCAGTCCCGGAATGGCCACACGCACCTCGCGTCGGGCGAAGTCGATGCCGTTTTCCTTGAACGCGGCCTTGACCCGGTTGAAGATTTCCTTGCGCAGCGTGAACTGCTTGCCCGGTTTGGCCATGAACTTGCCGCGAATGATCATACCGACATCGTCAAAGTCGAACACACCTTGCGACTTGAAGGGCTGCAGGAAGCCTTCTTTGTGGGTCTCGTCCTCCATCATTTCAGCACCGATCTTCTTGAAGATCTTCTTGACCTTGTTTGGGTCAGTATCGAAAGGCACGGTGAATTTCAGCTTCATGATGACCCAGTCGCGGCTGTAGTTCGTCAGCTTCTGAATCTCACCGTAAGGAATGGTGTGCACCGGCCCACGGTGGTGGCGCAGTTGCATCGAACGGATCGAGATTTTCTCGACCGTCCCGGTGGTGCCTCCAACATCGACATATTCACCCACACGGAACGCATCGTCGATCAGGAAGAAAATGCCCCCGACGATATCCGAGACCAGCTTTTGCGCACCGAAACCGATAGCAAGGCCAAGGATACCGGCACCGGCCAAAAGTGGCGTAATGTCCAGACCCAGGGCCCCAAGCGCCAGCAACACGAAGATCACCGCAATGGCCACCTGAGCGGTCACCCGCAGCAGTGGCAGCACCGTCGCCAGACGCGATCCACCGGACCCGCCGCCTTCGCCAGCTTCTTCATCAGGGCTTTGGGCCGCCGTATGCTCTTTGGCCAGACGACGGTTGATCCAGAGCGAAACGATCTCGTTCAGGATGTAGCCGACGGCAATGATGATGAAGAACTGGATCAGTCGGCTGCCGTCTTCTTCCCTACCGCCTGCAATCTCCTGCAGGTCCAGGTTCCAGGCCCTGGCGATCATCAGGATCACCAGAATGCCCGCCAGAACCCGGCCAATGCGGATATAGCTGCGTTTGGTGGATTTATAGGCGCGCTCCGCCACCGAACCTTCGCCCAACATGGGCGGCTGAAGATGGCGGACCAGACCGCGGATCAGCGTATCCAGGGCCGGGGCGATCAGCAGCCAGAACATGGTAGTGAAATGTGCCCCCTGGACCAGCAACGCCAGGGACCAGGGGTTGCGCTGCGCCACAATAAACTCGACCAGCAGCCAGATCACGGCTGACACGCCAATGGCAAAGTAAGGGTAGTAGTGCGCGACCTCCTCGTCGAACTTGGTGTGATCGGGGTCGGTGCCCAGCATCATCTGTGACAAGCCTTCGCGCGCCTTCCACGCGATCACACCGATATAGATGTGGATCGCAGCGTTCAGCCAGAACCCGATCCGGGTCTCGCCGGACGTTATGCCATTCAGCCTGTTGAAGTGAAGCAGGAACAGGGTGAAACCGATCAGGATCAGCAGGCCAATCAGGTTCCGGTGCAGGTATTTCGCCCAGTGATCATCAATATTGACCAGCCGGTAATGCGGTTTGCTGGGGGCCAGAACAAAACGTGAGGCGGCGGCCCCAAGTCGCGGAACCCAGATCAGATAGAAGACGAACGGCGCAGCATAGGTGATCTGTTCCGTTGTCAAAAGGCCGCGCCCGACCGCCCGGATGACCACATAAAACACGATCAGCCCGGCAATTTCACGGCAGAAGCGGCCAAACAGATAGCGGACTGCGCCCCAAAGGTCGTTCTCGTCATCGACTTCGGTCTGGACGTGCCAGCGGCGTGTCAGCAATTCAAACAGCTTTTCCGCGACGAAGCCGACAACCAGAACACTTAGAACCAGACCCATCAGGGCAAACACTTGGTTGGTGCCAAAGGCTCCGGTAAAATTCTCGACCGCACGGGCTTGCGCGCTGAAGATATTGGGGATGGTAACAATGACCTGGGTCCATGATGCCACCATTTCAGCCCAAATCTCGTTGATCTCGGTGATTGGGTCCTCGCGTTCCTCAGCCTCTGCCGCGTTTTTCTCGGCAACGGCGTCCAGACGTTCCAACAGGATGGATCGAACCTGATCGTCAGACATTCTGGCGACCAGATCGTCAACCTGCTCGGGCGTCAGATCTTCGGGGATGCTAATGGTCGCTGGTGCGCCGGAACCCGAAGTTGCACCGACTTGCGCGTGCAGAGTTCCCGTGAAAACCACCAAAGACAGCACAGCCATCAACAGGCGAAATGGATGGAACATTGAGTTTGCCCTCGATCACGAAAAATTTGATTGTTTTTCGGGATCATAGAGGGAAGCGCGAGGCTTTCCCAGAGTTTTCAACGCATGGCAGGCAGGCAAATACCAAAAAAAAGGCCGAGCACTAAGCTCGGCCGTAGTCCAACAGGGAGGTATGAAGAAGATAAGCGTTTCAGCATCATCGTCTTCGAGTGCTCATTTAGGGTGCAGTTTGTGAACGTTCAAGATTTATTAGACTGAACTTCAGGCATGTCCGCTATGCTTTCTGTGCATAGCTATAGCTTTCCCATCTGCTTAAACTGCTTGCGTTGTTCAATAATTTCCGCCTGAACGAAGTCGCGGAAGGCCGCAACGCGCTGCGAATGGCGCAGTTCTTCGGGATAAGCCAGGTAAACGGGCACGTCCGATCGTTCCGCCTCTGGCAGGATCGGAACAAGCTGCGGGAAATCCTGCGTGACATAATTTGGCAAAACACCGATGCCCAGATTGTGCAGTACGCCCTGCAGAACGCCGAAATAGTTGTTTACCGTCAGCAGCGAGACGGGGTTGAACGTCATCAGGTGCCGGACCATCGCCGCGCTGGCCCCGACCTGCGGCGCTGCGGGTGTCTGGCAGATCAGCCTGTGATCCTTGATCTCTTCCGGCGTTTTCAGCGGTCCGCCACGTGTTTCAAGGTATTCCTGCGTTGCGTATAACTGCATCTGGACTGTCATCAGGCGTTTGCGGACCAGATCCGCCTGGCTCGGCTCTTTCATACGGATCGCCACGTCGGCCTCGCGCATCGGCAGGTCCAGAACGCGTTCTTCGAGCATCAGGTCGATGTTGAGGTCTGGGTATTGCTCGTAGAGCTTGGGTAGGCGCGGGGCCAGCCACAGGGTGCCAAAGCCAAACGTGGTTGTGACGCGCAGAACGCCGAATACCTTTTCTTCGCTGTCACGGATGCGGGCGGCGGCGGCGTCCAGTCGTTTGGACATGGCCGAGGTCGCATCGAACAGTAACTCGCCCTGTTCGGTCAGAATCAACCCGCGCGCATGACGGTGAAACAGGGTCGCGTCGAGTGATTCTTCCAGCGCGCGGATCTGACGGCTCACGGCGGATTGAGACAAATTGAGCTTGTCGCCCGCGTGGGTCAGGCTGCCCGCATCGGCAACCGCGTGAAATATTCTAAGCTTGTCCCAATCCATCGCCGCAACTTTCGTTATCCCCGGGAACGCCTATATGAAATAGGTAACAAGTTCTACATTCAAAGGATGAAATCGTTACGATTCAGAGGGCAATGGCTATACAGGTCAGCTTTTATGACCTAAAATGAGCAGAAATGTAGCACACTGATCTGACGAGGGGAGGCGTCTGATGAGCCAGCCAAAGATAACGTTGAACGACCGGTTCGATTTGTCGAAAAACCCCATTCTTCTGAACGGAACGCAGGCGCTGGTCCGCTTGATGCTGATGCAGAAGGCACGGGATGTGAAGGCCGGGTTGAACACCGCCGGTCTTGTGACCGGCTATCGCGGTTCGCCCCTTGGCGCGGTGGACCAGCAGATGACACGCGCGCAAAAGCAACTGACCGAAAGCGATGTGACCTTTCAGTACGGGCTGAACGAGGATCTGGCCGCCACCGCGTTGTGGGGCAGCCAGCAGGCCGGGCTAAGGAATGACGGCAAGTTCGACGGGGTTTTTGGCCTGTGGTACGGCAAGGGCCCCGGCGTGGACCGGTCTGGCGACGTGATGCGGCACGCCAATATGGCGGGTACAGCGCAACACGGCGGTGTGCTGATGGCGATGGGAGATGACCACACGGGCGAAAGCTCGACCGTGTTGCATCAGTCCGAATGGTCACTGGTCGATATGTATATGCCCGTGGTCAGCCCGGCCGGCGTGCAGGAGATTCTGGATTTCGGCATTTATGGCTTTGCGCTCAGCCGGTTCGCGGGGCTTTGGGTCGGCCTGAAGACGATGAAGGACACGATCGAGGTCACCTCGGTCGTGGATGGCAGCCCGGACCGGATGAAGCTGGTGACGCCCAAGTTCGAAATGCCCGAGGGCGGGCTGAACATTCGTCTCGGCGATACGCCCCATCTGCAGGAAGGGCGGATCATCGATTACAAGCGCTTCGCGGCTGAAACGTTTTCTCATGCCAACAAGCTGGACAAGCGGGTCTGGGGCAAGTCCGGCGCAAAGATCGGTTTCGTTGCTGCAGGCAAAAACTGGCTGGACCTGACCCATGCCATGTCGTTGCTGAACATTGATGCGGATGAGGCCGAACGTCTGGGCATCACCACCTATAAGATCGGCCAGACCTTCCCGCTGGATATGGCAGGTTTCCACGATTGGGCCGAAGGGCTGGACCTGATCGTTATCGTCGAAGAAAAGCGCAAGCTGATCGAGGTGCAGGTCAAAGAGGCGATCTTTGACGACCGCCGGGGCCGCCGCGTATACGGCTGGTACAAAGGCGGGGCCGGGGCTCTGCATCGCGAGGAACTGTTCCCGACCCGCGGTGCTTTGGATCCCATCATGATTGCCGAGAAGCTGGGTGAGATTCTGATCGAGGAAGGCCGCGACACCGACGGCGTGCGCGCCGGTCTGGAGAAGCTGAAAGAAGCGCGCCGGGCCGACAACGCGCAGGAAATCGCGACGCGCCTGCCGTTCTTCTGCTCGGGCTGTCCGCATAACAGCTCGACCAAAGTGCCGGATGGAAGCCGCGCCTATGCCGGGATCGGCTGTCACTACATGGTGCAGTGGATGGACCGCGAGACCACCGGTTTCACCCAGATGGGCGGCGAAGGGGTGAACTGGGTTGGTGAGGCTCCGTTTTCGACCACCAAGCATGTGTTCCAGAACCTGGGCGATGGCACGTACAACCACTCGGGTGTGCAGGCGATCCGGGCGGCGTTGTCGGCGGGTACGAACATCACCTTCAAAATCCTGTTCAACGATGCGGTCGCCATGACCGGCGGACAGGACAACGAGGGCGATCTGACCGCCGAACGCATCGTGGCCGAGGTCAAGGCGATGGGCGTGCAACATGTCGCTGTGGTTTACGACGAAAAGGAAGACGTGAACTTCAAGGCGCTGCCTCCCAGTGTCGAAACCTTCGAACGCGCCGAATTGATGCAGGTGCAGGAGAAGTTCCGCGAAATCGAGGGTGTCTCGGTCATCGTTTACATCCAGACCTGCGCCGCCGAGAAACGCCGCCGTCGCAAACGGGGAGAGTTTCCTGATCCGGACAAGCGGGTGTTCATCAATACCGACGTCTGCGAGGGCTGCGGCGATTGCGGTGTGCAATCGAACTGCGTGTCGATTGTGCCGAAACAGACCGAGTTGGGCCGTAAACGTGCCATTGATCAATCTAGCTGCAACAAGGATTTCTCGTGCCTGAGCGGTTTTTGCCCGTCCTTCGTAACCCTGGAAGGCGCGAAAATCCGCAAGGAAGCGACGACCGAGATTGACCTGCCGGACCTGCCGATGCCCGTGCTACCTGAAATCAAGGGCACGCATAACGTGGTGATCACCGGGGTCGGAGGCACTGGCGTTGTGACGCTGGGCGCGGTTCTGGCGCAGGCGGCGCAGATCGACGGCAAAGGCGCAGGTATGATGGAGATGGCCGGGCTGGCCCAGAAGGGCGGCGCGGTGCATATCCATTGCCGGTTGGCCAACCACCCTGACGATATCAGCGCCATCAGGGTTGCGACAGGCGAGGCCCATGCTCTGATCGGTGGTGATCTTGTTGTGTCTGCAGGGGCGAAAACTCTGGGCTTGACCCGGACTGGACAGACCGGTGCCGTGGTCAACAGCCACGAGACTGTAACCGGTGATTTCACTCGGGATACCGAATTCCGCATTCCCAAGGATCAGTTGGAACTGGCGCTACAGGCGCGGCTGAAAGACGGACTGTCCCTGTTTGACGCCACCGATCTGGCGCGCGCCGTGATGGGCGATTCGATCTATTCGAACATGATGGTCTTCGGCGCGGCGTGGCAGCGGGGCTTCCTGCCAGTCAGCCATGACGCCATCATGCAGGCGCTTGAACTGAACGGCACAGCGGTCGAGCGCAACAAACGTGCCTTTGATATTGGTCGCTGGGCCGTGCTGCACCCGGATCAGGCGCAAGCCATTCTGGCACCGTCAGTGACGGATATGCCCAAAACTCTGGAGCAAGTGATCGACTTCCGCGCGCAGCATCTGACCGGGTATCAAAGCGCCCGGCTGGCAAAGCGATACCGCAAACTGGTGGAGTCGGTTCAGGATACCGAAGTGAGTGAGGCCTTGGCCAAGGGCTATCACAAGTTGCTGTCATACAAGGACGAATACGAGGTCGCGCGCCTGCTGCTCAGCAGCCGCGAGAAGGCAGCAGCCGAGTTCGACGGCGACTTCAAAATGACCTTCCACCTTGCGCCGCCGTTTCTGGGCGGAACCGGCGGTAACGGCAGGCCCCGCAAACGGGCGTTTGGCGAATGGATGCTCGGCCCGTTGAAAGTGCTGGCAAAGCTGAAAACCTTGCGCGGCACTCCGCTGGATATCTTCAGCTATTCGGCGGAACGCAAGATGGAACGCGCATTGATTCGGCAGTATGAAAAGGACATGCAGCAGGTTCTGCCTTTGTTGTCCGACACCACACGCGACGCGATTGCGGCTTTGGCCCGCTTGCCGCTGGACATTCGCGGCTTCGGCCCGGTTCTGCGGGAAAACGAGGCAAAGGCTGCTAAACGGCGCGAGGAATTGCTGGCGATCATCCACAGCGGAGGGCCCGAATTACGCGCGGCGGCAGAGTAAAATCGTCACAAGTCTGTCACGGTATCTAGGCAAAATTGTCACCTAAAACTATATTGCAGGCAGCCAACCGGAGACCAAAATGCCCTCGCGCCGTCATGCCGTCCGTGACATTTCCTATGCCTATTCCGCCGAAACCAAGGGCGGGCGGATGGTGATCAAGCTGATGGAGAACACGACGGGCCGTATGCGCTTGATCAAACGCGCGGACGGGTACGAGAAGGACGTAGCCAACGGGCGGGATTTCTGGTCGGTCATGGTAGAACGCTATGGCCTGACGCTGGATGTGGCGGGGGGCGCGTTGTCGAATATCCCGAAGGATGGCCCTCTGATCCTGATCGCGAACCATCCCTACGGCATTCTGGACGGGTTGATGATGGGGCACATGCTGTCCCAGACCCGAGGCGACTTCCGCATCCTTGCAAATCACGTGTTCCGCAAGGCCGAGGACATCAACAAGATCATCCTGCCGATCTCGTTCGATGAGACGCGCGAGGCGATGAAGTTGAATCTGGAAACAAGAAAAACCGCGCTGAACTATCTGAGTGAGGGCGGGGCCATCGGCATCTTCCCCGGCGGCACCGTCAGCACGGCGGTCAAACCGTTTGCGCATCCGATGGACCCGGGCTGGCGCGGCTTTACCGCGCGGATGGTTGCGAAATCCAACGCGACCGTGGTGCCGGTATTCTTCGACGGCCACACCTCGCGCCTGTTTCAAATTGCCAGCCATCTGCACAACACGCTGCGCATGGGCCTGCTGATCAAAGAGTTCAAAAAGCGCGTCGATACGCCAGTGAAAGTGGTCATCGGCGAACCCATCGGGCGTGACGTTCTGGACCCACTCAGCAAGGATACGCGCAAGATGATGGATTTCCTGCGCAAAGCCACGTATGAGCTGTCTCCGAAGCCTTTGAAGTCGTATGACTATGGCTATGAATTTGAGGAACGGCATCGCGCCTGAAGGGGCAAATGGCAGTAGGTATTTTTGATTCCGGTTTGGGCGGGTTGACCGTCTTGAACGCTGCGCAGAACCGTCTGCCGGACGTTGATTTTCTGTATTTCGCAGACAGCGCGCATGCGCCGTACGGCGTGCGCGATGCCGAGGATATCTATCAACTGACCCGCAAAGCCGTGCAGGAACTGTGGGACCGGGGCTGCAATCTGGTGATTCTGGCCTGCAACACCGCAAGCGCAGCAGCCCTGCGCCGGATGCAGGAAGAGGGCGTGCCAAAGGGCAAGCGGGTGCTGGGCGTATTTGTCCCTCTGATCGAGGCGTTGACTGAGCGGGAATGGGGCGACAACTCTCCACCACGGGAAGTGGCCGTGAAGCATGTCGCTTTGTTTGCCACGCCTGCGACAGTGTCCAGTCGTGCGTTTCAGCGCGAACTGGCATTCCGGGCCATTGGCGTCGATGTCGAGGCGCAATCCTGCGGCGGCGTGGTGGATGCTATCGAGGATGGCGATATGATCCTGGCCGAGGCGATGGTACGCAGCCATGTGGATGCGTTGAAGCGGAAAATGCCCGAACCCCAGGCCGCCATATTAGGCTGCACGCACTACCCGTTGATGGCCGAGACGTTTCAGGCCGCTTTGGGACCGGACGTTCAGGTGTTCAGTCAGGGCGATCTGGTGGCGGAAAGCCTGGCCGACTACCTCGGGCGGCACCCGGACATGATGGGTGAGGGCCAGGGCGGGTTCCTGACAACCGGTAAGCCGGGCTTTGTCAGCGACCGGGCGACTCAGTTCCTCCGACGACAAATCACGTTCGCGGCTGCCTGACTTCGATCAAGGACGGGCCATTACTCTTTCCTTATTTCGTAGACCGTCGCATCGGCGGTCGTGATATGTGACACATGGAATAAAGAGGTCTGACATGACCCATAAAATCGCAATTCTGGGCGCTTCCGGCTATACCGGCGCCGAACTGGTGCGGCTGATCGCCGAGCACCCGAACATGGACATCGTGGCGTTGGCGGCCGAGAGGAAGGCGGGCCAGTCGATGGCACAGGTCTTCCCGCATTTGCGGCACATGGACCTGCCTGATCTGTGCAAAATCTCTGAGATCGATTTCTCAACAATCGACCTTTGTTTCTGCGCCTTACCGCACAAGACCAGTCAGGAGGTGATCCGGGACCTACCGAAGAACCTGAAGATTATCGACCTGTCCGCAGACTTCCGGCTACGCGACGCCGAGGAATACGAAAAGTGGTACGGCAACCCGCATACTGCCTTGGAGCAGCAGGAAGAGGCCGTCTATGGCCTGACCGAGTTCTATCGGGACGAGATCCGTAGCGCGCGTCTGGTGGCGGGAACAGGCTGCAACGCGGCGACCGGCCAATATGTGCTACGCCCACTGATCACCGCAGGCGTGATTGATCTGGATGACATCGTGCTGGACCTGAAATGCGCCGTGTCCGGGGCGGGGCGGTCTCTCAAGGAAAACCTGCTGCATGCGGAACTGAGCGAGGGGGCCAACGCCTATGCCATTGGTGGCACCCACCGGCATCTAGGGGAATTCGATCAGGAATTCTCAGCGCTGGCCGGGCGGACGGTTCATGTGCAGTTCACACCGCATCTGATCCCCGCAAACCGGGGGATTCTGGCCACGACGTATGTGAAGGGTGATCCGCAAAGCATCTATGAAACCCTATGCCGGGCCTATGAGGCCGAGTCGTTCATTGAGATGCTGCCGATGGGCGAAGCGCCCTCGACCCACCACGTGCGCGGATCGAATTTCTGTCATATCGGAGTGGTGGCAGACCGGATTGAACGCCGCGCTATCGTAATTGCGGCATTGGATAACCTGACAAAAGGTAGCAGCGGGCAAGCCTTGCAGAACGCCAACCTGATGTTAGGTGAAGATGAAACTCTGGGCCTGATGATGGCCCCGCTGTTCCCGTGAGGATGAGATGAAAACGCTCAAGAAACGTCGTCGTGTACAGGTCATTCTAGTGGCTGTCGTTGCCCTGGTGGCCTCGACGGCGTTGATTGGGTGGGCTTTGCAGGACGGAATTAACTTCTTCCGCTCGCCCAGCGAGGTCATCGCCGAGCCGCCCAAACCGACCGAGGTGTTCCGCATTGGCGGGCTGGTCGAAGAGGGTTCGATCGTGCGCGGTCAGGGTGAAACCGTGCGTTTTGTGGTCACGGATGGCGGAGAAAGCGTACCCGTGGCTTTCACCGGTGTGTTGCCTGATCTGTTTTCTGAAAATCAGGGTATGGTTGGCACTGGCAGCTACGTGAACGGCGTGTTTGAAGCTACTGAAATTCTTGCGAAACATGATGAAACATACATGCCGAAAGAGGTCGTGGATGCGCTGAAGGAACAGGGCATCTATCAGGAACCCGGCGAGGGCTGAACGCAGCTGCGCCGCGTGCCTCCGGCGGAGGTATTTATGAACAGAAGAAGAGGGGCGTTGCGTGCGAAAGGCAGGCAGCGCCCTGTTTCGTTTCCGGTCGTTAAGGATTTTGCGGAACGGTTTGCAGCACCAACATCGGGGGTGACATGCAGACGGTTCGGCAAATTGCGAGAGAGATTGTGGCCCGTGAAGGCGGGTTTGTGGATGATCCCGACGATCCGGGCGGGGCAACCAAGTTTGGCGTCACCATTCATACGATGCGCAGGCTTGGGCTGGATTTGACCAAAGACGGAGTTGTGGACCATGCCGACGTTCGGGCGCTGAGCCAGCGGCAGGCAGTCGCCATATTTGTCCGGCATTATTTCGAACGGCCGCGTATTGCCACGTTGCCCGACGCGCTGCAGCCTTCGGTTTTCGACATGTATGTTAATGCAGGCGGGCAGGCCGTTAAGATTCTGCAGCGGTTGTTGCGCGACATGCGGTTCGATGTGTCAGTCGATGGCGTCATCGGGCCGCAGACCGCTGCGGCATGCGACAGGGCTGCACACCCGGACGCTGTAGCCTTGCGGGACGCTTATGGCGTGGCGCGACGGAATTATTACTTCCGGCTGGCCGACAACCGGCCCGCTGCGCGCAAATTTGCGCGATCTCGTGCGGGTGGCAAAGGGGGCTGGATCAAGCGGGCCGAGGAGTTTCTGTCGCCTCGTTACCATCTTGATGACACACAGTTTCAAAGAAGGGTTGCGGGATGGGACTGATCTCGGGCGTGTTGGCGTTGTTGTTCGGTGGCGGGCGCAATGTCGTGCGGGAAACCGCTGAAATCTTTCGTGAAAATTCCGAGGCGGATGCAGAACGGGGCGCGGTTTTGCAAAGCCGTGCAATGAACCAATTCGGAGCAGAGTTTCGGATTGCCAACAAAGGTGGTTTTGATCGTTTCATGGACGGGGTCAACCGGCTGCCCCGGCCCGCGCTGGCGCTGGGAACGCTGGGATTGTTCGCCGCAGCAATGATCGACCCCATCTGGTTTTCCGCCAGAATGCAGGGCATTGCGCTGGTGCCCGAACCGCTTTGGTGGTTGTTGGGCGTGATTGTCTCGTTCTATTTCGGCGCACGACATCAGGCAAAATCGCAGGATTTTCAAAAGGAAATCACGACGACGCTGCAGAGGACGCCGCAGGTTGTCGCTAATCTGGAAGCATTGGAACGGATGCGCAGCGATAGCCTCGGTGCGGCGTCCGCAGGCACTGATGCGCAGCTTGCGATGGATGTAACGGGGCCTGACGCGAACCCGGCATTGGAAGACTGGCGTCGCCTGCACAGGGCATAATCCGCGACACTATGTGTCTCTGAATCGGGTGAAAGTTAATGGCGTTTCTGCCGCCCCCGGAGTATATCCTTGGGCATGATTACAGAGCTCGGTCACTTCGCCCTTATCCTCGCGTTTTTTGTAGCGATTGCGCAAAGCGTGGTGCCTCTGATCGGGGCGGCGAAACGCTGGGCGGGATGGATGGCCTTTGCCGAGCCGGCGGCGATTTTGCAGTTTCTGCTGACGGCCTTTTCCTTTGGGGCGCTGGTCTGGGCGTTCATGTCCTCGGATTTCTCGCTGCGGATCGTGGTCGAGAACAGCCACTCCGCCAAGCCGATGCTGTACAAGATCAGCGGCACATGGGGGAACCATGAAGGGTCGATGCTGCTTTGGGTACTGATTGTGACCCTGTTTGGCGGCATGGCTGCGTTTTTCGGTGGTGGATTGCCGCCCACGCTAAAGGCGCGGGTTCTGGCGGTGCAATCGGCGGTTGCTGTGGCGTTCTTTGCATTCATTTTGTTCACCTCGAACCCGTTTGACCGGCTGGCTGTTGCGCCGTTTGACGGGCGCGACCTGAACCCGTTGCTGCAGGACCCGGGTTTGGCGTTCCATCCGCCGTTCCTGTATCTGGGCTATGTCGGTCTGAGCATGGCGTTCAGCTTTGCCGTGGCTGCGTTGATCGAAGGGCGCATTGATGCGGCCTGGGGCCGGTGGGTCAGGCCTTGGACTTTGGCTGCCTGGGTGTTTCTGACCATCGGCATCGCACTTGGGTCCTGGTGGGCCTATTACGAGCTGGGCTGGGGTGGCTTCTGGTTCTGGGACCCGGTCGAGAACGCCTCGTTCATGCCGTGGCTGCTGGCGGCGGCGCTGTTGCATTCGGCCATTGTGGTCGAAAAGCGCGAGGCGCTGAAAAGCTGGACCATTCTGCTGGCCATTATCGCATTCGGGTTCTCCTTGATTGGTACATTCATTGTGCGCTCGGGCCTTCTGACCTCGGTCCACGCCTTCGCGAATGATCCTGAGCGTGGGGTGTTTATCCTGTTTATCCTTGTTTTCTTCATTGGTGGCGCACTGAGTCTGTTTGCAGCCCGAGCGCAGGCGATGGAGGCAAAGGGCGTCTTTGGCATGGTTAGCCGGGAAAGCGCGCTGGTGGTGAACAACGTTTTGCTGGCCGTCAGTTGCTTTGTCGTATTTGTCGGAACGATGTGGCCGATGGTGGCCGAGATGATGTTCGACCGGAAACTTTCGGTTGGGGCTCCGTTCTTTAACGCAGCCTTTACGCCTTTCATGGTTTTGTTGGGCATCGTCTTGCCGATCGGTGCCATGCTGCCGTGGAAACGGGGCAGGCTGGGAAAAACCGCTTGGTCGCTGCGGTATGCTTTTGGGTTGGCGCTGGCACTGGCGTTGCTGGTCTGGGCCATGCAGTCCGGGCGCAGCGCCTTGGGGCCGGTGGGCCTGTTTCTTGGCGCGTGGATCACGTTCGGTGCGCTTATCGATCTGTGGAGCCGCACGGGCCGCAAAGGCAGTCTGAAACGTCTGTTCCGGCTGCCCGGTGCGGATTGGGGCAAGGCCGTTGCTCATACGGGGCTCGGCGTGACGATCTTCGCCATCGCTGGCCTAACGGCTTGGGAGGTCGAGGATATCCGCGTCGCGCAACCCGGCCAGCCTTTTGAGGTTGGGCAGTTCACGCTGACCCTGCAGGATGTGCGACGGGTTCAGGGGCCGAACTATTTCTCGACGACCGCAGATGTTCTTGTCGAGAAGTCCGGGCGTCCTATCGGTACTCTGCATCCTGAGAAACGGGACTACCCGGTTGCGCGCATGCCCACGACCGAAGCCGCAATCGACTATCGGTTCATGCGCGATCTCTACGTGGTCATCGGAGATCAACAGGCTGATGGCGGTTGGGTGATGCGAACCTATATCAAACCCTTTGCGAACTGGATCTGGGCAGGCTGTCTGATGATGGCGCTTGGCGGTATTCTAAGCTTGTGCGACAGACGCTTTCGCGTTGCGGCTGGGGCCCGCAAGGCCCCGTCTGGCGGAGTACCTGCGGAATGAAGCGCTTGATCCTGTTGCTGATGCTTCTCGCCACACCTGTTTTGGCGGTGCAGCCTGACGAAGTGCTGGACGATCCGGTCCTTGAACAACGGGCGCGGGACCTGTCCACTGGGTTGCGTTGTCTCGTCTGCCGGAACGAAAGTATTGACGAAAGCAATGCCGGTTTGGCGCGCGATCTTCGCCTGTTGCTGCGGGAACGTTTGGTGGCGGGCGATACGGATCAAGAGGCGATTGCCTTCATCGTCGACCGCTACGGCGAGTATGTGCTGCTGAAACCCAAGACCACTGGATCGAACCTGCTTCTCTGGCTGGCCGGTCCGATCATGTTGCTGATCGCGGCGGGGCTGGGCTGGAACTTTCTGCGCGGGCGCGCGAAAGTTCATGAAGCCGGTGACGCGGACAAGCTGAACGACGAAGAGAAAGAGCGCCTTCGCCAAATTCTCGAAGACTGACGCCGGGTTCGCCTTTCCCTTTGCGGGTTTATCGGTCAGGATTTGTCAAAACTGACCGCAAGGGACGCCCGGAATGGACTATGAGACGATCCTGCTGGAGATCACGGACGGGTTGGCCGTTCTGACGCTCAATCGCCCTGACAAGATGAACGCGCTTACCACGCAGATGCGGGCCGAGATTACGCACGGGATGAAACACGCCGCCCGTCACGCTCGGTGCATCGTGCTGACCGGGGCGGGGCCTGCGTTCTGTTCCGGGCAGGATCTGGGCGATGCGTCCTCGACCGGGAAGATCGACCTTGAGCGGTCTTTGCGCGACGAATACGAGCCGATGCTGGAAACCATCCATGACAGCCCGGTGCCGACCATCGCCGCCGTCAACGGACCGGCGGCGGGGGCAGGGGCCAATCTTGCGCTGTGCGCGGATGTGGTGATCGCAACCGAAAGCGCCTATTTCCTGCAGGCCTTTGCCCGGATTGGCCTGCTGCCGGATGCGGGCGGCACATGGTTTATGCCGCGTCAGATTGGATTGGCCAAGGCGATGGGCGCCGCGCTTTTCGCTGACAAGATCACCGCAAAACAAGCAGATGAATGGGGCCTGATCTGGGAAGCGGTTGCGGATGAGGATTTTACAACCCATTGGCGCAAGCGGGCCGAGTATCTGGCAAACGGCCCGACCGCAGCATTCGGCGCGATCAAGCAGGCGTTGCGTGGGACGTATGAAAGCACCTTGCACCAGCAACTGGCGACCGAGGCGCATTTGCAGGGTGAATGCGGGCGTTCGCGCGATTTTGCCGAGGGCGTCGTGGCCTTCATGGAAAAACGCCCCCCGAAGTTCGAGGGGCGCTGAAATCGCTCAGGCGCGGCGGCGGCGACGTGTACGCCGTTCCGGCATCGCGTCTTCCTCGGTGCCGTCCGAGGCGGATGAGAACGGGCCAAGCGCATCTGTGATCTGATCCAACGTGGGGCGATCCGAACCTGGTGTGGTATCCAGCGCCTCGCGCATTTTCCGGATATGGGCGGGCATGGTGCCGCAGCAGCCGCCGATGATCGTCGCACCGGAATCCCGCGCCATAACCGCGTAGTCCGCCATCAGGTCAGGTGTTCCGTCATAGTGAATGTGGCCGTCCACATATTTCGGAATGCCCGCATTGCCTTTCGAGATCAAAGGCCGCTCGGTCCCCTGCGCCACAAAGCCCAGCACCGTGCGCAGAATGTCCGACGCGCCGGTGCCGCAGTTCGCCCCGAAGGCAATCGGCGGATTGGGCAAGGTTTCAACCAGCAGCGCCAGATCGGCTGAGGTTACGCCCATCATCGTGCGCCCGGCGGTGTCGAAGCTCATCGTGCCGCACCAGGGCATGTCGGCAAGGGCAAAGGCCTCGGCCGCGGCGCGGAACTCTTCTGGGGCGCTGATGGTTTCGAGCCACAGGACATCGGCACCGCCGTCTTTCAGCGCCTCGGCCTGTTCATGGAACATCTCGACCGCTTCCGTGTGAGAAAGGCTTCCGATGGGTTCCATGATTTCGCCGGTTGGGCCGACCGACCCAGCCACGATCACGGGGCGTCCGGCGGCATCGGCAATCTCGCGGCCAAGCTCGGCACCAATACGGTTCAATTCACCAACCCGATTCTGCGCATCGTGCAGTTTCAGCCGTGCTGCCGTGCCGCCAAAGGTGTTGGTCAGGAACAAATCACTGCCCGCATCGACAGATCCTTTGTACAGGGCGCGAATCTTATCCGGCGCATCCACGTTCCACAGTTCGGGCGCGTCTCCGGACTGCAGACCCATGTTGAACAGATTGGTTCCGGTTGCCCCGTCGGCCAGAATGGCGTCTTTGGTTTCCAGCAGTTTGCTCAGTGCGTTTGTCATTGGAGCAGTCCAAAAAATAGGCGCAATACGCCATTAGAAAAAAGAGACGCCCCGTGTCTCATGACCGGGGCATCAAATCAAATTCATAAAACTCATGAAGATCATGAGTTTCACATTCCGGGTGTCAGATTTCGTCTTCGGCCATCACCTGTTCTTTGGCTTCGACTAGCAACTCCGCCATCTTTTCGCGGATCTTGGCTTCATCAGCCAGATCCCCGAGATAGCCCATTACGGCCTCGACCACGTCGTCCTCGCTGACGCTTTGCAGATCGGTTTTGACCAGTTTCCGACCATAGGCGCGCGCTTTTTCAACGGGTTCGCCTTTCAGGGTCGAGGCCCAGACAGCCAGGAACCGGTTCCGGCGCATCCGAGCAATGAACTGCATCTTTTCATCATGGGCAAACTTGTTTTCAAACGCCGCTTCACGTTCGTCAAATGTGGTCATTGGTTGGGGACCCCTTGGGTTACATCTTCTTATCTGATGATATGACTATAGCCGGTCGCGTGCGCAAGGTATTTGCGCTGCGTCAAAGCTTCTCTGCCTGCTGAACTTGCGGGAAAGGGGGGCTTGGACTATGAGGGCGCCAACGTCGAGGGACTCATTCCCTCGCACCAGATCGGAAGGGTCGCTTATGGCGCGTCGCAAGAAAATCTACGAAGGCAAGGCCAAGATCCTGTACGAAGGCCCCGAACCGGGCACCATCGTTCAGTATTTCAAGGACGATGCCACCGCCTTCAACGCCGAGAAAAAAGACGTGATCGACGGCAAGGGCGTTCTGAACAACCGCCTGAGCGAGTTCTTCATGGACGGCCTGAACCAGATCGGTGTTCCGACCCATTTCATCCGCCGACTGAACATGCGCGAACAACTGGTCCGCAACTGCGAAATCGTGCCGCTGGAAGTAATCGTGCGCAACTATGCAGCCGGGTCTTTGTGCAAGCGTCTGGGCATTGCCGAAGGGACTCAGCTGCCGCGTCCGATCATTGAATATTGCTACAAGGACGATGCTCTGGGTGATCCGCTGGTCTCGGAAGAACACATTGCCGCCTTTGGTTGGGCCAGCCAACAGGACATGGACGATATCCTGAGCCTTGCCCTGCGTGTGAATGACTTCATGAGCGGTGTGATGCTGGCCGTGGGCATCCGGTTGATCGACTTCAAAATCGAAATCGGCCGCGTGTTCGAAGGCGATTTCCAGCGCCTGCTTGTGGCGGATGAGATCAGCCCCGACAGTTGCCGTCTGTGGGACATCGAGACCGGGCAGAAGCTGGACAAGGATGTGTTCCGCCGCGATCTGGGCAACTTGACCGACGCATATTCCGAAGTTGCGCGTCGTCTGGGCGTTCTGCCGAAAAGCAACGTGACCAAGCCGACACTGATCAACTGATCCGCTTCACGTCGAGATAAAAGGAAAAGCGCCGCCCGCAGCAGGTGGCGCTTTTTCTTTGCCGCGCACTCTCTACCCGGTTCGCCGGTTCGTAAACAGGGTTGTCCAATCCCCGCAACCGCGCTATCCCCCGCGCAACGAAATGGGTCCGGGGCGCGGCCCGCAGGTGGAGTTGCGAATATGAAGGCACGGGTGCATGTGATGCTCAAAAACGGGGTGCTTGACCCGCAGGGTGAGGCAGTTCGGCACGCACTGGGCGCGATGGGCTTCGATCAGGTCGAAGGCGTGCGGCAGGGCAAGGTCATCGACCTGGAACTGGCCGATGGCGCGACCGAGGCGGACGTGACCGAAATGTGCGAAAAGCTGCTGGCCAACACGGTCATCGAGCGCTTTGAGATCGAACTGATCTGAGTTTCACCCACCAAGGAGGGTCCACAATGCGCGCTGCCGTCATCGTATTCCCCGGCTCCAACTGCGACCGCGATCTTGCGGTTGCGTTTGAACAAGCAGGTTTTCAGGTCGATATGGTGTGGCACAAGGATGCCGCGCTGCCCGAGGGGGTCGACATTGTCGGCGTACCGGGGGGCTTCTCGTATGGGGATTATCTGCGATGCGGCGCGATTGCGGCGCAGTCGCCGATCTGCAAGGCGGTTGTGGACCATACTGAGCGCGGAGGCTATGCGGTCGGCATCTGTAACGGGTTCCAGATCCTTACCGAAACCGGAATCTTACCCGGCGCGCTGCTGCGCAATGCGGGGCTGAAATATATCTGCAAGACCGTGGGGCTGAAGGTCGAAACAAGCGACAGTGCCTTCACCGAAGGCTACAATGCCGGAGATGTGATCGGCATTCCGATTGCGCATCACGACGGAAACTATTTCGCCGATGACGGAACATTGTCCGCGCTGAAAGATCAGGACCGGATCGCGTTCACCTATAGCGAGAATCCCAATGGCTCGGTGGGTGATATCGCTGGCATTCTGTCCGAAAACCGGCGTGTTCTTGGGATGATGCCGCACCCCGAGCGGGCGGCGGATCAGGGCCATGGCGGCACCGACGGGGCGGCATTGTTCCGCGCATTGTCAGGCGTACTGGCGCCGGCGTGACTTGAGGTCATCACCGCGCCCGCGTAACTTCCGGGGATGAATTCCGAAGTTCGTTCAGGCCGGTCCAAATTGCTCAGACCTTTTCGCGGTGCGCCCCTTGGGTGGCGCTTGCGCGTGGCCGTTCTTGTGCTTTTGCTTGCGGCGGTTGCGACGGTCTGGGTCACAAATAGCCTGCTGACAGATCGGTTCACCGAATCCACCCGAAACCGGGCCGAGGTCCGGCTTGCCCTGTATTCCGGCAACCTGCTGAGCGAGCTGCGCCGAAATGCGATCGTCCCACAATTGCTGGCGCGTGACCCGACGCTGATTTCCGCCTTGCAATCGAGCGATTACACGCTGTCGTCTCAGCGGTTGATTTCCTTCGTGGAAGAAATTGGCGCGGCCTCGCTGATGTTGTTGGACATTGATGGGACAACGCGGGCCGCCACAGACCGAAACAGAATTCAGGAAACGCACCGCAACACGCCCTATTTCGTGGATGCAATTCGGTCGAACGCCACGATTTTTTCCGTTATTCCGAGAGAAGCAGGCGGGTACAGCTTTGCCTATTCCCGTCGGATCGAATCCGGGCCGGATACATTGGGCGTCATTGTTGTCGAGGTCGACCTGCAGAAATTCGAACGCACCTGGGCGGGGATTTCGGACGCGGTTTTTGTAACCGACAGCACTGGCACCATCATCCTGTCGACCGAACCGCAATGGCGCGGACTCGAGGAAACGGCCGCGTTGCTGCGTCAACCGCCAGAGGGGGCGATTCAAAGAGCAATCCGGGCTACGACGGACTGGACGGCGCTGCCCCCCGACGCCTACCTGCAGGGCGAAGCCGTGATGCGGATGGAAACGCGCATCCCGTTCCGGGGCTGGCAGATGACCTCGTTCACGACCTATGCCTCGATCCGTGAGAAGGTGAACAGCGTTATCGCGCTCGAGATTATGGGCTTTGCGATTCTTCTGGCGCTGGCCTTCTATGCGCTCAGCCGTCGGGCGACGCTTAGGATGACCCTTTTCCAGCGTGAATCGGCAGAGCTTCGCGCATTGAACGCAAGGCTGCAGCGGGAAATCGCTGAGCGGGAACGGGTTGAAAAGACGCTGGATTTGGCCGAACAGACCCTTGCCCAAAGCTCGAAACTTGCCGCGTTGGGCGAGATGTCTGCCGCCGTCAGTCACGAGCTGAATCAACCGCTGGCTGCAATGAAAACCTATCTGGCCGGGGCCCGACTGTTGCTGCGCCGAAACCGCCCTGAAGAGGCGCTGGCCAGCTTTGGCCGGATCGACGGGTTGATCGAGCGAATGGGGGCGATCACGCGGCAACTAAAGTCCTACGCGCGCAAGGGTGCGGATGCGTTTTCACCTGTAAACCTTGGGGAAGCGCTGGCCTCATCCCTGTCGATGATGGAACCGCAATTGCGGCAACGGCATGTGAAGATCACTCAGATCCTGCCCGAGGAACCGGTCATGGTGATGGGCGACCGGATGCGGATCGAGCAGGTGATGGTCAACCTCTTGCGAAACGCGCTGGATGCCACCAAATCAGTGGCAGAGCCGGATGTTGAGATTATTCTGGCCGCAGGCGACATGGCAGTGCTGACCGTGCGTGACAACGGGTATGGTATTGAAGACATCGAAAACCTGTTCGAGCCGTTCTACACTACCAAACAGCCCGGCGATGGCGTTGGACTGGGGCTTGCCATCTCGTCCGGGATCGTGAACGACCATGGCGGACGGCTGACCGCGCGCAACGGCCAACACGGCGGCGCGGTGTTCGAGATGCAACTGCCGATATTGGGAAGCGACGGCCTTCAGGCTGCGGAATAACGAGGAATGATTATGGCACAGGCCATGAAGATCGCCATTGTGGATGACGAACAGGACATGCGCCAGTCGATCAGCCAATGGCTGGCATTGTCCGGGTACGACACGGAAACCTTCTCCAGCGCTGAAGATGCGCTGAAAGTTTTGGGGCCGGATTATCCGGGCATCGTGATCTCGGACATCAAGATGCCGGGGATGGATGGTATCCAACTGCTGAAAAAGCTGATGGGGGCGGACAGCACTCTGCCGGTCATCATGATCACCGGCCATGGCGACGTGCCGATGGCGGTCGAGGCGATGCGGGTCGGCGCATTCGATTTCCTTGAAAAGCCGTTCAATCCGGACCGCATGTCGGAACTGGCTAAACGTGCCAGCAACGCGCGGCGGCTGACCCTGGACAACCGCGCGCTGCGGCGTGAGCTGTCGGGCGGTACGCAGATCATGAACAAGCTGATCGGGGCCAGCCCCGTCATGGAGCGTCTGCGCGAAGACATTCTGGACCTCGGACAAGCCGATGGCCATGTGCTGATCGACGGCGAGACGGGTACCGGCAAGACATTGGTAGCCCACGCGCTGCATGCGGTGGGCAGTAGGGCAGGCAAGAAATTCGTTCTGGTCTCTTGCGCGGCGCTGGAAGAAGAGGCTCTGTCGAAACGCCTGTTCGGCCCGATGATGCCCGAAGACACGCAACTGCCCGCCGTTGAAGAGGCGCGTGGCGGCACCTTGGTTCTGGAAGATGTCGAGGCGCTGAGCGACACGTTGCAAGCCCGTCTGCTGAGCGTGATGAATGAACAGGGTACCCCTGCGGAAACCCGGATCGTCGCGATCTCAAACCTTCAGGAAGCCGGCAAGACCAGCGAAGACGTACTGCGCCCCGACCTGTTCTACCGTCTGGCCGCTTTGCGCATCACCATGCCGCCGCTGCGTCAGCGCGGAGAGGATATTCTGAGCCTGTTCACCCGCCTGAGCGAGCAATTTGCCGAGGAATACGGCTGCGACGCGCCGCAGGTCAGCGCGCAGGAAGCGGCGCAACTGTTGCAGGCCCCGTGGCCGGGCAATGTGCGTCAACTGATCAACATTGCGGAACGTGCGGTGCTGCAATCGCGGCGCGGGTCGGGCACGATTGCGTCGCTACTGATGTCGGATCATGAGGAAATGCAGCCGGTGATGACGACCGAGGGCAAGCCTTTGAAAGAATACGTCGAGGCGTTTGAACGGATGCTGATCGACAACACGATGCGCCGCCACAAGGGGTCGATCGCGTCGGTGATGGATGAGCTCTGCCTGCCGCGCAGGACGTTGAATGAGAAGATGGCCAAATATGGGTTGCAACGGTCGGACTATTTGTAAGGGGAGGGGGCCAGCCCCCTCTTGAGCCTCCGGCTCAATTCACCCCCGGGATATTTATGGCCAGATGAAGGGATCCTGTGCCGCTTGATTGCGGTGTGCTGCAGTTTGCCCATTGTCTTTTCCACAGGACTGCTTTTATTGTATGCGAACGGGCCGGGCTTTTTGCGCCCACAAGTCCCGATTTTGAGTTTCGCTGTTTTGCTGATGATGGTGACACATCCCACGCGGCAAAACAGGCCGATTGTGCCTCGAAAGAGGCAATTGAATGCCTGAGCCCGTAAATCGGGCGAAAGGAATAAATGGGCAGGCAGCGGCACACCGCGCCTGTCGGAGAAGAACCGCGATGACGCGCGCGCAACGATTGAACATACGGGCAGGGGGCCACAGCGCCAGACCCTGCCGCGCGCCGTCTGAAATCGCCCGTACAAGACACCTCCCCAAATGTGCCTGTCCGCCCGGACGGGTCAGGACAACGCGTTTGGCGCGGTGCATCAAGGACACATGGCTAAGAAAATGCTTATCGATGCCACCCACGCGGAGGAAACCCGCGTCGTGGTGGTCGACGGAAACAAGGTCGAGGAGTTCGATTTTGAATCCGAAAACAAACGCCAGCTTGCCGGCAACATCTATCTTGCAAAAGTAACCCGGGTCGAGCCGTCGCTGCAGGCGGCCTTTGTCGATTACGGCGGGAACCGGCATGGTTTCCTGGCGTTTTCCGAGATTCATCCGGATTACTACCAGATCCCCGTCGCCGACCGCGAGGCGCTGATGGAGGAAGAACGTGCCTATGCCGAGGCCATGAAGGCGCGGGATGAGGCCGAGGAATCCAAGCCCAAGAAGCGTCGGTCGCGGTCACGGACCAAAGCGGCGGATGTGAAATCGGATGATGCCGTCGAGTCGATTGAGGTATCCTCGGAACCGTCGGGGATGGAGACCATCGACCTGGAGGATGGCGAAGAAACCAGCGATCTGGACGTGCCCGAAGGGACCTCTCCGGTAGAGTTGGTTGCAGATACGCCGGTCGAAGAGCCAGCGGAAGAAGCAACCGATGAGACTGTCGTCGCAGAGCCTGACGAGGTAACCGCCGAAGACCCGGCAGATGAGGTCGTGGCGCAAGATCAGTCGGATACTGTTGACGCTGAGGATCAGGGCACCGCGGAACCTCAGGACGTGGATGAAACCGAAGCACAGGAAGCTGCCGAGGCGGAATCGGCTGTGGATGATGCGCAGGCAGAAGCCGCTGACGCAGATGCGGCAGAAACCGAGGTTGAAGCTGAAAAAGCGGACGCAGAGGACGCAGACGAAGGTGAAGCGCGCTCGGACGCCACCGCGAAGGATGACACGATTGAATCGGTCGCGGATGAGGATGACAGCGAGGATATTCGCCCGCCGCGCAAACCACGCGCGCGTCGGTACAAGATTCAGGAAGTGATCAAGGTCCGTCAGGTCCTTCTGGTGCAGGTTGTCAAGGAAGAACGCGGCAACAAGGGCGCGGCACTGACGACATACCTGTCGCTGGCAGGCCGGTACTGCGTGTTGATGCCAAATACCGCACGCGGCGGCGGGATCAGCCGCAAGATCACCAACGCGCCCGACCGCAAGAAGTTGAAAGAGATTGCCTCGGAGATTGACGTGCCAACCGGCGCTGGTTTGATCATCCGCACGGCGGGGGCGAAACGTACAAAGTCCGAAATCAAGCGCGACTATGAGTATCTGCAACGCCTGTGGGAGCAGATCCGCGAACTGACGCTGCAATCCATTGCGCCTGCGAAAATCTATGAAGAAGGCGATCTGATCAAACGCTCGATCCGCGATCTGTATAACCGCGATATCGACGAGGTTCTGGTCGAAGGCGAGGGCGGCTACCGCATCGCCAAGGACTTCATGAAGATGATCATGCCGTCTCACGCCAAGAACGTGAAACGGTATGAGGACGCGCTGCCCCTGTTCGCACGCTATCAGGTGGAAAGCTATCTGGGCGGCATGTTCAACCCGACCGTTCAGCTGAAATCCGGTGGCTACATCGTGATTGGCGTGACCGAGGCACTGGTGGCGATTGACGTGAACTCGGGCCGGGCGACCAAGGAAGGCTCGATCGAAGAAACCGCGCTCAAAACGAACCTTGAGGCGGCCGAAGAGGTTGCGCGCCAGTTGCGCCTGCGTGACCTGGCCGGTCTGATCGTCATCGACTTCATCGATATGGACGAGCGTAAGAACAACGCGGCCGTCGAGAAGCGCCTGAAAGAAAAGCTGAAAACCGACCGGGCGCGCATTCAGGTTGGCCGGATTTCCGGTTTTGGCCTGCTCGAGATGAGCCGTCAGCGTCTGCGCCCTGGCATGCTTGAGGCGACGACGCAGCCTTGCCCGGCCTGCCATGGCACCGGGTTGATCCGCTCGGACGACAACATGGCGCTGTCGATCCTGCGTCAGATCGAAGAGGAAGGGACCCGCCGCCGCTCGCGCGAGGTGCTGGTACGATGCCCTGTGAGCATCGCGAACTTCCTGATGAACCAGAAGCGCGAACATATCGCTCAGATCGAAGCGCGATATGGCCTGTCGGTGCGTGTCGAAGGCGATATTCATCTGGTGAGCCCCGATTTCTCGATGGAGAAGTTCAAGACGGCCAGCCGGATCGTGCCCGAAGCGACGGCTCCGGTTGTGTCTGTGGATGCGTCTTTGATGGATTTGGTCGATGCCTCGGACGAGGAGGAAGCCGAAGAAGAAACCGTTCAGGCCGAAGAAGAGGTTAAGCCAAAGCGCAAGCGTCGCCGCCGTCGCCGGAAGAAAGGTGGCGGGTCTGGTGAAGCCAACGAAGCGGCAACCGACGAGGCTGAGGCCTCTGCGGATGAGGAAAAAGCTGCGGCGGCTGAAACTGCGCCAGACGCTTCGACCGATACGACTGACGAGGCTGAGGCGGCGGAAGAAAAGCCCGCTAAACCGAAGAAGAAGCGCGCGCCTCGCCGCAGGAAGAAAGACGCAGAGCCTGTTGCTGAAGAAGCCCAACCTGAACAGGCAGAGGCAACGAGCGAGGGCGAAGACGCCCCTGAAGGTGAACAGTCCGCCGAAGCGGTGGAAGCAGCACCCGCGACCGAAGCCTCCGAAGCCGCAGAAGAAACAGTGGCGTTGGATGCGCAGGCAGAGGGCGCTCCGGAACCTGAAGTTCTGGCGGAACCGATTGTCGCCAAGGACGAAGTCGAGGTTGCACCCGAAGAGACCGCTCAGGAAGAACCTGCGGAACCGGTTCTGGAAACCGTAGCGACCGAACCTGAACAACCCAGCGAACCGCCCAAGCCGAAGCGGCGCGGGTGGTGGTCACTTGGTAAGTAAGAAAAAGAGAGGCGAGCCAGGTGCTCGCCTTTTTCTTTGCTGTCCGGGTCAGCCTGATTTCTGGATCAGATAGATTTGATGGCCCTCCGTTTCTTCCTGCGACAGAAGGCGATGGCCACTCTCAGTACAGAAATGCGGAACGTCGATGATCGCGGCGGGATCATCCGCCAGTACCCGCAGCACTGCGCCCGCAGGCATGGATTTCAGGCGTTTTCGCGCTTTCAGGACGGGCAGAGGGCACAGAAGCCCTAGTGCATCAAGTGTTTCAGTGGGATTTGACATAGGGCTCAGATATTTCCACTTTGTCGTGGTGTCCAGCGTGCAACCACGAGGATGTGACCGAATGGCCCCGTGACGCCGGGCCTTTGATACCATATGTGCTGATTTATGTTCGGAATTGATATCATCGACGCAGGCCTGTTGCCTGCCATGTTCATCGCCATGATCGGCGGGTTGATCAGCTTCCTGTCGCCCTGCGTTCTGCCCATCGTACCGCCCTATCTGGCTTACATGAGTGGCGTGACGATCAACGAGATGCAGGACGAGGCGCAAGCCCGGCGCAAGGCCACCCTGTCGGCGTTGTTCTTCGTTCTGGGTCTGTCGACCGTGTTCCTGCTGTTAGGCTTCACGGCGTCTGCCTTTGGGGCATTTGTGCTGAAAAATCAGGTGCTTTTCGCCAAGATTTCAGGCGCAGTGGTAATCGTTTTCGGCCTGCATTTTCTGGGTGTCTTCCGCATTTCGCTGCTGGACCGCGAAGCACGGGTTGAAACCGGCGACTCCGGTGGCTCGGTTTTTGGTGCCTATATCCTTGGCCTCGCCTTCGCCTTTGGCTGGACGCCGTGCATCGGTCCTCAGCTAGGTGCGATCCTGTCTCTGGCGGCGTCCGAGGCGTCGGTGGCGCGCGGAACTTTCCTGCTGGGGATCTATGCCGCTGGTCTGGGGATTCCATTCCTTCTGGCCGCGATGTTTCTGAACCGCTCGATGGCTGTGATGAACAAAATCAAGCCGTACATGGGTACCATCGAGAAAGTGATGGGCGGTCTGCTGCTGTTTGTTGGCATCATGCTGATCACGGGCCTGTTCACCGAATTCAGCTGGTGGCTGCTGGAAACATTCCCCGCGTTGGCGGTTCTGGGCTGATCCATCTTACCTTGACCTCAATGCTGCGTTAACCTGCGCAGCAGAAGGTAAGGCAATGAGCAGTCAGACAAATCAGCCTCAGGTGCGCCGACGCCGGGTGTTCTACATTCCGGGGTATGACCCGATTCATCCCCGCCGGTATCGTGAGTTGTACCGCACGGAATCGCAGGCTCAGGCAGCGATTTCCGGCTACCAGATCACCGTCTCAGCCATGCAGGGTGAGGGGCCTTATGGCTGGCATGTGGTGTCTTGCCAGGACGGGGTTGAAGTGCAGACGGATGTCGAGGTCCTTGTCTGGTCGGACATCGTGCGCGACAGCATGTCCGGGTCGATCCCTGCGACGTATCTACAACTGGCGCGCACGGCTTGGATTTACCTCTCAACCGGTACGCTGTGGCGGTTGATGCAATTGCGCAAGGGCCCGGTGATCGCAGCGCTTTACCCCGTTGGGATGCTTGTGCTGCAGCTTCTGGTCGCTTTTGCGGTCACGATCGGAATGGTCGCTGTTCTGTTGCCGTTTACGGGATGGGTCGGAGTGCTTCCGGCTCTGGCGGCCGCCTATGGGTTGCTGCATTGGTTTCGGAAGATCGACAACCGGTTGTTCGCCTATTACCTAATGCACGACTACGCCTATTCCGCGCGATTTCAGGGCGATATTTCCGATGAATTGCAGACCCGTCTGAACAGGTTCCGGGACCTGATCGTAGAGACGATGAGTGAAGATGCAGATGAGATTCTGATCGTCGGCCACAGTTCCGGCGCGCATCTTGGGGTCTCGGTGCTGGCCGATGTCATGCGGGCTGGCGGGCCCGGGAACGGTGGCCCGTCTCTGTCGTTTCTGACGCTGGGGCAGGTGGTGCCCATGGTGTCATTCCTGCCCAAGGCCGACCGCCTGCGCGAAGATCTGCGCATTCTGTCCACGCAATCGGATTTGACATGGGTCGATGTATCTGCACCGGGGGATGGCTGTGCTTTTGCGCTGTGCGATCCGGTGGCGGTCAGCGGCGTTGCCGGGCCGGAGAAGCGCTGGCCGTTGGTCCTGTCGGCGGCCTTTACCCAAACCCTGTCGCCCTCACGGTGGCAGGCCTTGCGCTGGCGGTTTTTTCGGCTGCATTTTCAGTACCTGTGCGCCTTCGACCAGCCGGGCCAGTACGACTATTTCCGCATCACCGCTGGCCCCCGAACCTTGCGCGAACGCTTTGCGGACAGCACTCCATCCCGGTCACGCATCGAAAAAGCCGTCTCCAAATACACTTCGGTCCGCGCATGAGGCCGCCGAAACCCGAACCGCGCCCCGACAAGGTTTCGCTCTGGCGTTACCTAAAGCTGTTCCGGCAAGATTTGCTCTCTGCGCAGCCCCAACGCCTGTACCGCGCGTGGATGGCCGAGTTTCGGACCCCGTTCTTCCGCTCTTTTCTGATCAATCAACCCGATCTAATCGACACGGTTTTGAAACACCGCCCGGATGATTTCCCGAAATCAGCCCGGATCAGCGAAGGCCTGCGCCCTTTGCTGGGCGAGTCGGTGTTTCTGACAAATGGCGAGACGTGGAAGCGCCAGCGGCGCATTATCGACCCGGCGTTCGAGGGTGGGCGGCTGAAAGATACCTTCCCGGCGATGCTGGCGGCCTCGCAGGCCTGCGTAGACCGATTGAGGCCGCAGGCAGGAAGTGAGATTGAGTGTGAGGAAGTGACCTCTCACGCCGCCGCCGATGTCATTTTCCGGACGCTGTTTTCCGTGCCCATTGAACACGAAATCGCCGCGCAGGTGTTTCAGAAATTCCGCGCCTATCAACGAGAACAACCCCTGTTGAACCTCGCGGCTTTTGTCCCTTTGCCTCGTTGGCTACCCCGGTTCCATTCTCGCGCCACGCGCCGCAATGCCCGAGACATTCGGGACCTGATTGGACACCTGACCAAAGACCGCGCAGCCGCCATCACAGCGGGTACAGCCCCGGACGATCTGGCGACCAAAATCATGACCCCGCCCGATCCGGTCTCGGGCCAGTGTTTTGACACGCCCGAGATGGTCGATCAGGTCGCGATCTTCTTTCTGGCTGGTCATGAGACCAGCGCGTCGGCTCTGGCCTGGACCTTGTATCTGATGGCGCTTTACCCCGATTGGCAGGAACAGGTCGCGAAAGAGGCGCAGGCGCTGAACGATCCGTCCTTCGCGGTGATGTCAAAACTCCGCATCAGCCGCGATGTATTTCGCGAGGCGCTGCGGCTCTACCCCCCGGTGCCGATGATGGTGCGCGAGGCGTCGTGCCCGGAGCGATTCCGCAACCGCGACGTGCCAAAGGGGTCTCAGATCGTGATCAGCCCATGGCATCTGCACCGGCACGAACGGCTTTGGAACAACCCCGACGCGTTCGACCCATCCCGGTGGTCGACGGAAAACGGCAAGACCTGCCAGCGAGAAGCATATATTCCTTTCTCAGCAGGTCCCCGCGTATGCACGGGCGCTGGTTTCGCCATGGTCGAAGGGCCCCTGATCCTGTCGATGCTCCTACGCCACTACAGGTTCGAAACAATCCAGGGCAAAACTCCGGTTCCGGTCGCACATCTGACGGTGCGATCAAAAGATGGCATATGGTTACGGCTGGTTGAGCGCTAACAAACTACCATCGCCGAACGACGTGCGGTATGCGGGGAAGGAAACCGGAATCATTATTGAATGGGAATAAATTATGTCCAAAGCAGAACAGCGCGCGCAGATGTCCGATGGTGCAGGGTTCATTGCAGCACTGGATCAAAGCGGCGGATCGACCCCCAAGGCGCTGGCGCTTTATGGTGTTGAAGCCTCGGATTACGGCTCGGACGCCGAGATGTTCGACGAAATCCAGAAGATGCGCGCGCGGATCATTCTGGCAGACGATTTCACCAAGGACAAAGTTATCGGCGCAATCCTGTTCGATCGCACGCTGGGTGAAGAGATCGAAGGCCGCAAGGTCGCCGACTACCTGTGGTCAGTCAAAGGTATCGTGCCGTTCCTGAAAATCGACAAAGGCCTGGAAGAGCAGGCCAATGGCGTTCAGATGATGAAGCCGATCCCAGGGCTGGCCGAGACCTTGGCCAAGGCGGATGGCGTGTTCGGCACCAAGGAACGCTCGGTGATTCATGAGGCCAACGCCGAAGGCATCGCCGCTGTGGTCGCCCAGCAGTTCGATGTCGCGCGCGAGGTTGTGGCGGCGGGCATGATCCCGATTGTCGAACCGGAAGTGAACATTCATTCGGACACCAAGGTCGAGGCCGAGAACATTCTGAAGGCCGAACTGCTAAAAAACCTCGATCAGATGGGTGAGGGGCAAGATGTCATGCTGAAACTGACCTTGCCCACGCAAGCGAACCTGTATGATGAGGTCGCCGACCACCCGCGCGTGGTGCGTGTTGTTGCGCTGTCGGGCGGCTATTCGACTGATGAGGCCTGTGATCTACTGGGGCAGAACGGCAAAATGATCGCCTCTTTCTCGCGCGCTTTGACTGAAGGGCTGGCCAAGCAGCAGTCCGAGGCGGAATTCAACGCAGCCCTCGGCGGCAATATCGACAAGATTTTCCGCGCGTCGGTTTAATTCTGGGTGCCCTTCGGGGCACCGATTTACTGTGGCTTTACGAAATCGCGGCGCAGTTGCGCCGCTTTTTCGCGCATCACACAACCCTCTGCATGGTCATTGACCAGACCCATCGCCTGCATGAACGCAAAAACCGTGGTGGGACCAACGAACTTCCAGCCCCGCTTTTTCAGATCCTTGGACATCGCAATCGACTCGGGCGAGGTTGATGCGGTTTGCGGCTCGGGCGGACTGTCGGCCTCATACCGCCAGACAAAGGCCGCCAAAGAGCCTTCTTGCGCGACCAGTTCCTGCGCGCGGCGGGCGTTGTTGGTCACAGCTTCGATCTTGCCGCGATGACGGATGATGCCTTTGTCCTGCAGCAGACGTTCAACATCCGCCTCAGAAAAACCAGCCATCACATTAAAATCAAACCCAGAAAACGCCTTACGAAAGTTCTCGCGCTTGGCAAGAATCGTGCGCCAGCTCAAACCGGACTGAAAGCTTTCGAGGCATAGTTTTTCGAACAGCCGCTGGTCGTCGGCCACCGGATAGCCCCATTCGGTGTCGTGATATTCAAAGAACTCCGGCGCCGACTGGCACCAGGCGCAGCGAGGTTTGCCGTCGGGGCCGGGAATGGTCTTGTTCACTTAAACCTCATTGCAAAAGGAAATTCAGGCGATCATCGGCGCGGGCAGGTTCCATTTCCAGGATTTCTGCCGCCACCACTTCGGCCACAACAAACGGATCCTGATTGACGAATTCGATCAACGCCTCGGGGTCGTCAGACGAGGCCAGAATTCCGCCGCCCACACCGTCTTTCAAGGTGCCTGCAAGCAGGAAGAAACCTTTGTCAAACCCCGCCTGTAGCCATTTTCGATGTGCCTCGACATGGTCCGAGACCTTGTCTTTGTTAGTCGAAAAGCGAAGCAGGATGATGTGCATGGATCAGACCTCTGTCAGGCGTCGCGCCTTTCGCGATACCAGTCCAGAATAAACACGCGAATGGCTGAGGCAAGACCGGTTTCTGGATCACGTTCAACATCAATTTCGGCGGCAAGGACATTGATTGGAATTTCTTTTTCCCGCGCAATCTCGCGAAAAGCGTGCCAGAACTCATCCTCAAGCGAGACCGAGGTGCGATGACCTTTGAGAGTCAGAGAACGTTTGATGGGGCGACCGCTCATTCGTCAATCTCATGCCCGTCCAGATCGTGGCGCTGTTTGTCCTGCCGAAGCTTTACGACCTGCTTTTCAGCCTTGCTTTGCCCGAACTTGACCGCATTCTGGTCCGCACGGGCCTTTTTCTCGGCCCGCGCTCTTTCTTTTCTATACCGGTTCAGATTGACCGGCTTGCTCATTTGTCCTTCGGCCCGATCATCTGCTCGGGGCGCACAACGGCGTCAAAGGTCTCTTCGTCGACAAAACCCAGAGCGATGGCTTCTTCCTTGAGGGTCGTGCCGTTCTTATGCGCGGTTTTGGCAACGGTGGTCGCGTTGTCGTAACCGATGGTCGGGGCCAGCGCCGTGACCAGCATCAGCGACTCCTTCATCAGCTTGTCGATGCGCGGCTCGTTGGCCTGAATGCCTAGCAGCATCCGCTCGGTGAAGCTGTCGGTTGCATCGCCCAGAAGTTGGATGGATTGCAACAGGTTATAGGACATCATCGGGTTGTAGACGTTCAACTGGAAGTGCCCCTGCGAGCCCGCAAACTTGATCGCCGCGTCGTTGCCCATGACATGGGCGGCAACCTGCGTCAGCGCCTCGGCCTGGGTCGGGTTAACCTTGCCGGGCATGATCGACGAGCCGGGTTCATTCTCGGGCAGGATCAGTTCACCCAGACCCGAACGCGGGCCCGAGCCTAGCAGGCGAATATCGTTGGCGATCTTGTAGCAGGAGCCAGCGATGGTCGCCAAAGCGCCCGACAGGAAGACCATCGCGTCATGAGCGGCCAGAGCTTCGAACTTATTGGGGGCGGTGACGAAGGGCAGGCCGGTGATTTCGGCCATGTTCGCCGCAACCGCCTCGTCCCAACCGTGATGCGTGTTCAGCCCCGTACCAACAGCGGTACCACCCTGCGCCAGTTCGTAAATTCCCGGCATCGCAGCTTCGACGCGGGCAATCCCCTGGCGGATCTGATGCGCATAGGCGCCAAATTCCTGCTCCAGCGTCAGGGGCGTCGCGTCCTGCGTATGAGTCCGCCCGATCTTGATGATCCCGGCAAACTCAGCCGCCTTCTGCTCCAGTCCCTCGGCCAGTTTGATCAGGCCGGGCAGCAGAACGTCCCGCACACTTGTCGCCGTGGCGATATGCATCGCGGTGGGGAAGGTGTCATTCGACGACTGCCCCATATTGCAGTGATCGTTCGGATGCACCGGGTCTTTTGAGCCGATCACGCCGCCCAGAATCTCGATCGCGCGGTTGGCGATGACCTCGTTCGAGTTCATGTTCGACTGCGTACCCGATCCGGTTTGCCAGACGACCAGAGGGAAATTGTCGTCGAATTTGCCTTCGATCACCTCACCAGCGGCCTGAATGATGGCGTCCGCGATCCGTGCGTCTAGCTTGCCGATGGACTTGTTTTCCATCGCGCAAGCCTTTTTGATCACGCCCAGCGCACGCACGATGGCGACAGGCTGTTTTTCCCAGCCGATGGGGAAATTCATGATCGAACGCTGCGTTTGCGCGCCCCAATACTTGTCGGCGGGAACGTCCAGCGGGCCAAAGCTGTCGGTTTCGGTGCGGGTCTGAGACATCGAGTACTCCGTCTGGTATGCAGTTGTATGCCGTTTACCCGCAGCAAGGCTGTGGCGCAATCGGCCAGTTGCGCGCACCTTAAACTCACTGTTGGCAAAGGTATAGGCGCACGGGCGTGTCAATTTTGTTGTTACCGAGCGGGATTGCGCCATTGTGCCCTGAACGCGCTTGGCTACAATGGAACTGCAGCCGGCGCGGAGGACGAAATGCCAGTATCTGAACGGATAGCCCTTTGGAAAGTTTTCGTAATTTCCGCCGGAGTCGTGCTCTGGCTCACGATGCAAAGCGCGGCGGTTCGGGCCGCAGAAATCACGCCATTTGTTGGCGACTATGTCGGCTCAGCCGAGGTTGTTGATGCCGACGGAACTGCGACCCCAAGGGACATGAGCGTTTCGATCCACGAGACCAATCGCGGTTTCAATGTCAGTTGGAAAACGACGACCTATAAACTGGACGGACGGGTGAAAGAACAGGCGTTCTCGGTCGATTTTCTGCCTTCGGATCGTCCGGATGTGTTTTCGGCGGCCATGAAGCGGAATGTCTTCGGGCATGAGGTTCCTTTAGACCCCATGAAAGGCGAACCCTTTGTCTGGGGGCGCATTGACGGCCAAACTCTGACAGTGTTTTCCTTGTTCATTGACGAATACGGCGGTTACGAATTGCAGCAATTCGACCGGACCATTGCGGAAGGAGGGCTGAATCTGTCCTTCTCAAGGTTCATAGACGGAGAAAAGTCCCGATCCGTTAAAACTTTCCTCAAAAAGGAATAAACACGCAAAGGGCGGATTTTCCGGGTCTTACTTTCGGAAACTGTCCAGCGAAACCACGTCCGCGTCGTGGTGCTCTTCTTCTTCCACGACCTCAATCGGTTCTTCGACGATGGGTTCTTCGTCCATCTCATCTTCTGGACTTTCGAAGCGCAAACCAAACTCGACCGACGGATCCACGAATGTCTTGATGGCCACGTAGGGAATATACAGCGGCTCGGGCGCGTCGCCGAAATTCAGCGTGATTGCGAACCCGTTCTCTCCGACCTCAAGGTTTTCGAACCAGTGCTGCATGACGATCGTCATCTCTTCCGGATAGCGCTCGCGCAACCAATCGGCGATTTCGACCCCATGTTCGCGTGTATCAAAGGTGATGAAAAAATGATGTGCGCCGGGCAGACCGGTTTCGGAAACGCCCCTCAGAACAGTCTTGATCAAACCGCGCATCGCGGTGTGCATCAGATTCCCATAATCGATGTCCTGCGACATATGTCATCCTCAAAAGTGGTGGGTTTAGCATAGGGCTTTTGTTGGGAAACGAAAGAGCACCTGTGATCGGATTGATCAGAAAAAGTGCACGGCCATTCCCGCGCAGGCCATCAGCAACAACGTGACTGCCATTCCGAATTTTAGTCGAAATATCAAGACCCCGGCGACAATTGTCAGGATCAGGGCGATGTAGTCGAGCGACCTGAAATCCGGCACGGGCACAGCGATCGGCCCCCATGCTTTTTGGGACACCGAATCGAAAAGAACATTCAGCGCGAACCACACGGACAGGTTGAGAATCACGCCGACAACGGCAGCGGTGATCCTTTGCAAAGCTGCTGACAGGCGTGGGCGGGCTGCCAAATGGTCCAGAAACGGAGCCGCGAGAAAAATCCAGAGGAAACAGGGCACGAATGTCGCCCAAAGTGCAACTGCTCCGGCAGCCAGCGCCAGCAGGGGCCCTCCGCTCATCTGCCCGGTCAGCATGGCAACGAATTGCGTGACCAAAATGAGTGGGCCGGGCGTTGTTTCCGCCAGTCCAAGCGCGTCGATCATCTGATCGGTGCTAATCCAGTTGTACTGGTCCACAACCGTCTGCGTCATATAGGCCAGCACCGCATAAGCCCCGCCAAAGATGACGACGGCGAGGCGGGCGAAAAACCAACCCAGATCAGAGAGCAGTTGCTGTCCGGTCATGCTGAGGACAAACAGGGGCCCCAACCAAAGTGGCAGCCAGATCGCGATAGTGCGCAGCGGGCGAGTCAGGCTTGGAGTGGACGAGACCGTGGCCACCGGAGCAGAGCCCCTGAAGGTTGCATAACCCCACAGGGCGGCGGTCAGGATGATCAAGGGGAAGGACAGGTTCAATAGGAAAATTGCAAGGAAAGCCAGCCCGGCGACTATGCGATGTTCGGGGCCGGTCAGCGCCTTGCGTGACAGATTTCGCAAGGCTTGCAGCACGATGACAATCACCGTTGCCTTGACCCCCAGAAAGGCCGCCTGCACCAGCGGCAGTTCTCCGAACGAGGCATACAGGGCGACGAGCGCGGCGATGATGACAGCGCCGGGCAGGACAAACAGGCTGCCTGCGATCAAACCACCGGGCACTCCACGCAGACGCCACCCGGCATAGGTGGCCAGTTGCATCGCCTCGGGTCCCGGCAGCAACATGCACAACGATAGGGCGCGCAGGTATGTCTGCTCGTCCAGCCAGGGGCGGCGCTCGACCAGTTCCTGATGCATTAGCGAGATTTGAGCGGCGGGCCCGCCAAAGGACAGCAGCCCAATGCGGCCAAAAACGCGGAGCATCTCGGAAAATGTTGGTTTCATGACCGATGGCCCGTCGGCCAGTCGTGATTTTCGTTGAACCCGTCACGCGCCCAGCGGTAGAGGGCATCGTAGAGGTGCATCCCGGCCTCAAGGTTTTCGTGATCGTCACGATACTGGCGCGACAACCCGACGGATACGGCCAGTAGCCCCGCCGCTTCGGGCGCGAGGTCATGGCGGTTCGTATCCGCCGCTCGGATCACCTTGGCCAACCGGTCCAAAGGCTCGGACCGTAGATGGAACTCATCCAGCATGGTGTCGAAAGTGCAGGCTTCGCCCCGGTGGCTCCAGAAGGCGTTTTCGACGTCAAAAGGCGTCGCGCCGAATTTGTCCGCGACGTTTTTGACCTCGGTCGGAGCGACAAATAGAAACCGGGCGTTGGGGTCAACAAAGCGCCGGATCAGCCAGGGGCAGGCGATTCGGTCGATCTTGGGCCGGTGGCGCGTAACCCACAGTGTTTGGCCATCAACAGGGTCGGGCAGAGCAGAGGCCGGGACCCGCAAAGCGCCGGGAAGGTCCCGCCATGCGAACATGCCGCCCTCAAGATATTCCGCCTTATGCCCTTCGCTGCGTAACCAGGACACCAAACCCTGACCCAGCTTCTTGCCCTTCTGGCAAACAATCACCGAGGGGCCACCGGCCACACGTTGGACAAGCCCCGGAATGTCTGCAGCAGGATGCCGAACCGATCCGGGGATCAGGAACGGGTCGGCGTCAAAGTCCGGGTCCAGACACACATCCACAAGCGTTGGCGACTGGGGCGTTCCGATCAAACGCATCAACTGCTTTGGGGAAATAGAGTTAGGCGATGCCATGGCATGTCTCCTGTCAAAACGGATACACGCGAAACTTGGGCTGTCGCCTCACGGGGCGTTCGCAATTTTACCCCATGATCCTTGCTAGCGCGCGAAGGCCCCAAGGGTCAAGATTTCATGGCGTCAAACCCAATCCAGCCTTTGCCCGGTCATGCAGACTGGCAGAGTGTCAGACGGAAACTGGCCCAGTTCTTCGAAAAACGAGATGAAGTCGAAGTGGTTATACGCCTCGACCATCTTGTTATTCTTGAAACGGGCCATGACCTGTCCCGTCACTTCAATCGGGGCACCATTATCGGCCCGGAAGGTTTTGACATTCAGAATCGCCGACACCCAATCCCCATTTTCGATAATCTTGGGCATATCCACGGTAATGTCGCCCAGAACGTGCCGAAACGCCGTGACTAGATCGCGAAAATCATCAGCCCCGACCTGCATCTCGGGGATCAGCCCCTCGGCCATGGTTTCCGGTGCAAAGTAATCCTCGATCGCGTCGGTGTTTCCTTTTTCCCAAATCTCGGAATACCACTCTCTGAGTATCTCTGAATTCGTCATCCCGGCCTCCTGTCTGTCCCGAGTGACGATGAGTGAAACAGGTGAATAAACTCTGAACGCGAACTGAGTTTTGCGGCTATTCGTCAGACATAATGTGGAAAATGCAGGTTTCTGTTGCCAGGTACCTGCGAACCCCGCCTTACGCGGCTAGGCGCAAGGGCTTAGATTTCGGTCTTGTTACTGCTTACGCAGCAACTGCAACCGGAGCACGATTGTCGTTTGCAATTGTACTGTTTTCGCCGGTAACGGTGGCAGATAGCCGAGACAAAGCTAACCCCTTTAGACGTTCGTCGATCCTATTTCGGCCCCATGATCCTCAAACGAAGGATGTTGGTGGAGCCGCCGGGTACCGCCCCCGGGTCCGATCCGCTTATTACGAGCGCGTTTATGTCCATAGTCCCGAAGGACATATCCTATATAGGTGAGGATCAGAGTGGATGCAAACTCGGAATAATCCGATCCTGCATTAGCAATAACAACGCGTTATGACGATTTATTTAGGTTCGCCGCGATCAGCCAGACGGCCAGAGCAAGCTCGATTCCACCGAATGTCAGGGCCTTGACCATCGGCGGGTTATCCAAAACCACCGATACAAAGCGGCCCAGCGCTGCACCTGCATATATGACACCCAGCATCGCGTAGGCCATCGGGTTGTTCAGCCACAACACCGCGATGCCTGTTACGACGAACAAACCACCGACCGAGGCGCGCATTTCACTCAAACCCATATTGCTGTTGGTAGGCGCAAGGTCTAGCGATGCCGCAGTCCAGGCCGGGGCGAGGAAGCCGAACAGGCCAAAACCTATGGTCAGCACTGCGGCAATCACATTCAGGGTCGTTGTCATCCTGTCCTCACATCTCGGGCGGTTTGGTTGAACCTAATGCAATGGCAGGGGAAGAAAAGTGCTTAAATCGCCGACCACAAACCCAAAACACCGACGAAAATCAAGCTGATCGCCCAAACAAGTTCCAGGTTGAACCAACTGCGCGACAAAAACTGCAACCCAAGCCAATGATAGACGGCGTAGGCGAGGATACCCCCGCCCAGGATCATCGCGGCTGTGTGTATCGCGGCGACAGCAAGCACAAGCAGGGCATTGGTTGTCATGATCTGGGAAACGGCGCGGTGCCCGGCGTCGAGCTCATCTAGGCTACACAGGCCCAGATAGATCGGAACCAGCATCAGTGCCGCACCGTGCGCCAGTGCAACCAGAAACGACCAGAGGGCCAGTTTGCTTGGGGGAATGCGGGACAAAATTCGCGGGTGGCGTCGCGTTACGGCGATGTAAAGGCCCATCGCGATGACAATTATCGCGGCTCCGATGCGGATTTCACTTTGGTAGTCGACCAGAACAGCCATCAGCGCGAAGGGTAACAGAACGCCGAGCATGGCGACGAAATGCCCACCGGCCAGTGCCGCGAGTGCGCGCCAGAGCGCCGATGGGCGCTGTTCCATAAGTGCGGAAGACACGGCCAGTGGCCAGCCCATACCGGGGTTTAGCCCGTGATAGGCACCGCTGAGAATAACGGCCAGCCAAAGGCCGGCCGTCGATGTCATCAAGAATTCCAAATCAGACCGAGGGGTAGCAGAAACTGTCGGTGGAACAGTCGCCGCCCTCTAGCCGGATCTGGTGGCTGCGGTAGCCATCAGGGAAATCGACCCAGAATTTCGGGTCCAGCGTCAGGCCACCATTCTCTCCGACATCCGCCTTGACCATGGCGGCACCGCCTTCGCCGGGATAGAACTGATCGTCCCATGTGGAATAGAGCGAGTTAGTCCAATAAACGCGCTTGCCGTCCCGGCTGATCTCAACCATCTGCGGCCCATAGCCAAAGTCTTTGCCATTGGGATGTTTGGTCTTTTTGACAATCCCGCCGATCTCGACCTTACCGGCCAACGTTGGATTCATCGGATCGGACACATCGTATTGATGCATTTCACCGGTACCCCAGCACGCAACGTAGAGGTATTTGTCGTCGAGGCTCAGATCGATATCCGTGACCAAAGGTGGAACGGCAGAGAAGCCCTTCAACAGATCGGGCAGGTCGTCCGGGTCAGCCGGGTGTGGATCAATGGTGATGGTTTTCTTGGCCTCGAACGTGCCGTCATCATTGCGCCACCACGTAAAGATCGCGCCCTGCAGATTTGTTGTATCCACGACAACACCACAGAACCCGTACTGCTTGACCGGATCATGGGCTGGGCGGATTTCAAGCGCCATCTGGTGGTTCTCGCCCAGATCGATGGTCTGGATGTTGGTCCGGTTGCGCAGGTTCCAGAAATGGATCGAATGGCCGTATTTGTTCGACAGCAGATCCTCGGCCACGATCCCGTTTTCGAACTGAGGCGGCAGCCCCCATTCGGAACTGACCATGTAATCGCGCGGCAGGTTCCACCAGAAATCGTAATGCTTGTCCTGCACACCGCGTTCGATTTCGTAGCGACCAATGATGTCGAATGTTTCGCAATCCATGATGAAGATGCCCGGAGGACCGTCGGTTCCGTCCTTTCCGCCACCACCAAGGGTGCTGACATAGATACCTTCAGGCCCGCAATGGATGGTGTGAGGGCGGGAATATCCTGTTTTCGCAAAGACTTCCTCGGGTTCGATGATCTTGTGAATCTTCGCTTCCAGAGGATTTTTCACATCGATGACGTAAATGCGGCTGGACCGGATGCCCGGAATGATCAGATACCGACGCTCAAGAAATGCATGGCCGGTCAGCGGGGAAAGGGCCGACGAACAGGCATTCCAGCCGAAATGATGAAACTCGTCTCCTTTGTTGGGCATGATAACCTGATGCACGATCTTGCCGAAGTCATCCGAAGTTGGATCGACATTCACCACTGCCAGCCCGTCGGGCTGCGAGAAGTCAGGGCTGAGCATCAGCGTGAAAGCCAGCGTCTCAGTCGGGCCCTCCATCGCCAGCTTGGCCGATGGGTAAAAGGTTGGGTCCGGTCTTTGGTTCATAACATCCTCCCGTTAGTAATTGAAATTCAATCTGTTTTGAGAGTTCCGGTCTTACCGCCGGATGTCATTCTGTCCGCTCGTACTTCCTCGGTTCTGTCGTCCTTTCGCCAGTGGCATCTTGATCTGGGATCAGGCTGGTCTGCGTTTTTGTTCCGCCACGTCCAGCGCCAGTTTTCGTGTGTAAACTTCCAATTCGATCAGGGCTGAATCGACCGCCTCGGCGTCTTGCGCTTCAAGGGCATCGGCAATCCTTGTGTGAAATGCGATGATTTCCTCGCGTGAGCGGGCGGTGAATGTGATCATGTTCATCAGGGGCTGCATCGCCTCGACAGCGCCCGCCAACTGGTAGGACAGAACCGGGTTGCCCGCGCCATCGACCAGTGCACGGTGAAAGGTGACGTCTGACGCGCAAAAGGCTTCATCCGTCAGGCCGGGTTGCGCTTGCCGGAAAATCTCGGCCCGCATGGTGGCCAGTTGGTCCGCAGTCCGTCGCTGCGCCGACAATGGCGCACAGGCGCGTTCAAGCGCGTACCGCGCCTCGCACGCGGTGTCGAAGCTGACCGCGTTCATGGACACCAACAGGGTCGAGGTTGTAATCTGCTGGGAATAAGCGTCCTCAAAACTGAGGCGGTTCACAAAGGCGCCGCCTGTGGCCCCGCGCTGGGTGCGGATCAGCGACTGTGCCGCGAGCCGTTTCAGGGCTTCTCGGACCGTGGGGCGTGACACCTGGAACTGATCGGATAGTTCGGCCTCGGACGGCAGACGCTCGTCAACGATCAACTCACCGGACACGATGGCGCTTCTGATGGCCTGCGCAATCTGGGCGGATAAGTCAGACGGCTTCTGCGGGTCGATTTTCATCTTATTGGAACCACCAGTACGATTTTATTTGTCTGACATTTAAAAGTCTGACATTTGAAAAAGCAAGGGGTGAGTCGGGAGGATCACATGAGTCGCGCAATGCTACGCAGCGGTTTATGGCTGGGTTTCTATGCCCTGATCCTGTGGGCCTGGTGGGTCATGTTCTCGATGAGCCGGGACATGGACCTTGACTGGATCGGTCGGCCCGGGCCCATGGGCGAGGCGATGCGGGTCATGGACCCGCGCATGGACATGTATATGCCCATGGCAGAATTCGGGCCGCTTTTCTGGATGTGGGCGATCATGATGGCGGCGATGATGCTGCCGACGCTGGTGCCCACTTTGCGCAGTTACGACGATCTCATCCGCAGCGCCAACGGAACCCGGGCAGGGTGGCTGGGCGTTCTGGCAGGGTACTTTGTGGTTTGGGTCGGCTTCGCTGCTTTGATCACAGGTACCCAGCTCGTGCTTTTGTTCGGTGGCGTGGTTGACATGTTGGGGATCGCTAAGTCCCCTCTGTTTGCAGGCACGCTGCTGATTGCGGTGGGCGCGTTCCAATTCACCCGCGCGAAAGAAGTCTGCCATGGCGTGTGTCACGCCCCGATGACCTATTTCCTGGGTCGCTGGAAAACCGGCTTCACCGGTGGTTTGCGCATGGGCCTTGGTCTCGGCGCGTTTTGCGTTGGCTGCTGCTGGGGATTCATGGCGCTTGGTTTTGTAGGCGGTGTCATGAGCCTGTTGTGGATGGGTCTGGCGACCCTGTTAATGGTTTTGGAAAAGCTTCCCCAGATTGGCCATGTCATAACCCGGCCAATGGGGTTTCTGTTGATTGCAGGCGGACTGGCGCTGTTCGTCTATCACTTTGCATACGGAGGATAAGTCTATGGCTAAGAATAGAAAACCGGAAGCCGACAGGTTGCCGATCAGTCAACGTATCGACAGCCGTATGCCCAATCCCAAGCGGCGCGAGATGAGCCCGACCGAATGGTCCATCAAGGGTGAACTGATCCTGAATTGCTCGTGCGACGTGTTCTGCCCCTGTGTGGTTTCCCTGGGTGCACACCCCCCGACCGAGGGTCACTGCCACGCCTGGATGGGCGTCATCATCGACGAAGGACATTTCGAAGGCGAAGACCTTTCGGGGCTGAATGTAGGCCTGCTGGTTGATATCCCTGGCCGTATGGGCGAGGGGCAATGGAAGGTTGCCGCCTATGTGGACGAACGCGCCAGCGGTAAGGCCTATAACGGATTGCTCCAGATTTTCAGCGGGCAGGCGGGCGGTACCACCGGGCTGTTTACCATGCTCGTCAGTGAAATCATCGGTGCCGAACGCGCACCTGTCATGATCGAGCGCGACGGCAACAAACGCCGCATCTCGATTGGCCGCAAGATTCAGGGCGAGATTGAGATGGTGGCGGGAAAAGACGCTGAGCATCCCGTGATGGTCTCAAACTCGAAATACTGGATGGGGCCAGACATTATCGTTGCACGAGGCACCAAATCGAAAGTGCGTGACTACGGTCGTGTTTGGGACTTTGGCGGCAAGTCGGCCGAGATTTGTCCAATCGAGTGGCACGGGCCAAAGTAATGATTACCGGAGCCTATGCACGCGAGATGGCGCGCTATAACCGCTGGCAGAATGCTCAGTTGGCCGATTTCCTGAAGGAACTGACTTCTGAGGAACTGACCCGCGACCGCGGTGCGTTTTTCAGATCGATCCTGGGAACGGCAAACCACTTGCTGTGGGGTGACTGGATCTGGATGTCCCGGTTTGACAAAGGCCCCGGTCCGGTCGTCGACATACACAAGGCCGGAGGAGGTATTCACGAAAGTGTCTCTCTGTGCGCCAATCTTGATGAGTGGCTGCCGCTTCGGGAAACCGTAGACGCCCGTATCGAGGATTGGGCAAGCGGTCTGGGTGACGATATCCTGTCGGGTCCGTTCACATGGTACTCGGCAGCGAAGGAGGCAGATGTGACTTTGCCTTACGCGCAATGCGTGATCCATGTTTTCAACCACCAGACGCACCACCGGGGCCAATTGCATAAGATGCTGACAGAAACCGGCTCAGCCGCGCCAGTGAGTGATCTGGTCTTCATGCCGCAGGAGGATTGAATGCCGCAGATTTCCCTGTCCCGCCGACTGCGCCGTACTCCGTTCACAGATGGGGTTGAGGCCGCAGGCGTCAAAGCTTTCACGGTTTATAACCGGATGTTGCTGCCCACGTTATTTGAAAGCGCCGAGGCGGACTACCGCCACCTCAAGAGCCACGTTCAGGTTTGGGACGTCGCCTGCGAACGGCAGGTTGAATTGCGCGGACCCGATGCGACACGTCTGATGCAAATGCTGACGCCCCGCGATCTGCGAGGGATGCTGCCGGGACAGTGTTTCTATGTGCCGATTGTTGATGAAACCGGCGGAATGCTGAATGACCCCGTTGCGGTGAAACTGTCCGAAGATCGCTGGTGGGTTTCAATTGCTGACAGCGATTTATTGCTTTGGGTCAAAGGCTTGGCTAATGGGTATCGCCTGGATGTTCTGGTTGATGAACCTGACGTATCGCCCTTGGCAGTACAGGGTCCCAAGGCCGACGAATTGATGTCGCGCGTTTTTGGTGACCGCGTCCGCGATATCCGTTTCTTCAAGTTTGACATGTTCCAGTTCGAAGGCCGGGACCTGGCAGTGGCACGCTCGGGCTATTCGAAGCAGGGCGGGTTTGAGATCTACGTGGAAGGTAGCGATATCGGAATGCCCCTTTGGAACGCCCTGTTTGCGGCGGGTGAAGACCTTGAAGTGCGGGCGGGATGTCCAAACCTGATCGAACGGATTGAAGGTGGCTTGCTGTCTTATGGCAACGACATGACCGATGACAACACACCACATGAATGTGGTCTGGGCAAGTTCTGCAACACCCATACCGCGATAGGCTGCATTGGCAGAGATGCGTTGCTGCGGGTCGCGAAAGAAGGCCCGGTTCAGCAGATTCGACCGATTGCGATTGATGGCGATGCCGTGCCGCCCTGCGACAGGCCCTGGCAGGTTTACGCGGATGGAAAGCGTGTAGGGCAGGTGACGTCAGCCGCCTGGTCGCCGGATTTCGAAACCAACGTCTCGATTGGAATGCTGCGGCTTAGCCATTGGGACCCGGGTACGAGTATCGAGGTTGAAACGCCCGACGGGATGCGCTGGGCAAAAGTGCAGGCGAGTTTCTGGGTGTGAGGGCGGATGGGGGCTCTGCCCCCGTTGCTGCGCAACTCCCCCGGGATATTTTTGGCCAGATGAAGTACGGATCTGGTCGCAAAGCGAGGAAAGGAAGTTTTTATGTTCAATGCTTTGGTAATGGATAAAGACGAAGAAAGCGGATTGGCGAGCCCATCGGTTAAACAGCTTTCAACAGATGATCTTCCGCAAGGTGATGTCACCGTGGCGGTCGAGTATTCGACCGTGAACTACAAGGACGGGCTGTGTATGTCGCCCAAGGGCGGCGGGCTGGTTCGGTCTTATCCTCATGTTCCAGGCATCGACTATGCGGGAACGGTCGAGACATCCTCGGACGATCGCTATAAGCCCGGCGACAAGGTTGTTTTGACGGGCTGGCGCGTGGGTGAAGCGCATTGGGGCGGCTATTCGCAGAAGGCAAACGCGAAGGCGGATTGGCTGGTGCCCTTGCCCGAAGGGCTGGATGCGCGTCAGGCAATGGCCGTTGGGACCGCCGGATTTACTGCGATGCTGGCCGTCATGGCGTTGGAAGATCACGGGCTGACGCCGGATCGCGGGCCAGTTCTGGTTACAGGGGCCGCTGGCGGCGTTGGCTCTGTCGCTACTGCTATTCTGGGCCATCTGGGCTATGAGGTGGCTGCAGTCACGGGCCGACCGGAAACCGGAGACTACCTGAAATCACTGGGCGCGACGACGATTGTCCCACGGGATGAGTTGAACGAGACCACCAAGCGTCCTCTGGAAAGCGAAACCTGGGCCGGGTGCGTGGATGCCGTTGGTGGCGCAATGCTGGCGCGGGTTCTGGGTCAGATGAAGTATGGCGGTTCGGTCTCCGCCGTCGGTCTTGCTGGGGGTGCCGGATTGCCGGCGACAGTGATTCCGTTTCTGTTGCGTGGCGTGAACCTTCTGGGCATCGACAGTGTGATGCAGCCATATGAAAACCGGGTCCGTGCCTGGCAGCGTGTGGCGACCGATCTGCCGATGGACAAGCTTGAGGCGATGGTTCACCCCGCGAACCTGTCTGATTTGCCGCAGCTGGGCGCGGATATACTGAAAGGTCAGGTCAAGGGCCGCGTGGTTGTTGACGTCAACGCCTGACGCGTCAAAATTAAAAAAGCCGACCGGGTTCGCAAACCGGTCGGCTTTCGCTTTTAACACGTGGCGCAAAAAATGCCCGAAACAACTCTGGTCATTGCCACAATTCCTCAGCATGATTGCTATACATCCCTTTTACGATGGCTTAAGACCCATCCAAACAGATTTGAATACGGGGAGTGAGCAGCATGTCTGATGACTTCGAATTGGATACCGATGACCTTAAACGCCGCATGGAAGGCGCAATGGCAAACCTCAGGACCGAATTTGCTTCGCTGCGCACCGGGCGCGCCTCGGCTTCGATGCTTGAGCCGGTGATGGTTGATGCGTACGGGTCGATGACCCCTATCAATCAGGTTGGGACCGTCAACGTTCCCGAACCGCGGATGGTTACGGTGAATGTCTGGGATAAGTCATTGGTCGGTAAGGTGGAGAAGGCGATCCGCGAAAGCGGGTTGGGGATTAACCCTCAGCTCAACGGTACCATCATCATGCTGCCGATCCCTGAGTTGAACGAAGAACGCCGCCGCGAGCTTGGCAAGGTTGCCGGGCAATATGCCGAAAGCGCCCGGGTTTCGATCCGCAATGTCCGTCGGGACGGGATGGATCAGATCAAGAAGGCCAAGGCCGATGGTATGTCCGAGGACGATCAGAAGTTCTGGGAAAGCGAAGTTCAGGATTTGACCGACGAGTTGATCAAGGCCGTCGACGCCGCGCTTGAGACCAAGCAGGCCGAGATTATGCAGGTCTGAGCAGGTAGAATGCCCAAAGATCCCCACATTGAACTACCCGTTGGCCCGCGCCACGTGGCCATCATCATGGACGGCAATGGCCGCTGGGCCCAGGCCCGGGGCCGACCTCGGCTATTCGGCCACCATGCAGGCGCGCGCCGCGTGCGCGAAGTTGTCGAGGCCTGTCCGGGACTGGGGATCAAATACCTGACGATCTTTGCTTTCTCGACCGAGAACTGGAAACGCACGCAGGTCGAAGTGGCCGGGCTGATGAATCTGTTCCGCCGCTACATCATCAAGGAAACACGGACGCTGGCCGATAACGGTATTCGCGTTCGGTTTATCGGGGATCGCGTCCGGCTGGATTCGAAGCTGACCGAGTTGATGGACACGCTGGAAGAGGAAACCAAGGATAACGACCTTGTCCACTTGACAGTTGCGCTGAACTACGGCGGCCGGGACGAGGTTGCCCGCGCGACCAAGCGGCTTGCTCGCGATGTGGCCGAGGGGCGTTTGCGGCCTGATGAAGTGGATGAGGAAACCCTGCCTAAATATCTGGACACAAGGGTTTTACCTGATCCCGATCTGGTCATTCGCACCAGTGGTGAGGCGCGTATTTCGAATTTCCTTCTCTGGCAGTCGGCCTATTCGGAATACGAATTCATCGACACGCTATGGCCGGATTTTACAGCCTCCGAGTTGGAAAAACTGTGCCGCAATTTCGGCTCGCGCGAGAGGCGGTTCGGAGCGGTCCTGGCATGAGTGACGGCCGATGGTCTGATCTGACAGCGCGGGTTCTTTCTGCAGCGGTTCTGGTGGTCATTGGCGCGGTCGAGGTCTGGCTAGGAGGTCTCTGGTTCGAAACCTTCATTGCGGCAGCCTGCGGTCTGATGACGTGGGAACTGGTCCGGATGATCGACCCACAGCGGTCGGGCGTTGCGGCACAATTGGGCGTTCTCACGGCCATTGCGGTGATCCTGAGCTATCATTTACCGCCGGTTTTTAATCTGCTCATTCTTCTGGTTCCGGCTTTGGGTGGGGCCGGGCAGATCGGTCGATCTCGGGTGCTTTACGCATTGTTTGCGTTGTGGATCGCGGCGGCGGGGCTTGGGTTCATCTCGATCCGCGAGACTATGGGATTTGACCTCATGGTCTGGCTGATTGCCGTTGTGGTGGCAACGGATGTTGCCGGGTATTTTGTGGGCAAAACCTTCGGTGGCCCTAAGTTCTGGCCAAAAGTGAGCCCGAAAAAGACCTGGTCCGGAACTGCCGGCGGTTGGGCTGCGGCAGCGGTTGTTGGGGCAGGGTTTGCTGTTTACAGCGGGTTTGGCGTTGCCTTCGTGCTTGTGTCGGTGCTTGCATCCATGGCCAGTCAGGCCGGAGACATCGTCGAAAGCGCCGTGAAACGGAAGTTTGGGGTCAAGGACAGCTCGAACCTGATTCCCGGACATGGCGGGTTCCTGGACCGGTTCGACGGAATGATGGGAGCGGCGCTGTTCGTTCTGATTGCAGGTCTGATCTACACGCCCGAGGCTATGTAATGCGCAAAGTTTCGATTTTTGGGGCGACCGGGTCGATTGGTCAGAACACAATCGATCTGATTGCCCGCGACCCCGCAGCTTATGATGTTGTGGCCCTGACCGGCGGGGCGAATATCGAACAACTCGCAGCCGATGCCCGGCGTTTGGGGGCGGATCTGGCCGTGACGGCGCATGAAAATCGCCTGCAGGACCTGCAGGATGCACTGCAGGGCAGTGGAATCGAAGTGGCCGCTGGGCAGCGCGCTATTGTTGAGGCTGCGGCGCGGCCTGCGGATTGGGTCATGTCGGCCATTGTTGGCGCGGCGGGCCTTGCGCCGGGGATTGAGGCGCTGAAACAGGGTGCAACGCTGGCGCTGGCGAACAAGGAAACGCTGGTCTGTGCCGGGGCGCTGGTTCTGGAAACTGCACGAGAGCATGGCGCGCGTCTGCTGCCGGTCGACAGCGAGCATTCCGCCGTGTTTCAGGCGCTGGTTGGCGAGGATATGCAGGCGGTCGAACGCGTGATTATCACTGCCAGCGGCGGCGCGTTCCGCGATTGGCCTCTGGCCGACTTGGCAAAGGCAACGGTCGAGCAGGCCTCAAGCCACCCCAACTGGAACATGGGGCAGCGCATCACCATTGACAGCGCCTCGATGTTTAACAAAGCGCTGGAAGTGATTGAGACCCGAGAGTATTTCGGAATCGAACCCGATCAGATCGAGGTTCTGGTTCACCCGGAATCCATCGTGCATGCGATGGTCGGGTTCCGCGATGGTGCAGTGATGTCTCATATGGGCGCGCCTGATATGCGCCACGCCATTGGCTATGCTTTGCATTGGCCCGAACGGCGTGATCTGCCGGTGGAACGACTGGATCTGGCGAAACTGGGGCAGCTGCGCTTTCACAATCCAGACGAGGCGCGGTATCCCGCATTGAAACTGGCGCGCGAGGTCATGGCCCGCGGCGGGCTGGCTGGGGCGGTGTTTAATGCGGCCAAGGAGCGGGCGCTGGACCATTTCATCGCGCGCCGGATCGGTTTTCTGAGCATGGCCGACACGGTGGCCGAGGTTCTGGACCGGTTTGATGCCAAAGATGGCCTTATTGATGCCCCTTTGACACTTGATAACGTGCAGCAAACGGACCATCTGGCACGTCAATGGGTCGATGAAGCCGTGATCGTAAGAGCAGGATAGAATTTTGGACGCACTCTCACTGATCCCCCAGTTCGGCAATTTGCTGTACACGATTGTGGCCTTTGTGGTCGCGCTGTCCGCCATCGTGGCGGTGCATGAATATGGCCATTACATCGTCGGACGCTGGTCCGGCATCCATGCCGAGGTGTTTTCGATCGGGTTCGGCCCTGTGTTGTGGAGCCGAATCGACAAACGTGGCACCAGATGGCAAGTGGCGTTGTTGCCCTTTGGCGGATATGTGAAGTTTCTTGGCGATGCGAACGCAGCGTCGGGCAAGGATTCCGAGGCGATGGAAGACATTGCCGAACAAAGCCCGGAAGAGCTGCGCCGCACAATGCACGGCGCGCCGTTGTGGGCGCGCACGGCAACCGTTGCCGCCGGGCCAATATTCAATTTTATCATGTCGATTATAGTCTTCGGCCTGATTTTCTGGTCGCAGGGCGTGTCTCGGGAACCGCTGACAATCGGGGCGCTGCAGCCTTTGCCCGGCACGGTTCAGGGCCTGCAGGTGGGGGATGAGATCATCGCGATTGCGGGCATCCCGACGCCGGAGTTTGATGAAGAAAGCACCTGGGGCGAGTTCACCGAGGCGCTGCCTGTAGAACCGGTTCTGGACTACACGGTCATCCGCGACGGAGAGACAATGGATGTGCAGGCCCCTTGGCTGTTCCCGCCGTTGATCCGGCAGGTCGCGCCGCGCAGTGCCGCGATGGACATTCAGCTTGAGCAGGGGGATGTTATTACCGCCGTTAATGGCGAACCCATCTTTGCCTTCGAACAACTCAAGGAGTTTGTCGAAAGCTCTGACGGCCGAGTTCTGTTGCTGAACGTCTGGCGGGACGGGGCCGATCTTGAGTTTGCGCTGGCCCCGCGTCGCACGGATGAGCCGCAACCGGATGGTGGCTTTGTCACTCATTGGCGGATCGGTATCGTCGGAGGCATGATGCTTGAACCCGCGACCGTCCCGGCAGGTCTGCTGGATTCCCTGTCCGGCGGCGTGCGTCAGACCATGCGCATCATCGATGGGTCTCTGTCTGGCATGTGGCATATGGTGACCGGCGCGATCAGCACCTGCAACATCTCGGGTCCGATTGGCATCGCCGAGACTTCGGGCGCGATGGCCAGCCAGGGCGCGCAGAATTTCATCTTTTTTATCGCCGTTCTGTCGACCGCAGTGGGATTGCTGAATTTGTTCCCGATCCCGGTATTGGATGGCGGACACTTGGTGTTCTACGCCTATGAGGCCGTCACCGGCAGACCGCCCAGCGAAAAGGCGCTGCGGGTCTTTATGGGCGTCGGTCTGAGCCTAATCCTGGCGCTGATGCTGTTCTCGGTCAGTAACGATCTGTTCTGCTGATTATGACGCCCATCACTTATTGACGCCGCATTGTCGCCGTAATCTTGGGGTACGGTCTTTTTGCTACCAATGAGGCGGTCATGTCAAAAGCACTGCGGAAATCTTATCAGAGTGTCAGCTTCCTGTTCATCCTGAACTGGGACTCGCTTTTGTATTTCGGCGCGACTGCTCTGGCCTTGGCTGGCGGCGCTTACCTCGCGGGTCTGTGATTCTAACACTCTTCCGGTGAAAGCAGACGGCGCACCCTGTATAAGGGTGCGTTTTTTGGCCTTTTGACAAGTGGATTTATTCCCGCTACTCAGCTTTAAAGTCCTAAAATTCTGGGTAGAGCATAAAATGACTTACAGGCAAGGCGCAGGCACATCCTGCGGGGGGCAAAAGCCGGCAAACAAGATTTTGTGGCAGCCACTAACCTTCCTTTTCCTTTTTGTAGCAGTGAGTTTACTGGCTTTGCCTCATGCGGCGCAGGCGCAGAGCTTCACGATCAATTCCTTTGATGTCGAGGGTAACCGGCGCATCGAAACCGGCACGATCATCGCACGCACGGGAATCGAACCGGGGCAGACGGTCACTTCCGGCCAATTGAATGACGCCTATCAGCGTTTGCTTGACAGTGGTGTTTTTGAAACAGTCGAGTTGACTCCGCGTGGCACTACGCTGGTCATCGAAGTGCAGGAATACCCGACAATCAACCAGATCAGCATCGAAGGGAACGCGCGTATCAAGGACGATGTGCTTCTGGATGTGATCTCATCCGAACCGCGCCGCGTGTTCACGCCGCAAATCGCAGAAGCCGACGCTGACCTGATCGCCCAAGTTTATTCGGCACAGGGCCGCGTATCCGCCACCGTCATCCCACGCATCATTCGCCGCAGCGATAACCGGGTGGATCTGGTGTTTGAGGTTGCCGAGGGCACGACCATCGAGGTCGAACGGGTCAGCTTCGTCGGCAACCGCGCCTTTTCCGATCGTCGTCTGCGCCGCGTTTTGGAGACAAAGCAGGCGACCTTCCTGCGGACGTTTTTCAGAAGCGACACGTTCATCGGCGATCGCATTGAGTTCGACAAACAGGTCATCCGCGATTTCTACCTGTCGCGTGGCTATGTCGATTTCCGCGTGAACAGCGCCAATGTCGAATTCACCCGCGAACGCGATGCGTTCTTTCTGGTGATGAACATTACCGAGGGCCAGAAATTCTCGTTCGGTCAGATCACCACTGTCAGTGAAATCCCCGGTGTCGATCCGGCCCCTTATCAAGCGGCACTGAAGATCAAACCGGGCGTGACTTATACGCCTTCCTTGGTGGAAAACTCCATCGCGCGGATGGAACGTCTGGGCCTGAAAGAAGGCGTTGACTTCCTGCGTGTCGAGCCACGTGTTACCCGCAACGCGCGCGACCTGACCCTGGATGTGCAGTTTGTCCTGTCGCGCGGTCCGCGCATTTTCGTTGAGCGGATCGACATTGAGGGGAATACGACGACGCTCGACCGGGTTATCCGTCGGCAGTTTGACACGGTTGAAGGTGACCCGTTCAACCCACGTGAAATCCGTAACGCGGCCGAGCGTATCAATGCCCTTGGCTTTTTTGCGACCGCGGATGTCGAACCCCGCGAAGGATCATCGCCCAGCCAGGTAATCGTGGACGTGGACGTAGAAGAGCAACCGACCGGATCGCTGAGCCTTGGCGGTAGCTTTTCGGCCACGGATGGTTTCGGTATTGCAATTGGTCTGCAGGAACGAAATTTCCTGGGCCGTGGTCAGACCATTGGCGTGAACCTGTCGACCGCGCAGGATTCCGAACAATACACGCTGAACTTCACCGAACCCTTCTTGCTGGGTCGCAGGCTGCAGTTTGATCTTGGCTTGGGTCTGGCCACCACCAACTCGAGCTTTGCAAGCTACGACACCGAGAGCCTGTTTTTCCGTCCTCAACTGAGCTATGCCATCGGCGAATTATCGACACTCCGCCTGCGCTACGGGTGGGAGCGCAGCGAGATGACTCAGCAGGACGACGAGATCAACGGTGCCGTTATTGCGTCAGAAATTGCGCAGGGCGAACGGGTCAGCAGTTCGCTGGGTGTTTCTTATGTTTATGACAGCCGTCTCGGTGGCCTGAACCCGAATGCGGGCGTTTTGTTCGAAATCGGTGTCGACGCTGCAGGTTTGGGCGGCGACAACGAATTCATCAAATCCACCGCGCGGGGTATAGCACAGACACGTGTATGGAACGAAGAGGTTGTGCTTCGGGCAACGCTGGAACTGGGTGCCCTGCATTGGCGTGGAAACGACTTCAGCCGTACCCTTGATCGATTTGTTCTGGGTCCAAACACTTTCCGCGGTTTCGAACCGGCCGGTATTGGCCCGCGCGACCTGTCAAACGGGCAGGACGATGCCATCGGTGGCAACTACTACTGGGTCGCCCGGTTTGAAACGGATTTCCCGTTGGGGCTGCCGGAAGAACTGGGCCTGCGCGGCGGTCTGTTCTATGACGTCGGCAACCTTTACAACATTGACGATGTTGATACGACGGGGGCCACAATCGTCGGTGCCGATGGCTCTATTCGCCACGTGATCGGAATTTCGGTCTTGTGGGAAACGCCCTTTGGCCCGCTGCGATTCAACTTCTCGCAGCCGTTGAAGAAAGAGAGCTTTGACAAGGAACAGAACTTTGACCTGACTGTTCAGGCCCGGTTCTGATCCGCGATGCTGACGAAGTTTTTGACACAAAAACAGGGCCCGCTTTGGGCCCTGTGCGCATTTCTGGCCCTGTGGTTTGCGGCCCCGGTCGTCGCGCAACAACTGGGCGCGGCCTCGCACGGTGTTCTGACGATTTCCAGCGACCGGCTGTTTACCGACTCTGCCTTTGGGCAGCGGGTGCTTCGGGACTTTGAACTGGAAGGCGCGCTGCTCGCGGAAGAGAATGAACGCATCGTCGCCGAGCTAAGCCGGGAAGAAAAAGACCTGACCGAAAAGCGCGCCGAACTGCAGCCCGAAGAATTCCGGCCCTTGGCCGAGGCCTTTGACCAGAAGGTCCAGACCCATAGGGAAAGTCAGCGCGCGAAACTGGACGCGCTGACCCGGCGCAGCGAGGAGGATCGCCAGACCTTTTTCGCCCTTGCGCGCCCGATTCTGATCGACCTGTTGCGGGAAACTGGTGCCTCGATGATTCTGGAACGATCCAATGTCTTCCTCAGCTCGGACACCTCTGACATGACCGACGCGGCGATTGCCCGGATCGACGCCACCATCGGTGACGGAAGCGAATTGCCGGACGGCAACAGCGAATAGGTTTGCTTGCCCTTACGTTCCGGTATTGCTAACCACGCGGGAACTGAGACATCCAAAACGGGACAACTTTATTATGACCACGGAACCCAAAAGCGCCGACATTCAGCTGATCCAGCGGATATTGCCGCATCGCTATCCGTTTCTGCTGGTCGATAAGGTTGTGGACATCACCGACTACCACTCGGCCCGGGGCATCAAAAACGTCACGATGAACGAGCCGCACTTTCAGGGTCACTTCCCCGGAACGCCGATCATGCCGGGCGTCACGATTGTCGAGGCGATGGCCCAGACCGCTGGCGTGATGTTGGGCGTTGGCATGGATGTGATCGATACCGAGTTGCTGATCTATTTCATGAGCATCGACAAGTGTAAGTTCCGTCGCAAAGTCGTGCCCGGTGACGTGCTGGAGATGCACGTGGAGACCCTGCGCGGCAAAAAGGGCGGCAAGCTGTTCAAGTTCAGCGGTCGCGCAACGGTCGACGGGGATGTTGCCGCCGAAGCCGAATTCTCGGCCTATGTCGACTGGGAGATGGAAAAGACGGCATGAGCGGCATTCACCCCAGCGCAATCATCGAAGACGGAGCGCAGATCGGTCAGGACTGCGTGATTGGTCCGTTCTGCTATGTAGGCGCTCAGGTCACATTGGGTGACCGGGTTGAGCTGAAATCGCATGTTGTCGTGACCGGTGAAACCTCGGTCGGCGATGAGACGGTCATTTTCAACTTTTCGGTGATCGGTGAAATCCCGCAGGATCTTAAATTCGGCGGCGAAGATACCCGGCTTGAGATCGGCAAGCGCAACCGGATACGGGAACACGTAACGGTCAACACCGGCACCGATGGCGGCGGCGGCGTGACCCGGATCGGCGATGACTGCCTGCTGATGGCCGGGGTTCATGTGGCGCATGACGTGCAGATCGGGAACCGGGTGATCATGGTGAACCATGCCGGGGCCGCAGGGCATTGCATTATCGAGGATGACGTGATCATCGGTGGTATATCCGGCTTGCATCAATGGGTACGCGTCGGGCGCGGCGCCATCATCGGTGCGCTGACCATGGTGCCCAACGATGTTATTCCCTACGGCCTTGTTCAGGCTCCGCGCGGTGAGTTGGACGGGCTCAATCTGGTTGGACTCAAGCGTAAAGGCGTCTCGCGCGAGGATATCTCGGCCCTGCGCGCGGCGTTCCGCGAGTTGTCCAAGGGCGAGGGCACTTTCATGGACCGCGCCCACAGGGTCGGGGATCAGACCGAAAGCGAATATGTACGGCGGATCGTCGACTTCGTGACCGGGCATAGCGACCGGTCTTTCCTGACACCGGGGAAATAACGCGATGCTTGCGCTGATTGCGGGAACCGGCGCTTTGCCGAACGAAGTGGTTGCCGAACTGGCCGAGCGCCCCGTGATCTGCGCGATGGAGGGGTTTCTGCCCGACAGCCTGAACCCGGATATCGTGTTCCCGCTGGAGCATTTGGGGAGTTTCATTGCTGACCTGCGCGCCAAAGGCGTGACCGAGATTTGCATGGCCGGTGCCGTCCAGCGCCCGACCATTGATCCCTCGCGTATCGACGCGGCCACGATGCCTCTGGTCCCGATCCTGCAGCAGGCGATCATGTCGGGGGATGACGGCGCGTTGCGCGCCGCGATCGGGATTTTTGAGGACGCGGGCCTGCACGTGCGCGCCGCACATGAGATCGCGCCGGGCCTTCTGCCATCTCTGGGGTGCCTGACCGAGACGCAACCGTCCGAGGCTGATCTGGCGGATGCCGACCGGGCCGCCGGGATTTTGCATGCCATGGGAGCGGCGGATATCGGGCAAGCCTGCGCCGTGGCCAAGGGACAGGCACTCGCGGTCGAGAGTATTTTCGGCACAGCCTGGATGCTGCAATCACTGACGCAACGCCCGGATGCAGGTGGCGGCATCCTTTTCAAGGGACCCAAGCCGGATCAGGATCGCCGCGCCGATCTGCCAGCGATTGGGCCGGACACGGTGACCGGTGCCGTGGCCGCAGGGCTGTCCGGCATTGTCATCGAAAAGGGTGGCGTGATCGTCCTGCAGCGGGAGCGCGTGATTGCTGAGTGCAATCGTCTGGGCCTGTTTCTTTATGTGCGCGAGCGGCTCGTCTGATGCGCGTTTTTCTGGTCGCCGGTGAACCCTCGGGCGACCGGCTTGGCGGCGCGCTGATGGAGGGGCTGAAAACGCTTGTTCCCGACGTGCAGTTCGAAGGCGTCGGCGGGCCGCTGATGCAGACCCAAGGACTGAACAGCCGCTTTCCCATGTCCGAACTCAGCGTGATGGGGCTGGTCGAGGTTCTGCCCAAGTTCTTCCACCTCAAACGCCGGATCGCCGAGACCGCACAGGCGGTTTTGGACACGAAACCGGATGTGCTGATTACCATCGACAGTCCGGATTTCAGCCTGCGCGTGGCGAAAATTGTCAAAGCGTCAAGCGATATCCGAACCGTCCATTATGTCGCTCCAAGCGTCTGGGCATGGCGACCGGGACGGGCGGACAAGATGGCGAAGGTCATTGATCATGTTCTGGCGCTGTTGCCCTTTGAGCCGCCCTATATGGAACGCGCCGGGATGGAATGTGATTTCGTCGGCCATCCGGTAGTGAACGAACCCGTCGCCTCGGAACAGAATATTGCACAGTTTCGCGCGGATCATGGTCTGGGAGATGTTCCGATCATCCTTGCGCTGCCCGGCTCTCGCAAGGGAGAGGTCGAACGGCTGGCCCCGATCTTCGGCGACGCTTTGCAGCAGTTTCTGCAAGATCGCCCCGACACACGTGTTGTGGTTCCGGCGGTTGCGCACATGGTAGAAGCGGTCTCAGATCACGTGCAGGATTGGCCGGGAGAGCCTCTGGTTGTCGACCCGAGAGATTTACCATCGGATCAAGCGCAGGCGCAGAAAAGGGCCGCATTTGCCGCAGCCGATCTTTCTCTGGCGGCGTCGGGCACGGTCTCTTTGGAACTGGCCGCGCAGGCGACGCCGATGGTGATTGCCTATAACCTGAATTGGCTAACCACGCTGATCGCCAAACGAATGGTCAGTCTGGACACGGTGACGCTGGTCAATCTGGTGTCCGAAACCCGCGCGGTTCCCGAATGCCTTCTGGACGATTGCCAGCCCGACAAGATTGCCGAGGCTATAAGGCAGGTCGCAGCCGCCCCCGATACGCAGCGTCAGGCAATGGACCTGACCATGGACCGGCTTGGTCGCGGCGGCGAAGCACCGGGCCTGCGCGCCGCGCGGGCCGTTTTGGACCGGATGAACGCCTGATGCTGGATTATGCGGTCTTTGCGCTGTCGGCCTTTACGGCGCAGGTTTTGACGAACCTCGACAATGTCGCGGCCTTGCTGGCATTGATGATGGTGTCGGGGCCGAAACGCTCCGTTCTGGGATTTCTTGCCGCGCAGATACTGGTGATTGCCGCCGCTTATCTGGTGGCGGTAGGCGTCGATGACGTCATCCCCCATTGGGCCGGTTATCTGGGCGTTATCCCTCTGACCTTAGGGGTGCTGGGCGTTCTGCGTCAGGTTCGCGGCGCGTTGCCAACGCAGGACCCCAAGATCGAAACCGGAGCCTCGACCCTCGTGATTTCGATGCTGTTTGTCAGCCTGTCGATGGATACCTTTGCCGTGCTGGCACCGCTTTTGGCCGACTCCGCGCCCGGCTTCCGAATTGCGGGGCTTATCGGCGCGGGCAGCGCGGCGTTGGGTCTGGCCTCGGTCGCGTTGCTGGGGTCCAAGGCACCGTTCATGACCGGGAACCTTGCCCACCGGTTGGAGAAATTGGTGCCCTTTGTCATGATCTTTGCCGGGCTTTATATCCTCAGCAACTCGTGGACCGACGCGATCTAGTAACCGCGCCAGATCCACCCACCGCCGAAGATACGGCTGCCAGTGCTTTCATAGAACACGCAAGCCTGACCCGGAGAGATGCCTTCCTCGGGCGTCAGCAGTTCCACCTCGGCAGTGGTTTCAGACAAGGGGCGCACAATCGCCTCGCGCGGCGGGCGGGTCGAACGAACTTTGACCGACAGGTGCCATTCGTCGCGCGACGTGAAAGGCTCATCCCCCAGCCAGTTGATCTCGCGCACGGGAACGGTGCGGGTCGCCAGCATCTCTTTCGGGCCGACGACGACCTGTTTCTTGTCCACGTCCAGCTTGACCACGTAAAGCGGCTCGCTGAGCCCGCCGATGCCCAGGCCGCGCCGCTGACCGATGGTGTAGTGAATGACCCCGTTATGCTGCGCCAGAACGCGGCCATCGGCATGCACGATCTCGCCCGGTTCCGCCGCACCGGGGCGCAGCTTTTCGATCACGCTGGCATAGTTGCCGTTGGGCACAAAGCAGATGTCCTGACTGTCGGGCTTGTCGGCCACGGCCAGCCCGTATTGCGCCGCCATCTCGCGCGTGGCGTCTTTCGAGGGCAGGTGACCCAGCGGGAAGCGCAGGAAGTCTAGCTGCTCGGGCGTGGTTGAGAACAGGAAGTAGGACTGATCGCGATTGGCATCCTCGGCGCTGTGCAGCTCCGGGCCTTTGGGGCCCATCTTGCGTTGGATATAATGACCCGTGGCCATGCAGTCGGCCTCAAGGTCTTTGGCGGTTTCCAGCAGGTCCTTGAATTTCACCCGCTCATTGCAACGGATGCATGGAACTGGCGTCGCGCCCGCCAGATAGCTGTCGGCGAACTCGTCGATTACGGCGTCCTTGAAGATGTTCTCATAGTCCAGAACATAGTGCGGAAAGCCACGCTCCTCGGCCACGCGCCGCGCGTCGTGGATGTCGATGCCGGCGCAGCACGCGCCCTTCTTGGCCAACGCCGCGCCGTGGTCATAAAGCTGCAGCGTCACGCCCACCACGTCATAGCCCTGATCGGCCAAATGCGCCGCGACAACGGAACTGTCCACGCCACCGGACATGGCAACCACCACCCGCGTTTCCGAGGGCGGTTTGGCAAAGCCAAGCGAATTGAGTTGGGTCTCGGCAGCGAGGGCCATGGCGATTCCAGTCCGAGTTAAGAAAGACCGGCAGAATATAGGAAAATTCTAGACACTCTCAAGGGGCGGTTTCACGCGCCATTAAGTACCCTGGATGCAGCTTTGTCGCACCAGGAAAGGGCAGAGAGATGTATTTGCACAAAGTTGAAGGGCCAAGGTCCGTAACCCTGCCGGATGGAACGGTTTTGACTCGCGCCGATCTGCCGCCCGAAGACACGCGCCGCTGGGTCGCCTCGCGCAAGGCAATTGTCGTGCGCGGCGTACTGTATGGGCTGATCACCTTGTCGGACGCCAAGAAACGCTATGGCATCAGCGATGAAGAATTCAACACATGGGTTTCGGCGGTCGCAGAACACGGTGTGGACGCCTTGAAGGTGACGGCCTTAAAAAAATATAGACAACCTAAAGGTGATATCGAATAAATGATTCAACGGTAACGTCAGATTAACCATTATTAGTCAGGGTTAATTTCAATAGGAATAGTTGACCCGAATTGGAGCAGTAAATGAGAATACTTCTTGTCGAGGATGACCCGACAACATCCAAAAGCATCGAGCTGATGCTGACGCATGCGAACCTGAACGTGTATGCAACGGATTTGGGGGAAGAGGGCATCGATCTGGCAAAGCTCTATGACTACGATCTGATTTTGCTGGACCTCAACCTGCCGGACATGAACGGCCATGAAGTGTTGCGCCAGTTGCGGATCGCGCGGGTTGAAACGCCGATTCTGATCCTGTCGGGTGCCGACGACACCGAAAGCAAGATCAAGGGCTTCGGCTTTGGGGCAGATGACTACCTGACCAAGCCTTTCCATCGCGAAGAACTGGTTGCCCGCATTCACGCGATCATCCGCCGCTCCAAGGGGCATTCGCAATCGGTCATTCATACCGGGCGGGTTGCTGTTAACCTCGACGCCAAAACGGTCGAAGTGGACGGCAAGACGGTTCATCTGACAGGCAAGGAATACCAGATGCTGGAACTGCTGAGTTTGCGTAAAGGCACGACGCTGACCAAAGAAATGTTCCTGAATCACTTGTATGGCGGCATGGATGAACCCGAGTTGAAAATCATCGACGTTTTCATCTGCAAGCTGCGCAAGAAACTCAGCAATGCGACAGGCGGTGAGAATTATATCGAAACCGTTTGGGGCAGGGGATATGTGCTGCGTGATCCTCAGTCCAACAGCATGGACGAGACCCGGATGGCCGTCAGCGCCTGAATTGACCAAACCTGTGCCGCCGTCGGTCCAGGGCGGCACCTCCACTCACGTCTCAGCACGTCTGGACCTGGCCATGGCCTCGCCCTATCACTGAGGTCCAAGATTAAGTGACGGGGCGAGGGCATGAGCGATTCAGTTTCAGCGCAGGATTTGACAGAGCAGCAAGCGCGAGAAGAGCTTGCGCGTCTGGCCGAACAGCTTTCGCGGGCAAACACGCTGTATCACGCCGAGGACGCGCCCGAGATTTCGGATGCGGAATACGACGCGCTCAAGCGCCGCAATGCCGAGATTGAAGCGCGTTTTCCGCATCTCAAACGTGAGGACAGCCCCTCGGACCAGGTGGGTGCGCGGGCGGCCGACGGGTTCTCGAAGGTCACGCATGCGGTTCGCATGATGTCGCTGGGCAATGCCTTCGATGATGAGGATGTAGCGGATTTCGACCGCTCCATCCGAAAATACCTTGGGCTGGATACCGAGGCCCCACTGGCGTTCACGGCGGAGCCCAAGATTGACGGGCTGTCGCTTTCGCTGCGCTACGAAAAAGGGGAACTGGTGCAGGCCGCAACGCGCGGTGATGGGGAAGTTGGCGAAAACGTAACGGCCAATGCACGCACGGTCGCGGACATTCCCCAGAAGATCGACGGCGCACCGGATATCATGGAGGTCCGGGGCGAGGTTTACATGTCCCATCAGGATTTCGAAAACCTGAACGCGCGCCAGTCCGAGACCGGAGGCAAACTCTTTGCCAACCCGAGGAATGCAGCGGCGGGTTCTCTGCGCCAGTTGGATGCCTCGATCACCCAATCGCGCCCTTTGCGTTTCTTTGCATATGCTTGGGGGGAACTGTCCGAACCTTTGGCTGACACGCAGATGGCGGCGATTCAACGGCTCAAGAGCTTCGGGTTTTCCACGAACACACTCACAAAAGTTTGCCCAACGACCGCAGACATGTTGAACCATTACCGCAGCATCGAAGAACAGCGCGCGACCCTCGGCTATGACATCGACGGCGTTGTATACAAGGTGAACGATTTGGCGCTGCAGGCCAGGCTCGGGTTCCGCTCGACGACCCCCAGATGGGCAATTGCGCACAAGTTTCCCGCTGAATTGGCTTGGACCCGACTCGAGGCGATCGACATTCAGGTCGGCCGCACCGGTGCGCTCAGCCCGGTCGCGCGGCTGCATCCGGTGACTGTTGGCGGCGTCGTGGTCTCGAACGCCACGTTGCATAACGAGGATTATGTCGCCGGGCAGGACGCCAAAGGCGGAACGATCCGCGATGGCAAGGACATTCGCGAAGGCGACTGGGTGCAGGTCTATCGCGCGGGCGACGTGATCCCGAAAATCGCCGATGTCGATCTGTCAAAACGGCCCGAAGGGGCCGAGCCATACAAATTCCCGACAACCTGCCCGCAATGCCAAAGCGACGCCATTCGAGAAGAGGGCGATGCGGTCAGACGCTGCACAGGTGGCGTCATTTGCCCCGCGCAGGCCGTTGAAAAACTGAAACATTTCGTCTCACGCAAGGCGTTCGATATCGAAGGGCTAGGCGCGAAGCAGATTGAGATGTTCTATGATGATCCCGATCTGCCGATCCGAACACCGGTCGATATTTTCACGTTGCACAAAAGGGATGGGGGCAATCTGAACAAGCTGGCCAACCGCAAAGGTTGGGGCACGCAAAGCGCGGGCAACCTGTGGGCTGCGATCGACGAAAAGCGCAACATTCCCTTTGGGCGCTTGCTGTTTGCGCTGGGTATTCGGCACATGGGCGAAGCCGCGTCGAATCTTATCGCGAACCATTACGGAAGCTGGTCGGAGTTTGAGCGCGCCGTCACCGCCGCCTCGGGGTTTGAGGGGCCGGAATGGGACGACTTGATCGGCATCGACGGGATCGGGGAAATCATGGCCCGTTCGCTGGTCTCGGCCTTTGCACAGCCTGCGGAACGCGCCAGCATCGAAGCTCTGGTCGCGCAACTGCAGGTGCAAGAGGCGAAACGGCCGGATACCTCCGGCAGTCCGGTGGCAGGCAAAACCGTTGTTTTCACCGGCACGCTGGAAAAGATGACCCGCGCCGAAGCCAAAGCGCGGGCCGAAGCGTTGGGCGCAAAGGTTTCAGGCTCGGTCAGCAAAAAAACCGACCTGTTGGTTGCCGGTCCGGGCGCGGGCTCCAAGGCGAAAAAAGCCGCCGAGCTTGGCATTGAAACGCTGGATGAGGATGGCTGGTTGCAGCTGATCGACGGCGCATGAGCGGACGACCGGAACAGCTTTTCCCGCTGTTCGCGGGGCTTGAAACGTTAGAGGGCGTCGGCCCGAAAACGGCTCAGGTGATGGCGCAAGCGGGGATCGAAAGCCCCCGCGATGTGCTGTTCGGCCTGCCTTATGCGGTTGTCGACCGGCGCAGGCGCGAGACGATCCAGGGGGCCGATCTACCGACCACGCTTACAGTCGAAGTGACGGTTGGCGCGCACCGACCGCCGCGCAACAAGGGCGGTGCCTATCGGGTTCATGTCGAAGATACTCAGGCCGATTTCCAACTGGTCTTTTTCCACGCGCGGGGGGATTATCTGAAAAAGGTGCTGCCTCAGGGGGCGCGCCGGGTGATCTCGGGCAAGTTAGAGCTTTTTGACGGCATGGCGCAGATGGTGCATCCCGACCATATGCTGCCGGTGGAACAGGCGACTGAGATTCCAGAGTTCGAGCCGGTTTATCATCTGACGCAGGGCCTGACCCAAAAGACTGCCTTCAAAGCGGCGCGCAGTGCGCTGGCCCGCGCACCGGAATTGGCGGAATGGATCGACTCGGCTCAGCTTTCGCAAAAGAACTGGCCAGATTGGGCCGAAGCTATTAGGGCCGCGCACAACCCGCAGGGCGCGGATGATGTTGCGCCTTTTGCACCAGCTCGGGAGCGTCTGGCCTATGATGAACTGCTGGCGCATCAACTGACGCTGGCTCTGGCGCGTCAAAGGGAACGAAAGGCGCGCGGGGTTGTCAGCGTTGGAACCGGCGCGCTGCAGTCCAAGGTTCTGGCCAGCCTGCCGTATCGACCAACGGGCGCGCAAAGCAGCGCGATCAAGGAAATCTCGGCGGATATGGCCTCGGACGCGCGTATGAATCGCTTGCTTCAGGGCGATGTGGGTGCGGGCAAAACGCTTGTGGCGTTCATGGCCTTGCTGGTGGCGGTCGAGGCCGGCGGGCAGGGCGTCATGATGGCCCCGACTGAAATATTGGCCCGGCAGCATCTGGAAGGGTTGCGGCCCCTTGCCGAAGAGGCCGGTGTGGTTCTGGAAATCCTGACCGGGCGCGATAAGGGAGCGGAACGAAAGGCGAAGCTGGCCGCATTACGAAGCGGCGACATCCAGATTTTGGTCGGCACCCATGCTGTGTTCCAAAGTGATGTAGAATTCCACGCGCTACGGCTGGCCATCGTTGACGAACAACATCGCTTTGGCGTGCGCCAGCGGATGGAGTTGTCGGACAAAGGGCAGGGTGCGGATGTGCTGGTGATGACCGCCACGCCGATCCCCCGCAGTCTGGCGCTGGCGCAATATGGCGATATGGACGTCTCGGTGCTGGACGAAAAGCCGCCCGGGCGGAAGCCCATCAAAACTGCCATCGTTAGCACACGGCGCATGGATGACGTCGTTGCCCATCTGCAGCGCGCGATTGATGAGGGGCGGCAATGCTATTGGGTGTGCCCTCTGGTCGACGAATCCGAGGTGTCCGACCTGACCGCGGCCGAGGAACGGTTCAAACGGCTGCGCGCCATTCTGGGCGACGGCAATGTTGGGCTGGTGCACGGCCAGATGCCGCCCGCCGACAAGGACGCGGCGATGGAGGCTTTTCAGAACGGGCAGACCAAGGTGCTGGTGGCCACCACGGTCATTGAGGTTGGCGTCAACGTTCCCAATGCCTCGATCATGGTGATTGAGCGGGCTGAAATCTTCGGTCTTGCCCAGTTGCACCAATTGCGCGGGCGCGTGGGGCGGGGCGACGCGGAATCGACCTGTTTGTTGATGTATCAGCCCCCGCTCAGCGAGGGCGGGCGCAAACGGTTGGAAGTCTTGCGCGAAACCGAGGACGGGTTCCGCATTTCGGAGACCGACCTGCAGATGCGGGGTGCGGGCGACCTGATCGGAACTGCGCAATCCGGCTTGCCGAAATTCCGCATCGCCGACCTTGAACGGCAAGCGGGCCTGATGGCTGTCGCCCAGACAGATGCGCGGGCCTTGCTGAACGCAGACCCCAAACTTGAAACGGAACGGGGTCGGGCGGCGCGTGTTCTGCTTTGGCTGATGAAGCAGGATCAGGCGATCCGTTTGATTTCAGTGGGTTAGATTGGAAGTCACCATTTAGTTCACAAATGTTCTTAAAAAGTTCTTTACCGACTCGGTAAAATATGAGAACAAAAGGTCAACAAAGGATTAATTCCCTGACCGGAGGTGACACATGCTGACCCAGATCAAGACCGCGTTTGACCGCTCGCAATCCACGATCCTGCAGGATGCAGCCGGTGTGATGTCGCTGGTCGTGATCCTGATGGTCGCGCTTCATATGCCTGTCGGGTTCTAAGCCTTTCTGCCTGCGCTCTCGTGCCGATCAAACCGCGCGTGTCTTCCCATTTCAGTCAAGGGTGACCTGCCTGTCCCAAACCCCTTGAGGGGCCATGCCTCGGCCCCGCGCGGTCTTCCGGACCCCACACGAGAAACGCATTACCTGCCGCCGCCCTTTCCGCCCGGAAGGTGCGGCGGTTTTTTTCTTAAAGCTGGCCGGTTTTGATAATCTCAAGCATCGCCGACAGGACCGAGTTCGCCGCTACCGAGGCCAAAATCATGCCCATCACCCTGCTGATGATGGCCGCGCCAGAGTGACCGATCAGACGAATGATCGGCTCGGCCAGTAGCATCAGAACAAATGCAACGGCCAGAACTGATAGCATCACAAGGGCGGTAACACCCTGATCCACAACGCTATACCGGTTGTTGTCCGTCAGAATCACAACCGCCAGCATCGCGCCGGGCGAGGCCAGCGAAGGAACCGCCAATGGAAAAATCGCCGGGTTTTGCTTGTGCATCTTGTCATCCGCGTCTTCTTCGGCCTGACGCTGCTCGACCACCTGTTTGCTTTCGCCAAAAATCATCGTCAGCGCGAATAGGAACAGGATGATCCCACCGGCAACCTGAAAGGAATTCAGGCCGATATCCAGCGCCTCGATCAGCAATTGGCCGAAGATCAGGAAGAACAGCAAAATACCGGCACTGACAAGGGCAGCCAACAAAGCGGTGCGGCGGCGCGCTGTCGCCTCGATCCCGGCGGTGACGGCAATGAAAACGGGGATGGTGCCGATGGGGTCGATCACGACCCAGAGCGTTACAAAATGTTCAAGTAAGTCGTTCAAACCCGAACTTCCCCCAATATCTGACGGAGGTTAGACGGGTTTGCCCTAAAACGCCACGCTCAGGCGCAGTTGGCCTGTTCGGCCTGCTCCATCGCCTCGGCCGTTGCGTCCAGCGCCAGCATGATCGAGGCGTGCCGGTTCTTGTACTCGCGCGCGGGCATCAGCACTTCCAGCCCGTCGAACGGCGCGTCCGGGGCAGGGCCGTCCTGTTTCAACATCGCGGCCAACTGATCGCGCGCGGTTTCAACCTGCGCCCGCGTCGCGCCAATCACTGCGTCGCCGACAACTGAGGCCGAGGCCTGACCCAGCGCGCAGGCCTTTACATCCTGCCCGAAGGCGCTGACACGTCCGTCCTGCACCTTCACGTCAACCGTCACGGTCGATCCGCACAGGGGGGAGCGTTTCTTGACCGTCGCGTCAGGGTTTTCCAGCCGATCCAGATGCGGAATATCCGCGGCCAGCGCCAGAATCCGTCCGGAATAGAGCTTGATCAGGTCGTTCTCGCCGCTCATGGCTTTCCCTCGTTGCGTGTTCCCCATACATAGTGACCAGCCCACGGGATGCAAAAGGTTTTTGTAATGTCTGACACCGTCACGTTCGACCCAGCGACGCTGAAATACAATGAGGCCGGGCTGATCCCCGCCATCGCGCAGGACGAAGCGACCGACGAGGTGCTGATGATGGCCTGGATGAATGCGCAAGCGGTCGAGCGAACGCTGGAGACCGGGCGCGTGACCTATTGGTCGCGCTCGCGGCAGGCGTTCTGGATCAAGGGCGAGACCTCGGGCCATGTGCAGGAATTGGTCGATTTCCGCGTCGATTGCGACCGGGATTGCCTGCTGGTTCTGGTGCGTCAGACCGGTCCGGCTTGTCATACGAACCGCCGGACCTGTTTCTATACGTCGGTGCAGAATGGCGTTGAGGTGGAGTTGATGAAACCGATGGGCTGAATGGCGCAAGCGCCATGCCTTCGGCGAGAGTATTTTCGAAAAGATGAAAGCGGGTCAGAGGCCAACCAGCGTGCGGATGTCCTGCGGCGTTGCCCCTTCGGCACGGTATTTTGAGATGGCGCGGGCGTCGTCCCGCTTTGCCAGGCGTTTACCAGTATCGTCTCGGATCAGTCGGTGGTGGACATACTCGGGCGTCTGAAGGCCGAGCAGGGCCTGCAGCAGCACGTGGATGCGCGTGGCCTCAAACAGATCCTGCCCGCGCACGACGTAGGTGATGCCTTGCGCGGCGTCGTCGATCACCACGGACAGGTGGTAGGACGTGCCCATACCGCGCCGGGACAGCACGACGTCTCCGATAGTGGTCTCCAGTTCTTCGGGCGAAAAGGTGATCCTGCCGGTTTCGCCGTTCGGGCCTGTGCCGTGTTCTTGAAACCCACTGGAGTCACGCGACACCAAACGCGCGGCTTTGGCGATATTCAGCCTCAGGGGCTGGTCCGTGGGGCGTGGCGAACGAAGATCATGCTGAAACATAATCCTGCAGGTGCCGGGGTAGACGATGCCATCCGGCCCGTGCATCGGAGCACCTTCCTGCGGCGCGTTCGCGGCGGCGGCGATGTCTTTTCGATTGCAAAAACAGGGATATAGAAGCTCAAGCTGCCAAAGCTTGTCCAGCGCCTGTTCATAGGCGTGCAGCCGCTCGGACTGGCGCATCACGGGCTTGGGCCAGCGCAGACCTAACCACGCAAGGTCATCATAGATCTGATTTTCCCACTGCTGGCGTGCGCGGGACTGGTCGATATCCTCGATCCTCAGCAGGAACTCTCCGCCCTCGGCCCTCGCCATATCGCTGGCCAACAGTGCAGAATAGGCGTGGCCCAGATGCAGCGGGCCAGTTGGCGACGGCGCGAACCGGGTGATGAAAGTCACGTCTTTTCTAGCACATACACATCAGAGTTCATATTCATGCCCGGCAAGTGCGGCCCATGTTCGCGGAACAATAAACGGGCGGCCCCCATATCCAGCCAGTCGTTCAGACGTGAGGTATAGGAAAGATCGGCAAGCGTATGATCATTAAAGGAAAACGCCAGAAACCCTTCGACTGGCAACGCACGCATCAACAAATCAAAGGTTTCCGGCGGCGCAGCACCCGCGCCAACAACACCAATCGCTGTGATCACATTGTAGGCGTCCTGTTTTAGCGGCTCGGGATCGGTGATTTCAAAACCGGATAGCTTTCGGTAGACACCTTTGGCTGCCGCAGCCTCCAGCATGTTCGGCGTGGGGTCCATACCGTCGATAACCTCGAACCCGGCAGCGCGCAGGGCCAGCCCGGACAGGCCCGTTCCGCAGCCGTAGTCCAGGATCGGCGTTTGCGCCTCGGGCAACTTGGACCACAGCGCCTGCGCCACGCGGCCCGGGGTCACATAGCCTTGCTCGGCCACCTCATTTTCATAGGACGCGGCCCATTTCTGGTAGTGCTCGCGCGTATCCTCGGGGGTTTCAAGGTCGTACGTGTTCTTGAAAAAATCGTCGCTCATGCCTGCATGTTACGCTGCCCCGCTGAAACACGTCCAGTCAGCATTTCGCGAGCCAATCGGTCCATTCTGCTTTTGCCCGGTCCGTATAGGCCTTGTAACGGTCCTTGCGGCCCCGACGCCCGCCTTTCAGTCCGTCCACAGGGCGGAACAGGCCGAAGTTTACGTTCATCGGCTGAAAGGTTTTTGCCTCGGCCCCACCGGTGATGTGGTGGATCAGCGCACCCATGGCGCTGTCCTGCGGGACCCCCGGTAGTGCGCGACCCAAAATCTCGGCTGCAGCCAGACGACCCGCCAAAAGACCCATAGCTGCGCTTTCGACATAGCCTTCGACCCCAGTGATCTGCCCCGCAAAGCGGATATTCGGTTTGGATTTCAAGCGCATCTGCGCGTCCAGCAGAGTGGGCGAGTTGATAAACGTGTTGCGGTGAATCCCCCCCAGCCGGGCGAAACTGGCGTCTTCCAGTCCGGGGATCATCCGGAACACCTCGGTCTGGGCGCCGTATTTCATCTTGGTCTGAAAACCGACGATATTGAACAAGGTGCCCAACGCATTATCGCGCCGTAGCTGAACCACAGCATGCGGTTTGACGTCCGGTTGATGCGGATTGGTCAGACCCACCGGTTTCATCGGCCCGTGGCGCAGGGTTTCCCGCCCGCGTTCCGACATCACTTCGATTGGCAAGCAACCGTCGAAATACCCAGCCGTCTCGCCCTCGTGAAACTCGGTCTTGTCTGCGGCGAGCAGGGCGTTGATGAATGCCTCGTACTGGTCGCGATCCATGGGGCAGTTCAGATAGGCGGTGCGTTCTTCCTCGGTCTCGCCCTTGTCGTATCGTGACTGCATCCACGCTTTGCTCATGTTGATGCTGTCAGCATAGACGATGGGGGCAATGGCGTCGAAAAAGGCCAGCGAGTCGGTTCCGGTTTCGGCGCGGATCGCCTCGCCCAACGCCGGAGAGGTCAGGGGGCCGGTGGCGAATATCCAATGGCCGTCGTAGGGCAGGGATGTGACCTCTTCCCCCGTGACCGAGACGCGGGGATGAGCGCGCAGCCTGGCCGTCACGTCCTCGGCAAACGGATCGCGGTCAACGGCCAACGCGCCGCCGGCGGGCAGGCGATGCGTATCGGCGGTGGTCATGATCAACCCATTCGCCGCGCGCATTTCCCAATGCAGCAATCCAACGGCGTTCTGTTCGTCATCGTCCGAGCGGAACGAGTTTGAGCAGACCATCTCGGCCAGATTGCCGGTCTGATGCGCAAAGGTGCCCACTTTGGGACGCATTTCGTGGATGACGACATCCACGCCCATCTCAGCGGCCTGCCATGCGGCCTCGGACCCGGCCATGCCGCCGCCCACGATATGCAATTCCTGTGTCATGGGGTGCCACATAGGACACAGCACAGGCCAACGCAACTGGACTGCGCCGCATAAATCACTGCTTATTTGATGGGGGTTCTTGGGGTCGCCGCTGCGGGGATGTTAACGCCGGTGAGAGAGACCAGCTGGAGGGACCTTCCGCCCACGACGACCCATAAGAGTGCTTGAAGCCCTAGCTTCGACCTAGATTTGCCACAGTGCCGCCTGTTTGAAAAGTGAAAAAATGACGACAGTGGCAAAAAACGTACAAAACAATTGCGTTATTGGGTCCAATTGGGCGGACGTTTCTCAATAAAGGCGGAAATGCCTTCTTCAGTATCGCGGTGCAACATATTCTGTGCCATTACCTCACCCGTGTGGGCATAGGCCTGTTCTACGGGCATATCAAGCTGCTGATAAAAGGCTTGTTTTCCGATTTTTACTGCGACCGCAAGCTTCTCGGCAATCTGTGCAGCAAGCGTATTGGTGTCGTGTTCCAGCAGCATTTCGGGCACAACGCGGTTGATCAGCCCAAGTTCCGCCGCGCGTTCGGCCGAGATGAAGTCGCCTGTTGTCAGCATCTCGAACGCCTGTTTGCGCGGGATATTTCGGCTGAGCGCCACCATGGGCGTTGAACAGAACAGCCCGATATTCACCCCGTTCACACCAAAGCGCGTACCGTCCGCGGCAACCGCCAGATCGCAGGTAGCGACCAACTGGCACCCGGCTGCCGTGGCGATTCCGTGGACCTGGGCGATCACCGGTTGGGGCAGGGACTGGATCGACATCATCATTTTGGTGCAGCGCGCAAACAGGTCCTGAAAATACGCTTTGCCGCCGTCCTCGGATTGCCGTCCGGCGGTCATTTGCTTCAGGTCATGCCCCGCACAAAACGCCTTGCCCGCCCCCGACAGGATAACCGCGCGGATGGAACTGTCTGCGCGCAGCGCGTCGAATTCGTCCTGCAGTGCGGACAGCATCTCATCGCTGAGGGCATTCAGCCGGTCCGGCGCGTTCATCTGCAGATGCGCAACCGCGCCGGTGTCGTTACGTTCCAAAATTGCCATCTTGCCCTCCCGCTGGCGTTTGGGCCAACTCTAGGGCGGGAAGAGAAGGAGGGGAAGCATGGCGTTGGCGATGAACAAGGACGAACTGTCACAATACCTGGGGCAGGTATTTCCGCAGGTTCACAAAGACTTCGTCATTGAGGATTTGACCGAAGACACAATCACCATGCGCCTTATGGTAGCGGACCGCCATTTGCGGCCCGGTGGCACCGTGTCCGGCCCCTCGATGTTCGGTCTGGCGGATGTGTGTGTCTACGCGATGGTGCTGGCGCGCAAGGGCCGCCAGTCTCTGGCGGTCACGACCAGCAGCTCTCTGGACTTTCTGCGCAAACCTAAAGGCGGCGCGGACATGATCGCCACATGCCGGTTGCTGAAACTGGGCCGCACACTGGCCGTCGGGGATGTTCTGCTGTTCTCGGAAGGTTCCGACGACCCAGTTGCGCGGGCCAGCATGACCTATTCGATCCCGCCCGCCGGGTCTGCAGCCGCCAACTTTGGATAAAAAATGGCCGGGGACAAGCCCCGGCCCAGGAAGAGGTCCCAAAAATGGGACTGGGGATCGTTAGTTCATCCAAAAGTAACGTTTCGTTTCGCGCCGGGCCTGATGCGGGGTGATCCCGACATCTTTCAGCAGCCTGTCGTCGAGGTAGCTCAGGTTAATGCGGCTGCGCCGACGGCGCTCCCATTGCGTGACGACCGCCGCAAACCGCACGGCCAGCGCAGCGATCAGCGGCAGCCGGGGACTGTCGTTCAGCAGCATAAGGGCGGGGTTGTGCATTGTGCGTGTCATCTGGGTATTCCTTTCAAATTGTATTGACACAAATTATAAATGTCCGGTATATATTTTGATACATTCGAAATTGTGTCGGAATCAAAGGAAGAATTGTAATGGATACAATTTGGCCAGAGGCGCTGCCGAAATCAAAGGGTCCGAAGTATACTCTGGTCGCTGACACGATCCGAAAAGCCATAGATAACAAACTGCTGGAGGTCGGAACCAAGCTGCCTCCGGTGCGGGAACTTGCGTATCGGTTACAAATCACGCCGGGTACCGTCGCCCGGGCATATACGATTCTGACGGATGAGGGCCTGCTACATGCCGAGGTCGGGCGTGGTACATTTGTCGCCCCGCCAAAATCGCCCATTCTGGACGATGTCTGGGCCCGGCAATTGCATCTGCGCGATGACAAGTACAACGCCAATGTCAGCCTGTTCAGCCCGCGCCTTGCGGATGTGGGGCAGGTGGCCTTGATTCGCGAATGCCTGCAGAAAGTGTCGCAATCTGATCCGGGGCTGTTTTTGAATTACCCGACCCGCGACGCCTACAAACCAATGCGGCAAACCGTGGTCGATTGGCTGTCGGACCTTCCGCTGGGGCCTTTGTCCCATGACGACATCGTTTTGACCCATGGCGGTCAAAACGGGCTGTGCCTAGTGTTTCAGACGATCCTGCGCGGTCCGAAGCCGATCGTTCTGGTCGAGGACCTGTCTTATGCCGGGTTCCGGCGGGCGGGCGAACTGATGCGGGCTGAAGTTGTTGGCGTGAAAATGGACAAATGGGGTATCGACCCAAAGGCCATGGAACATGTCCTGCGCCAGACACCTGCGCAGGCCGTTTGCGTCTCGCCCGAGGTTCAGAACCCGACCGGATCGCATTCGCCGCTGGAGCGCCGGAAAGAGGTTGTCGAAGTCGCGCGGCGTTTTGATGTGCAGATCATTGAAGACGATTGCTATCGCATGGGCGATGCCCGTGAACCCAGCTATCGCGCTTTGGCGCCCGAGCGGGGGTGGCACGTGTCGTCGATCTCGAAAACCCTGACGCCCGCGTTGCGTGTGGGCTTTGCGATTGCGCCACGTGAGCGCAGCGTGGACCTGCGGCGGTCTGCGGAATACGGGTATTTTGGGCTGGCGCAGCCCTTGGCCGAACTGACCCGCTTGATGCTGTCCGATCCCCGCACCCCGCAGATCGCCCGAGATGTGCGCGCCAAGATGAGCGAATACGTCCGTGTCACCGTCAACGCTCTGGGCGGGTTCGATCTGAACTGGGCTCCGGATGTGCCGTTTGTCTGGTTGAACCTGCCGTCGGGTTGGCGCGCCGCCGCGTTCAGCCGCGCAGCGGAACGGGAGGGGATACAACTCAGGTCCGCCGACGAGTTCGCCCTGCGCGACGGTCGTGCGCCAAATGCCGTGCGCATTGCGATGAACGGCCATGTCTCACTTGAACGGTTCGAAGATGCGATGCAGCGGTTGCGGGCGCTGCTGGACACCCCGCCGGAACAGATCAGCGTTTAGACCTCAGCCTAAGGGTGCGGGGTTGCCGAAGAACCCAGCCAGATGAGCGATCTTGCCGGATGCACTCAACCGGATGAAATCATGACCCGAGACCATTTCGGCCCCGTTCGCATCCACCATATGCCAGGTGAAGTGAACAACATCATGATGCACGCTAGGCTGGCTTGTGATGTCAACGCGCCCGTCGGCGGAGGCCAGAACTTCTCCGATATGAGCCGACAGGTTCTCCAGCCCGGCCACATCGGCCGTGGGATCGACATAGCGGCCATCCTCTTCAAAGCAACGCCGCAAAAGCCCAAGCCTTTTGTCGCCATCCGTTTCCTGCCATGCCGCGCCGTAATCCGCGATGGTTTGCTGCAATTCCTGCATAGAAACGCTCCTTATTCCGAAATCCTGCGGTGACTATACCATTGGGGGGGGCATCTCGGGTAATTCGGGGCGCTACAGATTGGGGTAAAATAATACCTATTTTATAAACTTTTGTAATTAAACAAAAAAAACATATTCACGTGTATTGACGCGAAAACACAGCCCCTCTAAATACGCTCCATCGAATTCGGGCCGCTCCGCCTTTGGGGCGGTCTTTCACATCAAACAGGACTATCCTGCCATGAAAACCTTTTCTGCAACACCTGCAGACATCGACAAGAAATGGATCCTGATCGACGCCGAGGGCGTTGTTCTGGGCCGTCTTGCCTCGATCGTCGCCATGCGTCTGCGTGGCAAGCACAAAGCGTCGTTCACCCCGAACATGGATATGGGCGACAATGTCATCGTGATCAACGCTGACAAAATCCAGATGACCGGCAAGAAGCGCGAAGAAAACTTCTACTGGCACACTGGCCACCCGGGCGGCATCAAGTCGCGCACCAAGCAGCAGATCCTCGAGGGTGCACACCCCGAGCGCGTCGTGACCCAAGCCGTCAAGCGCATGCTGCCGGGCAACCGTCTGGCACGTAAGCAGATGACCAACCTGCGTGTTTACGCCGGTGGCGATCATCCCCATGAGGCGCAAGCGCCCGAAGTTCTGGACGTGAAGTCCATGAACAAGAAAAACACCCGGAGCTAATGACCGATGGCTGATCAGATCAATACTCTCGAAGAGCTGAGCGCCGTCGCAGGCGTTGAAACCGTGGCCGAAGAAGTCATCGTGCGTGAACCCGTGCGTGACGAACTGGGCCGTTCCTACGCCACCGGCAAGCGTAAAGACGCTGTTGCCCGCGTTTGGATCAAGCCGGGTTCCGGCAAGGTCACCGTGAATGGCAAAGATCAGGACAAGTATTTCGCTCGTCCGGTTCTGCAACTGATCCTGCGCCAGCCGTTCCAGGTTGCCGGTGTTGAAGGCGAATTCGACGTTGTTGCAACCGTCAAAGGCGGTGGCCTGACCGGTCAGGCCGGTGCGGTCAAGCACGGCATCTCGAAAGCGCTGCAACTGTACGATCCCAACCTGCGTGGCGCTCTGAAAGCCGCTGGCTTCCTGACCCGCGACAGCCGCGTTGTGGAACGTAAGAAATACGGTAAGCGCAAAGCGCGTCGTTCGTTCCAGTTCTCCAAGCGTTAATCGCTGCGGACAACCGAATGGGAAAGGGCTCGCAAATGCGAGCCCTTTTTCTTTGGTTTATTCTTCGTAAACCAGTTTCCAGGCTCCGTTGTCCACGACGCTGACGAACACCGTATCTGCGCCTTGGTGATCGTCCGGCCCATAGGTGATATGGTTGCCGACCAACTCGTCAGTGTAGTCCAGCGTCTCCATGGCCGCGATGAAGCTGTCATGGGTCAGATCGGGGCCCGCCGCTTCCAACGCTTTGACCATCATCTCGGCGGCGGAATAGCCCAGCATCGAGAAACCGACGGGGTCTTCCCCCGTGGCCGCTTTGTACTCTGCAATGAACGCAGCCGGAGCGGGCTCCTCAGCACGCGCCCAAAGGTCCAGCCATGAGGCAGCGGCGTAGAATCCATCCGTCACGCCTCCGGGCACCTGCGCCACCACGGTCAGGAAGCTGGCCGAGGTGCCGAGGAACTTCATGTCCTCCAACCCCATTTTCTTGGCCGTCCCAACCACGGTGATCGCCTGACGCACACCGAGCGCCATCGTGACAATATCGCAGCCTTCCTCTTTCAGCTTGCTCAGAGAGCCGACAAAATCAGTCTCGTCCGGTTTGTGCGTGGTCTCCGCGCCAAAGGTGATCCCAGCCTCTTCGGCCCCGGCCTTGCTGCCTTCAAGGATTTCTTCACCGAAATCGGTGGGCAGATACATGGTGCAGACGGTCTGCGACCCGAACTCACCGTTCAGATATTTCACCCCGATCCGGGCTTGATCATAGTAGGTCGAGAACGAGGTGAACTTGTTCTTCATCGGCTCCTGAAGCATCTGCCGCGCTGCGGTCAGAGGTGCAACATTTGGAATGCCCTTCGGGTCCAGCAGCTTGAACCCGGCAAGGTTCATCGGCGTGCCCAGCGACTGCATCATGGCAAACACCTTGTCGCGGTTCAGCAGCTTGTTATAGCCCTGCATCGCGCGCGGCATCTGATAGCCGTTATCCTCGACCACAAAGCGGATCTTGCGGCCATGCACGCCGCCTTCGGCGTTGACGCGGTCAAAAACCACATTCGCACCCTTGGTGGCCGGAACGCCCACGGCGGCGAAAATACCGCTCAGGTCGTTGACAGACCCAATCACGATCTCATCGTCTGTCACACCTGGGGTTTCTGCCCATCCGAGCGTGGCGGATGCAGTCAGAGCCGTTGCGGCTGCAAGACTCTTCAACAGATTGCTCATAGTTTTCCTCCCGATACTTTTCCGTCTAATTGTACATCTCTTCAATGAGATGTCCGTGTTTCTTTTCCACCAACCCGCGTTTCAGCTTCATTGTCGCCGTCAGTTCGTCATCCTCGGCGGTCAGCAGGACGTTGATTAGCCGGAAATCCTTGATCTGCTCGACCCGTGCGAATTCTGCGTTCACCGCATCGACCTCGGCCCCGACAAGTCCATTGATTTCCGGGGCCGCGCATAGCGACGCGAAGTTGGAAAATGGGATTTTCCGATCCTGCGCGAATTTCTCGACATTCTCCTGATCAATCATGATCAGGGCGGTCAGGTACTTACGCTGGTCACCGATGATCACCGCGTCCGAGATGTAATGGCTGAACTTCAGGCGGCTTTCGATCTCGGACGGGGTGATGTTCTTGCCGCCAGCGGTGATGATGATGTCTTTCATCCGACCGGTTATGGTGACAAATCCATCCTCATCGATGCGGCCCATATCGCCGGTGCGCAGCCATCCGTCCGGGGTGAATGTCTCGGCGGTTTTGGCGTTGTTGCGCCAGTAGCCCTGAAAGATGTTCAGCCCTTTCAATTGGATTTCACCGTCCTCCGAGATGCGGATATCCGTTCCCGCCACGGCTTTGCCAACGGACCCGACCCGGTTGTCTTCAGTGGTGTTAAGCGTGGCCAGCCCCGCCGTTTCGGTCATCCCGAACCCTTCGACCAGAGGAACGCCAATGGCCCAAAACCATTTCAGCAAGTCCACTGAAATCGGAGCGGCCCCCGAGCCGCCGCGTCGCAATTTGTCCATGCCGAGCATCCGCCGCAGGTTTCGTAGAACCAGATGATCCCAGAGCCAAAACCGGGCCGCGACCAAGGCGGGGACCGGTTTCCCGGCATTCAGGTGTTCCGCCCGCGCAAACCCCGCTTTCAGCGCAAGCCCAAAGGCCAAGCGCCCCAGCCCGGTCGCGTCCTGCGTCAGGATTTGGACATGGGCGTAGATCTTCTCCCAAACGCGCGGAACAGCGGTGAATGTGGTGGGTGAGACCTCTTGCAGGTTCGCAAACACAGTTTCCGGGCTTTCGGCGAAATTCACGGTGCACCGCGCGGCAAGCGGGAAATAGATCGACACGTCGCGTTCGAGGATGTGGCACAGCGGTAGGAAACACAGCTGCTCGTCGCTGGCCAGCGCAGGCAGGGATCGGGCACCGGATTCAATGGCAGCCAGAATGTTTTCATGGCTCAGCATCGCGCCCTTGGGCTGACCCGTTGTTCCCGAGGTGTAGACCAGCAGCGCGGTGTCCTGCGGTTTTGCCAGCGCGATCTCGGCCTCGAACCGGCCCGGGTCTTCGGCCTCGGCCTGTTTTCCAAGCGCGTAGAGGTCGCCGATCATCATGCACCGCGGGTGGTTCAGGTCGTGCAGGCCTTCGTCTTCCAGAATGATGACCTTGAGCAGGCCGGGAACCTCGTCCTCAATCTCAAGGAACTTGTCCAGATGTTCTTCGTCTTCGACGATCAGGAACCGGCTGTCGCTGTCGTTGATCAGGTATTTCAACTGGCTGGCCGAATCCGTGGTGTAGACGCCCGAGGCAATGCCGCCGACGCCTTGGACGCCCATGTCGAACCAGGCCCATTCCTTGCGATCCTCGGACAGGATCGAAACAACCTCACCACGCTGCAGGCCAAGTTTGAGCAGCGCGAGGCCGATCCACTTGGCGTGCTGCCAGTAATCGATCCAGGAATAGGATTTCCAGATCCCGAGGTTCTTTTCGCGATGCGCCGTCCGGTCGCCCAACTCCGCGCAGCGGCTTTGGAACAGCTCGGCAATGGTGGTGCAGCCATCCACCCGCAGCGGGCGCTGCCCGGGGGTTGCGTTGAACTGAACGCCGTTGATGCCGATCTGAGGGGGCAGGGGGCTTGCGTCCATTCGGCTCACCTCCACGTCTTTTTGCGTTTCCAGCGGCGGTTTTCCCGTGCGCCTTCTTCCTGAACACCCAGATAGAAATTCCGGATGTCCTCGGATTTCAGCAGGTCATCTGCGGCCCCGTCCATCACGATGCGCCCGACCTCCATCACGTAACCATGATGTGCCAGTTCTAGCGCCGCATGGGCGTTCTGTTCGACCAGCATCATGGTCATATTCTGCTCGTCGTTCAGGCGTTTGAGAATACCGAAAATCTCTTGCACCAGCAGCGGCGAGAGGCCAAGCGAGGGTTCGTCCAGCAGCATGATCTTCGGATTCGCCATAAGTCCGCGCCCGATGGCCAGCATCTGCTGTTGACCGCCGGACAAGGTGCCGGCCTCTTGCATGCGGCGGTCTTTCAGGACCGGGAAATAGCTGAACACCATCTCGCGATCCTGTTCAATCCGCGATTTATCCGCCACCGTATAGGCCCCAAGGCTGAGGTTTTCGTTCACGGTCAGCAGCGGGAACACCTCGCGCCCTTCCGGGACGTGCACGATGCCTTGTTGAACAACCTTGTGGGGTTCCGAGCCCTGAATGTCTTTCCCGTCAAACGTGATTGTGCCCTTTTCCGGGTCCATCACGCCCGACACCGTTTTCATCAGTGTCGTTTTCCCGGCACCGTTCGCGCCAAGGATCGAAACGATCTGCCCCTGCGAGACGTCCAGCGAAACGCCCCGGATCGCCATGATCGGCCCGTAGAAGCTTTCGATGTTGCGGATTTTTAGGATCGGTTCGGTCATGAAGCTTTGCCTAAATAGGCCTCGACCACCGCCGGGTGCGATTGCACCTCGGCAGGGGTGCCAAGCGCCAGTCTGGCCCCATCGGCCATGGCAAGCACCCGGTCTGACACGCCCGACACCAACCCCATGTCATGTTCCACCATCAACACGGTGATCCCCATCTGCCGCCGGATGTCGTCGATCCACCAGCGCATATCGGTGGTCTCTTCCACCGACAGGCCCGAGGCCGGTTCGTCCAGCAACAAAAGTTTGGGATCGGTCGCCAGCGCCCGCGCGACCTCGACCACTTTGCGGACGCCGTAGGGCAGGCCCGAGATCATCTTGTCGCGAAACGCCTGCAGGTCCAGAAAGTCGATGATTTCTTCGACCTTTTCTCGGTTCTCCAACTCCTGACGCCGGGCGGAGGGGGTGAACAGAATTTCTGAGATCAGTTTCGTCTTGCGGTGCCGATGCCGCCCGACCAGCAGGTTTTGCAGGACGGTGGCATGTTCGAACAGTTCGATGTTCTGGAACGTCCGCGCGACGCCAAAGGCGGCGACGCCCGATGCTTTGACTCGCAGAAGATCGTGCCCATCGAACCGGATAGCCCCCGCATTGGGTTCGTAGAACCGGGAAATCAGGTTGAATACCGTGGATTTTCCTGCGCCGTTCGGGCCGACTATGGCGAATACCTCGCCTGTCTCCACCTCGAACGACAAGTTATCGACCGCAGTTACCCCGCCGAATTTCAGCGTGACGCCTTCGAACTCAAGCAGGCTCATCTCAGACGCTCCGTCTTGAGGTATGATTTCTGCCGTTTGAACATGTCCTTGCGGTAGAAGGGGAACAGTTCGAACCACGTGCGGATTTTCAGCCAGCGGCCATACATGCCCATCGGCTCGAACAGGATGAAGGCGATCAGGATCATGCCGAAGATGCCGAATTCCAGCCCCGGAATCGCAACCGTATTGCCGCCGAACACGGCCCCCACATATTCTTTGGAAATCGACAAGAACTGCGGCAGAAAGCCGATCACGATAGCCCCCAGGAACGCGCCGTGGATCGAGCCGAGCCCTCCGATCACGATCATCATCAGCAACTGGATCGAGATCAGGACGTTGAAGGTTTCGTTGTTGAAGGCCCCCGCGAACATGCCCATGAGCGCCCCGGCCCAGCCGGTCACGGCGCAGGACAGAGCGAACGAGATCATCTTGGTTCTGGCGATATCGACCCCCATCGCCTGCGCCGAGACCTCTGAATCGCGCACGGCGATGAAGCTGCGGCCCAAGGGCGCGCGCAACAGGTTGATGTAGCCCAGCGTCACAATCACCGCGACGGTCAGAACCAGCCAGTAGAATTCGTTGGGTGTCGCCCAGCGGTCGACGAGGTGTCCGAAAATCTCGACCCCGCCCAGATACTTACCGGAAACGCCCCCGGTCAGGGGTTCCGCCAGAACGATCACGTCATCCATCAGGATCGACAGCGCCATGGTGAAAATCGCCAGATAGATGCCGTGCAGTCGCAGGGCAGGGATAGCCACCGTGACACCTGCAATTCCGGTCAGCAGACCGGCCAGTGGAAAGGCGAGCAGGAACGGCACGCCCGCCTCGATCAGGTTCACATTGGCATAGCACCCAAAGGCCAGAAACGCCGCATGCCCAAGGCTGACCTGACCCGTATGCCCGGTCAGGATCATCAGCCCCAGACCAGCGATGGCCCAGATCAGAACGTTGGTCAGTTCGCCCAGATAGAAGTCGTCCAGCAACCACGGTGCGGCGAATACGACCAGCAGCAGGATCAGGTAGAGGCCAAGCTGATAGCGGTCCTTCCACGGCCGGATATCCTGCATGTAGTCGGTTTTGAAAACGATGCGCATCCGTCAGACCTTTTTCAGCCGGACCTGACTGAACAGCCCGTTGGGGCGGAAGATCAGAACCGCCAGCAGCAAGGCATAAGGTGCGATCTGGCTGTACCCGGCTGCGATGTATCGACTGGCGAAGGGTTCAATGACGCCGACGATCAGCCCGCCCGCCAGAGCGCCGGGCAGGCTGCCAAACCCTCCGATCACGGCGGCGGCGAAGGCCTTGATGCCCAGCAGGCCCGTGGTGGGATCAACCGAGCCTTTCGCGGCGAATAGAATGCCCGCAATCCCGGCGACCACTCCGGCCAGAGCCCAGATGAACCCCTGAACCCGCTTGACCGGAATGCCCATGTAATAGGCTGCCAACTGGTTTTGCGAGGCTCCCTGCATGGCCAGCCCCAGCTTGGTTTTGCTGAAAAAGACATACAGGCCCCAGGTCAGCAGGACGGTGACGATAATGACGGCCACATCCTCCATCCCCAAGACCAGCCCGCCAAAACGCACCTCTTTCCCAGCCAGCGGGTTCTGCAGGGTCTGGGGCTCATGCCCCCAGATCAGCCCCGCAAAAAAGCGGATCACGAAGCCCAAAGCGATGGTCAGGATGACAACGGCGGTCTGACTTTCGCCAAACAGTCGGCGGATGATGAGGCGGTCCAGCAGATACCCCAACGCCCCCATGATCCCCAGCGAGATCGGCAGCGCCAGCCAGAAGGGCAGCCCCATATATTCGGTGTTGGTCAGCCCGATTGTAACAAAGGCCCCCAGCATCATGAAATCGCCCTGTGCGAAATTCACCGCCTCGGTCGCCTTATAAATCAGCACGAACCCAAGCGCGATCAGGCCGTACACACAGCCATTCGCCAGCCCGCTGATCAGCAGCTGCGCGTTGTCCAAATTCACCTCCCCCGTGCCGGTTTGCCCAGTCTCTGAACCACCCGCAGTATTCTTGTTGTTGGCGGGTTTGGTTCTACTATGGCGTGATCATCACCTTGCCGTCACTCTTTTTCAGCGCTTCAGCCAGATTTGGCACCAGTTCTTTCAGGGTAAGCCGCGCCGACACATCGGTTTTCCAGCGCCCGTCGGCAAAACGGGCCTGTACTTCGGCAACCACGCGCATCTGATCGGCGGGCCGCGTGGACATCATCCAGTTGGTAAGCCAGAACCCCTCGATCCGTTTGCCCATAAAGATCAACTGGCCGGTTTGGGTCAGGGTTGGGGCCTCATTGCTGAGCTTGCCGTAACACACCCAGCGCGCGCGGTTGGGCATGGCGGTGAATATCTGTTCCGACAGTTGATCCATGACCGCATCCAGAAACACGCGCGGTTTCAGGCTGGCGCTGAGATCGGCGAATTTCTGGCCGATGTCAGGGTCCGTCGTGACCAACACCTCAGCCGCGCCGAGGTGTTTCAGGTTGTCCACGGCCTCGGCCCGGCGCACCAGCGCGATGGGTTTCAGGCCCAGATCACGCCCAAGGCTACACATCAGCTTGCCTAACTGGCTGGTCGCGGCGGACACCACAAAGGCCTCACCCTCCTGCTTGGCGATATCGACCATCGCCATCGCGGTCAGAGGGTTCACGATCTGCGCCGCGCCATCCTCGTCCGAGATATCGGGGCGCAACGGGATACAGGTCTGCATTTGGGTCACAACATATTCAGCCCAAGCGCCCGAACCTGCGGCAACAAAGGCAACGCGCTGCCCTTGCAGCCCTTCGGCGCCTTCACCGGTCGCGACCACGTCGCCGCAGCCTTCGAACCCGGCAGGGGCACCCTTGACCCGGGGCTGCCCGTATTCGCCCTTGATAAAGTGCAGATCCGACGGGTTGACCGAGGCCATGCGCATCCGGATCAACACCTGTCCGGGGCCGGGTTGCGGAACGGGCAGTTCGGCTTCGGCCAACCAGTCGCCCGCGTTTTCGATCGCGGGGCCGGTGGCGGAACCGGAATAACCGTCATGTTTCAGAACGGTCGAAAACATGGATGCGGGCAGGGTTGTCATGGGAAGGTCCTCAGAGAATTTGCTGCAGCGAGGTGCAAGAAGTACACATCGCTGCGGGATTGAGGGCAAGCCAAACAAACAAAGGGTCGGGCGTCAATCGGACCGCGCCCTGACGTGACGGCACGCGGGTGGGCGAGGCCGCTTTGAATTGGGCCCCGCCGGTTTTTTTCTATTGGGTCATCAGGTTCTGCAGGTCCTGCAGCTTGGTCAGGGCCGTCTCGGGAGCTGCTTTGATGTCGTCCAGAATCCGGATCACCTGCGTTTTGATGTCCTGCGTCAGGGCGCTGTCCTGCACCGATGCAACCATCGCGTCATAGTCGAATTGCTGCGCGGTAAGCATACCCTCCTGAACCCAGGTATTGAGCAATTCCTGACCCTGACCCGCCAGCGAGGCCACTTCGTCGCCCGCCTGCGTGGCCGCATCTGACGCCTGATCCGCAAGGGATGAGGCCGCCTCGGCCGCTTGCTCGGTCAGGGACGATGCCGCTTCGCTGGCCTGATCAGTGGCCGAATTCAGCGCTTCGGTTGCCGCTTCCTGCGCGGCCGAGGCGGCTTCGTTGACGGCCTCCCCGGCATCTTCCGCAGCGGATTGCAACTGCTCGGACGGGGTTGGCTCGGGCTTGTTCAGGACGTAATACCCGCCAATGCCGATTACGGCGATGACGGCAATAAGAAGAATACGCGACATGGGTGCCTCCTATGGAATGTGTCGCAGAGATGGTTCGAAATTAGCCCTGCGCATAGGGGACTTCCCACTGTTTCGCGTCAAATCCGGGGAATGAGCCAAGCCACGCTGATCGCGCATAACGTGCACGGCGAGATCGCGCGCACGGGGTCCGTTTTGTGGGGCACAGCTCTTGAAACTGTCACATTGCCTGACAAGCGGCAGGCCGCGATCAGTCCCGCAGGTTATAGGCCCGCGCGGCGTTGCCGCCCAGAACCGCCTGTCGTTCTGCGTCGGTCAAACCGGCAAGAAGCGCATCGGTTGTGTCGAGCCAACGCTCGTAACTGCTGGCCAGCGTGCTGACCGGCCAGTCGCTGCCCCAGATCAGGCGCGACGGGCCAAAGGTGTTCAGCAAATGCTCGACATAAGGCTGCAGGTCATCGACCGTCCATTCCGGCGCGGCTTCGGTGACCAGACCGGACAGCTTGCACCAAGCATCCGTGTCGCGGGCCAGCGCGGCCATGTCTTCGGCCCAGCCTTCGATCACGCCGTCGCGGATCAGCGGCTTCGACCCATGGTCGATGACAACGCGCATCTTCGGATGACGCACCAGCAGTTGGTGCAGCGGGGCAAGGTGCCGGGGCAGGGTCAGCGCATCGAAGGTCAGATTGTGCTTTTGCACCGCCTCCATAGCCGGGGTCAAAGCGTCACCCAACATCCAAAGCGGATCTTCGATATTCTGGATCATCGGGCGCAGACCAACAAATGCCGAATGCGCGGTCAGAGCTTCGATCTGTGCGGGCGCATCAGCGGCTTCGAAATCGACCCAGCCGACGACGCCTTTGATGAACGCATTGCTGTCGGCCAAGGACAGCATGTACTCGGTCTCGGCCACCGTTGGCGCGGCCTGAACCAGAATGGTTCCGTTTATTCCCGACGCATGCAACATTGGCTCCAGATCAACGGGCAGAAAATCGCGGTATAGCGGCGCGAGGTCCGGCGTCAGCCAGCCATAGTCTCCGCGCGCCAGGGACCAGAAATGCTGATGCCCGTCGATCCTCATGCCACAACGCCTTTTTTCAGTATGATGTTGCCATAGAGCCTGCGCTCACCTGTTTGGACAACGGCAAAACCGCGGGCGGCGCGGTCATAGAAGTCGAAGCGTTCCAGCCCCTGAATTTGAACCGGGTTATCGGCGACACTGTCGATAATGCGTTGAAAATCGGCCACGGCTTCTGGGACGGTGTCCGGATCTCCGACCACCTGCATTGTCAGCGCGGGGTCAGGGACAAAACTGTCCAGCGGCATGACGGACAGCACCGCGCGCAGGATATCACTGGCCGAGGACCCGTCGGCCCGAATACAGGCCGGGCCGATGCTGGAACCCGGGAAATTCGCATCTGCGATGACGATTTCGTCCCCATGTCCCATCGCGCGTAACGCGTGCAGCAGGTCCGGGGAAAGCAGTGGGTCGAGGTTTCGCAGCATTTTCTATCCTACTTCTTGCACAGGCCGGGATGCGGCGTTGAACAGCTCGGGCTTTTCCTGCCGCAGCATCTCAATTCGGGGCATCAGCTGACCCAGATGGTGTCGCATGGCGTCCTGCGCCCTTTGCTCATCGCGGTTACTGATCGCTTCTAAAATCGTCTGGTGTTCGGCGAGGGTTTCGATGATGCGGTCCCGTGACGGCAAAAGCAACATCCGCGCGCGGTTGACCTGCAGGGAAACGGTTTCCGTCACTTCAGGCAGCTTGAGGATTCCCGTGAACTCCATCAGCAGCGCATGAAATTCTTCATCCGCACGAAAGAAGCCGGGAATGTCGTCGTCCTCGACCAACAATTCCTGCAATCTCATATTACGGCTGAGTTTCTTGCGCTGCTCTTCGGTCATATCACGCGCGACCTTGGCAACTGTGGCCAGTTCCAGCGCCTCGCGCAGGAACGCGCCTTCGCGGATTTCGGTCATCGAGAAGTAAGAGACCCGCGTCCCTGATTGTGGTACGACATCCACTAGACCTTCGGCTGCAAGGCGCGCAATCGCCTCGGCAACAGGCGCGCGCGACACCCCCAAACGCTCGCAAATGGGCGCTTTTCGCAGGTTCGATCCGGGTGGGAAGTCGAGGTCCAAAATCGCCTGTTTAACAGACAGATATACCCTCTGTGCCAGCGACCCCTCGATGGTCGATATGGCGGGTAGAACCGATGCATCAATGTCGCGAGGCTTGTTCATGCCTCATGACTTACCATTCTAACATGTTAGTTGACAAGTACCTAAATTCAACGTAGCACTCCGAGCCAAGCAAGCGAGAATCCTATGCAAGCACAGAACGACATCACAGTCCGCAAGGACACCAAGCGCGACGCGGTTAAGCTGAACCCAAAAGATAATGTTATCATTGCGCTACGTGATCTGGACCGGGGTGAGCGGCCAGACGGATTGTCGGATTCGGTTCAAAGCCCGGTTTCCCGCGGGCACAAGATCGCCACGGCCCCCATTGCGGCAGGCGAAAACGTGATTCGCTATGGGCAGATCATCGGTCAGGCGAAAAGCGACATTGCTCCGGGTGAGCATGTGCATGTCCATAACCTTGGGATGGGCGATCACCAGCAGGACTACGCCCACGCCAGCGCAAACACGCCGCTGCCTGCGATTTCCGGGACCCGTATGTTTCAGGGCTTCCATCGCGCTGACAGGAAAGTCGGCACACGTAACTACATCGGTATCCTGACCTCTGTGAACTGCTCGGGCTCTGTCGCGCGGTTCATCGCCGAGGCGGCAGAGAAATCCGGATTTCTGGATGCCTATCCCAACGTAGACGGGATTGTTCCGATCGTGCACGGCACCGGTTGCGGCATGTCCGCCAAGGACGAAGGGTACGCAACGCTATTCCGAACCCTGGCAGGCTATGCGCAGCATCCGAATTTCGCCGGTATCCTGCTGATCGGCCTGGGGTGCGAGGTCATGCAGGTTGCCGATCTGGTGGGCGGGCGTCCGATCCGCGCCGATGGCGCGCTGCGGTACATGACAATCCAGAACGAAGGCGGCACCCGACGCACCATCGAACGTGGTCTGGATGAACTGCGCGGTATCGCGGAACTGGCCAATCAGGCCACCCGCGAACCGGCACCGATCAGTGCGATTACGGTGGGTATGCAATGCGGCGGGTCTGACGGGTATTCCGGCATCACCGCCAATCCCGCGCTTGGCTACGCATCAGACCTTCTGGTGCGCCACGGCGGCACGACAATCCTTTCCGAAACATCCGAAGTCTATGGAGCAGAACACCTGCTGACCCGCCGCGCGGAGACGGCAGAAGTAGGTGAGAAACTTATCGAGCGCATCCACTGGTGGGAGGATTACACCGAGCGAAATGGCGGAGAAATGGACAACAACCCCAGCCCGGGAAACAAACGCGGCGGGTTGACGACCATTCTGGAAAAATCACTGGGTGCGGTCGCCAAGGGCGGCACGGCACCTCTGCGTGAAGTGTACAAGTTCGGCGAAAAGATCGACAAGAACGGGTTCGTCTTCATGGACAGTCCGGGATTTGACCCGTGTTCGGTCACGGGACAGGTGGCCTCGGGCGCGAACCTGATCGTGTTCACCACCGGGCGGGGCTCGGTCTCGGGGTATCAACCCACGCCTTGCATCAAACTGGCCACCAATTCGGAAATGTACGCCCGTATGGCCGATGACATGGACCTGAACTGCGGCGACATCGTCACCGACGGGATCAGCATTGAGGCGAAGGGCGAGGAACTCTTTGAGATTCTGATCCGCGTCGCATCCGGCGAGAAAACCAAAAGCGAGGAACTTGGCTTTGGGGGCGTCGAATTCGTTCCCTGGCAAATCGGCGCGGTGATGTAGCCTGCGCGGCCCGTGAGGAGAAGGGCAAAATGGGAGAAGACATGACAAAACTGGTCGACATGACGGGGATCGACAAACATTTCCCCGGTGTGTACGCGCTGAAATCCGTGCAGTTCGATCTGTTTTCGGGCGAGGTTCACGCTCTGATGGGCGAGAACGGGGCCGGGAAAAGCACGTTGATGAAAATTCTCTCGGGGATTTATCAGCGCGACGGCGGCAATCTTGAGATCGAGGGCAAATCAGTCAGCCCCACGACACCGGGCGAAGCGCAGGATCTGGGTATCGGCATCATCCATCAGGAACTGAGCCTGATGAACGACCTGACCGTGGCGCAAAACATCTTTATCGGCCGGGAACCGCGCAAAAGCTTCGGGCGGTTGGACGAATCCGCGTTGAATGCACAAACGGCCGAGATTTTCGCGTCGATGAACCTGAATCTCGACCCCAAGACGCAGGTCGGCACACTGACCATTGCCAAACAGCAGATGGTCGAGATTGCCAAGGCGCTGTCTCATCGCTCGAAGGTTCTGATCATGGACGAGCCAACGGCGGCCCTGAACGATGCCGAAATTGCCGAGCTGTTCGTGATCATCCGCCGCCTCAAGGCCGAAGGGGTGGGGATCGTCTATATCAGCCACAAGATGGACGAGTTGAAACAGATCGCCGACCGCGTGACGGTGATGCGCGATGGCGAATATGTCGGCACTGTGGGTGCGGCGGAAACACCGATCAGCCAGATCATCGCGATGATGGTTGGTCGCGAGGTGAACGAAGAGCCTTTGGACGTGCCAGACCTTGGCGACGCCGAGGTCTCACTGCAAGTCTCGGGTCTGAACCGAGGCAAAGAGATTCAGGATGTCAGTTTCTCGGTCCAGAAGGGCGAGATTCTGGGCTTCGCCGGTCTGATGGGGGCAGGGCGCACGGAAGTGGCCCGCGCGATCTTCGGAGCCGACGTGAAAGACAGCGGCGAAATCCGCGTGCACGGCAAGACAGTGTCGATCAAATCCCCCAAGGACGCCGTGAAAGCAGGGATCGGATACCTGTCCGAAGACCGCAAGCATTTCGGCCTAGCCACTGGTATGAACGTGCGCGACAACATCGCGCTGGCCTCGATGGACCTGTTCACCGCCACCGGCGGTGTGCTGAACGACGGCGAAATCAGCACAACGGCCAAGGGATATATCTCGCAATTGGGTATCCGGACGCCCTCGGATGTGCAGGAAGTTCGGCTGCTGTCAGGCGGCAATCAGCAGAAGGTGGTCATCGCCAAATGGCTGCTACGCGATTGCGATATCCTGATCTTTGACGAACCCACGCGCGGCATCGACATCGGCGCGAAATCCGAGATTTACAAGCTGCTCGAAGAACTGGCCGAGCAGGGCAAGACAATCATCGTGATCTCCTCCGAACTGCCGGAAATCATGCGCCTCAGCCACCGTATTGCGGTGATGTGCGAGGGCCGGCTGACCGGCATTCTGCCCGGCGGAAAAGACACCACTCAGGAAGACATCATGCATCTGGCCACGCAACGTGCGGCGGCCATGCAGGTAACGGGGACAATGCAATGACCAGCGTAACTGATATCGAAAAGAAGAAACCCCTTGCGGGCCTATCCGAAAGCGGCGCGTATCAAAAGCTGCTGGCCTTCGCCAGCCTGATCGCCCTGCTGATCGGATTCTCGATCGCCTCGCCGAACTTCATGCAGACATCGAACATGATCGCCATTCTACAGGCGACCTCGGTCAATGGCGTTCTGGCAGTGGCGGCGACGCTGATCATCATCACCGGCGGGATTGACCTGTCATTGGGCACGCTGATGACCTTTTGCGCGGTGATTGCTGGCGTTGCGTTGACCTATCTCGGCTTGCCGCTGCTGGTGGGCGTCGCTGCCGCTATCGCGGCGGGCGCGTTCTGCGGCCTGTGCTCGGGCACGTTTGTGGCGAAGATGAAAATCCCGCCCTTTATCGCAACGCTGGGCATGATGCTGATCCTGAAAGGGCTGTCGCTGGTCATTTCCGGTACCCGCCCGATCTACTTCAACAACACGCCCGGCTTCGATCTGATTTCGCGCGGGTCGCTGATCGGAGAGATCTTTCCGGCGCTGCCCATTCCCAACGGCGTGCTGATCCTGTTCCTGGTCGCCATCGCAGCCTCGTACATTCTGGGTCGCACGGTTCTGGGGCGGTACACTTTTGCGCTGGGATCGAACGAAGAGGCCGTGCGCCTGTCGGGCGTCAACACGGACATGTGGAAGATGCGCATCTATGCGCTGGCGGGGGCAATCTGCGGCATCGCCGGTATCCTGATCGCCTCGCGCCTGAATTCGGCTCAGCCCGCGCTGGGGCTTGGTTATGAACTAGAGGCCATCGCAGCCGTGGTCATCGGCGGCACGTCGCTGTCGGGCGGTCGCGGTACGATCCTTGGCACCTTGATCGGTGCGCTGATCATGGCCGTGCTGACCAACGGGCTGCGCGTGCTGTCCGTCGCGCAGGAATGGCAGACCGTTGTCACCGGCGCAATCATCATTCTGGCTGTCTACGCCGACATGGCACGGCGCAAAAAGACAGGCTGAACACATCAACGACAAAACGACCTACTGTGGAGGAGAAAAACATGCTTACACGTCGTTTCATTCTGGGGGCGCTGAGTGCCGCGACCCTGGCCGCCCCGGCCTCGATGGCTGCAGCGGAAGAGATCTACATCCCGCTGGTATCGAAGGGCTTCCAGCACCAGTTCTGGCAGGCCGTGAAATCGGGCGCTGAACAGGCAGCGGACGAATTCGATGTCACTATCACCTTTGAAGGACCCGACAACGAAACCATGGTCGACCGCCAGATCGACATGCTGGCCGCGGCGCTGGCCAACAACCCCAAAGCCATCGGCTTTGCCGCGCTGGACAGCCAGGCAGCAATTCCGCTGCTGCGTCAGGCTAACGAAAAAGGCATCCCGGTCATCGCCTTCGACAGCGGTGTCGAGAGTGACATTCCGGTATCGACCGCAACAACCGACAACGCCGCAGCCGCAGCTCTGGCGGCTGACAAGATGGCCGAGAAAATCGGCGGCAAAGGCAAGGTGGCTGTCGTGGCACATGACCAGACCAGCCGCACGGGCATCGACCGCCGCGATGGCTTTGTCAACCGCATCGCCGAGAAATACCCGGACATCGAGGTTGTTACCGTCCAGTACGGTCAGGGCGACCACCTGAAATCGACCGAGGTGACCAAAGCAATCCTGACCGCGAACCCGGACCTGAACGGCATCTTCGGCACCAACGAAGGCTCGGCCATCGGTGTTGTGAATGGCGTGCAGGAACTGGGCACCGAAGGTCTGGTCATCATTGGCTATGACAGCGGCAAGGCGCAGAAAGACGCGATCAAGAGCGGTCTGATGGCCGGTGCGATCACCCAGAACCCGGTTGGTATCGGCTATGAGACGGTGAAAGCCGCAGTCTCGGCCATGAAAGGCGAAGAGGTTCCCGCGCTGATCGACACAGGCTTCTACTACTACGACGCCTCGAACATCGACGATCCCAAGATCGCGGCTGTTCTGTACGACTAAGCCCTGATCATTCAGGGACGCTGGCCCGCCATTTGGTGGGCCAGTTTTCGTTTGGGGACTTTAGCGCCGCTTGATCAAAGGGCATAAATATCCAGCGTATCCGAGAAGCCTTTGAATTCCACCTGCCGAATTTCCTCAACCTTTAGCGCGTCTGTCAGGTTCGCCCTTGTGCGCCCGTCGATCAACATTTTTCGATCCACGGCCTTGGTATGCGCCTCGAGCCGAGCCGCCAAATTCACGGTGCTTCCGATGCAGGTATACGTCGCGCGCTCGTCCGTTCCGGCATAGCCCGCCACGACCTCGCCAGTGGCGATGCCAATCCCCAGCCGGATTGCGGGCGCGCCTTCGGCGTCACGTTCAGTGTTCAGAACGTCGATCATGCTGAACATCTCCTGCGCCGCTGACACCGCGCTTTGGGCCGGGTTGTCGAGCGGCTGCGGCGCGCCGAACAGCGCCATCAGACCGTCTCCGATCATCAGGCTGACAATGCCGCCGTTGCTACTGACGGCTTCGAACATCAGAGCGTAATAGATGTTCAGCAATTCGATGGTCGCTTCTGGTGAGAGGTTTTCGGACAAAGCCGTGAAATCGCGAATGTCGCAAAACAGGACCGAGGCTGAAACCCTGCTGCCGCCGATGGCAAAGCCCGATTCCTGCAGATCATGTGCCACCTCATGCGTTGCAAACCGCTCCAGCAGCCGCTTTTGTTCGTCGCGCAGGCGTTTCTTTTCAAGACTTGAGGCCAGACGCGCCCCCAACAGCACCTTGTTCACCGGCTTGGGCAGGTAATCCTCGGCCCCCAGTTCGATGCAGCGCACGACATTATCCAACCCTTCAACGGACGAGGTAACGATCACCGGCACATCCCTGAGCGTTACGTCGGATTTGATCGCCTCAAGCACTTCAAAGCCGTTCATTTCAGGCATTTCGATGTCCAGCAGAACCAGATCGAAACTGTCCTGCCCCAGCATCTCCATGGCGACCCTGCCGTTTTCCGCCAGAGAAACCCGGTGACCCAAAAGCTCGACATTCCGCGACAGAAGCAGGCGGTTGACCTTGTTGTCATCCACGATGAGTAGATGCCCGTGGGCCTCAACCATTCAACACACTCCTTAACGCGGCATCGACGCGCGCGAATTCTGCGTCCAGCGCGCGGAAGTCCGGGTCTGCTTGTGTTAATTCCGCCATTTCGAAATCACGGGATAAGGCGGCCAGCCTGATGGCCCCGAAAACGCTGGCATTGGATTTCAGCGAATGCGCCGCGCGGCGAAACCCGTCGGCATCCCCAGCCTGTGCCGCAGATTTCAGGCTTGCGATCATGCCGGGGGCTTCGTCCAAAAAGGTGGTCACCAGTTCAGCTGCGAACTCCGCTCCGGTCTCTGATCGGAGCTCCGAGAAAACCTCAAGGTCGATGGCCGGGTCGCTCATGTCCTGTCCTTCTTCCGTTGCGGGGTGTTGCGCAGGGCTTCGACAAGCTGGTTCACGCGAATGGGTTTCGCGACATAGTCATCCATGCCTGCCTCAAGACACATCTCGCGGTCGCCCTGCATCGCGTTTGCGGTCATGGCAACGATCCGAGGCCGATTGTCGCCATATCGATCATTGATCCGTCGGGATGCTTCCAGACCGTCCATCTCAGGCATCTGAACGTCCATCAACACCAGATCGTAGGTCTGCCGCACCACGCTTTCCAGCGCTTCAAGCCCGTTGCTGGCCAGATCGGCGCGATAGCCCAATTGCTGCAGCAGACGAATGGCAAGCTTCTGGTTCACAAGATTGTCCTCGGCCAGAAGAATGCGCAGCGGGTGCCTTGCGGCCATGTCCGGATCGGTTGTCGGTGAAGGAGTTGCTTCCACAGGAGCGTCCTGTCGGGACCCAAAGAGCGAAACCAGCGTGTCGAACAGAGAGGACTGACGCAACGGCTTTGCCAGATAGTCCGCGAACAGCCCCTCGGGCGCGTCACTGTCCCGCACGCCGAGACTGCTGAACAGGATCAAAGGCAGATCGGGGGAAAGCTGTTTGATTTTCCGGGCCAGAGCGATGCCGTCCATTTCGGGCATATGCATATCCAGAATAGCCAGATCGAAGGCCGGGTCTTGACCAAGCAGCACCAATGCCTCAGCGGCTGAGGGCAGGGCGGTTGTCGTCGTCCCCCATTTCTCGGTCTGCAGCCGCAGGATCTTTCGGTTCGTATCGTTGTCATCCACCATGAGGATGCGCTTGCCCGCCAATTCGGGCTGTTTCCCGACCAGATTGCGGGCGTCAGTCTTGGGCATCTCGGCGCGCTTAGCCTGAATCGTGAAGTGAAAAACCGAACCCTTGCCCGCGCCCTCACTGACAGCCCACATCGTGCCGCCCATCAACTCGGCCAGCCGTTTCGAGATCGCAAGGCCCAGACCGGTGCCGCCATATTTACGGGTTGTCGAGGAATCCGCCTGACTGAAGGACTGGAACAGGCGGCTTTTGCCCTGATCGGTCAGACCGATCCCGGTGTCGCGCACTTCGAACTGTAATTGAACTTGGCCGGGGGAGGTCGGCTTGGAGGTCACCGACAGCACAACCTCGCCCGTGTCCGTGAATTTGACCGCGTTGGACAGCAGGTTCAGCAGTATCTGCCGCAACCGCGTCAGGTCGATACTGATGGCGGGCGGCACGTCATCTGCCATCAGATATGCCACATCCAGTTGTTTCTCAGCCGCCCGTCCGCTGATTAGATCAAGCGCGGATTCGATGCATTCGCGCAGATCAAACGGATGGGCTTCGATATCCATCTGACCTGCTTCGATCTTCGAGAAATCGAGGATTTCGTTAATGATCCCAAGCAGCGCATCCCCGCTGTCGCGGATCGTGCGTGCATAGTCCCCTTGCTCGGCGTCCAGTTCGGTGTCCATCAACAGCCCGCTCATCCCGATCACCGCATTCATAGGCGTGCGGATTTCGTGGCTCATCGTGGCAAGGAAGGCGCTTTTAGCCTCGTTGGCTTTTTCTGCCGCGGCGCGGGCCTCTTGCGCCTCTTGAAACAGCCGGACATTTTCGATGGCAATCACCGCCTGATCGGCGAAGGATTCCGCCATGGCGATCTCGTCTTCCGAAAACGCACATTGCGTCTTGCGAATGAAGGAAAGTGCGCCGATACACTCGGTTCCCCGCAGCAATGGCAGCATCAAAGAGGAATTGAACCCCTTGGTGATCTGAACTTTGCGAGTGCTGTCCGGCAGATCGGCTTCGGACCAGTTCGGGATATGCTGAATATTTCCGGTGGCGATACAGCCCGACGGAAGGTTTAGTTTCGGGTCTATCGGATGGCGGTCAGAGGTGATTTCACTTTGCACCCCATCCGGGCCTGCCACAGCTTCCTGCCAAAAATGCGTGCCATCGCTTTTCATGGCAATGGCCAGATCGCAAGACACAAGCGAGACCGCAAGGCGCACGATCTCATCGAACACCGGCTTGGTATCGGTCGGGGATTCGCTGATCACCCGCAAAACATCCGCCGTCGCTGTTTGCCGCGCCAGCGCGGTCTGGGTCTCGTTGAACAGCCGCGCGTTTTGTATCGCGATCACCGCCTGATCGGCGAAGCTTTCGGCGAGTTCGATTTCTTCGGCGCTGAAAGCCAGCTGCTTTGATCTTCGGGTGAAAATCAACACTCCAACGCAAGTGGCATCGCGCATCAGCGGCAGGTAGATACAGGTCTTCATCCCGAATTTCCGGACCGCCTCAACCTCGTGCGGGGGCAGGTCCTCGGTTGAAAAATCAGCAATGTGGACCATCTTTCCGGTCTCAAACACCTGACTGGGATAATTCATTTCAGGATCGATCCGAACCGGTTTGGGGTCCAGACTGACCATCGGCCCGCTATCCCGCTTACCGGCGATGGGCGAGAAGAATTCTCCATCCCGGATCAGAACAGCCGCGCCATCGCAATCCAGCAGCCGCAGTCCCGCGTCGGCGATGGCCATGAAAACCGGCTTGGCATCATCCTGCGCACCGCTGATGACGCGCAAAATGTCCGCGCTGGCCGTCTGACGCACCAGCGAGGTTTGAAGGTCTGAGAAAAGCCGCGCGTTGTTCAGAGCGATCACCGCCTGGGCCGCGAATGTCTCGAACAGCGAAATCTGTTTTTCCGAGAACGCATGCCGTTTGACATGCGCCATGGTGATTACGCCAATCGTCTTGCCACCCTTTTTCAGTGGCACGCCCAGCCCGGACAGAAACCCACCTTTTCTGGTGTGTTCGTGCCAGCCGTAATCGGGGTCGGCTTCGATATCCGGGATGTAGATCGTCTGGCCGGTCAGCCCAACGCGCCCGGTGACCGTGTCCCGACCGGGAGTAAATGTCTGTTGCGCCAGAATATCCTCGAACATCTTGTTCACATTATGGGTGGCGACAACGTCCAAAACTCCGGTCTGTTCGTTCAGAAGTGCGACATAGGCGACCTCGGGCTGGCACAGACGGACCGAGACTTCCAGGATTTCCTGCAGCACGGGCTGCACCTCATTCGGCGAACGGGAAATGACGCTTAAAACATCGGATGTCGCCGTCTGGTACTCCAGCGCCTCGGAGAGTTCGGCGGTGCGGTCCCGAACCTCTTGAAACAGGCGCGTGTTGTTAATCGCGATGACGGCCTGCGACGCAAAGGTCTCGAGCAGCGATATCTGTTTCTTCGTGAACGCATGAGGGTTTTCGTGACCCAGAGTGATGATGCCAAGGGCAACGTCGTTCTTGACCAGAGGAACGCCAAGGGCTGAGCGGAAGTTGCCCCGTTTCGCGGCATCTTTCCATTCGAAGTCTGTGTCGGCTTCGGTGTCTTCGATATACACCGTTTCCTTCAACAGGGCGGCGCGCCCGGTGCAACTGGTGATATCCGCCTCAAACGCGACGCCGGACAGGAAGTCGCGAAACTCATCCGTCATGCCATGCGTGGCCGCGACGCGATATTTGTTGTCCTCAGGGCTGATCAGGGTGGCGTAAGCCGTCTGGGGATTACACAGGCGCGAGGCGACTTTCAGGATCGTCTCAAGCACCGGTTGAAGCTGATTGGGTGAGCGCGATATCACCCCAAGAACCTCCGAAGTTGCCTCCTGATACTCCAGCGCCTCCTGCGTTTCATTCAGCAGGCGCGCATTCCTGATCGCACCGCTTGCCTGCGCGGCGAAGGTCTGCACCAGTTCGATATCGTCCTCGGGCGGAGTGCGCCCGACTGGCCAGCCCACCGAAATGACGCCCCAAATCTCGTCATCCACACGGATAGGAACCCCGACCGCCAGTGCAAGGTTCAGCTTCCGGGCCAGTCGGTGATCGTAATAGTCTTCGGACTGCGTGTCTTCGATCCTGACGATATCGCCGCTTCGCACCACCTGACCAACGATCGTATTGGGGTGCAGCGGTATTGTCTCGCGAACACCCTCTGCGTCCAGCTGATCCTTGGCGTAGCCATGGCTGGCCCGGAATTGCGATTTTTCGGTGTTGCATTGCAACAGAAGGCAATAGCTGGCGTTGCAGATCTCGGCGGCGGCTTTCACAACGGCATCGAAAACGGGCTGCAGGCTTTCCCGCGACTGGCCAACAACCTTGAGAATGTCAGACGTCGCAGCAAACCGCGCCCGTTCATCTGCCAGACGCTGTTCGAGTGTTTGGACAAAGCGCGCCGGATCAACTTCCGGTCTCGAATTCGGGTCTTCAAACTCCATTAAAACAATCACCCAGTGCCGGTATCCCGTCGCCAATTCAGGATTCTGCGGATGGCTTTGGAGGATAGCCAATTTTCAAGCTTGGGCACAGGTTTTGTTGCGCTGTGAAGGGTTCGCGCCTCCTGACGTGCAGAACCGTCAGAACCAAAGCTTTGCAATTTGCAGGGATGGTGGCGGAGAGACAGGGATTCGAACCCTGGGTGGGCTTGCACCCACAACGGTTTTCGAGACCGCCCCGTTCGACCACTCCGGCACCTCTCCGCGGGGGTCTGTGAGGGGGGGATTTAGTGGCGAACGGGCAGGGGTGCAAGCGGAAAATTCCTGAAATGCGCAAAGGCGGGATTTTCCATTGCCTGCGGACGTAAAACACCTAGGCTAACGGCTATGACAAATACTGCCCGACACTTCGCCCTTTCCCTGTTCCTGCCGCTCTTGGCGCTTGTTCTGATCCCGTTGCAGGTGGCAGCGGCCAATCGCGACCGGGTTGAGGCGTTTTTGACCACAACCGGCTTTGACGTGGCTTTGCAAAGCATCGCTCATGCCTCGGGCTCGGCGCCGCAGATGCTGGGGATTGATCCGGACGGGTTCGGCTCGGACTGGACGCGCCTGACGGAAGAGGTGTTCGACGTTGACACCATGCACGAAACGGCGGTTTCGATCCTTGAACAGACATTGAGCGATGAGGCGCTTTCCCACGCGGTTGAATTCTACGCCTCGGATTTGGGCCAGCGGTTGGTGGAGGCTGAGAATGCCTCTCACCTCATCGAAGACGATGATGCCAAGGATCTGGAAGGGCAGAAAATCGTCGCTGACCTGATCCAGAAGGGATCGCAGCGGGTCGAAAGCTACAAACGGATGAACCGAGCGGTGGATGGCAGCGACACGTCGCTGCGGGCGCTGCAGGAAATTCAGCTGCGGTTTTTGCTGGCCGCAAGTGCCTCGGGTGTGATCGAACTTCAGTTCGGAGCCGATGAACTGCGCGAAATGATGAAGCGCAATGAGCCCGGTATGCGTCAGGCGTTGCAACTGTCGGCGCTGGCCGGGGCGGCCTATACCTATCAGGACTTCTCGGACGACGACGTGGATGCCTATGTCGATGCGTTGGAACACCCCCTGATGCAAGAGGTGTATGAACTGCTGAACGCCATCCAGTACGAAATCATGGCCATGCGGTTCGAGGTTCTGGCCGCTCGTATGGCGGAACTGCACCCCGCGCAGGACATATGATGCGCCTTGCAACGCTTCTTACGGTTCCCTTTCTCTGGGCGGCCCCGCTATTCGCTGACGAACGGGTTGTGCGCTTGTCGCAGGCGCTGCAACTGGAACAGGTCATGGAGATACTGGCCAGCGAAGGCCGCGATCAACGCCGGGAACTGGATGAAACGCTTCTGGGCAATTCCGGAGGGGCGTTCTTTCAGGCTCAGGTCGAAGACATCTATGACCCTTTATGGATGCGCAACCAGATTGAGACTGCCTTTGATCAGGGGTTGACGGATGCGCAGCTAGAACAGGCCTCGGTTTTTTTCGAAAGCGATCTGGGGCAGACGATCATCGCGCTTGAAAACTCGGCGCGCAGGGCGATTTCCGACGATGCGATCGAGGAAATGGCGCGGGATGCCTATGAAAACACCGAGCGAGACTCGATGCTGTTCGAACTGGTCGAGGAGTATATTCAGGTCAACAATCTGGTCGAACAGAATGTGCAGGGGGCGCTGAGTTCGGATTACAACTTCTTTAAGGGTCTCGACAGCGAATCCCGTGGTGACGATGGCGAATTGCTGGCCGAGCTGCTTTCACAACAGGATACAATGACCGTCGAAACAACGACGTGGCTGTATTCCTTTCTTTTGATGGCCTATCGCCCCCTGGACGAGGCCCAGATGCGCGAAAACATCGCCTTTTCCCGAACCGACACCGGGCGCGCGCTGAACGAGGCGTTATTTGACGGGTTTGACCGCATGTACGATCTCATCTCTTACCGTCTGGGCGAGGCGGTGGCGCAGGCGCTGAAAGGTTCCGACCTGTAGCGCCGCTTTGGTGTTGACTTTCATCCGCAATCTATGGATAAGCGCGCATCCCGGCCGGTTTTCCGCGCCGGGTCTCGTTATTATTTGACCCTTTTGGATTGGTCCGGGGGTCAGTCACACAGCCCGAAAAGGGCGCGCTGTTCGAGGTGGCGAAAGCCGAAACACCCATACGGGGACCACAGAACGCGGGTATGAAAAGGAAAGACGCATGTTTGCGGTCCTCAAGACTGGCGGCAAGCAGTACAAGGTTCAGGCGGGCGATGTGCTCCGTGTTGAAAAGCTGGCTGCCGACGCAGGTGAAAAAGTTCAATTCAACGATGTTCTGATGCTGGGCGGTGACGCTCCGGTTGTTGGCGCACCTTTCGTTGAAGGCGCAGGCGTACAGGCCGAAGTGATCGAACAGATCAAAGGTGACAAGGTCATCAAATTCGTCAAGCGCCGTCGTAAGCACAGCTCGAAGCGTACCGTTGGCCACCGTCAGAAGCTGACTCTGGTCAAGATCACCGACATCCTGTCGTCGGGCGCTGACAAGTCGGGCATCAAAGTTGCAACCGGTTCCGCACCGGCTGGCGAAGCTGCTCCGGCAGCGAAGAAGCCTGCCAAGAAAGCGGAAGCCAAAGCAGAGGCACCTGCTGCCGCTGACGACCTGACCAAGCTGAACGGTGTCGGCCCCGCCGCCGCCAAAAAGCTGAACGACGCAGGTATCGAGAGCTTTGCCGCTCTGGCCGCCTTGTCGGACGAGCAGATTGCTGCTATCGACACCATCAAAGTGAAACCCGAATGGGTTGAGCAAGCCAAAGAGTTGGCTCAGGGCTAAGGAGAGAGAGAATGGCACATAAGAAAGCTGGCGGTTCCTCCCGTAACGGTCGCGACTCAGCGGGTCGTCGCCTTGGCGTGAAACTTTATGGTGGCCAGGCGGCCATCGCAGGCAACATCATCGTGCGTCAGCGCGGCACAAAGTTCTGGCCGGGCGAAGGCGTAGGCATGGGCAAAGATCACACAATCTTTGCAACCGTCGATGGCGCCGTGAAGTTCCACAAGGGACTCAAAAACCGCACCTTTATTTCGGTCCTGCCAGTGGCGGAGGCCGCAGAGTAAGCCGAAACCCAGAAGGTTTAGAAAAAATTCATGGGGGACCGGCAGAAAGTGCCGGTCCCCTTTCTCGTTTTAACGCAGTCGTGATTGAAAACCCGATGACAGTCGCAACCACCAGTTTCCTGATCTTCGCCGCCAGCCAGGTCGGCACGCCGGGACCGGCCAACATGGTCCTGCTGGGCACCGGTGCGCGCTATGGCTTTCGGGCGGCGCTGCCCTTTGTGGCAGGCGTGGTGTTGGGCAAGCAGTTGATCATCTGGCCCGTTGGGTTCGGGCTGATGCAGGTGGCGGAACAGGCCCCTGTGGTGTTCACGACGCTGAAATATGCCTCGGCCGCCTATATTTGCTGGCTGGCGTGGAAGATCGCGAACCTGCGCCTGTCGCGGACCGGTGGCGCAGCGGATGCGCCCGGGTTTTGGGCAGGGCTGGTGGTTCACCCGCTGAACCCAAAGGCGTGGGCGATGATTATCGCGGGTTTCACGGGCTTTGTGGCTGCCGGCACGTCCAGTTTCGACGCAACGCTCACGATCGCGCTTTGTTTGTTGATCTGTCAGGTGGTTTTGCACCCGATCTGGACCTTCGCAGGCGATAGAATCGCCCATGCGGTTGAAGGACGGCCCGCGGAAAAATATCTGATGTGGACTTTAGCGAGTTTGACTGTTTTATCCGTAGCTTTTGTGTTGTTCGGAGGAGGAACACACCAATGAAAATTGAGACGATAATAAACCAGCCGGTCATTGAAACCGAGCGGTTCGACCTGCGCCCGCTGCGTCGGTCGGATATGGGTCTCATCGAATATTATGCAGGCGATGAGCGTGTGGCGCGGAATACGGCATCGATCCCGCATCCTTTGCCGCCGGGTTCGATCGAAGCGTTCGTGACCCGCGCGATGGCCGAGGATCGCGATGAAGACGTCTGGGCGATGGACGCCACCAAGGACGGCGGGCCGGAACTGATCGGTGTGATTTCGCTGACGCGGCTCGATCGCAATCAGTCCGAGGTCGGCTATTGGGTCGCTCCGGTCTATTGGAACACCGGCATCGCATCGCTGGCGGTCGAGGCACTGGTCAAGGCGAACCCGCTGGAAAACGGTAACATGTTCGCCAGCGTGTTTCAGGACAACCCGGCCTCGGCCCGTGTGCTGACCCATTGCGGGTTCCAGTATCTTGGCGATGCCGAAATCTATTCGGTGGCGCGCGACGCGAACGTGCCCACCTGGACCTATAGTAAAAAACTCTGACTTGTGGCCGATGGGGCCTTTGCAGTAGGGGACACACATGAAATTTCTCGATCTTGCAAAGGTCTACATCCGGTCCGGGGCCGGAGGTAGCGGCTGCGTCAGCTTCCGGCGCGAAAAGTACATTGAATATGGCGGTCCCGATGGCGGTGACGGCGGCAAGGGCGGCTCGGTCTGGGCCGAGGTCGTGGACGGGCTGAACACCCTGATCGACTTTCGCTATCAGCAGCATTTCTTTGCCAAGAACGGCCAGCCCGGTCGCGGGCAGCAGCGCACCGGCAAAGATGGCGACGACATCGTTCTGCGCGTACCGGTGGGCACCGAGATACTGGACGAAGACGAAGAGACCGTCATCTGCGACCTGACCGAGGTTGGCCAGCGCGTGCTGCTCGCCAAGGGCGGCAATGGCGGGTTCGGCAACCTGCATTTCAAATCGGCCACCAATCAGGCCCCGCGCCGGGCCAATCCGGGGCAGGCGGGGATCGACCGCACCATTTGGCTGCGGCTGAAACTGATCGCCGACGTGGGCCTGCTTGGGATGCCCAACGCAGGCAAGTCGACCTTTTTGGCCGCAACTTCGAACGCGCGCCCCAAGATCGCCGACTATCCCTTTACCACGTTGCACCCCAATCTGGGCGTTGTCGGCGTGGATAACGTTGAATTCGTGGTGGCCGACATTCCCGGCCTGATCGAAGGCGCGCATGAAGGGCGCGGGATCGGCGACCGATTCCTCGGCCACGTAGAACGCTGCGCGGTGCTGCTGCATCTGGTCGATGGCACGTCTGAAACCGTGGCCGAAGACTATCGCACCATCATCCACGAGCTTGAAGCCTATGGCGGAGAGCTGGCCGAAAAGCCCCGCATCACCGTGCTGAACAAGATCGACGCGCTGGATGAGGAAGAGCGGGACCTCGCCAAGGAAGAACTGGAAGAGGCCGTCGGCGGCCCCGTCATGACCATGTCCGGCGTTGCCCATCTGGGCGTGACCGAGGTGCTGCGCGCCTTGCGGGCTCAAATCGACGAAAACCGCCTGCGACAAAAGCCCACCGAGGAGGCGCAGTCTTGGCAACCCTGACATCCGCGAAACGTCTGGTTGTCAAAATCGGGTCCGCCTTGCTGGTGGATCGCGCAACCGGCTTGTTGCGGTCGGATTGGTTGCACTCTCTGGCGCAGGATGTGGCGTGGCTCAAGGGGCAGGGGACGGATGTTATTCTCGTCTCCTCCGGCTCAATCGCGCTGGGGCGCGGGGTTCTGAACCTGCCGATGGCGAACCTGCCTTTGGAACAGTCGCAGGCCGCCGCAGCCGTTGGTCAAATCCGTCTGGCCCGCGCGTACGAAGAGGCGTTGACTCCGCACGACATCAAGACCGCGCAGGTTTTGGTAACGCTCGAAGACAGCGCGGATCGTCGTCGCTATCTGAACTCGCGTTCGACGCTGGAGACGCTGCTTAGTTTGGGTGTTGTGCCCATCGTGAATGAAAACGACACCGTGGCAACGGATGAGATTCGCTATGGCGACAATGACCGTCTGGCCGCTCAGATCGCGGTTACGGTGGGCGCAGATCAGTTGATCCTGTTGTCAGATGTGGACGGGTTCTACTCGGGAAATCCCAACGAGGACGCCAGCGCCACGCGGTACGAGGTGATCGACGCAATTACTCCCGAGATTGAGGCGATGGCAGGCGACGCCGGGTCTGGCTTGTCCAAGGGCGGCATGAAGACCAAACTGCTGGCCGCCAAGATGGCCACCGCCGCCGGGTGCACAATGGCTATCACAGAAGGATCACCTTTGAACCCGCTGAAAACGCTTGAAAATGGCGCAAACTGTACGTGGTTCACAGCGACATTGGACCCGCACGCAGCCCGCAAGCGCTGGATTTCGGCGATGAAGCCTCGCGGTGAGATTACCGTGGACGACGGCGCGGCGCAGGCCCTTGCCAACGGCAAAAGCCTGCTGCCCGCCGGGATAACCGAAGTGACCGGAGACTTCGGGCGCGGCGATCCGGTTGCTGTCCTCGATCCCAGCGCGCGACGGCTGGCGCAGGGGCTCAGCCGCTATACCGCGCAAGAGGCGGATGCGATCAAGGGGCGCAAATCATCCGAGATTGAGGCGACGCTGGGCTATCCCGGTCGCGCCGCGTTGATACACCGGGACGATCTGGCGCTGTAACCTGAAATTTGGACTGTACCGACCTGAAAGGCTTAAGAAATGAAGGATCTCGACAACATCCCCGCCCTGATGGCCGATATCGGAAAACGTGCCAAGGATGCCTCAGCCGATCTGGCCTTTGCCAGTGCAGAGCGCAAACACGCCGCCCTGATTGCGGCGGCTGAGGCGGTTTGGCGGAACCGGGCCGAGATCATCGAAGCCAACCAGAAAGATCTGGAGTTTGGCCGTGAAAAGGGCCTGAGCCCGGCGATGATGGATCGCCTCATGCTGAACGAGGGCCGCGTTCAGGGCATGGTCGACGGTCTGCGCACGGTCGCGGATCAGGCCGATCCGGTGGGGGAGGTTCTGACCGAATGGGACATGCCCTCGGGCCTGAACATCCAGCGGGTGCGCACGCCTTTGGGCGTGATCGGCGTGATCTATGAAAGCCGCCCGAACGTGACGGCGGATGCCGGGGCTTTGTGCCTGAAATCCGGCAATGCGGTGATCCTGCGGGGCGGCTCGGAAAGCTTCCATTCCTCAACCGCCATTCACGCCTGTCTGGTCGAGGGGCTGAAGGCTGCGAACCTTCCGGAGGATGCGATCCAACTGATCCCGACCCGAGACCGCGCCGCGGTTCAGGAGTTGCTGACGATGACAGATTACGTCGATGTGATCGTTCCCCGCGGCGGCAAAGGTCTTGTCGGCCTGGTCCAGCGCGAGGCGCGGGTGCCTGTTTTCGCCCATCTCGAAGGCATCGTTCACATCTACATCGACAAGGCCGCCGACCCTCAGAAAACGCTAGACGTGGTGCTGAACGCCAAGACCCGCCGCACCGGGATTTGTGGCGCTGCCGAATGCCTGCTGATCCATCAGGACGTGGCTGAAACCCTGGGGCGCGATGTCATTGCCGCGTTGCTTGCGGCAGGTGTCGAAGTGCATGCCGAGGGCGCGCTAGCCGTGGATGGAACGGTCCAGGCGACGGCGGATGATTGGGGCAAAGAATTCCTCGACAGCATCATCGCCGCGAAACCGGTTGCCGATATCGACGCCGCCATCGCGCATATCCGGCAGTACGGGTCGAATCACACCGACTGCATCGTGACCGAGGATGCCTCAGCCGCCGCCCGGTTCTTTGAACGGCTCGACAGTGCGATCCTGATGCACAACGCTTCAACCCAGTTTGCTGATGGCGGAGAGTTCGGCATGGGCGCCGAGATAGGTATCGCAACCGGCAAGATGCACGCGCGTGGGCCGGTCGGGGCTGCTCAGCTGACCAGTTTCAAATACCTAGTGCGCGGAAACGGTACGACCCGGGCCTAGAACCGTAAGGCGACGCGGGTTGAGGCCGTTTCGACCGCAACCCGCCGCCCCATCGCAGCGGCGGTTTCGGGCAGCAGGGCAAACTGGACCTGCGCGGGCGTGACCTTGGTGGCAAAGCGTCCGGTCGCGACGCTTTTCCAAAGGTCCGGATCGACGTTCAGCTTATCGGCGGTGCCCGTCACCAGCCAGTTCTCGCCCTGTGACGCAATCTCGACCTCCCCCCCAAAGGGCATGGCGCTTTCGCAGCACATCAGTGCCAGAAAGGCCAGTTTCACCTGATTGCGTGGCACTGGTCCGGTCAGGTTCCAGTTGACCCGCACCCGGCCAGACTGCGCGACGTCCCTAAGCAACTCGGCCACCTCGGCACGGCCCAAAGGCTGATCGCTGGCCGACCCGAAGGCCACGCGGAAAAACCGAATCCGTGCGCCCGCGCTGCCGACGCTGCCCGAAATCAGCTCCATCTCGGGGCCTTGCACGGCACCAACCATGTCCAGCAGTTCCAACCCGTTGGTGATCGCCCCGATCGGGCTGATCAGATCGTGACAGATCCGAGAGCCGATCAACTCGGCCAGGTTGACGTCTGATGTGCCCATGCGTACCTCCTGAGCGTACCTGCCACCGGACCGGAGCCCCGCATGACAGACCTGAATGCCATTCTTGCACCGGGCATGTTTGTCCGCCACCCGGATTTCCCCGATTGGGGCGTCGGACAGGTTCAGTCCAACATCGCAGGCAAGATCACCGTGAATTTCCGCGAGCAGGGGAAAGTGGTGATCGACGGAACGCGCATCGCCCTGATGCCGGTCTTTGATCCGTGAAACTGGTTTAGGAAAGGTTAACAGGGATCACCAGAGTCATCCTGTTGCCTTTGGCCGAAAATCTGCGATACCAGCCGCGTGTGACACAAAGGACTGACATGCCCGACGCTGGCCCTTCATTTACCATCCGTCTTGCCGAGACCGAGGACGACCTGCACGCCGCGCAGCGCCTACGCTATGACGTGTTCGTGCGCGAACTAGGCGGCGAGGGAGAGATGGTTGATCATGACGCGGGGCTGGAGAGGGATCGGTTCGATCCGTTTTTTGACCATATGCTTGCGATCGACAACCTCAGCGGCGAAGTTGTGGGCGTTTACAGGCTGTTACCGGGCGAACGTGCAGTAGAACTGGGGCAGTTTTATTCCGAAGACGAATATGATGTGAGCGTGCTGAAGGACAGCGGACGCAAGCTGCTGGAGCTTGGCCGGTCCTGTATTCATCCTGATTATCGGGGAGGTATGGCACTATACCATCTGTGGAACGGGTTGGCCGCTTATGTCACCGAGCGCCAGATTGAGGTTCTGTTCGGCGTCGCCAGTTTTCACGGCACCGATGTGCAGGCGCTGGCGCAGCCGCTGTCGATGCTGCACCACAACCACCTTGCGCCCACCGATCTGAGGGTTCGGGCGCAGCCCGAGGTCTTTCAGTCGATGGATCTGGTCGAACCAGACGCGCTGGACCGGCGCGCGGCGATGGTGCAGGTGCCCGCGCTGATCAAAGCCTATCTGCGGCTGGGCGGTTTCGTGGGCGAGGGGGCCTTTATCGACCATGCCTTCAACACCACCGATGTCTGTCTGATCCTCGACACTGCGCGCATGAACGACCGGCAGAGGCGCATCTATGGCGGAGCATAAACCTGTGAGCGATGCCTCGTGGCGCAGCGATGACGCACCCGACCCGATTGAGTTGGGCCTTACCGGTTGGCTGCTGATTCTGCTCAGAGGTCTACCCATTGCGATCTTGGTGTTCGGCGGGTTGTTTGTCCTTCTGGCCCTGCGCCTGATCGAACGACCGATTTACGGGGTGCGCCGACCGATTACGCCGTTCATCACTCAGTTTGTCAGCCGGAACGCATTTCGAATTCTCGGGATCGGGTTCCGCGCGTCCGGGGAGTTGATGACCCAGCGCGGGGCGGTGGTGGCGAACCATTCCTCGTGGCTGGATATTTTCGCTTTGAATTCCCGCAAACGTGTGTTCTTCGTGTCCAAGGCCGAAGTGGCCAAATGGCCCGGTATCGGCTGGTTGGCGCGCTCGACCGGCACGGTCTTCATCGAACGTAACCCAAAAAAGGCGCGAGAACAGACCTTGCTGTTTCAGGAACGGCTGACCGCGGGGCACAAGCTATTGTTCTTCCCCGAGGGCACGTCGACAGACGGCCTGCGCGTTTTGCCATTTAAAACAACGCTTTTTGCGGCGTTCTTTACCGAAGAACTGCGCGATTTCATGTATGTGCAACCCGTCTCGGTCATCTATCACGCGCCCAAAGGGGAACCGGATCGGTTCTATGGCTGGTGGGGAGATATGGATTTCGCGCCGCATCTGCTCAAGACGCTGGGGGCGCGCAGGCAGGGCTCGGTCGAGTTGATTTATCACAGTCCCGCAAAGGTCAGCGATTTCGCCAACCGCAAGGCGTTGGCGGCGCATTGTGAGGAGGCCGTGCGTCACGCGCATAGCTTGGCGCGCATATCGTAAAATAGTGCGCCAAGCATATTTTTTTTGATTTTTTCCCTTGTAGGGTGATCGCCGCTAACGTATACGCGCGCCATTCAAACCCGCAGGCGGGGTTTGGGCTTTGTAGGGGAGACATCCCTATCTGGCCCGCCGGTTGGAGCATCCGCTTCTTTCACCCCCGCCGAGGCGTAAACCGGAAAAGGAAAGTAAAGCATGGCTCTTCCCGAGTTCACCATGCGTCAGCTGTTGGAAGCTGGCGTTCACTTTGGTCACCAGACACAGCGTTGGAATCCCCGCATGGGCCCGTTCATCTACGGCTCGCGCAATGGCATCCACATCATGGACCTGACGCAGACCGTTCCGATGCTGGACCAGGCGCTGCAGGCCGTACGTGACACCGTCGCCAAAGGTGGCCGCGTTCTGTTCGTCGGCACCAAGCGTCAGGCGGCTCAGCCGATCGCAGAGGCTGCTGAAAAGTCGGCTCAGTACTTCATGAACCACCGCTGGTTGGGCGGCACACTGACCAACTGGAAAACCGTTTCCCAATCGATCAACCGTCTGAACCAGATCGACGAAGCGATGGAATCGGGCGCCGAAGGCCTGACCAAGAAAGAGCGTCTGGGCATGGAGCGTGACCAGGCCAAGCTGCAGGCCTCGCTGGGCGGTATCCGCGAGATGGGCGGCGTTCCTGATCTGCTGTTCGTCATCGACGTCAAGAAAGAAGCGCTGGCCATCGCCGAAGCCAACAAGCTGGGTATCCCGGTTGTGGCAGTGGTTGATACCAACTGCTCGCCCGATGGCGTTGATTACATCATCCCCGGCAACGACGACGCAGCCCGCGCCATCGCGCTGTACTGCGATCTGGCCGCACGCGCTGCGCTGGACGGTATGACCGCTCAGATGGGTGCAGCAGGCGTTGATCTGGGTGCATTCGAGGAAGCTCCGGTGGAAGAAGCCGTTGCCGAAGAAGCGCCTGCGGAAGAAGCCGCGCCGGAAGCCAAAGCCGAAGCGTAAGCTGCCCGTCACGTTACTGACATATGGGGCAGGGTAGACCTGCCCTAAATCCGTTTGAATTGAGGAGAGCCAAAAGATGGCAATCACAGCAGCAATGGTGAAAGAACTGCGCGACGCAACCGGCGCAGGCATGATGGACGCGAAAAAAGCGCTGACCGAGACCGGCGGTAACATGGACGAGGCCGTTGACTGGCTGCGTACCAAAGGTCTGGCCAAAGCGGCCAAGAAATCGGGCCGTACCGCAGCCGAGGGTCTGGTTGCCGTTCACGTCAGCGGTGGCAACGGTGTCGCTGTCGAGGTGAACTCGGAGACCGACTTCGTTGCAAAGAACGCTGAATTCCAGGAAATGGTTGGCAAGATCGCCTATGCAGCCGAAGGCGTGGATAACGTCGAAGCCCTGCTGGCAGCTGATCTGGGCGGCAAGAACGTGGCCGACACCCTGACTGACAAGATCGCCACCATTGGCGAGAATATGTCGGTGCGCCGCATGTCCAAACTGTCGGGCGACACCGTTGTGTCCTACGTCCACAACGCGGCTACCAACGGCATGGGCAAAATCGGCGTTCTGGTTGCTCTGTCGGGTGGCGACGAAGCGATCGGCAAGCAGGTTGCGATGCACATCGCGGCCGTGAACCCGGCGGCTCTGTCCGAGGCGGACATGGACCCGGCAGTTGTCGAGAAAGAAAAGCAGGTTCAGATGGACATCGCCCGCGAATCCGGCAAGCCGGAGCAGGTGATTGAGAAGATGATCGTCGGCCGCATGAAGAAATTCGTCGCGGAATCGACCCTGCTGAACCAGCAGTTCGTTGTGAACCCTGACCTGACCGTTGAAGCAGCGGCCAAAGAAGCAGGCGCAACCATCACTGGCTTCATCCGTCTGGAAGTGGGCGAAGGCATCGTGGTCGAAAAAGAAGACTTCGCCGCCGAAGTTGCCAAAGCCGCACAAGGCTAAGCGATTTCCCAGGACCCCAGAAAAGGGGTCCGGAAGCACGCAAAGGTCGGTCACGCAGTGCGTGGCCGATTTTTTTGCAGACACAAAAAAAGACGCCGAGGCGCCCGCACTTTCTAAGGATGGTGAATGAGGGGCCCCGCATGATGGGGATGGTCGAGGCCCCTCAAAAATTCCGACAAAGGTACGCGGACGAATAGACGCCCCGATGTCAGACCGACCGGAGAGCTTTGGTATTGCAAAGATCCGACCAAATGTTCCCTGGCTAAAGCCACCACTCACGGAACATTAACACTTTGCAACTTTGGTATTAGAACGAAAAGTCATGATTTCCTTACCCTAGGTAAAGTAAGGACACGCTGTGCTTGGTAGAGGCTAGGCCTCCATCACGAACATTTGATTCTGCAAGGACGCCTTCAATACGGCCTGCGCTGTTGTTTCGACCGACAACGCCTCACGCGCCAGCCGCAGGTGCTTTTCCACGGTGGCAGAGGTCAGCCCCATCAGCAGAGCAATGTCCTGCGTGGTCTTGCCGTCGCCCACCCATTGCAGCGCCTCGCGCTGGCGTTTTGTCAGGGCTCGGTTCGGCGCGTTATAGGGCAGGGTCAGGATTTTCAGATGCGCCATGTTGTTCATCAACAGGATGTCATCGCCATGCTCATCCCAGACCGAATCCAACTGGTCCTGAGTCATGTCGCCGTAATGCGCCATCGAAATCGCGCCCTTGGACCGCATCGAGACCGAGGTAAAGCTGATCGTATAGCCGACTGTCGCGCCTTTTGCCTTGTTGAAATCGAAAACGCGCCGCTCTTCAGCGGTCATGGTTCCGCTGGACATCATCTCGCCGATCAAGCGCCAGCTTGCGGCCCCTTCGTTCTGCAACGCCCATTTCAGCATCGGCGCATTGAAATACAGGCCCGACCGCAGAAACCCGTCCAGGTATTCCTGACAGTGGTTGGTCAGGATCACGAAATCCTCGGGGTCCCCCAGCGAGGTTTCGGTGCGGTATTGCGTATAGCCATACAGCAAACGGTCAAACCCGTATTGTGCCATCTGGCGGCAATGCGCATCCCAAAGCTCTTCCAGAGTCTTGGTGTAGCTCAGAAAGTTGAGATACTCGGACAGGTTCATCCCGCATTCTCCTTGCCCAAATGCGCTGCCAGAGCGTCGAGCGCCAGAACATAACTCTGCGCGCCAAAACCGCAGATCTGCCCTAACGCAACCGAGGCGATGTAGGACTTGTGGCGAAACGCCTCACGCGCGTGGATGTTGGACAAGTGAACCTCAACCATCGGAAGCTCGACCGAGGCAATCGCGTCCATCAGCGCGATTGAGGTATGGGTGTATGCGCCTGCGTTCAGAACCAGCCCATCCTGGACACCGCGCGCGCCGTGGATCGCGTCGATCAGCGCGCCTTCGTGATTGGATTGAAAATGCGAAACCTCCAGCCCGACGGACACGCCATGGCTGGTGCACAAATCCTCGACCATCTGCAACGTTGTGCTGCCGTAAACCTCGGGCTGCCGCGTACCCAGCAGATTAAGGTTCGGACCGTTCAAAACCAGAATTTTATGCATTATTTCATTGTCCCCATGTCAAATTCATTGGCACGAACAGTTGGGGATGTCCACCGGGGTTTGCCCTTATGAGGCGAGTCCGCAACACCCCTGGGACAGGCAGCGATGCGCTTAGCGGCGGCCCGTTCAGCCTTCGCCAATCGTCACCACAACTTTTCCGAGAACAGATCGTCCCGATAAAAGCGCCAATGCCTCGGCTGCGCGGCTCAGGGGGAACCGTTCGCTGATGCGTGGCCTGATGTGTCCGGCTTGGTATAAGTCAAACAATTCGCTAATGTTTTCCGCATGGCCCTCGGGCTCTCGGAACACCGATGCGCCCCAGAAAACGCCAACGATCTGGCAGCCTTTCAACAGCGCGAGATTGAGTGGGATGTTCGGAATACCCGCCGGAAAGCCGACAACCAGATAGCGCCCTTTCCACGCCATGCTGCGCAGCGCTGGTTCAGCATATGCACCACCCACCGCATCATACACCACGTCAACGCCATCCCCTTTGGCGAGCGCCTTGATTTCCTTGGCAAAAACCTTCTGCGTGTCCTTGGTCATGTCCTTAGGGTACACAAGAACGTCATCCGCCCCGATCTGGCGGCAGAATTCCGCCTTTTCCGGTGATGATACCGCCGCAATCACCCTGGCCCCCATCGCTTTGCCCAGTTCGATGGCAGCCGTTCCGACGCCGCCGGCAGCACCCAGAATCAGCAGAGTCTCGCCAGGCTGGATAGCGGCCCGGTCCTTCAGGGCGTGGTACGACGTGCCGTAGGTAAAAATAAAACATGCGGCATCGTCATAGGGCATCGCCTCAGGCATCTTGATCGCCGAGGTCGCCTGAACATTCAGATGCGTGGCAAACCCACCAAAAGCGGTCAGTGCAAGAACTCTGTCGCCGACCACAAATCCGGTGACCCCTTCACCAACTGCCAGAACCTCACCTGCGATCTCACCGCCCGGCGCAAAGGGGCGGGGCGGTTTCATCTGGTACAGGTCCTGAATGATCAGGGTATCCGGAAAGTTCACGCCCGCCGCTTTGACGCCGACCAGCAGTTCCCCTTTGCCCGGATGCGGATCGGGCAGGGTGGTAAGTTCCAGTGTCTCGGGTCCGCCCGGCGCGACGCTGAGTAATGCTTGCATGTTGATCCTGTTGCCCCTGTTATTCTCTGAAAGGGAAATCTCGGGGCAAGACCACGCTGAGTCAACACGAGGGACGCCGCGTCGCACCCAACGGAGGAGCAGACAATGACACCCGAAACGCTGTTTTCAGTGCAAGGAAAGACCGCTTTGGTCACCGGTGGGGCCACGGGCATCGGACGCATGGCGGCAGAGGCACTGGTCGGGGCCGGTGCCCGTGTCCTGATCGCCTCGCGCAAAGGGGATGCCTGCGTTAAAGTTGCAGCCGAGTTGAACGCGTTGGACGCCCCCGGCAGTGCCGAGGGCTTTGCCGGGGATTTGAGCAGCGCGGAGGGGATCGAAGCGTTGGTCTCGGACATCAACGCGCGCACGGACCGGCTTGATATACTTATGAATAATGCCGGTGTCTCGTGGGGCGCACCGATGGGACAGTTCCCATATGACGCGTGGGACAAGGTGATGTCCGTCAACGTTGCGGGTATTTTTGAACTGACCCAGCGGTTGCTGCCCCTGTTGATGGCCACGGCGACCGAGGATGATCCGGCCCGCGTGGTCAATGTCGGCTCGGTCATGGGCGAGGTTCCGATGGGGGACGGGGCCTACAGCTATTCGGCCTCAAAGGCCGCCGTGCTGCATCTGACCAAGATCCTGGCGAAAGAACTGTCGCCCTACCACATCACCGTCAACGCGCTGGCACCCGGTCCGTTTGTTTCGCGCATGACGGCGTTTGCCACGGAAGACGAGGGCACGCGCGCCAAGGTCGGCAAATCGGTCCCCTTGGGGCGCGTCGGCCGGGATGAGGATATCGCCGGGTGCATGCTGTTCCTGTGCGGACGCGGCGGCAGCTACGTGACCGGCGCGGTGATCCCAGTATCCGGTGGTATCAATGTCGTGACGGCGGGCAATATCTTCGCCGAAGCTTTATGAGCGCCACGATGAACGACAACTCCGCTTTGGACCTTACCGCAGTCGACGCCTATCTCAGCGCCCATCTGGATGGCTACCGTGGTCCTTTACAGGCCACCAAATTCGCAATTGGCCAGTCCAACCCGACGTTCGAGCTCCGAACGCCCGAAAAACCCTATGTCCTGCGCCGCAAGCCGCCGGGTGTTCTGCTGAAATCTGCCCACGCGGTCGAGCGGGAGTTTCGGGTGCAGCGCGCGTTGGCGGGCAGCCCCGTGCCAGTGCCCGAGATGCTAATCCTGTGCGAGGACGAGACAGTGATTGGATCGGCCTTTTACGTGATGGAACGCCTAGAGGGCCGGGTTTTTCTGGAACCGTCGATGCAAGGCGAAAGCAATAACACCCGTACCGCCGTGTTTGACGAGATGAACCGGGTTCTGGCCGCGTTGCATATGGTGGATATCAACGCGGTAGGGTTGGCCGATTACGGCCCAACGGGTAATTATTTCGAACGCCAGATCTCACGCTGGACCAAGCAGTACCGTGCCTCGGAAACCTCGGTGATCGCAGATATGGATGCGTTGATCACTGCGCTGGAAAGCTCGATTCCGGCTGATGACGGGCAAAGAACTCTGGTTCACGGAGACTACAGGATCGACAACCTGATGTTCGCCCCGGACGGAACCAACTGCATCGGCGTGCTGGATTGGGAATTGTCGACCATCGGTCACCCTTACGCCGATCTGGCCGCCGTCATCATGCAGTGGCAACTACCACCGGGGAAAGAGGGGCGGGGCCTTGCCGGGATAGATCGTAACGCTCTGGGGCTGCCAAGAGATCGGGCGTTTATCGACCAATATTGCCAGCGGCGCGGTCTGACTGGAATCGAGAACTTCGGCTTCTATCTGGCCTTCAACTTCTTCCGAATGGCTGGGATTCTGCAGGGCGTTTACAAAAGGGCATTGGACGGCAACGCATCGGACCCGAAAAGGGCGCAGGCCTTCGGGGCATATGTTCCGGTCTTTGCCCAGCACGGTTTGGCTGCGTTAAACGGGGGATGATCACGCCTTGGCCAGAGTGGACAGCTCAAGCTCCAGATTTGCCAGGCTGTTTTTGCCAAAGAACATCTCGGACCCCAGGAACATGCTGGGCACTCCAAACACACCGCGTTTCACAGCGGCTTTGGATTGTTCTTTCAATTTCGGCTTGGTGTCCGCGCTTGCTATAGCCTCGCGTATTTTGCGAACCGGAAGGCCATGTTCGTGCAGGATGTCCGTCAACACGCCGATTTCCTCGACCTTTTGACCATGTACCCAGATTGCATCAAAGATCGCGTCTATATAATTGGTTTCCCACGACTTCCCCATCGCAAACAACGCACCGCGCATGGCGAATTTCGTGTTCATCGGAAAATGCGGACTCATGTGAAAACTGATCCCGCGTCGCCGTGCAAACCGGTGCAGGTCATGCGTCAGGTACGAGGTCTTTTTACGGTTTTCCGAGAACGCCTCAAACGGGTTTTGGTTGTGAGTCGCCTTGAAAACGATGGGCAGCAAGACCGGCACATAATTGACCTCAACCTTATACCGCGCGGCCAGATCGGGCAGCGCCTTGTACGCTAGGAACGCATTGGGGCTGCAAAAATCGTAAACAAAATCCATGCTTTGCGCCATGTCGTTCCTCCGCGCGGGGTGTCGGGTTATGTTCGGGAACTGGGAAACTGCGAATCTGTACCACTGCCAGTCTAACAGCCCGAAGACAGTTTCAGCGATAACAATGATTTTCTTGAGAAATATCTGCAAATGCGGTCAGATCGCGGGGAAAAGCGACGAAGATCGGGACAGGGGCGGGATATGCCGAACAGTGACGTAAAACTTGATCCGGCAAGGCTGGATCGCATCCGCCCGTGGATGGAGCGCTATGTGGATCAGCGCAAATATGCGGGCAGTTCGTTTTTGCTGAAACAGCGCGGGACCGAGGCGTTTTTTCACGCTTGCGGTCAGCGCAGCACCGAAAACGATCTGCCGTTCGGGCGGGATACATGGGCGCGCATCTACTCTATGACCAAACCCGTGACCGCCGTGGCCCTGATGACGCTGGTGGAGCGCGGACTTTTCACACTCGACACCCCGATTTCGGAGTTCATCCCCGAGTTCCACGGGGTGCAGGCGCTGATCCCCGGTGCAGAAACGCTGGACCAGACCGAGGAAGCCGCCCCGCCAACCCTGCACCAGATGCTGACCCACACCAGCGGCCTCAGTTATCCGTTCAACCCCGGCGTTCTGCCCGCCGCGATGGATGAACAAGATCTGTTATTCAAGCCAGATCAAGGGCTTCTGAGCGACAGGGTGCGTGATCTTGCAAAGCTGCCGTTGGCCTTCCAGCCGGGCACCCGCTGGGAATACTCGGTCAGCATGGATGTGCTAGGCTACGTAATTGAACTCACCTCTGGCAAGACGCTGGACCAGTACTTTCGCGACCACATCTTTGACCCATTGGGGATGCACGACACCGCCTTCCGGGTGCCGGACGGGGCAGGGGATCGGTTTGCGTCGCTCTACACACCGCTGTCCGGCGATGCGATGGAGTTGAATTCCGCCAATCATGGTTCCGAGACCTTGCGTCTGGTGGATCAGCCCGGCGACTCGCCCTTTGAACGCACCACGACATTCTCGGGCGGTGGGGGTTTGATTGGCACAATCGACGATTACGCCGCATTCACCGAGATGTTAAGGAACCGCGGCTTGGGCAACGGCCATCGTCTGCTTGGCCCCAAAATCGTGGACTTCATGATGCGCAACCATTTGCCGGGCGACATCGCATCCATGGGACCGAGCAGTTTCGCCGAACAACCGATGGAGGGCGTCGGTTTCGGCCTAGGCGGCTCGGTGCTGCTGGACCCGGGCAGGGTGCGGGTTCCCGGCTCGGTCGGGGATTTCAGTTGGGGCGGTATGGCCTCGACCTTCTTCTGGATCGACTGGGAGAACGATCTGACTGCGGTGTTTTTGACTCAGTTGTCGCCCTCAAGCTCGTACCCGTCACGGGCCGAGCTTAAAGCGCTGGTTCAGGCCGCTTTGGTTGATTGATCCCCAAAACGCGGATACCCGTTTCAAAACCCCATCGGAGACCGGACCATGACCGAAGCCGAGCGTATTCTGCTTGATCTTTTGAACGTCGAACGGCTTGAGGTCGATTTGTTTCGCGGCACCGGCTCCGGCGGTGAAACACCCATGCGGATATTTGGCGGCCAGGTGATCGCGCAGGCGCTGGCTGCAGCCTACAGGACCGTGGATGACCGGCTATGTCACTCGCTGCACGCGTATTTCATCCGGCCCGGAGATCCAAGCATTCCGGTTATTTATCAGGTGGATAGAGCGCGGGATGGAGGTTCTTTCACGACACGACGCGTGGTCGCGATCCAGCACGGAAAACAGATTCTGAACATGTCAGCCTCGTTCCATATTCAGGACGAAGGATGGTCCCACCAGCATCCGATGCCCGATTTGAACGCGCCAGAGACCTATCCGGCCAGAACTGAATTGCGAAACCGCTATCTTGATCGGGTCCCGGAGAAGATGCGCGGTGAATTCCTGCGCGAACGCCCGATTGAGGTGCGAGAAGTCGATCATCTGGACCTTTTCCATCCCGCGATCTCTGATGACCGCAACCAAATCTGGTTTCGTATGGGTGCAGCAGCCTCGGCGGACGCCAAGACACAACATCTACTTCTGGCTTATGCTTCGGACATGAGCCTGATGCTTTCGGGTATGCGCCCTCATGGCGTAAGCTGGTTTACGGGCGAAGTGAATGGCGCCAGTCTCGACCACGCGATATGGTTTCACGCGCCCGTGCAATTCGACCAGTGGCATTTGTACTCGATGGACTCGCCGTGGGCGGGGCAGGGACGGAACTTTAACCGAGGGTCGATCTATTCGGAAGATGGCGTTCTGGTTGCATCGGTCGCTCAGGAAGGGTTGATGCGCAAGGCTCAGAAACGACCTTAGGGATTTTCCGTAAACTGCTGATTTAACTTCTGCATTCCTGCGATCCAACGGTCGTAATCTGCTGTTTTCAGCCTCATGTAATTTAGCACCTCTGGATGTGGCAGCACCAGAAATTGTTCTGCTTGGATAGCCTCAACACAAGCGTCTGCAACCTCCTCAGGCTCCAGCATCCCGTCGATTGCCGCCACCGAAGTCTCGTGCCCGCGTGTCATTTCAGATCGCACGGCCTGCGGGCACAGTACCGAAACGCGCAACCCTTTGGGGCCATATGTCAAAGCCAGCCATTCGGCCAGCCCAACGGCGGCGTGTTTGGTCACAGCGTACGGAGCCGCGCCGGGTTGGTTCAGCAATCCGGCCGCCGAGGCTGTTGTCAGCAAGTAACCACCGCCGCGCGCAATCATCCGGGGCACCAGATGCCGCGCAGTCCAGACGTGGGACATAACATTGATGTTCCAGATCCGATCCCAGTCGTCATCAGACACGTCCGGACCGCCCAGGGTCAGAATTCCGGCATTTGCACAGAACAGATCAATCGGCGCGATGCTGTCTTCGACGTGGTCGATCAAAGCCACGATGTCAGTCTCGGAGGACACATCGCAGCGCATAGCTTGCCCGCCGATAGCCTCAGCGGTCAGCTGCGCACCGTCGTCATCAACGTCGGCGCAGACCACCAAAGAACCTTCACGCGCAAACCGCTGCGCGAGGCCTTTGCCAATCCCGCCAGCAGCGCCAGTGACGACAACGGTCTTTCCGTGCAATTCCATCTGCGGGTCCAACTTACAAACCTTTGGAGCATGGTACGGCGTTAAGTGCGGAATTACAGGGCTATCTATTTACCATAATACCGATTATACAATAATTCGATCGCTCGGAAGGTAGATGCAACAAGTCCTCTATCCACCAGAAACTACGAACAAACTTCGCATCATCGCCCCAGAACCCTCACCCCAGCGCGTAGCCTGCGCCGCGCACGGTTCGCACCGGGTCTTCGCCACCATGTTGCGTCAGAGCCTTGCGCAGTCGACCGATATGAACGTCCACGGTTCGCGTGTCCACATAGATATCGCGACCCCAGACGCGGTCCAGCAGTTGTTCGCGGCTCCAGACCCGCCCCGGCTTTTCCATGAACGTGCTCAGCAGCCGGAATTCCGTGGGTCCGAGTTTCAACGGTTTGCTGCCACGGCTGACCTTGTGAGTCTCGGAATCCAGAACGATATCGGCAAACTCCAACCGCAGCCCGACCGTCGCTGGGCGAACGCGGCGTAACTGCGTACGAACTCGCGCCATCAGTTCGACGACAGAATAGGGTTTCACCACGTAGTCGTCGGCCCCCGTCTCTAGCCCCCGCACTTTGTCAACCTCTTCCGAGCGCGCGGACAGCATGATGATCGGGATCGAACGTGTGTCTGGCCGGATCTTGAGCCTGCGGCAAACTTCGATGCCGCTGAGGTTAGGCATCATCCAGTCCAGCACGATGATGTCCGGGCTGTCCTCATCCACCAGCAGCAACGCTTCGTCGCCATTGGCGGCTTTGGACACGCGAAAGCCTTCGGCTTCGAGGTTATAGGCCAGCACCTCGCGCTGGGCGAGCTCATCCTCGACCACCAAAACAGTCGGCTGATCTGCGGACATGGTCTGTGTCTCCTAGACAGTATGCGACGTGTTGTCGGCTTTGGGCCTGGCCTCGGTCGGGCGTTCGCCGGTAACCAGATAGACCACCTGCTCGGCAATAGCGGTCACGTGATCACCCATGCGCTCGATGTTCTTGGCAATGAAATGCAGATGCATACAGGCCGAAATGTTCCGTGGGTCCTCGGCCATGAAGGTCAGAAACTCGCGGAACAGACCGTTATACATCTGGTCAACCTCCAGATCGCGCTCGATCACATCGGCGGCCAGTTCGGCGTCGCGCTGGATATAGGCGTCGAGTGCGTCGCGCAGCATCACCTCGACTTCGCGGGCCATTCGGCGCAAGGCGGCGGCGCTGCCGTTGATCTCGCCCGCGTTGATCAGAACTGCAGTGCGCTTGGCGATATTCTTAGAATAGTCCCCTATCCGCTCGAGATTAGCCGCCACTTTCATGACCGAAAGAACCAGGCGCAAATCGCCTGCCGTGGGCGCGCGGAGTGCGATCAGGCGCGCGGTTTCCTCGTTGATCAGCTCTTCCAGCGCATCGATTGCCTTGTCTTTTCTGCGAACGTCCTGCGCCAGTTCCTCGTCCCGGGTTTCCAGCGAGCGCGCCGCCCCCATGATCGAGGCTTCGACAAGCCCGCCCATCTTCATGATATGCGCCTGAATCGCCTCAAGATCGCGGTCGAAGGCAGATGCAATATGCTGTTCGCTTGTGTCGTTCATGTCTGAATACCTTTGATCAGCCGATGCGGCCTGTAATGTAGCTTTCGGTTCGCGGGTCTACCGGGTTGGTGAAAATCTGGCCGGTTTCGCCAAACTCGACCAGATTACCCAGATGGAAGAACGCCGTCTTCTGGCTGACACGCGCCGCCTGCTGCATTGAGTGTGTCACGATCACCACTGAGTACCGCTTGCGCAGCTCGTCGATCAGTTCCTCAACCTGCGCCGTCGCAATCGGGTCCAGCGCCGAGCAGGGTTCGTCCATCAGCAGGACCTCTGGCTGCGTCGCTACGGCCCGCGCGATGCACAAACGCTGTTGCTGACCACCTGAAAGACCGGTACCCGGGGCATCCAAGCGGTCCTTAACCTCATCCCAGATCGCGCCGCGACGCAGGGATTTTTCAACGATTTCATCCAGTTCCGCCTTGTTCTTGGCAAGACCGTGAATGCGCGGGCCATAGGCCACGTTGTCATAGATCGACTTGGGGAACGGGTTCGGTTTCTGGAACACCATGCCCACCTTTGCGCGCAACTGCACAGGGTCGACCCGCTTGTCATAGATATCTTCGCCATCCAGTTTGAACGAGCCCTTCACACGGGCCACGTCGATTGTGTCGTTCATCCGGTTCAAGCAGCGCAGAAAGGTGGACTTCCCACAGCCTGACGGGCCGATGAAAGCCGTTACGGTTTTGTCTTCGATGTCGACGTTGACGTCTTTAATGGCGTGGGTGTCACCGTAGTAAACTTGGCAGTCACGGCACTCCAGCTTGATATCCTTGGTGTCCACGTCTCTCTCCACTCGTGACATGTCGTTCATTTTCGTGCCCCTCGTTACCAGCGGCGTTCAAAGCGGCGGCGCAGGATGATTGCGATGATGTTCATGGTCAGCAGGAATACCAGAAGGATGATGATCCCGCCCCAGGCTTTTTCGTAAAAGCCCACGTCTGCGCGTGCGGCCCAAGTATAGATTTGCGCGGGCATGGCCGAGTTCGGCTCGGTAAAGCCCGCCAGGAACCCGTCCGGGTATCCGCGCGCGACAAAGCCTACCATGCCAATTAGCAGCAGCGGCGCGGTTTCCCCCAGCGCCTGCGCCAGTCCGATGATGGTGCCGGTCAGGATACCCGGCGCGGCCAGCGGCAGAACGTGATGGAACACCGCCTGCATTTTCGAGGCCCCTACCCCAAGTGCCGCATCGCGGATCGACGGCGGAACCGCCTTGAGCGAGGCACGGGTCGAGATGATGATCGTCGGCAGGGTCATTAGCGTCAGGACCAGACCGCCGACCAGAGGGGCCGATTGTGGCAGGTGCATGAACTGAATGAACACAGCCAAACCAAGGATACCGAACACGATGGACGGTACAGCGGCAAGGTTCGATATGTTCACCTCGATCAAATCCGTGAACCGGTTCTGCGGTGCGAATTCCTCAAGGTAGATCGAGGCGGCAACGCCGATCGGCAGCGACAGGCCAAGAACCACCAGCATCATGAAGAACGAGCCCACAACCGAGGCTCCGATCCCCGCGCCGCCGGGGTTGTCCACGCCCGAGTCTGCGCCGGTGATGAACGGCCAGTTGAACACCTGTTTGATGATGCCCGCCTCTTTCAGCGCATCCACCAAATCAAGGTCGCTTTTCTGCAGGAAGCGGCTGTCCTGAATGGTGTCGCGCGACACGCGGCCCTTGTAGTACCCATCAACCCGGCTGGAGGCTGCGAGGTCAAATTCCACGGGCTCACCCAGCTTGTCCGGATTTGCTTTGTAGAATTCCCGAATGGTGCCGCCGACCTTGCCCAGCAACCGTTCAATCGCCTTATCGTCAAAGTCGACGTTCAGCCCGCTGTCGGACAGCTCCTTGTTCAGCGCCGCGATGAACAGGTCGGAATAGGCCTTGGTTTTGAACAGCGTGCCTTCAGCCTCTTCAAGCTGCGGTTCCGTCAGCGTGAACTCCACGCTCACGACTGTGCGGGTGAAGGCCGGGATACCCTGCGACAGGATCGAGGCGAACAGGACCACAAGAAAGAAAAGCCCGGTTGCGATTGCGACTATTCCATAGGCCCGGAACCGCTTTTCCGCGTTGGCGCGTTTGCGCGTACGTGCGTCCGTCGCGGTCAGCGAGACCGATTGGCGGCCCGCTTCGGGGGTTTGCATGCTTGCGTCGGTCATTCGTACTGCTCCCGGTACTTGCGCACGATGTAGAGGGCAAAGATGTTCAGACCCAGCGTGACGACGAACAGCGTCATGCCAAGTGCGAAGGCGACCAGCGCCTCGGGCGAGGCGAAATCCGCGTCGCCGGTCAACTGGCTGACGATTTTCGCGGTCACGGTGGTCATGGCCTCGAACGGGTTCAGGCTTAGCCTTGCTGCGGCCCCTGCCCCCAGAACCACGATCATGGTTTCACCAATGGCGCGCGAGGCCGCCAGAAGGATCGCGCCGACGATGCCCGGCAAGGCGGCGGGCAGGACGACCTGACGGATGGTTTCGGATTGGGTGGCCCCTAGCCCGTAGGACCCGTCACGCATGGCCTGCGGGACCGCGTTGATGATGTCGTCCGACAGCGAGGACACGAACGGGATGAGCATGATGCCCATGACCAGACCTGCGGTCATCACGGCCGTACCCGCCTTCATCCAGCCCAGACCGTCATCACCGAACACGCCCAGCAGCAGCGGGCCAACAGTCAGCAGCGCGAACAGGCCGTAGACGATGGTCGGGATACCGGCCAGCACTTCCAGCAAGGGTTTGGCGACTGATCGCACCCGAGGCGAGGCATACTCGCTGAGGTAAATGGCCGCGAACAGCCCGATGGGCACGGCCACCAGTAGCGCGACCAGAGAGATATAGAACGTCCCCCACAACAGCGGGATGATCCCCAGCGCTGACGAGCCCCCCCGGCCCGAAAAGCTGGGGGCCCAGGTCGTTCCGAAAAAGAAGTCGGTCGCGGGGTAGAGCTTGAAGAACTCCCATGTGTTGAAGACCAGCGACAACACGATGCCGACCGTTGTCAGGACCGCAACCGATGCGGCGGCCAGCAACAGGACACGCACGCCCTGCTCGACCACATTGCGGGCGCGGTATTCCGAATGGGTCTGCCACCAGCTGAACGCCACGCCGACCAAGGCGACCAGAATAATGACCACTGACATGAACGTGTACCCGGTTGCGTTCATGTCACGATAGCTTTGGGCGGCATGCAGTACCGGTTGCGTGATGTCCGAGGTCACCACCTGCCCTGCTTCTTTCAGCAATTGGGTCACCTCGGCGATATCGACGTTTCGATCATCTGCAGCATTTGCGGTCAGCAGACCTTGTGCCACTGCACTGTCCAACCCGCCGGCCGTCCGGCGCACCTCGGCCATCACAAGGCTTAGGGATGATCCTTCTTGGACCGCAGTCTCGGGGATCATCGCTGAAATCCGGGAATTCACGAACAGCGGCTGCACCAGCAACCAAACAATCAACAAACCAAGGGCGGGGACCGCAGCCTTCAAGGCGACGTTGGCACCATAAAAGACCGGCAGCGAATGCAGGTTACGGCTGTCGCCCCCAGCGCTTTGCATGGCGCGCGCCCGCCCCAGCACATATCCGGCTGCAGAGATCGCGATGATGATCAGGAAAAGCCAAATTATCGGCATGACACCCCCACGTGTCTTGGTTTGGAGCTTAAAAAGATGTTTGGGGGCGACACCCGTGGCCGCCCCCAAATACGTCAGACGAACATCAGGCTTAGCTACCCGAGCCCATGGTCACTTCGTTCGCAATCGCGTCTTGGGTTTTGGCCAGCTCAGGATCGGCAACCAGGCCATAGTTGGCCAGCGGGCCGGAACCGCCTGCGATTTCATCATGGGTGAAGAACTGAGCGTACTCTTTCAGACCCGGGATCACGCCGATATGCGCTTTCTTGACGTAGAAGAACAGCGGGCGCGACACGGGGTATTCACCCGAGGCGATGGTCTCGGTCGATGGTGCAACACCGCCCATGGTGGCCACTTTCAGCTTATCGGTGTTGTTCTCGTAGAACGCCAGACCAAACACGCCGATGCCGTTCGGGTTGGTGTCGATACGGGCCAGAGTTTCGGTGTAGTCGCCGTCGATGTCGACCGACTTACCATCGGTGCGGACGTCCAGGCATGCGTCTTCGGCGTCATCTTCGCTCATGCCGCCTGCAACCATGGCTTCCATGGCACCGGTGGCTTCACAGCCTGCCAGCAGAACCTTGTCTTCGAACACTTCACGGGTGCCGTGCTTGGTGCCCGGGATGAACATGGCAATCTCAACGTCAGGCAGGTCGCCGTTGAATTCGGCCCAGGTGTTGAAGCTGTTGTCGACCAGAGCGCCGTCTTTCATGACCTTTGCGCCGATGGCGTTGTAGATGTCAGCCGGCTGGAACGCGGTGAAGGCAGGGCCGGACTGCTGGCTGGCAAAGACGATGCCGTCATAGCCGATGCGGACTTCCATGATGTCGGTCACGCCGTTTTCGGCACAGGCTTTGATTTCTTTTTCGCGGATCGCGCGCGACGCGTTTGCAACGTCGATGGTGTTTTCGCCAACGCCTTCGCAGAAACGCTTCAGACCTGCGGACGAGCCACCCGATTCCACAACCGGTGTCGGGAAGTCGGTGTTTTCACCGAACAGTTCTGCGACGATCGAAGCGTAAGGCAGCACAGTCGACGAGCCTGCAACCTGAACGTTGTCACGCGCGGCAGCGGTTGTGGCCGATACGGCAGCGATGGCAAGTGCCGAAGCCGACAGTTTTACAAAGGACATTTCAGTCTCCCTGAAAAAGGTACAATCTGATCACCCCCATGATGATCCTGGGCATCCCCCTAGGGGCCGTGCGTAAGCCTTTTGTGACAAGCGTGTAACGCTTTTATGACAAGATTAGATTTACTTCATTTTTCCTGTCATCAACGTCCCATCACCATTCCGCGACCGGCGCTATCCGGAAGACGAAAGGACGTCTCACCGGGGCAAAATCACTGTGAAAACAGAGCCTTTCCCAACCTCGCTCTCAACGCGCAGACGCCCGCGGTGGCGATTGACGATATGCTTGACGATGGCCAGCCCAAGCCCCGTCCCCCCAAGTTCGCGCGAGCGGTGGCTGTCGGCGCGATAGAATCGCTCGGTGAGTCGGGGCAGATGAACGGGATCGATCCCCGGACCCTGGTCGATAATCTGGACGCGCACAGCCGGACCGCGAATGGCGGTGTCTCGTTCCAGGGAAGCGATACGCATTTCGACGCTGCCTCCACTGCCGCCATATTTGATCGCGTTTTCGACGAGGTTGGTAAACACCTGCCGCAACTGATCACTGTCCCCCGCCAGCAGGACCGGGTCGTGCGGTGCGCTTAGCGACAAGGTCACACCTGCATCTTCGGCCAGGGGTTTCAGCGAATTCAAAGTCGATTGCAGAAGGCCCGTCAGTTCCAATTGTTCTTTCGGCCGGATGCGTTCATTGCTTTCCACCCGGCTGAGGGACAGAAGATCGCCAACCAGACGGTTCATCCGGTTGGCTTCATCCGCCATGATCTGCAGAAACCGATCCCGCGCCGCCTCATCATCGCGCGCCGGGCCCCGCAGAGTTTCGATGAACCCCATCAGCGCGGTCAGCGGGGTGCGCAATTCGTGGCTGACATTGGCCACAAAATCGCGGCGCATCTGGCTTGCCTGCTCCAGATGTGTGACGTCTTGAAAGATCGCCAGAGAGGCACCGCCTGACACAGCGCCGACCCCATTCATGTACCGGAACTGAACGTCAAAAGTCGTGTCCTGCGCGCCGTCGTTCGACAGATGCCGGGTCTCGGACCGGCCCTTGGTGCTCAGGCTTTGCTCCATCGCCTCAATGACCTGAGGTTGCCTCAGGATCGTGGCGAAATGCCTGCCTTCGATGTTCTGTCCCAGCAAGGTTCTGGCATCGATATTGGCCGCAATAATTCGCTCGGTCTGATCGACCATCAGAGCGGGCATCGGAATGGCCGAGACAAATTCGGCAAGTAGGTCATCAGACATTTTCGTTACCCAGCGATGAATGCCCGCGCCCTAGCCTACGGGCTTCATAGTTTCGCGAAACTTGCGCATGTTTTCCTGATAGTGCAACGCGCTGAGCGTCAACTTCTGCGCCATCACCTCATCCACGTCGCGGACGATCTTGCCGGGCGATCCCATGACCAGCGAGTTGTCAGGGATTTCCTTGCCTTCTGTGATCAGTGCGCCCGCGCCAATCAAACAGTTTTTGCCGATCTTGGCCCCGTTCAGAACAATGGCTCCCATTCCGATCAGCGTGTTGTCACCAATCGTGCAGCCATGCAGCATGACCTTGTGGCCGATGGTGCAGCTCGCCCCGATCGTCAGTGGATAGCCCGCGTCGATATGCATGACGCAGTTTTCCTGCACATTGCTGCCCTGCCCCACACGAATTTCCTCGTGATCGGCGCGAATCGTACAGCCAAACCAAACCGACGCGCCCTGCTCCAGAACCACCTTACCGATCAGATTGGCATCCGGCGCGACCCAGGTGTCCTCGTGAATATGCGGTGTGTTGTCTCCCAAAGCGTAGATGGTCATGACAGCCCCTCGAATTCGTTTTGCAGTTGCCGGACGTGGTCCTGCAATGACGGTTGTTGAATGCGCCGCATGCGTTCGGCGCTGACAATCGTTTTCAGCTTTTCTTCCGTGGAATCCAGATCGTCATTGACCAGAACGTAATCGTAATAGCCCCAGTGGCTGATCTCGTCCCAGCTTTTGAGCATCCGCTTGGCGATTACGTCCTCACTGTCCTGCCCGCGCGTTTCCAACCGGCGGCGCAACTCGGGGATCGAGGGCGGCAGGATGAAGATCGACAGCGCGTGTTTGCCCAGATCCGAATTGCGGATCTGAACCTCGCCCTGCCAGTCCACGTCAAACAGGACATCGCGCCCCGAGTTGATCGAGTCGCGCACCGGACCGGCAGGCGAGCCATAGAAGTTACCGAATACATGCGCATGTTCCAGCATTTGCCCGTCCGCCACCTGCTGTTTAAAGGCGTCTTCCGTCAGGAAGTAGTATTCGCGCCCATGTTCTTCGCCCGGACGCGGCGCGCGGGTTGTTGCAGACACCGAGAATTCCAAATCGGTGTCCCAAGCCATCAATCGGCGGGCCAGAGTGGATTTGCCCGCGCCCGAGGGCGAGGACAGGATGATGAGTAGGCCGCGACGGTCCGCCATGTCACTGGTTTCCTTTATTATTCAACGTTTTGCACCTGCTCGCGCATCTGGTCGATGACGGCCTTCAGTTCCAGCCCGACCGAGGTCAGCTCGGCGCTTTGCGCTTTCGAGCACAGCGTGTTGGCCTCACGATTGAACTCCTGCATCAGGAAATCCAGCTTTCGACCGACCGCGCCATTCTGGGTCAGCAGGTCGCTGGCTGCCGCCACGTGGGCGGTCAGGCGGTCGATCTCTTCTGTGATATCGGCCTTGACCGCGATCAGCGCCAGTTCCTGCGCCACGCGGTCTGGGTCTGCCCCCTGCGCGTTGTCCATCACACGGGCGAGGTTTTCGCGCAGCGCGTTAGCCATCTTGCCCTTACGCTTTTCGGCCAGATCAGCCGCCTGCGCAGTCAGCGCCGCAACCTGATCCAACTGGGCCGTAAGGACCCCGGCCAAAGCCTCGCCTTCTTTCCCGCGCATCTCGATGAAGGCGGCCAGAAGCGGGGCAAACTCCTTGGTCAGATGCGCGACCAGAGGGGCCGGGTCGTCGGCCTCAGTCCCCGCTTCCATCATGCCCTTCATGGCCAGCAGATCAGCGGCGCAAGACGGCGCAAGCGTGATACCACGCGCGGCGGCCATGTCCTGTGTTTGCTGCAATGCATCCAGCGCGGCGGTCATGGTGGTTTCGTTCAGCGCCAGATCGGGCGTAGATTCATCGCGGCTGACCCGCATCGACAGGGTGACGTTACCCCGGCTCAGCGATTTGGACAGCGTCGCGCGCAAAGCGGCTTCAAGCCCTGTCAGCCTCTCGGGCACCCGGATGCGCATGTCCAGGCCTTTACCGTTCACGCTGCGCAATTCCCACGTCCAGCTATGCGGCCCGAACTCGCCCTTGCCTGCGGCGAACCCGGTCATGGATTTGATCATGACTGCCCTTCCTTAATCTGCCCTACTGCTGCCCGCTTGCTGCACCTAATGCTATTGGGCCATGCAGGGCAAGACTCTGCTGAGAAAGCAAATCTTCTGCAGTGGTTAACCATTCGTTAAGGAATTGCTCCAAAATAGACTTAACCCGTGTCAATCTCGCGACAGGACATGCAGTTGCGCCATAGATGCACCCGATGTGTTGCATTCTACTAAAATGGTGATCGGTTGATGCTAGGGTTATGAAAATGAAAACCTTTTTCGGGATTGGTTCCGGGTCAGAATTTGGAAAGATCGTTGCCATGGATCGCTTTGACAGTGGGCGCAGCCTCTCGCCGATCCGACAGGCCGAGGCTTATTGGTCCGCCCTGTTAACCGGTGACGGTGTGCCGATGCGGTCGCAGATCGACCCGCGCGGGTTAGAGAATGTTCTGGAATACACGTTCATACTGGAACGCATCGCGCCCGGTCTGGCGCGGTTTCGGCTGGCTGGAAGCCACATGAACAAGTTGGCGGGGATGGAGGTGCGCGGGATGCCGTTGACCTCATTCTTTGAACCCGAAGGGCGCCTGGCCATCAAGGACACGCTGGAACAGGTTTTCGCGGCTCCGGTCATTGCCGAGCTTGGGCTGGTGTCCAGCGGCGCAATGGGGCGCCCCCGTCTGCAGGCGCGCATGATCCTGTTGCCGCTGAAAAGCGATCTGGGCGATGTTAGCCGGGCTTTGGGCGTCATGGTTAGCGATGGCACCATCGGCCCCACGCCGCGCCGCTTTTCCGTCGCGGATACGCGGATCAAAGCCGTTTCCGAGATTCAGCCCCCTGCAAAGCCCAATGTTCAGGAGGCCGAAGGTTTCGCTGAAGATCAGGCTGATTTCAAAGCCTCCTCCAGCCATCTGCGGCTGATCTATTCACGCGACGACTGACAAAAAACGGCGAGCCATCGGCCCGCCGTTTCCATTACATCTGCATCAGCGATCAGCCAGCGGCGCGTTTTGAACCGTTCCGGCGCAGGTTGGTTAGTTCCTCGGCCACCAAGAAGGCCAGTTCCAGCGACTGCGACGCGTTCAGGCGCGGGTCGCAGGCGGTGTGGTAGCGGTCCGACAGGTCCTCTTCGGTCACGGCGCGCACGCCACCGGTGCATTCGGTGACGTCCAGACCGGTCATCTCGAAATGCACACCGCCGGGGATTGTGCCCTCGGCCTGATGTACTCCGAAGAAATCGCGCACCTCGCGCAGCACCGAGTCAAACGGGCGGGTTTTGTAGCCCGTGGCCGATTTTATCGTGTTGCCGTGCATCGGGTCGCAGACCCAGGTGACCTTCGCACCCTCTTCCTTGACGGCCTTGACCAGACGCGGCAGATGCTCACCCGCCTTACCCGCGCCGAACCGGGCGATCAGGGTCAGGCGACCCTCTTCGTTTTCGGGGTTCAGCTTGGACATCAGAACTTTCAGGTCCTCGGCGGTCGTGGTCGGGCCGCATTTCAGACCAATCGGGTTCAGAACGCCACGCGCGAATTCAACATGCGCGCCGTCGGGCTGACGGGTACGGTCGCCGATCCAGATCATGTGACCCGAGCCTGCCAGCCAGTTGCCCGAGGTGGAATCGAGACGGGTCAGCGCCTCTTCATATTCCAGCAGCAGGCCTTCGTGGCTGGTGTAGAACTCGACCGATGAGAATTCATGGGTGGTGTCTGCGGTGATGCCTGCAGCCCCCATGAAATCGATCGAATCCTGAATGCGGTCAGCAATCTCGGAATATTTCTGAACGTCCTGACCGTCGGCAAAGCCCAGGGTCCAGGAATGCACGTGGCTCATATCGGCGAAACCGCCGGTCGAGAACGCGCGCAGCAGGTTCAGCGTAGCCGCTGCCTGTGTGTAGGCCTGCAGCATCTTGCCCGGATTCGGAATCCGCGCCTTGGGCGTGAAGGCCAATTCGTTGATGATGTCACCGCGGTAGCTGGGCAGTTCCACACCATCCACAACCTCGGTCGGGGCGCTGCGCGGTTTTGCGAACTGACCCGCCATACGGCCCACTTTGACCACGGGCACCTTTGCGCCATAGGTCAACACCATCGCCATCTGCAGCATCACCTTGAACGTGTCCCGGATTGCGTCCGCGCTGAATTGTTCAAAGCTTTCAGCGCAATCCCCGCCCTGCAGCAGGAACGCCTCACCACGGCCAGCAGCACCCAGATGTTGCTTGAGCCGCCGCGCCTCGCCCGCAAAGACCAGCGGGGGATACTGCGAAAGCTGGGCCTCGACCTTGGCCAGCGCGGCCGCGTCGGTATAGTCTGGCATCTGAACCCGGGGCTTGTTGCGCCAGTTCGTTTTTTGCCATTCGGTCATAGCTTTGATCTCCGCTGAAGTATTCAGGGGGTCTCTATACAAAAAGCTTTGATGAGTGACCATATCCCATTTGCGCCTCTTGACGACGCAAACAAGCTTTGATCATGGTGGCTGCCATATCTGTCGCCGGACGCACCGTCACAAGGCGTCGAATAAAGGACAAATCGCCATGCAAGAGCAACGCCAAGTTGTCACAGTGGACGGAAGCACAGACAAGCCCGTCAATTTCGTTTTTGTCCTGCTGGACAAGTTCTCGCTTTTGTCCTTTGCCTCGGCGCTGGACAGCCTGCGGATCGCCAACCGTATGGCCGACCGCACGATCTACACGTGGACGTTGGCCGGGGAAGGTGGCGAGGTTGTGTCTTGCTCGGCCGGGACGACCTTTAAGCTGGACGCCGATTTGGGCGAGTTGCAGCGCGACGAGGTGATCATGGTCTGCGGCGGCGTCGATGTTCAGGCGGCTACGACCAAACGCGTTCTGAACTGGCTGCGCCGCGAGGCGCGGAAGGGTGTCAAAGTCGGCGGGTTGTGTACTGCCGCCTATACTCTGGCCAAAGCCGGGTTGCTGGACGGAAAGAAAGCGACGATCCATTGGGAAAACTCGGACAGTTTTGCCGAAGAGTTCGACAGTGTGGAACTGACAAAATCGGTGTTTCTTGTCGACGGCAACCGGATGACAACGGCAGGCGGAACATCGTCGATTGACCTGATGCTAAAGCTGATCGCCGACGATTATGGCGAGGATCTTGCCAATGCCGTGGCAGATCAGATGATCTATTCCTCGATCCGCACGGATCAGGACACCCAGCGTCTGTCGACGCCCACGCGGATCGGTGTGCGTCACCCCAAGCTCAGCCAAGTCATTCTGATGATGGAGAAAAACATCGAGGAACCGATCTCGCCCTCGATCCTTGCCAAGGACGTCGGTATGTCCACCCGTCAGCTGGAACGCCTTTTTCGCCGCTATCTGAGCCGGTCACCCAAGCGGTATTACATGGAGTTGCGGCTGCACAAGGCGCGCAACTTGCTGATGCAGACCGATATGAGCGTCATCAACGTGGCGCTCGCCTGCGGGTTTGCGTCGCCCAGCCATTTCTCAAAATGTTACCGCGCGCATTACAACACAACGCCCTACCGGGAACGAGGGGCGCAAAGTGGGCGGCTGTCAGTCTAGCCGTCGGGCGTCATGCGGTAGACCGCGCCCTGACCTACCGAAATAAACCAGATCGACCCGTCGGGCGCTTCGACGATATCGCGAACACGTTCTGTCTGAGGGCCTTTGATCTGTTCGACCTCGCGCAGCGGCGAACCGGCAAGGCGGGCGATATAGTCGAATTTGAGCGAGCCGACGAACACATCACCCTTCCACTGCGGCCACAGCTTGCCCGAGTACACCATCAGGGCGGACGGTGCGATGGACGGGTCCCAGTAGAATTCAGGCTGCTCCATACCCTGTCTCGACGTGCCTTCGCCGATCTTCTGGCCGGAATAATGGGTGCCGTATGAGATCACGGGCCAGCCGTAGTTTGCACCCTTTTGCACAAGGTTGACCTCATCCCCGCCACGCGCGCCGTGCTCGGAAACCCACAGCCTGCCGCGTGCATCCAGCCCCGCGCCTTGCGGGTTTCTATGGCCATAAGACCAGATTTCCGGGCGTATGCCGGACTGTCCAACAAACGGATTGTCAGCGGGAACCGAGCCATCCCGCGCGACACGGATCACCGACCCCATCACTGTCGCCCGGTCCTGCGCCGAAGGCCGGTCGCCCCGGTCCCCAATCGTCAGGTAAAGCGTACCATCCTGCGCCTCGACCACCCGAGAGCCAAAGTGCCGACCACCTGATCCGCCCGGCACAGCCTCGAAAATAACACGCAGATTCGTCAGTCGCTTGCCGTCTTCTGACAGGCGCGCCACGGCAAGGGCCGTTCCTGCACCGCCGCTTTGAGGTTTCGAGAAGGTCAGAAACACTTCGCGACTGCGATCAAAATCCCGCGCGATTGTGATGTCCAGCAAACCGCCCTGCCCCGAAGCGGCAACTTTCGGAACGCCCGATACGCGCTGGACCTGGGAGCCATTGACGTAGAGGATTTCCCCGTCTCGTTCGGTGACCAGAAAGCTGCCATCGGGCAGAATGCCGACAGCCCACGGCGTATCCAGCCCGCCCACCACTTTCGTAACGCGCACCGGCCCTTCAGCGGATTGCAGCGTTTCCGCCGTGGCTATACTGGCCCATGCCAAAATGAGTATTACGAATGCCCGGATCATCTTAACCCTCCGTCAAATGGCGCGTCTTCGCCTGGGAAACCCATCTGAACAAATAGGGTCTTTGGCTGGAAAAACACTTTTCCGTTAGGACTTTTCTTTTCCGAACAGCTTGCCTAGGGTCGTGCCCAGAACGAATACGTTCATAACAGGGAGTAACCATATGAAAAAGCTGCTTACAGCAACTGCAGCAACCGCTCTGCTTTCGGGCACCGCAATGGCCGAGGATGTCACGCTGGGCGTTCTCTTCGGCTTCACCGGCCCGATTGAATCGCTGGCCCCCGCAATGGGTTCGGGTGCCGAGATGGCAATGGCCGAGGTCACTGAATCCGGCAAGCTTCTCGACGGCACCAAAGTGACCGCCTCGCGCGCCGACACCGGGTGTATCGACAACGGTCTGGCCACCTCGAACGGCGAACGCATGATCGCAGATGGCGTTGCCGGTATCATCGGCGGCGACTGCTCGGGCGTGACTGGCGCGATCCTGCAGAACGTGGCGATTCCGAATGGCATGGTCATGATTTCTCCGTCGGCCACGTCTCCGGGTCTGTCGACGATGGAAGACAACGGCCTGTTCTTCCGCACCGCCCCGTCGGATGCGCGCGAAGGTGAAGTGATGGCCGACATCCTGAACGATCGCGGCATCAGCTCGATCGCTTTGACTTACACCAACAATGACTATGGCAAGGGTCTGGCGGACGCGATCCAGTCCTCGTTTGAAGCAGCGGGTGGTGAAGTGACCATTGTTGCAGCGCACGAAGACGGTAAAGCCGACTATTCGGCTGAAGTTGGCGCGCTGGCCTCGGCCGGTGGCGACATTCTGGTTGTTGCGGGCTATCTGGATCAGGGTGGTCTGGGCATCATCCAGTCGGCCTTGGACAGCGGTGCGTTTGACACGTTCGGTCTGCCCGGCGGCATGATCGGCGACTCGCTGCCCAACAATGTCGGCCCAGACCTGAACGGCTCGTTCGGTCAGATCGCCGGTTCGGGCGGTGAAGGTGCCGAGAAGTATTTCGCCATGGCCGAAGCCGCCGGTTTCGACGGCTCGTCGCCTTACTCGCCGGAAAGCTATGACGCAGCCGCGCTGTTCATGCTGGCGATGCAGGCCGCAGGCTCGACCAGCCCGGCGGACTACGGCGCGAAGATCATGGACGTCGCCAACGCGCCGGGCGAAAAAATCTATCCCGGCGAACTGGCCAAGGGTCTGGAACTGCTGGCTGCCGGTCAGGAGATCGACTATGTCGGCGCGTCCGGTGTTGAGCTGATCGGCCCTGGCGAAAGCGCGGGTTCCTACCGTGAGATCGAAGTGACCGACGGCGAGAACAAGACAGTCAACTTCCGTTGATCTGAGGTTAACAGTCATAAAAACAAGCAGCCCGGGCCTTGTGTCCGGGCTGTTTCAATGACAAAAGGCCGCACCTCTTACAGGGGGATGGGCAACAACGCCGGTAAACGGCGGCTAGGGGAAAAGATGATCGTCGTCGAAGACGTGCACAAGCATTTCGGCGGGTTTCATGCGGTGGACGGGGCATCGCTGGAAATCCAAAAGGGCTCGATCACCGGTCTGATTGGGCCGAACGGGGCCGGGAAAACCACTCTGTTCAACGTGATCGCGGGCGTCCTGCCGCCGACCAGCGGCAAGGTTCACATGGATGGTGAGGATATCACCGGCCTGCCCCCGCATGAGCTGTTTCACAAGGGCCTGCTGCGCACGTTCCAGATCGCGCATGAGTTCTCCTCGATGTCCTGCCGCGAGAACCTGATGATGGTGCCCGGTGCGCAATCCGGTGAATCGCTGTGGAACACGTGGTTCGGACGTAAACGCATCGCGGATGAAGAACGCGCGTTGAAAGCCAAGGCCGACGAAGTGCTGGAATTCCTGACCATCGAACATCTGGCCGATCACAAGGCCGGTCAGGTCTCGGGCGGGCAGAAGAAACTGCTGGAACTGGGCCGCACCATGATGGTGGACGCCAAGATCGTATTTCTGGACGAGGTCGGCGCGGGCGTAAACCGCACCCTTTTGATGACCATCGCCGACACGATCCTGCGTTTGAACAAGGAACGCGGCTATACATTCGTGGTCATCGAACACGACATGGATTTCATCGGTAAGATCTGTGATCCGGTCATTTGTATGGCCGAGGGAAAGGTTCTGGCCGAAGGCACCTTGGACGAGATCAAGGCCAATGAGCACGTGATCGAAGCCTATCTGGGCACCGGCCTTAAGAACAAAGACAAGCTGGAGGCGGGTGCATGAACGACAACCCCTACCAGGACGACAAGGGCAACAAGGACCTCTCGATCACCAACCCAAAGGGCATGGGCACCATGACCCCCGCTCATCGCAAAAGCGGTGAGACGCATCGGGTCGAGGGCGGCCCGTTCTTGATCGGCGACACCATGACCGGCGGATATGGCAAAGGGCCGGACATCCTGCACGACTGCACAATCGCCGTGGACAAGGGCGAGATCGCAGTCATCGTCGGCCCCAACGGCGCGGGCAAATCCACCGCGATGAAAGCCGTGTTCGGGATGCTGGACGTGCGCTCTGGCGCGGTGCGACTGGACGGAGAGGATATCACCGCACTCACCCCGCAGGATCGCGTGATGCGCGGTATGGGGTTTGTGCCACAGACTTCGAACATCTTCACCTCAATGACGGTGGAAGAGAATCTTGAGATGGGCGCTTTCATCCGCCGCGACGACATCAGCCAGACGATGGAGCAGGTCTATGACCTGTTCCCCATCCTGCGCGACAAGCGCAACCAAGCCGCCGGAGAGCTGTCGGGCGGCCAACGCCAACAGGTTGCGGTAGGCCGCGCGCTGATGACACAGCCCAAGGTGCTGATGCTGGACGAACCCACCGCCGGTGTCTCGCCCATCGTGATGGATGAACTGTTTGACCGGATCATCGAGGTCTCGCGCACCGGCTTGCCGATCCTGATGGTCGAACAGAACGCCCGTCAGGCGCTGGAGATCGCGGATAAGGGATATGTGCTGGTTCAGGGGCGGAATGCCTATACCGGCACGGGCAAGAAACTGCTGGCCGATCCGGAAGTGCGCAAGAGTTTCCTGGGGGGGTGAGGATGCGGTCAGTCTGCGCCATAATGTTGACAACACTCATGACTGGACCGGTTGCTGCGTTCGAGGAAGCCATCGATTATGCTGCAACTCTGGAATGCAGAACAGTTTCCGTCTGCAGGGTGGACGGACCTTGCAAAAACAAATCACGCGAACTTAGGTTACTGCTGGTCGTATTTAACGGCGAGCAAGCCGTCTATTTAGGACACGCACCAAAAGACGATGGTTACTATACAAGGGTCGAACTTCTTGACGATGGTTTTCACGGAAAACCAGACTACGACTTTTCGACTTCATTGCCGAATGACCATGCCGTGGATTTTCGAGGCGGCAATGAAGATTCCATAGAAAGCGGCGTGTTGCACCTAGCCTACGTTCCGCGCGGTTACGAGTGGATTGAAAGATACTTTACAAATTCAAGCCTCTCCGAATTTCTCGTAGAGTTTCAGGGGTGTGAAAGCAAATAATGGACTTCCTCAACGCCCTTGTGGCGCTCTCCAACTTCGTCCTTGTTCCCGCAATCGCCTATGGCAGCCAGTTGGCGCTGGGCGCGCTGGGGGTGACGCTGATCTATGGCATCCTGCGGTTTTCGAATTTTGCACATGGCGACACGATGGCCTTTGGCGCGATGATCGCTGTGCTGGTCACGTGGGGCCTACAAGCCGCCGGGGTCAGTTTCGGGCCGTTGCCGACCGCTCTGCTCGCCCTGCCCTTTGCCATTCTGGGCTGTATCGTTCTGGTGCTGATCACCGACCGGCTGGTCTACAGGTTCTACCGAGACCAAAAGGCAAAACCGGTCATTCTGGTGATCGTGTCAATGGGCGTGATGTTCATCATGAACGGCCTCGTGCGGTTCATCATCGGGCCGGATGACCAGCGCTTTTCGGACGGTGCGCGGTTCATCGTCTCGGCTCGGGATTTCAAGGCGATGACCGGGCTGCGTGAGGGGCTGGCGATCAAGACCTCTCAGGGCATTACCGTGATCGTGGCGGTTGCCGCGGTGGTGCTGTTGTTCTGGTTTCTGAACAAGACGCGCACCGGCAAATCCATGCGCGCCTATTCGGATAACGAGGATCTGGCCCTGCTGTCCGGCATCAATCCCGAGCGCGTGGTGATGATCACATGGATCATCGTCGCAGCACTCGCAACCACGGCGGGCGTGCTGTACGGGCTGGACAAAAGCTTCAAACCCTTCGTCTATTTCCAGCTTCTGCTGCCGATCTTCGCCTCGGCCATCGTGGGGGGCTTGGGCAATCCATTGGGCGCCATCGCAGGTGGATTCATCATCGCGTTTTCCGAGGTTACCATCACCTACGCCTGGAAAAAGGTGCTGACATATCTGGCACCCGAAAGCCTTGAGCCCTCGGGCCTCGTCCAGTTCCTGTCCACCGATTACAAATTCGCCGTCAGCTTTGTGATCCTGCTGATCGTGCTGCTGTTCAAGCCCACGGGCCTGTTCAAGGGGAAAGTGATATGAGCGAGCCCGTCAGAAATACGCTGCTTTTCGTCGTCGTCGGCGGGCTGATCCTGCTGACCGGTTTCACGCAAAGCTGGAACGCCGCGATCCTGATCCTGAACATGGGGCTGATCTCGGCCATCATGTCAATCGGGGTGAACCTGCAATGGGGCTTTGCCGGGCTGTTCAACGTCGGCGTCATGGGCTTTGTCGCGCTTGGCGGGCTGGCGGTTGTGCTGGTCTCGACCCCGCCAACGCCCGGTGCGTGGTCGGCGGGCGGCTATGGCGTCGTGTTGGCCCTGCTGCTGGGCGCGGCGACGGTTGTGGCAGCGGTCATGGTGGCGCAGAAGATGCCCAAAGGGCGTGTGCAGACGCTGGCAATCATCGGCATTCTCGTCGTCGGGTTTTTCGTCTACCGCGCGATCTTTGATCCCAGCATCGCCGCGATCGAGGAAATCGATCCCGCCATCGCAGGCAATATCGGCGGTCTGAACCTGCCGGTTCTGCTGGCGTGGCCTGCCGGAGGGTTACTGGCCGCCGGTGCTGCATGGCTGATCGGCAAGACCGCGCTGGGTCTGCGTTCGGACTATCTGGCGATTGCCACGCTGGGCATTGCCGAGATCATCATTGCGATCATGAAGAACGAAGACTGGCTGGCCCGGGGCGTCAAGAATGTCTACGGCATCCCACGCCCCTCGCCCGTTGTGGGGTATGAGGTCGAGCTGCAGCAAGACCCATCCTTCCTCGCCCGTGCTGAGTGGTTCGGAATCGATCCGGTCACGGCCTCGACGCTGTCGGTCAAGCTGGGCTATTCGCTGCTGTTCCTGATCGTGCTGCTTCTGTTGCTGTGGATGGCGCAGATGGCACTCAAAAGCCCGTGGGGCCGCATGATGCGGGCCATTCGTGACAATGAGGTCGCGGCCGAGGCGATGGGCAAAGATGTCACCCGCCGGCATTTGCAAATCTTCGTTCTGGGCTCGGCCGTTTGCGGTATTGCCGGTGCGATGATGACGACGTTGGACGGCCAGTTGACGCCGGGCACGTATAACCCGCTGCGCTTTACCTTCCTGGTCTGGGTGATGGTGATCGTCGGCGGGTCGGGTAACAACTTCGGCGCCGTTCTTGGGGCGTTCCTGATCTGGTTCCTGTGGGTGCAGGTCGAACCCATTGGCCTTTGGATGATGAACCTGATCACCGCCGGAATGCCCGATGGCAGTGCGCTCAAGGCACATCTGGTCGAAAGCGCAGCCCATATGCGGTTGTTTACCATGGGGCTGATCCTGCTGATTGTCCTTAGATTCAGCCCAAGAGGGTTAATTCCCGAAAAATAGGCTAAAATCCTCCCAAATTCAGGAACCGCGCCTGAAAGAGGGCGCGGTTTCTTGATTCAGAAGGGATTTTTGAATAAACGGGTGCACCGCTCTGTAGTTTTGGTGCGGTCTGTCCGGCGCTCGCTCACACGAAACTGGCCGATCCGTAACGATCATGAACGCTCACTGATAAGAGTAGATGTTAACGCAATGAAAAAACCACTCCTCCTCCCGATCCTTCTGCCGGTCGTCGCGGCCCTCACGGCCTGCGTGCCCTCGCCCGAGGACCTTGAAACCGCGCCGGTTCAGGTGCCGAACGCCAAGGGTGTTGTCACCTGTCAGCTTTATCGCCAAGACCGCGTGATTTGGGACCGGGCGATTGATTATCCCGCAACCAAGATGTCCGTCGCCGAGGCGGATGCCGTTTGCCAGGAAGAGGGTCGGCGTCGCCTGAACCGGTGATGCACGCTTGTCGGGTGCCTTCTTCGGCGCTTACCGATTACGGAACAGCCCACCCAGAATACCGCGCACGATCCTGCGTCCGGTCGTGCCTTTCAGTTCTTTAATCACGGCCTCTCCCACCGCCGAAGCGAACGTGTCTTTCCTGCGCACACGCCGGGAGGAGGACCGCCCGACCCGGCTGCCGGAATACCTGCGGGCCGAGGCGTACTCGCGCTCCATCGGTGTTTGCAGGTCCAACACCTCTTCGGCCTCGGCGGCCTCAGCTTCCTTTGCGGCGGCCTCGGCGCGGGCCTGCAGGATTTCGAAGGCCGACTTTCGATCAACCGGTTTGTCATATTTTTCAGCCATCGGGGACGCCTGCAAAATGGCTTTCCGTTCGGATTTAGAAATCGGCCCCAACTGAGACCCCGGCGGTCGAATCAAAGTGCGTTCAACCACGCCCGGCACGCCTTTCTTCTGCAGCATCGACGTGACCGCCTCACCCACTCCGACCTCACGAATGGCGGTTTCGGTGTCGAACGCGGGGTTCTCGCGATAGGTTTCCGCCGCAAGACGCAGGTTCTTCCGGTCGCGGGCCGTGAAGGCGCGTAGCGCATGTTGGACGCGGTTGCCCAACTGGCCCAGAATGTCCTCGGGGATGTCTGCCGGGTTCTGGGTGACAAAATACACGCCAACCCCTTTTGACCGGATCAAACGCGCGACCTGTTCGACCTTGTCGACCAGCACCTTGGGCGCGTCGTCAAACAGCAGATGCGCCTCGTCAAAGAAGAACACCAGCTTGGGTTTGTCGGGGTCGCCGACCTCGGGCAGTTCCTCGAACAACTCGCTCAGCAGCCACAGAAGGAACGTCGCATAGAGGCGCGGCGACCCCATCAGCTTGTCCGAGGCAAGGATGTTCACCATCCCCTGCCCGTTTTCATCCCTGCGCATCAGATCGGCCAGATCGAGCGCTGGTTCGCCAAACAGTTTTGTCCCGCCCTGATTTTCCAGCACCAGCAAACGTCGCTGAATCGCACCGATCGACGCGGTCGAGACGTTGCCGTACCTCAAGGACAATTGCGCCCGGTTCTCGCCAATCCAGACCAGCAAGGCCTGCAGATCTTTGAGGTCCAGCAGCGGCATCCCCTCTTCATCGGCCACACGAAAGGCAATGTTCAGAATACCTTCCTGCGCCTCGCTGAGCTCCATCAGACGGGAGAGAAGCAAGGGCCCCATCTCGGTCACCGTGGTGCGCACCGGATGTCCCTGTTCGCCGAACAGGTCCCAGAACGTGACCGGGCAGGCTGCGTAGGCGAAATCGGCAAAGCCGATACGCGTGGCCCGGTCCTGAAACGCCTGATGCAGCTTGTGGGTTTCGCTGCCCGGCAAGGCCAGGCCCGACAGATCACCCTTGATGTCAGACAGAAAGACCGGAACGCCAGCAGCGGAAAAGCCCTCGGCAAGGATCTGCAGCGTGACCGTTTTGCCTGTCCCCGTTGCCCCCGCGATCAAACCGTGGCGATTGGCGTATTTCAGCGCAAGACCCTGCGGCTCAGCATAGTCCTGACCCGCGCCACCTACAAAAACCTTATCGCTCATATGTCCGCCTTAATGTCCACCGATCCGGCACCAGCATACAAACTTAACCATTGACTGCCATAGTCCAATCGCTGCCTTCGCGGTGCAAGTCGTGGGGGCAGACTTCCTCCCTGTCGACTGGCCGTGCCTTCGGGCACGGCCTTTTTGCCCAACTCTTATGCAAACCTGATGGTGTCATTAAAATTTCAGGTTTGCAGTTGACCCCCGTGCGCCCCTTCCGTAGGGTTTGCGCATAACTAAGTCGGCCAGTCCGACGGGGAGAACCAATTTGAAAGGGAGCTGCTCCACCAGCTCCCTTTTTTCGTGGCCGGGCAAAGCGGTTTGGCAAGAATCCGTTCACTTTCAGAATCGCATATCGCTTAGTGACTGACAGCGGGCCGGAAGGGTGTTAGAGGAAACAAAAAGCTCAATCACCATACCCGAGGCAAGCATGATCAAGAAAATCCTCTCTTTCAATATTGTGGCGGCGGCCCTTATCGGCGGCGCTGTCAGCGCGCAAGAGGCGGCAACGTCCGATGAGACCCCGGCGGCGGAAAACGGCAGCCAGCTCGATCTGGGCGAAACCGGCCCGCGTCTGGGCGAGCAATATGTGAAAGAAGAGACCGGCGACTGGCAAATCTCATGCATCAAGACCGAGGCCGATGCGGACCCTTGCGCGATGCGGCAGTTGCTGAATGGCCAGCAAGGGCAGCCCATCGCGGAAATCACGATCCAGAAACTGCCCGAGGGTAACGCCGCCGTTGCCGGTGCAACCGTCATTGTTCCGCTGGAAACGCTGCTGCAGGCCCAACTGGCGCTGTCGATCGATGGTGCGCCGCGCAAGCTGTACGATTATCACCACTGCAACCCGGTGGGCTGCCTGGTTCAGATGGGGTTCACCCAAGGTGACGTGGATGCGATGAAAGCCGGAAGCACAGCCGTGATTTCACTGGTGCCGGTCGTTGCGCCCAATCAGGTGCTTGAGATGGATGTCTCGCTGTCTGGCTTCACCGCCGGGTTCGACGGCCTTTCCGTCAACACAAACTAAGAAACTGATGGCAATTTCGCCGCCACGATCCTGTGGCGGCGGACACGTTTAGATCTTTTTCAGTGCCAGAACCGCGTTCAGCCCGCCAAAAGCAAAGGCGTTGCTTAGCGCCACATCCACCTTGGCCTCGCGCGCTTCGTTTGGCACCACATCCAGCGCACATTCTGGATCGGGTTCTTCATAGCCAATCGTCGGCGCAATCACCCCGTCGCGCAGCGCCATGATGCAGGCCAGCAGTTCCACCGCGCCGGTGCCCCCGATCAGGTGGCCATGCATGGATTTCGTGGATGAGATCATCAGATCATCCGCATGCGGCCCGAACACATCCGCCACCGCCGCGCATTCCGTCTTGTCATTAGCGGCAGTACCGGTTCCGTGCGCGTTGATATAACCCACATCGCCCGCGTTTAGCTTCGCATCCGCCAACGCGCCCGACATCGCGCGCGATGCGCCTTGCTTGCTTGGCATCACGATGTCCGAAGCGTCCGACGACATCGCAAACCCCACAAGCTCGCACAGTATCTCAGCGCCGCGCGCGCGTGCGTGTTCGTATTCCTCGAACACAAAAATCCCGGCCCCTTCGCCCTGCACCATACCGTTGCGGTTGGCGCTGAAGGGGCGGCAGGCGTCCTTGGACATCACGCGCAGCCCTTCCCACGCCTTGACCCCGCCGAAGCACAGCATCGACTCGGACCCGCCAGTGATCATGGCCGGCGCCGCGCCGCTGCGGACCATCTGAAACGCCTGCGCCATCGCGTGGTTGGACGAGGCGCAAGCGGTCGAAACCGTGAAACTCGGGCCCTTGAGGTTGTGTTCCATCGACACATGGCTGGCGGCGGCGTTGTTCATCAGCTTGGGAACAACGAAGGGGTGAACCCGGTTTTTACCATCTTCGTAGACCGAGCGGTAATTGTCGTCCCATGTCGACACACCGCCACCGGCAGTGCCCAGCACCACACCGGACCGGGCGGCCAGTTCGCCGTGGAATTCGATGCCCGACTGTTCAATCGCTTCTTTCGCCGCAGTCAGGGTGAACTGGGTGAACCGGTCATACAGCGACATTTGCTGGCGGTTGAACCGCCCCTCGGCCTCGAACCCGCGCACCTGACCGCCGATCTTGATCGCCAGCCGGTCAACGTCACGAAACTCGAGTTCCGAGATACCGCAACGGCCTTCGCGCATCGCTTCAAGGGTGTCGGGGACCGAGTGGCCCAACGAGTTGATGGTGCCAGCACCGGTAATGACAACGCGTTTCATAGTCGTCTGTCAGACCTTTTCCGACACAAGCTTTTCGATCCCGGCAATGATCGCGGCGACGTTCGAGATGTCGAAATCGTTGGCTTCGGGTTCGTTGGCGTTGAACGGGACCGAGATGTCGAACTCTTCCTCAATGGCGAAAATGCTTTCGACCAGACCAAGGCTGTCGATGCCCAGATCCTCCAAGGTGCTTTCGGGCGTCACATCAGATGGCTCCAGCACGGCCTGCTCTGCAATGATCGCGATGACGCGGTCGCTGATGCTCATATCGATCCCCTGATTATCAATCTGAGGATGATTTAATCGCTCGGGGACTGTTTGAAAACAGCCTTTTTCAGTGCCTCAACGTCGCGGGCCATGCGCGGCAGGCGGCGCTGGGCTTTATACACATCTGTATGGGTTTCCATCTTGATGCCCGGATAGCCCATAATCACCCGCCCCGCCGGGACGTTAGACAGAATCTTGGTGCCACCGCCCGAGATCACGCCGTCACCGATGAAGATGTTATCGACCACGCCGGTCTGCCCGCCCAGAACCACGTTGTTACCGATCTCGACCGAACCGGATACGCCGGTCTGCCCGCACAGCAGGCAATCCCACCCGACCCGCGTGTTGTGGCCGACGTGGACGAGGTTATCCAGTTTCGAGCCATCACCGATGCGCGTATTGCGGATCGTGCCATTGTCGACGGTGCAGTTCGATCCGACCTCGACATCGTCACCGATCTCGACCGCGCCCAGCGAGTGGATGCGCAGCCAGCTTTGGGCCTTGGCATCGCCCTGATCGCCCAACGTCTTGCGTGCGTTTTCGGCCCCCGAGACTTCCGGCGTTACATAGCTGAAACCGTCGCCACCAATCCGCGCGCCTGGCTGTGCGATGAAGCGGTCGCCGATCTGCGCCCGTGCGCCAATGCTGACCATCTCGCGCAGCACCGCCTGTTCACCTAAAACCGAATCCATACCGACCACGCAATGCGCTCCAATAACCGCGCCCGCGCCAATCCGGGCCCGCGCGCCGATCACGGCCAGCGGCCCGATTGAGGCATCAGCACCAATCTCAGCAGTAGGATCAATCACAGCCGAAGGGTGAATGCCCGGTTCAACCCCCTGCCCCCGATCCAGCATCGCGGTGATCCCGGCCATCGCCATCCGCGGACGCCCGACAAAAATCGCCGCGCGCAAACCCAGCGCCTGCCAATCCGCACCCTCCCACAGGACGGCCGCGCGTGCATTGCTGTCCAAGAGCGCCTCGGCATATTTGGGGGACATCGCCATTGCCAGATCGGTTGGCCCGGCATCGGCGGGCTCAGCCGCCCGCATGATGGTCAGGCCGGTGTCGCCCTGACACTCGGCCCCCAGACTGTCGGCGATTTGCTGAACGGTAAACTGCATGGCGGGCTTCCTTTTGGCAGGATTTGCCCTGTGCTTAACCCTGAACGTCCGGCAGGGCCACCCCCGCCTTTTGCAGAGCATCCCAAATCTTGCGATCCCGGTCGTAGACGTCCCGGCGATACTGGATTTCGCCTTTCGGGCCAATATAGGCCGTGCGGTAAATCAGATGCACCGGCACCTTCTTGTCCAGCTTAACCGTGGTCTCTTTCCCGGTGTTCAGCACACGGTGAAAAAACGCCTTGGGATTCTCCTCCTGCTTCGCCAGCAGCGCATACGCAAATCCAAACGGGTCCGAGAGGCGGATGCAACCATGCGAGAACGCCCGCACCTCGCGCGCAAACAGACTTTTCTGTGGCGTATCATGCAGATAGATGTTGTACTTGTTGGGGAACATGAACTTCACCAGACCCAGCGCGTTGCTCTTGCTCGGTGGCTGGCGCATGGCAAACGGGAAGTTGCTGCGGGTGAACTGGGTAAAGTCCACCGCGCCACGATCCACCTGACGGCCGCTGCGGTCGGTGATCTGGATATGGCCGACCGCGTTGGGGTCCGACTGCAATTGCGGCAGATATTCCTTGGTGATGATCGAGCGTGGCACGTACCAGCTTGGATTGATCACCATATGCTCCATCTCGTCCGAGAATTCGGGGCTACGGCGGTCATGCACGTTCTTGCCGATCACGGCGCGGGTTTCGAACGTCACCAGACCGTCATCAACAATCTTGGCCGAGAAATCGGCCTGATTGACAAGGATGTGCCGCTCGCCACGTTCACGAGGCAACCAGCGTTCCCGTTCCAACGCGACATAAACGGCCTTGAGCCGGTCCGAGACCGAGCGGTTGAGTTCCGTGATCGTTCCCTGCCCCGCCACGCCGTCAGGTTCCAACCCATGCGCGGTTTGAAAGGCGCGCACGGCGGCCAGAAGAGTGTCATCGAAGGACGGGCTGGCGGTAGGCTTCAGATATCCCATCGTCACCAGACGATTACGCAGTTTGATCACGTTGGGACCGGTGTCGCCATATTCCAGCTTGGAAACCGGAACAGTCAAACCCCAGCCGCCCTGGTTGATCAACGCTTCCAGTGCCATTTTCTGTTTCATCAGCGCGCGGTACTGGCGCGTCTGCGGGGCCAGCGCCTGAAAATAGCCAGCCCCCTGAGCATTCAGCCCCTGCAAATGATCCGCCGCACTACGCCGCTTGACCGTCCGCACCAGACCATCGTCAACTTGCGCCGGGCGCAGCGTGCCAGAGTAAACATCATCCGCATAGGTCACAAAAACCTGGCTCAGTTCAGCCTCGATCGCGCCCATATCCCGGACCGAGCGCGCCTGCTCCATCCGCTCGATCAGCGCCTTCACATCATAGCGCGCAGCGGGCAGACCATGCATGTGAACGTCGGACAGCGCCTTGATCAGGGCCGCGCGCCGTTGCGCATGTTCCTGCGTATCACCCACCCAGATCGGCGAGAATCCGTTCGTCCGGTAGAACTCGCCAATCCCCGATGACGCGGGCGTCGCCTCGGCAATGGCCATCTGAAAGGCCGTGCCCGGCCTGACATCGCCTGAGGTGTTGGCCACAGCAGCGGTCGCCACAAAAACTGAGGTGATCAAGATACTGGTACTGGTCCGAAAAACTGAGAACATGGGATGACCTTGGTTATTCAATATGTTGCGCATATGGGAGATACGCCGGATTAATATCGTTTTTCACTGGTATGATTGTCTATTCACAATCTCCTTACTCAAATGCTTCTTTCCGCGCATGATGCGCGTTTGCATCGAACGGGTTGCGCAAAAGACTCAGCTCCTCAAAAATGTGCAATTTTACGTCAGGTGCGCAAAAAACTGCCGAAAATTCCCCCTTGATAAGGTGCAAATGAAACACTTCTTGGCCGTAGAATCCGATTGTGCCATAAAACTGCCATCTGGGATGGGAAAAAATTAAGACAGCGCGCGTAACATCGTGCGCAGGCAGGAACAGTACGGGACGACAAGAAATGACCAAGAGCAGTGCATCGGGCTTGACCCGGCGTGCCCTATTGGGCGCATTTGCGGCCACGGCGGTTGCCGCAGCACCTACTTTTTCCAATGCAGCAGGTTTCCTTCGCGGCGGAGGCGATATCCGCCGGATTCGCATGTATTCCGGTCGCACGGGCGAACGGATCGACATGATCTATTGGGTAGATGGCAAATACATCAAGGATGCCGTCAAAGAGGTGAACCACTTCATGCGCGACTGGCGGACCGATCAGGTCAAGTCCATGGATCTGCGCACAATCGACATCATGGCAGCCTCGCACAATCTTCTGGATGTGAACGAGCCGTATATGCTGCTGTCGGGCTACCGCTCGCCCCAGACCAACGCGATGTTGCGGTCGAAATCCCGCCGCGTGGCGCGGAACTCGCTGCATATGCAGGGTCAGGCGGCTGACCTGCGTCTGGCATCCCGCTCGGTGTCCCAGATGGCCAAGGCGGCCATGTCCTGCCGCGCAGGTGGCGTGGGCCAGTACTACCGTTCGAATTTCGTGCACATGGATTGCGGCGTCATCCGCAGCTGGCGCGGATAGTTCGAGGCGACAAAAAGCAGATTTAAGTACTGATTTTCAACCGGTGTCCCGCCCCGGCTGTCTAGGGTCCTGCGTCGCCACCACCACCGCCGCCTATATCCGTACCAGACGCGGCGTCATTGACCGAACCCCCTTCATTTCGTTCTGCTTCAGGCCCGGTTTCGGGCTCAAATGCATCATCGCCGTCCGGTTCTGCGTCCTTTAGTTTTCCCAGGATCAAGGCGATCGCGCTGCCAATTGCAAGCCAGACTAAAAAGGTCCCAGCCGAGAAGCCGGAAACAAATATTGAGCCCACAAGCGCGATCGTAACCGCGATGAGCATTTTGCGCTTCTTTTCAGTAGTAAGTTGCACGTTCTTTCCTCCTCTAAGGGCGACGCCAACCAGTTCAGTATACTAGAAAATATGCGATCAAAGAACGTTGGATGATGACGGCCTACCATCCACATGCCAAAAGCCAACGCGATAGGATCACGAAATCACCGCCGTCAAAACAATAGAATGTAGGAGCAATGGCGCACCTGAGAGGATTCGAACCTCTGGCCTCTGCCTTCGGAGGGCAGCGCTCTATCCAGCTGAGCTACAGGTGCCTTGGCCGTTAGCTAACCCTGATCTGATCCGGGTGCAACTGGAAATCCGTCTGCAGCGCAAAGGTTTTGGCGGTTGTTTGACCCGGGTTCAGGCGAACAGATCATGGGCCAGTTCAAGCGCCTCGACCAGAGTGTCAACCTCATCGGTTGTGTTGTACAGGCCAAAGCTGGCGCGGCAGGTCGCCGTTACGCCAAGGTGGTCCATCAATGGTCCAGCGCAGTGGTGCCCCGCGCGAACGGCGACGCCCTTCTTGTCCAGAATGGTCGATACGTCATGCGCGTGCCCTGCCCCGTCCAGCGTGAAGCTGAAGATCGCCGCCTTGTCCGGCCTGGTACCCTGAACCTGCAGCCAGTTGAGCCCGGTCAGCCGCTGCATCGCGTAATCGCGCAGGTCAGCCTCATGCGCGGCGATGTTGTCCATGCCCAGACCCATCATGTAGTCCAGCGCGACGCCGAATCCGATGGTCTGAACGATGCCCGGAGTACCTGCTTCGAACTTCATTGGCGGGTCGTTGTAGATGATCTGATCCTTGCTGACCTCTTTGATCATGTCGCCGCCCCCGATAAAGGGGCGCATCTCGGCCATGCGCTCGGATTTGATGTAAATCGCGCCGGACCCTGAGGGGCCATACAGCTTGTGCCCGGTAATGGCATAGAAATCGCAGCCGATATCCTGCACGTTGACCGGCATGTGAACAGCACCCTGGCTGCCATCGACCAGAACCGGCACGCCTTTGGCATGCGCGCCCTCGGTGATCGCTTTGATGTCAACCACCGTGCCCAGCACGTTCGAGCACTGCGTCACGGCAACCAGCTTGGTTTTCGGACCGATCGCATCAATGACCGCCTGCGGATCCAGGCCTCCATCCGCGCCTACATCGACCCATTTCAGGACAACGCCCTGACGTTCGCGCAGGAAGTGCCAGGGAACGATGTTGGCGTGGTGTTCCATGACGCTCAGAACGATCTCATCCCCCGCCTCGAGCCGGGGCATCGCCCAGCCATAGGCGACCAGATTGATCCCCTCGGTTGTGCCGGAATTCAGGACGATCTCATCTTCGTCAGCGGCCCCAAGAAACCGCGCGATTGTGCCGCGCACGGCCTCATATTTTTCAGTCGCCAGGTTTGACAGGTAGTGCAAGCCACGATGGACGTTCGCGTATTCCTCGGCATAGGCGCGGGTCACCGCGTCGATCACGACCTGCGGTTTTTGCGCCGAAGCTCCGTTGTCCAGATAGGTCAGCGGTTTGCCGTTGACCTGCCGCGACAGGATCGGAAAATCGGAACGAATTTTCTGCACATCGTACATAGGCGTATTTCCTAGACCGGCCCGCTTGGGGTCAACATGAGAACAAAGGGAACCGCAACAAGGGCCGAGAGCAGGATCACACCAAAGGACTTTAGCAGCGATCCGAATTGATGCGCCTCATTGAGGAAATGCAGCGTGATGTAAAGGCTCAGCAACGCAGTGGCCAAAACCAACATCACCATCATGACCGGCAAGGCAATGCTGACCACAAGAGAAAGCAACAGCGCGGCGATCTGCAGGTATTGCAGCCAGACTGTCAGCACCATGATGCCATCGAACGTTCCGGTGCCACCCAGAAACCGTCCGACATAAAGAAAGGCAAAGATGCTCAGCATCATTGCCCCAGCGGATTTGACCAGCACCAGTGGGACAGGGTCGGGTTCGGTCAGGTTTGGGGCATCGGGAACCGGCACAAAAACGTCGATACCCAGTTGAACAAGACCATTGAGCACGACGGCCAGAAAGAACGCCAGCCACAAAACCTCGCGTCCCGGTCGCAGGGCCAACAGGCGGCGTGCGGCCTCGGCCGGAGCCGTCAGGGTCAAAGCAGCCAAATTGACCAGAAAAGCGATGTTCATTCTGCGGACCTCTGCACTTGCTTCAGACCGGATAACCAGAACCAGACAAAAACAGCAACCCACACAACGCCAACAAGCGTCAAGGCAGGGCCCGGCCCGATGAAACCGGCGACCAAACCGTTCAGCAAAACCAATGGTGCCGAGGACAACAAGGCCCAAAACAGCGCAAGCCGTGCGCCATAGGCGGTCCCGTGACCGCCAGCCAGACGGGCGACCCAGTGGGACAGCAGCGCCAGAAGGTAGAATAACAGCGGCAGAATGAAGACAGACCCCAGCAGGGCTCCGCCCAGCAGCATGTTCAACTCCAGCCCTTCCAGATGCGCGCGGCGCGCAAGGCTGGGCATTTGCGCGACAAAAGCCACAACGCAGAACGCCATCACAAAGGCCAATGCCCGGTCTTCGCGCGGGCCCATATCCAGAAGCCGGCGCACAACGCGCCCCGGCCCCCGATATGTGGCCACGATATCTGTGGAAAGCGGCATCAGCTGCGCCGGGCCAGCCACCCTTCCAGACGGCTTACAATGGCTTCGGCCAGCGCGCTGTCTTCAACCTCGTCCACAGCTTCGGCAAGAAAGGCCAGCGTCAGCATGTTGGTCGCGTCTTTGACCGGCACACCGCGCGAGCGCAGATAGAACAGCGCCGTTTCATCGATCGCACCCGAGGTCGAGCCATGCGAGCAGGCTACATCATCGGCATAAATCTCAAGCTCGGGCTTGGCGAGGAACTGGCTGTCATCATCCAGCAGCAAAGACTGACTGATCTGATACCCATCCGTCTTCTGCGCGCCCTCTTTCACAAGGATTTTGCCCTGAAACACGCCAGTTGCGCCGTTTCGCAGCACCTTCTTGAACACCTGACGGCTTTCGCAGTTCACCGCATCATGGGTGACGAACACGGTATCGTCGTGATGGAAATCTCCGTCCCCAACACAGGCACCTGCGACGTGGGCAACAGCGTCATCGCCAGTCAGTTCCACGACCTGTTCGTTGCGGGTCAATACACCGTTTACAGTCAGAGTAAAGGATTTATAGACGGATTCCGTACCCAACCGGGTGAACATATGGGTCGCGGCGCGACGCTCATGATCACGGCCCTGCGCGCGCACATGGTGCAGCGTGCCGTTATCAGCGATGTCGATCTCCATGCACTTGTTGAAGCGCGACGCGGCTGGGCCGGTTTCCAGAATGGTCGCCTCGGCCCCGCTTTCGACGCGGATCACGTGGTGCAGAATCGCGTCTGATGTCGGAGACGCGTGGCGGTAGATCAGATTGATCGGCTTCGACGGTTTGCCGGTCACATGGATTGCCACACCGTCCGAGGCGAAGGCCGTATTCAGCGCCGCCAGCGGGCGTTGCACCGGTTTCTGACCACGCGCTTCCAGCACGCCGTACAGTTCTTTGGCCCAGTGGATATCCTTGCAGCAGATATCTTCCAGACGGTCGATGCTGATACCTTCCAGCGCAAGATCGTCGGATTCTTCAGGGCTGAATACACCGTCGATGAACACGATCTTAAGGCGGTCGAACTCGTCGAAAACCAACGGCTCGTCATCGGCAAACACGGCAGCGGGCACCGCATCCGGCGCAATCAGAGTGTCGGGCTGCGTGTACTTCCAATACTCATCCCGACGCCCCGGCAGGCCAGTTTCCAAAAGACGGGCCAGCGCATCCTCGCGCGCGGCGCGGGTGCATCCGGCGTCGGGCATGCTCAACACGGCCAGCCGCGCCTCAGTTGCGGTTTGTTTCACTTCGGGCAAGGCCATCAGTTCACCTCGGCCAGAATGTCGGCATAACCGTTGTGTTCAACCTCAAGCGCCAACTCGGGGCCACCGGTTTTGACGATGCGGCCATCGGCCATGATGTGCACCACGTCCGGCTTGATGTGATCCAACAGGCGCTGATAGTGCGTGATCACCAGAAAACCGCGCCCTTCGTCGCGCAGGGCGTTCACGCCTTCGGCTACCAGCTTCATCGCATCCACATCCAGGCCCGAGTCGGTCTCGTCCATGATGCACATCTTCGGTTCCAGCATGGCCATCTGCAGGATTTCGTTGCGCTTTTTCTCACCGCCGGAGAAGCCCACATTGACCGGACGCTTGAGCATATCGGCGTCGATCTTCAGCGTCTTGGCCTTGGCGCGTACCTCTTTCAGGAAGTCCGCCGCCGACAGTTCATCTTCTCCGCGCGCCTTGCGCTGCGCGTTCACGGCGGTCCGCAGGAAGGTCATGTTGCCGACGCCCGGAATTTCGACCGGGTACTGGAACGCAAGGAAAACACCAGCCGCCGCACGCTCTTCCGGCTCCATCTCAAGCAGGTCTTCGCCGTCCAGCGTGGCCGACCCTTCGGTGACCTCATACCCGTCGCGGCCCGACAGCACATAGCTGAGGGTCGACTTACCCGAGCCGTTCGGCCCCATGATCGCGTGCACCTTGCCAGCCTCAACCGTCAGATCCACACCTTTCAGGATCTGCTTGTCTTCTTCTTCAAGCTGCACGTGCAGGTTCTTGATTTCCAGCATTTTTTATCCTTCTGCATATCGCAAGGGGCACCGCCGCCCCGATAAATCCCTACCCCAGTATTTTGCGGATCAGCCGCGCGGCGATCCAACCCAGGATCGCTCCTAAGCCAACCGCCCAAACCGGGTTGATGAACTCCATGTAGTTGATGTTGACGTAGGCCACGCCAAGCAAACCGCCCAGAACCGGCAGAGCGTACCCAAGCCAGGTCAGCACATCATCCTTCTGGATGCGGGTCCGGGGGCTGCGCGTCATCAACTTGTCCAGTACTTCCATATCTTCCGAAATTGACCCGACCAGAGACCCCATACCAGGATCAAAAGTGGCACAAAAATCAGAAGGCTCAGCCCCCCGGCAATCGGCCCGTTGTTGACGAATGCCGCAATGATGAACCCCAGCAAGATCAACCCAACCGGCAGCACCACCCGACGGGAAAGCCAATAGAAGGCAACCGAACGTGCGCCTTCTTTGGCGTTGTGTTCGAAAACGCTGACCTCTTGTCTGGCTTGGCTCGGGGGTGCCATGGATCAGCCAACGCTCCCTTCCAACGAGATCGCCACCAATTGCTGCGCTTCCATGGCAAACTCCATCGGCAGCGCCTGCAGCACGTCCTTGCAGAAGCCGTTAACCACCAGCGCCACGGCTTCTTCTTCGTCCATGCCCCGCTGGCGGCAGTAGAACAGTTGGTCGTCGTCCACCTTGGAGGTCGTCGCCTCATGCTCAACGCGAGAGGAGTTGTTCTTGACCTCTATATACGGAACCGTATGCGCCCCGCATTTGTCGCCGATCAATAGCGAGTCACATTGCGTGTAGTTGCGGCTGTCCTTGGCTTTCGGGTGCATCGAGACCAGACCACGATAGGTGTTCTGCGCCTTGCCCGCACTGATGCCTTTGGAGACGATCCGCGACTTGGTGTTCTTGCCCAGATGAACCATCTTTGTGCCGGTATCGGCCTGTTGATAGTTGTTGGCAATCGCGATCGAGTAGAACTCACCCTGGCTTTCGTCGCCACGCAGGATGCAGGACGGGTACTTCCAAGTCACGGCCGAGCCGGTTTCGACCTGCGTCCACATCACCTTGGACCGATCGCCACGGCAATCAGCGCGCTTGGTCACGAAGTTATAGATACCGCCCTTGCCGTTCTCATCACCGGGGAACCAGTTCTGAACGGTCGAGTATTTTACCTCAGCATCTTCTTCGACGATGATCTCAACGACTGCGGCATGGAGTTGTGCGGTATCACGCTGAGGTGCAGTACAGCCCTCCAAGTAGCTGACATAGCTACCTTTATCGGCGATGATCAGGGTGCGTTCGAACTGGCCAGTGTTTTCCGCGTTGATGCGGAAATAGGTGCTCAGTTCCATCGGGCAGCGCACGCCCGGCGGGATGTAGACAAACGACCCGTCCGAGAACACAGCCGAGTTCAGTGTCGCATAGAAATTGTCGGACACCGGAACCACGGTGCCCAGATATTTCTTAACCAGCTCAGGATGCTCTTTGATTGCCTCAGAGATCGAGCAGAAGATCACGCCATGTTTGGCCAGCTCATCCTGAAAGGTCGTACCCACGGAAACCGAGTCGAACACCGCGTCCACAGCGACCTTGCGGCCTTCGGCTGGCATGTTCTCGGCACCTTCGACGCCCGCCAGAATCATCTGCTCTTTCAGGGGGATACCAAGCTTTTCGTAAGTGGCCAGAAGCTTGGGATCGACTTCGTCCAGCGACTTCGGCTTTTCCTCCATCGACTTGGGGCGCGCATAGTAATACTGGTCCTGAAAGTCGATTGGCGGATAGTGAACCATCGCCCATTTCGGCTCTTCCATCTTGGTCCAGCGCTCGAAGGCCGACAGACGCCATTCGGTCATCCACTCGGGCTCTTCGTTTTTCTCGGAAATCAACCGCACGATATCAGGGTTCACGCCCTTGGGCGCGTATTCCATCTCGATATCCGTATCCCAGCCGTACTTATAGGTTCCGACCTCGCGCACCGCGTCCACGGTTTCCTGATCGACACCCTCTTTCACCTGGGTCTGGTCCAAAGCGGCCATTCTTTACCCTCCGTCAGATCACGCGGCTCGCGCGCGATGCTTTTTCTCTTTCTCAAGCCACGTTTCGGCGAAACGCAGCACATCTTCTTTCGTTGTCCGAGGGCCCAGCGACACGCGGATTGCGCTGGCTGCTGTCACCTCATCATATCCCATTGCAGTCAAAACCGCGCTGGCGCGAACCTTGCCGCTGGAACAGGCAGAACCCGCACTGACCGCAAAACCCGACAAATCCATCTGCATCACCTGCGTTTCACCCTTCCAGCCGGGTGAGGCGAAACAGAGCGTGTTCGGAAGGCGCTCCTGACCTTTTCCGACAAAAATAGGTGATTTTATCGCAGCCTCAAGAGCGTTTTCTAGAATATTTCTAAATTCTTCAACTTGCGCCCAGACACCGTTCGCCAGATCGCGCGAAGCCGCTTCAGCTGCAGCGCCGAACCCCGCGATTCCAATGACATTTTCGGTGCCGGACCTGCGCCCCATCTCTTGCCCGCCGCCCTGGATCTGCGCAGCAAGATCGGTGCCGCGCTTCATCACAACCGCCCCGACCCCCTTGGGGCCACCCAGCTTGTGGGCCGAGATCAGGGCCATCTGCGTATCCAACCAGTTGAATGCCACGGGAAGTTTTCCGAACGCCTGAGTCGCATCCGTCACCGCCAAGCCTGACGGCAGAGTCTGCACGATACCGGTCTCGGAATTCGCCAGTTGCAGCGTCGAATGCGCGGGATCTAGAACTGCCACTCCTCCTGTATCGGAAACCGGCAAATCTTCTGTAACCCAAGCTCTTACAGCATCATGCTCAATCGCAGATCCGTGCAGATCACGCCCGCCCAACGTCAGCGCAGCACCTTCTGTCGAACCGGATGTGAAAACGATATCCGCGCCATCTGCGCCAAAGGCCGCCGCGACCTGTGCTCGCGCACGTTCGACCAGCGCCTTGGCCGCACGCCCTTCGGCATGAACTGAGGACGGGTTTCCGCACACATCCATCGCCGCGATCATCGCGTCACGAGCCTCGGGGCGCAAAGGGGTCGTTGCGTTGTGATCCAGATAAACCCGTTTCATGGATGCATCTTTTTCTTGCTGCGGTTCATGCCCGGACAATCCTCATTAATCGTCCACGACGGCAAACAGGTTCGGCACAGCCGGGCACGGAGCCAGATCGTTCTTGATCACGTCGGACAGTCTGGTCTGGTGCAGGAACACATAGACATGTGCGCTCAGGCCTTCCCACAGGCGGTTGGTCAGCGATTGCGCCCGACTGCCAGAGGACGCCCCCGAGGCCCCCGCGCCCTTTTGCAGCGCATCGACCGTTTCATCGACCGCCGCCAGCACCTCGACCACGCGAATCTCGGATGCGGGACGCGCCAGCCGGTAGCCCCCGCCGGGACCGCGCACCGACGACACAAGCTCGGCCCGGCGCAGTTTGACGAACAACTGTTCCAGATATGGCAGCGAAATATCCTGACGTTCCGAGATCTCACCCAACGTCACCAGCCGGTCCGAGGGCTGCAGAGCGATATCGGCCAACGCAACCATGGCATAACGACCCTTGGTCGAAAGCTTCATATTCTCGTCCTCTTAGCCAGATCCGCGTGAAATCATTGACGCCGCCGCTGCCAGTGCGTATCTCCGACGGGCAGCGCGACCGCGCATAGCAACTTTATTAGAACCGTTCTAAGGTGTCCGACGATTATCGTCAAGTATATCCGGGCATCCGCACGAAAAAGACAGGACCAAAGCACACATGCCCGAGGTGATTTTTCCCGGACCCGAAGGCCGCCTGGAAGGCCGCTACCACCCGCAAAAGGAAAAAGACGCACCGATCGCCATCGTGTTGCACCCGCATCCCCAATTCGGCGGGACCATGAACAACAAGGTGGTCTATAATCTGCACTATGCGTTCTACAACATGGGCTTCACCGTGTTGCGCTTTAACTTCCGCGGCGTGGGTCGCAGTCAGGGCGAATACGATCAAGGCGTAGGTGAGCTGAGCGATGCGGCCTCGGCGCTGGATTACCTACAGTCGATGAACAACAACTCGAAGCACTGCTGGGTCGCAGGCTTTTCCTTCGGCGCGTGGATCGGCATGCAATTGCTGATGCGCCGCCCGGAAATTACCGGCTTCATCAGCGTCTCGCCGCCCGCCAACATGTACGACTTTTCGTTCCTGGCCCCCTGCCCCTCGTCCGGTTTGATCATCAACGGGTCCTCGGATCGCGTGGCTCCGCCCGCCGATACGACCTCGCTGGTCAACAAGCTGCACGAGCAGAAAGGCATCACCATCACCCATAATGAGGTCGATGGCGCCGATCACTTCTTCCAGGACCGCCACATGGATACGCTGATCACCGATGTCAGCGACTATGTGAAGCGCCGCCTGACCGAGACGACGCGCTGATGTCCGACACGATCACGAACCTTGCGGCCAAACTGGCCGAGGACACCATGAAGGTCATGGATGAAACCGGCGAAGATCGGTTTTTTGTCGAGGTCGGTGAGGTTCTGGGCGCGGCGTCGCAATCGCTGGAAGAGGCGTTTCTGACCGAAATCCGCGTGCGCCTGGCCGAACGCAAGGCACGCCAGTTCGTGATTAAACGTCTTTCCGCACATCGCGAAAGGCTGAAGGCGATCGAAAAACAATGACCGATCGGCTGTCGGCGCAAATCGCTTTCCTGAAACGGGCCGACGCATTGAAAACGGTTGAGCGGGCGAATGTCCTACTTGACCAGTCGCGGCCCGAGAATTCCGCCGAACATAGCTGGCACCTGGCCTTGTGGGCGCTGGTTCTGGCTCCGCTGGCCGATGCGAACGTGTCTGTCGACCGTGTGATCCGGATGCTGCTGCTGCACGATCTGGTCGAGATTATCGTCGGCGATCATCCAATCCACGAAGAAACCGACTGGCAGGCCCTCGCAAGGGCGGAACAAGCAGCTGCGCGGGACCTGTTCAACATGCTGCCAGAGGATCAGGCTGCCGGGTTTCTGGCCCTCTGGACCGAGTTCGAAGCCGACCAGACGCCCGACGCCCGCTTCGCCAAGATTCTCGACCGTTGCCAGCCGATGTTTCAGGTTCTCTGCGCATCTCAGCCCCGGCCAGATCATGTTGACGTGGTTCGCGCCAATCTGGCCGGTGGCCGCGCGGCCTATCTGGCGGATGCATTCCCCTTGGCCCATCAACACGCGCTGGACCTTCTGTCCGGCCAGACCCTCAAGAACAACGCGTTCACGGAACGGCTGCCTTTGCTGACCGAGGCCGATCAGTTGAAATCCGTCCTCCGCGCCTCGCGTCTCATGACCGTTGACCGGTTTGAAAACTCGGCCGAACATTCCTGGCACATCATGCTCTTTGCTTGGGTTCTGGGCGAGCATGCGGACGACAACATCCGGATCGACCGTGTTGTGCAGATGCTCCTGCTGCACGACATTGTCGAGATCGACGCCGGAGATCACCCGATCCACGGGCAGGTCGACCACACCGCACAGGCGGCCAAGGAAGAGGCCGCCGCCGCGCGCCTGTTCGGGCTGCTCCGCGCGCCCCAAGGCGCAGCCTTCACAGATCTTTGGCGTGAGTTTGAAGCGGCGGAAAGCCCTGATGCCCGATTTGCCAAAGCAGTGGACCGGTTTCAGACCCCAATCGCCAATCTGGAAAATGGCGGCGGGTCCTGGGTGGATTACAGGGTCACCTATGCCCAGATCGAATCCCGTGTCAGGCCAGCCATTGAGACAGGTGCGCCCAAACTCTGGCATTGGCTTCAACCGCAACTGGCCGACCATTTCTCGGCCGCCGTGGGATCAGCAGAATAAGTTCGGCAAAGAAAAAAGGAGCCCGAAAAGGCCCCTTTCCCCCTGCTACATGCTGAACGACGCTTAAATCACGCTACCATCAGACTGTTCACTCAAATTGGCTGCATCACTCTCGACGGACCCCCCGCCTGCAAGCCACCCTAGCGCCGCTATCAATGCCGAAGCAAAAATGACGGACTTCGCAAATGTCGTCATCCTAAAATACTCGCAAACAAATCAATAAATATGCGCCTGATGCTACACCATTTTGCAGCAATCCATAGTCAGGTAATCCTGACCTGCGCCCTTTTCCAACACATCGGCCCGTTTTTTAGGGCCACATGACACGGACCAAAGGTTAGGGCTGGCATATTTCGCCCCGCCGCGTTATGCGCGCGGCAACTTCCCGTTCAAAGGCTGACCTCTCATGGACCTGCGCAATATCGCAATCATCGCTCACGTGGACCACGGCAAAACGACCCTGGTCGATGAGCTGCTCAAACAATCCGGCGCGTTCCGGGAAAATCAGGCCGTCGCCGAACGCGCCATGGACAGCAACGATCTGGAACGCGAGCGCGGCATCACCATCCTTGCCAAGGCTACCAGCGTTGAATGGAAAGGCACCCGGATCAACATCGTTGACACCCCCGGCCACGCCGATTTCGGCGGTGAGGTTGAGCGCATCCTGAGCATGGTCGATGGCGTGGTCCTGCTGGTCGACGCTGCCGAGGGTCCGATGCCGCAGACCAAATTCGTAACCTCCAAAGCGCTGGCGCTGGGCCTGCGCCCCATCGTTGTCCTGAACAAGGTCGACAAACCGGATGCCGAGCCTGACCGCGCGCTGGACGAATGTTTCGACCTGTTCGCCAACCTCGGTGCCGACGACGATCAGCTGGACTTCCCGGCCATGTACGCCTCGGGCCGCTCGGGCTGGGCGGATATGGAACTGGACGGTCCGCGCAAGGACCTGACCGCGCTGTTCGATCTGATCGTCGATCACGTGCCCGCCCCGAAGCAGGCCGACAAGAAAGATGAACCCTTCCGCATGCTAGCCACCACGCTGGGCAGCGATCCCTTCATTGGCCGCATTCTGACCGGTCGGGTCGAAAGCGGTACGCTTAAGGCGGGCGACAGTCTTAAAGCGCTCAGCCGCGATGGCACACTGATCGAAAACTTCCGCGCCTCGAAAATCCTGGCCTTCCGTGGGTTGGCGCAACAGCCCATCGACGTGGCCGAAGCGGGCGACATCGTCACCATCGCGGGGATGAGCAAGGCGACCGTGGCTGACTCGCTGGTCGCACCGCAGGTTGATGAAGCCCTGCCGGCCCAGCCCATCGACCCGCCGACCATCACAGTAACCTTCGGCATCAACGACTCACCTCTTGCGGGTCGTGACGGCAAAAAGGTCCAGTCCCGCGTGATCCGCGACCGCCTGATGAAAGAGGCCGAATCCAATGTCGCCATCCGCATCAGCGACACTCCGGGCGGCGAAGCGTTCGAGGTTGCAGGCCGGGGCGAACTGCAGATGGGTGTCCTGATCGAGAACATGCGGCGTGAGGGGTTCGAACTCAGCATCTCGCGCCCGCAGGTTCTGTTCCGTGAAGAAGACGGTCAGCGGCTGGAGCCCATCGAGGAAGTCACCATCGACGTCGATGACGAGTTCTCAGGCGCTGTGATCGAAAAAGTCACCGGCGCGCGCAAGGGCGAGTTGGTCGAGATGCGCCCCGCAGGTGTCGGCAAGACCCGCATCATCGCCCATGTGCCGTCACGCGGACTGATCGGCTATCACGGAGAGTTTCTGACCGATACCCGCGGCACCGGCGTTCTGAACCGCGTGTTCCATGGCTGGGCCGCGCATAAAGGCCCGATTCCGGGCCGCCGCGCGGGCGTTCTGATCTCGATGGAAAAAGGTCAGGCCGTGGCCTACGCGCTATGGAACCTCGAAGAACGCGGCCGCATGTTCGTGGGCCCACAGGCCGAGGTCTATCAGGGCATGGTGATCGGAGAGCATTCGCGCGACAACGATCTGGAAGTGAACCCGCTGAAGGGCAAGAAGCTGACAAACGTGCGCGCAAGCGGCTCGGACGATGCGGTTCGCCTGACGCCCCACGTTCAGTTCTCGCTGGAAGAGGCCATCGCCTATATCGACGACGACGAATTGGTTGAGGTCACACCCAATGCGGTACGTCTGAGAAAACGCTTCCTGGACCCGCACGAACGTAAACGCATGGCAAAATCCGCCTGATTTTAGCCCGCTCTGGTTGTGAGCCTTGGAAACAATAAAAACGGTGTGGCATCTTTGCGTCGGGTTTCGATACTGTGAATACGAGAAGGCCTGCCCCAACGGCAGGCCTTCTTTCTGTTTTCGTTATTGTTTCAACTATAAGTAAGGTTAATTCTAGGTGATGCACCCTCAGGCAGTCTTGTAAATCTGACTACAAAAAGGTGTATTTGCGGCGTAAGTGTGACGTTGTTCATAAACACCAATAATTTTGTGGTGCATATGTTCGACCTAATAGAGTTAACAAGTGCCGAGGAGTTCGACATGGGCATCCAATCCCGCAAATTGCCGCTGTTTTTTGTGGCTACAACTTTCCTTTTTTCTCCCGCCGGAGAATCTTTTGCGGCAGGTGTATGCGACATCAAAACCGCGCGTCAGTCCGGTGCATCAGCTCAGGTTCTATGTGAGTGCGATGCCGTCACATCCGGGATGATACGCTACCTGCAGCGCCGCAACGACTTTGACAATATCATCGCACGTCTCGGCGCAGAATGCTCCCCGCTGGCGGATGTGATCTCGGACTTTGCAACCGAATCGACAGGCTTTACCGACACCAGAACTGGTGATGGCCCAGCCGACGAAGGCGACACCGGCGGGCCAGGTGATGGCGGTGGCCCCGGTGACGACGGTGGACCGGGTGACGATGACGGACCGGGCGACAACAACGGACCGGGCGACAATGACGGACCGGGCGACAATGACGGACCGGGCGACAATGACGGACCGGGCGACAATGACGGACCGGGCGACAATGACGGGCCGGGCGACAATGACGGGCCGGGTGATGGAGACGGCGACGGTGATGGCGACGGTGATGGAGACGGCGACGGTGATGGAGACGGTGATGGTGATGGAGACGGCGAGCGTGACGACGATGGTGAGCGCGACGACGACGACATCTAACTTGAAGCCGAGCCTGTGATCTAGACACTCACTGAGCTTGAAATACTAATTTACAATCGAACCGGCGCACCATCAGGTGCGCCGGTTTCGCATTGGAAGTGCAGATTTCTGCAGATCCGCCGGTAATCAGCTTCTGCCGTAAACCCCAACCCAGCGACGCGGTTGTTCGGGATCCTGCATTCGCAGAAACAGGTAACGGGTCGAAGACCAGGGTTTGATCCGGTTCGTCAGGTTGTCCAACACCAAATCCCCTCCGGCCGAGCGATATACCAAAACCGCATGAGGCGTCCGGCTTGTATCAAGGACGGTGGCAATCAGAAGTTTGTTGGGGTCGATCCCTGCCTTGATTAGGTCCCTCTTCTTGAGCAAGGCAAAATCTTCGCAGTCCCCGCCAAGTGACGTCGGCAACGCCCAACGCTCTTGCGTTCGGTATTGGGATTGGTCCGTGATTTCGCGGGTTGTTGCATTGACCCGGCGGTTTACGGTTTTGACGATGTTCATTTCCTGCTGGCTGGACAGGTTCACTGATCGCTTGCTGGAGCATGCCCAGCTATATTGCTGGCACAGTTGCCGCGCGCCCGATGGCGGCGACGAAGCAGAAACACTGCGGATGAATGCGCCTTCGGCGGCGCGAACTTCTGGCGCGGCAAACAGTGCACCAGCCAGAAAGACCGAAAGCCCCAGCTTCACCGCAAACCGCTTACCCGCGGTACCGAATTGACCTGTCCAAAAACTCATCCCTGCACCTCAATCCAAGTTTGTCCGAGCAATTGCGATCAAACTAAACTTGATTACGGTTTTCAGGACTTTAACCGCAAATCGCTCCGTTCGCGCAACGCCAGGTCAAATTGGCGGGGAAAAAAGGCGGAAACTCGTCATTTTGTTGGACCATTTCGCGCAAGAATTTGGACAGAGACGCCACAATTGATGTGATAGCAGGGGGGAAGAATTCCCGCCAAGTACCCATAAAATATGACAATTTTGAAACTTATCTCACAACCCGAAACAACCGACTCACCTCGGAGATGCCAAAAATGTGATGAGCCGAATTTCGCTTACAAGGCGGCGGTTTAGCGGGACACGCAGACCGAGAAAACGGCTACCGATTCTCACTCGGTGATTTCAACGACGACCAATTCACGCTCACTTGCGCCCCGAGCGTGATCGAGCGCGGCCTGGTACTCGGCCGAATTATAGCATTCAACCGCAGCCTCGACCGAGGGAAAGCGCGCGACCACATTGCGCGGTCTTTCCTTACCTTCCAACTGAACATAGCGCGCCGCGCGGGCGATGAACTCACCACCGTGTTTTGCAATAGCCGGGCCTGCGAGTTCGGCATATTTTCCATACGCCTCGGCATCCGTCACCGTGACATGTGCAATCCAAAGTGCAGCCACTTTATCCTCCCAACACCTGTTCAGCGGCTTTGATGGCCGCGTCCGCGTTGGCAGCATCGCGGCCACCGCCTTGCGCCAGATCGGGGCGTCCGCCGCCACCTTTGCCGCCCAGTTCCACAACGGCGGCCTTCACCAGATCCACCGCGGAAATCCTGTCCGTCAGATCGCCCGTGACACCAGCCGCAACCGCAGCCTTGCCACCGGTATCCGCGATCAGCAGAACGGCGCCCGACCCCAGACGGGACTTATGTTCGTCGATCAACGCTGGCAAATCCTTGCCCGACACACCTGTCAGCGCCTGTGCGAGGAATTTGACCCCGTTCACGTCCTGCGCTTCGGCCCCGTTGCCCTGCCCTGCTCCGCCGGCCATCGCAAGATCGCGGCGCAGTTGGGCAACTTCGTTCTGCAGCGACTTCCGCTCATCCATCAGCGCTTTGACCCGGCCAACCACGTCGCCGGGCTGGGCTTTCAATTCCAGTGCGATTTGCGCCAGACGATGATCCTGCGCCGAAAGATACTGGAACGCGTCGTCGCCGGTCAGCGCCTCGATGCGCCGAACGCCTGCGCTGCTGGCGCTATCGCCCAGCACGACAAACGTGCCGATGTCGCCGGTCTGGCGCACATGCGTCCCGCCGCACAACTCGATCGACCAGGTCTCACCATCCTGCCCCTTGCCGGTGGGAGCCTTGCCCATCGACACAACTCGCACTTCGTCACCGTATTTCTCACCAAACAGCGCCTGCGCCCCCAGAGCGCGGGCGTCGTCCGGTGTCATGATCCGGGTTTCGACGGTCGAGTTCTGCCGGATGAACTCATTCACCTGACGTTCAACCTTGTGAACCTCGTCCAAAGTTAGCGCCTTGGAATGGCTGAAATCGAAGCGCAGACGATCCTCGGCGTTCAACGACCCGCGCTGCGCCACGTGATCCCCCAGCGTCTCGCGCAGCGCCTCGTGCAGCAGGTGCGTCGCCGAGTGGTTGGAGCGGATCGCCGTGCGGCGCGCGTGATCAACCTCAAGCTCAACCGCGTCGCCTTTCGACAGCGCGCCTTGATCCACCGTTACTTTATGGGCATAGACCTTCCCGTCCGCGAACTTCTTCGTGTCTTCTACGCGGGCGACGTCATCGCGTTCTTCCACACGACGAATCTCACCCGAGTCACCGACCTGCCCCCCGGCCTCGCCATAGAACGGGGTCTGGTTCACGACGACCCAGCCGCTGCCGCCCTGTTCGATCCTGTCGACCAGAGCGCCATCGACGACCAGAGCGGCCACTTGCCCCTCGGCTTTCTCAGTATCATAGCCAAGGAAATCCGTGGCCCCGGCGGTGTCCAGCACGTCGAACCAGACGGCCTGATCGGCGGCTTCACCCGAACCGGCCCAGGCGGCGCGGGCCTTGGCCTTTTGTTCGGCCATCGCCGCGTCGAAACCGTCGGTGTCCACCGTCCGGCCCTTTTCGCGCAACGCGTCCTGGGTCAGGTCCAGCGGAAAGCCGTAAGTATCATAAAGCTTGAACGCCGCATCTCCCGGCAGGGCCGCGCCGTCCGGCAGGCTTGCAACTTCGTCATCCAGCAACTTGAGACCGCGGTCGAGGGTCTGCTTGAACCGGGTTTCTTCCAGCAGCAGCGTTTCTTCGATCAGCGGCTGCGCCTGCCCCAGTTCGGAGTATTGCGCGCCCATCAATTGCACCAGCGACGGAACCAGCCGGTGCATCACCGGGTCCTTCGCGCCCAGCAGATGCGCGTGCCGCATGGCACGGCGCATGATCCGACGCAGCACATAACCGCGCCCGTCATTGCTGGGCATCACCCCATCGGCAATCAGGAACGAGGTCGAGCGCAGGTGATCCGCGATCACGCGGTGGTGCACATTCTGATCGCCATAGGGATCGACACCCGTCGCATCCGCTGACGCCTCGATCAGCGTCTTGAACAGATCGGTGTCATAGTTGTCGTGGCTGCCCTGCAGCAGCGCGCCGATCCGTTCCAACCCCATGCCGGTGTCGATCGACTGCATGTCGAGTTCCACCATCGAGCCGTCCTCGAACTGCTCGTTCTGCATGAAAACGATGTTCCAGATTTCGATGAACCGGTCGCCGTCTTCCTCGGCCGAGCCCGGAGGGCCACCCCAGATGTGATCGCCATGGTCGTAGAAGATCTCGGTGCACGGCCCACAAGGGCCGGTGGGGCCCATCTGCCAGAAATTGTCATTGGTGGCGATGCGGATGATCCGATCCTCGGGCACGCCGACCTTTTTCCAGATCTCGAACGCCTCATCATCGGTATGGTAAACCGTTGTCAGCAGGCGGTTTTTGTCGATCCCGAACTCTTTGGTGATCAGTTCCCACGCGAAAGGAATGGCTTCGGGCTTGAAGTAATCCCCGAACGAGAAATTCCCCAGCATTTCAAAAAACGTATGGTGCCGCGCCGTGTAGCCGACATTGTCGAGGTCATTGTGCTTGCCGCCTGCCCGCACACATTTCTGGGCGGTTGTAGCGCGTTGATAATCACGGGTCTCGACACCGGTAAACAGGTTCTTGAATTGCACCATGCCCGAGTTCACGAACATCAGCGTCGGGTCATTGCGCGGCACCAGAGGGCTGGACGCCACCACCTCATGCCCCTGTTTTGCAAAGTAGTTCAGAAAGGTCGATCGGATATCGTTCAGCGTGGGCATAGGGCTCTCTCAGCGCGCAATCATTCGGGTCTGCAAAGGTTTAGCCCCGTGCCCGCAGACTGTCCACAGCCCACGCGCCCGAAACGAAACAAGGCGGCCCCGATGGACCGCCCTGTTCCGGATATTCTCAGCATCATGGGGATGCCGGGGGATTTCTGCTGTTCCCGTCAGCGACTGTTTACGCCTCGAGGATATCATCCTCTTCCGCTTGCGGCGGCATGTCGAAATCCAACCCGTGCGCGGCGCGAATCTTGTCTTCGATCTCGAAAGCAACGCGGCTGTTGTCGCGCAGATATTGCTTGGCGTTCTCACGCCCCTGCCCGATCCGCTCGTCGCCATAGCTGAACCACGAGCCGGACTTTTCGACCACACCGGCCTTGACGCCCAGATCCAGCAGTTCACCCATCTTGCTGATACCTTCGCCATACATGATGTCGAATTCCACCTGCTTGAAGGGCGGCGCCACTTTGTTTTTGACGACCTTGACGCGAGTCTGGTTGCCGACCACCTCGTCCCGGTCCTTGATCGCGCCAATGCGACGGATGTCCAGACGGACCGAGCTGTAGAACTTCAGCGCATTACCGCCGGTCGTCGTTTCCGGGCTGCCGAACATCACGCCGATCTTCATCCGGATCTGGTTGATGAAGATCACCATGCAGTTCGAGCGGTTGATCGAACCGGTCAGTTTCCTCATCGCCTGGCTCATCAACCGGGCCTGTACGCCCACGCTGCTGTCGCCCATGTCGCCCTCGAGTTCCGATTTCGGCGTCAGAGCCGCCACCGAGTCTACCACGACCATGTTCACAGCCCCCGACCGCACCAGCGTATCGGTAATCTCAAGCGCCTGCTCACCTGTGTCAGGCTGCGAGATCAGCAACTCGTCCAGATCGACGCCCAGCTTGCGGGCATATTGTGGGTCCAACGCGTGTTCCGCATCGACAAAGGCGCAAACTCCGCCGCGTTTTTGCTGTTCCGCGATGCAATGCAGCGTCAGCGTCGTCTTACCGGAACTCTCCGGCCCGTAAATCTCGACAATCCGGCCCATCGGCAAACCGCCGATCCCAAGCGCAATGTCCAGACCCAGCGATCCGGTCGAGCTTGCGTCGATATCCTGCTTGGCATCCTCGCCCAGCTTCATGATCGAGCCCTTGCCAAATTGCCGCTCAATCTGTGCCAGCGCACTGTCGAGCGCCTTTTGCTTGTCTGCGTTTTTCTTGTCGCTCATCGTCAGAAGATCCGCCATTGTCCTGTCACTATCCCTTTTGTCACACCCTTTGACGGGCGGCAATCGCTGCTTTGTTCGCCTCTTGTTCCTTATGGGACCAAAAAGAGAACATTTCAACTAAAACTTACAGAACCTACTGTTCTGCAATTGTATTAAAGAGTCGTTTACGACAATCTGCGCAGGGCAAACTTATTCACGAGGGACAGATAAATGCTTGTTTTCTATAAAGAACGCCTGGCATTTCTTGCTGTCCCGAAAACTGGCAGCACCGCCTATCACTCAGCCTTGCGCGACCGCGCAGACATAGTGGTGACAGGCCCGCCCGAGCTAAAACACGCGCCGGTCCGTCGATATGATCGGTTTTTTCAGAACATTTTTCGTAAAATGTATGATACCGAGATGGAGATTATGGCAGTCGTCCGCGAACCCATCGACTGGCTGGGCAGTTGGTACAGGTTTCGCAGCCGTCAGGATCGCATCGGTCATCCGCATTCGACCCGCAATCTGAGCTTTGATGAGTTCGTGCAGGCCTATATGCAAAATCCACGGCCCGAATTTGCCGATGTGGGCAGTCAAAGTCAGTTTTTTCGCACGCGGAGCAATGGATTCGGGGCAACTCATATCTTCAAATACGAGCATCAGGACAAGATTCAGAACTTCCTGCAGGAGAGGCTGGACATTGAGTTAAATCTGGCGCGCGAAAACGTGTCGCCTCCCCGAGACCTATCATTGACCGAAGAAACCGAGCGCAAATTCCGAAAAACCCACGCGGCTGAATTCGAGATACATGAATCGGCTGAGTAACCCTCAGTTCAACTGCTGAAACACAGCCTCGGTCAGTTGATTTAGCGAGAACGGTTTGGGCAGGAAGGTCGAGTTCGCGATTTCCGGCCCTGAATCACCAAACGCGCCTTCGGTATAGCCCGAGACGAAAACGACGCGCACATCCGGGCGGGATTGCATCGCCTGTCGCACCCAGGTCGGCCCGTCCATGCCTGGCATGACGACATCCGTGACAAAAACATCGACCGTCAGGTCGGGGTCGTCCAACAGTTGCAAAGCATCTTCGGCAGATTCCGCCTCGAGCACGGTGTATCCTTTCAGCCGCAGCGCACGGGTGGCAAAGGCCCGGACCGGGGCTTCGTCTTCGACCAGAAGAACAACCCCTTCGCCCTGCCGCGCGCTTTTGACGTTCGGCTGGTCCTCGACCACCGGTTCGGGCTGCGAGGACACCCCGCATACCGGCAGAAGAACCGAAAACTCGGTCCCTTTCCCCGGCATGCTGTCCACAAAGATAAAGCCACCGGTTTGTTTGACGATGCCATAGGCCGTGGACAGGCCCAGACCGGTTCCCTCGCCCGTGCGTTTGGTAGTGTAGAAAGGTTCGAACACTTTTTGCAGCTTGTCTGCGGGAATGCCCATGCCGCTGTCCATCACCTTGACCGTCGCGTATTCGCCGGGTTGAACGGTCGCGCGGTCGCGCCTGACCGGATCTGTCACGTTCAGAACCCCAGTCTCGATCCGGATTTCGCCACCTTCAGGCATGGCGTCGCGCGCGTTGACCACTAGGTTCATCAACACCTGCTCAAGCTGGCGCTTATCCGCCCGAACGGGTTTCAGGATTGGATCGTGGCTGAGCGTCAACTGGATCTTTTCCCCCACCAGACGATTCAACAGGTGGATCAGGTCGGAAATCGTGTCGCGCAGGTCCAGAACCTCGGGGCGGAGGGTTTGTTTGCGCGAAAACGCTAGAAGCTGGCTGACCAGCGCAGCGGCGCGATTGGCGTTCTGGTGTATCTGAACCAGATCGCCGTAATTCGGATCGTTCTGGTCGTGCCGCAGCAAAAGCAGATCGCAATGGCCGGATATTGCCGTTAGCAAGTTGTTGAAATCATGCGCCACGCCGCCCGCCAATTGCCCGACAGCCTGCATTTTCTGACCTTGCACGAACTGTGCCTCAAGCGTCTTGAGCTCGGTCGCGTCGTTCATAACCGCGATCAGACAGACCTGACCGTCGATCACATCCCGCCCCAGCGTAACCTGAACAAACACCTCTTTATCCTCGCGGCTGAGGCGCAGAAACTCGGACCGCGGCGCTTCTTCGCCCGAGGCGGTCCGGGCCAGCCAGTCCAGCATCGGGTGCCCAAGGCCTTGCATGATCTGGCTGATATTGGTGTTGTTCAACTCGTTTTGTCCCAGCAGTTTTCCGGCAAGACGGTTGGCTTCGAGAATCGCGCCCTCGGGGCTCAGCCGCAAAATCGGAACGGGCAGATCTGCAATAGCCGTCTCAGAACCTTGTGCAACCGTTTCCTGCAAAGGCAGCGCAATCAGGCTGCGGCTTATCCCGGACCGGGAAAGCTGCGACACTGCTGCTGGAACTGGCCCTGTCTCGGTCTGCATCTGGCAGATCGCCGCCCCTTCCGTAATATCGCCTTGAAACACCTGATCCGTGGACTTGGGCCTGTAGCCCAGAACCTTCACTGCAGCATCATTCGCCCGCAGCACGACGCCGTTGCGACCCTCGGTCAGAATTGGAAGCTCCGCATTGCCTCGGGGATCTTGCCCATCCAACTGAAACCGCCAGCAATAGACACCCCTTTGTGGCACGAAAACGGACACAGGGATCGTGGTACCCAGTGTTACAACATCCTCAACCGCGCGCCCCCGTGTTTGCGCCTGAAACGTCAGTCGCAGTAACAAGGCCGAAGGGTTGGCAAAGGTCGAACGCAAGCACTTGGCCATAGTCACGCCTGGTTCGGCTTGAAACCGTTCGCGGGCGTGACTGTTGGCGGCCAACACGTCGCCCCGCGCATTGGCGATCAGACAGGGGGCGGCATCCTGTTCAGCAAAAGCAGCCATCACGGCCAGCGCTTGCCGCGCGGATTGGTCGGCTAAATGTCCTTTGATCCAGAATAAGGCGACAACGCCAAAAACCGACACGCCGATGGCTTGCAGACCCGCGCTCCAGTCCAGCGGCGTTATCCCAGCAACGGGGCCGAGGCCCAACCCGACCGCGAGTAAAAGCAACGGCACCAAACGGGACATCGGCGGTGTTTTGCGAAATGTCGGGTCAGAAAAGAACTCTGCAGTATCGGACATGTACGACTCGAGCAATGGATTCAACGGATTACCAGCGCAAACTGGTTAATGTCCGCTTAACATCGCAGCAAGTCGGGAATTCCATCCTAAGTTGATGTCTACCACGTCACTTTCGCGCAAGATGTGCGGTGAAGAAACCATCTGTACCTTGTGATACCTGCCATGATTTCTGGAACACCTGCTGCCAATCCGGGTGGTCTTTCAGAAATCGATCGACGATCAAGCCATTCTCATCCCACAGCATAGAACAGGTCGCATAGGCGAGCACTCCGTCTGGGCGAACAAAATCCGCGACCTCAGCCAGGATGCCAGACTGAATAGTTGTTAATTCCAGCAGACGATCCTCGGTCAGAGCCCATTTTCCGGCGGGTGCACGACGCCATGCCCCACTGCCCGAGCATGGCGCATCCGTCAGCACCACATCAAACGGCGCGTGGCGGGCGATCTGATCAGTGGACAGCGTCTTGATTTTGGCTCCGGCGCGGTCGGCGCGGGCCGGAAGGTCGCGCATCCGTGCGGGATCTATGTCATGGGCAAAAACCTCGACGCCGCCGTGGGCTGCCAGCGCTAGCGACTTGCCGCCTCCGCCCGCGCAATAGTCCAGAACCCGCAGTCCCGGCTTCAGGTCCAACGCCGCAATCACCGCCTGGCTGGCTGCGTCCTGAAGCTCGACCAGCCCATCGGTATAGGCGCGGCTTTGGGCAATCTTTCGTGCGCCCTCCACTACCTCTAACGCCGTTTCGCAAGCTGGATGCGCGCGGGTGGAAATGCCATCGCTGGCTAGTGAGGCGATTGCCTTTGAAATATCGGATTTGAGAAGATTGACCCGCAGATGAACAGGCGCGCGACTTTGCAGGGCCTTCGCTGCCTCGGTCGCCTCATCCCCCAGCGTGACCGCGAAGCGAGGCCAGAGCCAATCGGGGATGTCGTACCGCTCCGCCTCTGACGCGAAATCCCGGCTTTGCTCTGTCGCCTCAATCTGCTCGGGTGCATGCCTGTCGCCAGAAAACAAGGCGTCGAGGTCTCCCCCAACCGCCCGCACAGCACCAATCATCAGGCCACGCCCGGTATCTGCGCCGCCCAACGCAGCAAAGGACCGCTTGCAGCGCAGCGCGTCAAACACATGATCCCGCACCGCCGCCCGGTCCTTGGACCCGGCAAAACGGCTGCGCCTTGCCCAGCCTGTCAGCGCCTTTTCAGCCGGTTGACCGGCCAAAATCTGGTCAAGGATTTCAATCGAGGCCTGAACGCGCGCCGCAGGGGTCATGTCTTGTCTCGTCCGTCCGTGAGGGCTGACCTCACATCACCCGATAGTTCGGGCTTTCGCGGGTGATCTGAACGTCATGCACGTGGCTTTCCTTCAGACCCGCGCCGGTAATTTTGACGAAATTGCAGTTCCGGCGCATTTCATCGACTGTCGCACAGCCGGTATAGCCCATCGCCGCGCGTAGGCCGCCAACCAGCTGGTGTACCACCGCGCTAGCGGAGCCCTTGTAGGGCACCTGCCCCTCAATCCCCTCGGGCACAAGTTTGTCGCTGGCCGCATCTTTCTGGAAATACCGATCCGCCGAGCCACGTGCCATCGCACCCAGGCTGCCCATGCCGCGATAGGATTTGAACGAGCGGCCCTGATACAGGATCACCTCGCCCGGGCTTTCATCGGTACCCGCGATCATCGAGCCGACCATGGCACAGGACGCCCCCGCCGCGATGGCCTTGGCGAAATCGCCCGAGAACTTGATGCCGCCATCAGCGATTACCGGAACGTCCTGCGCTGCGGCCGCGCAATCCATGATTGCCGTCAGCTGAGGCACCCCGACCCCCGCGACCATTCGCGTGGTACAGATCGAGCCCGGCCCGATCCCCACCTTGATCGCATCCGCGCCCGCGTCGATCAAAGCTATGGTCGCCTCGCCAGTAGCCACGTTGCCTGCGATGATCTGCACTTCGTTCGACAGCGTCTTCACCCGCTTCACCGCGTCCAGAACACCTTGCGAATGCCCGTGGGCAGTATCGACCACAATGATATCGACACCGGAATCCACCAGTTGCTCGGACCGCTCGAACCCCGCATCGCCGACCGAGGTCGCAGCGGCCACGCGCAGGCGGCCCAGACGGTCCTTGCAGGCAGTCGGGTTCAGCACCGCCTGTTCGGTGTCTTTCAGGGTCAGCAGACCGGTCAGCTTGCCATCACCATCGACGACCAGCAGCTTTTCAATACGACGGGCGCGCATCAGGCTTTTGGCCTCTTCGAGATCGGCAGGCTCTTGCAGCATCGCCAAATTGTCCGAGGTCATCATCGCCTTGATCGGCGTATCGTCCGAGGTGGCAAAGCGCATGTCGCGGTTCGTGACAATGCCAACAACGCGCCCTTCGCCATCGACAACCGGGAAACCGGTGAAGTTGTACCGCTCAACCAACGCCTGCGCATCCGACAGCGTCTGATCCGCGCGCAATGTCACCGGGTTATAGACGATACCCGATTCGAACCGCTTGACCCGCCGCACTTCGCGGGCTTGCTCCTCGACCGAAAGGTTCTTGTGAACAACGCCGATGCCCCCGGCCTGCGCCATTGCGATGGCCATGCGCGCCTCGGTCACAGTGTCCATGGCCGAGCTGAGCAGCGGGATGTTCATGGTGATCTCACGCGTCACACGCGTGGTCGTATCCGCTGTCGCAGGCAGCACAGAAGATGCGCCCGGAACCAGTAGAACGTCGTCAAAGGTGAGTGCCTCACGAATCTGCATCTGCTAACCCCATGCAAAAGCCCGTTTGGCGGTGACCCTATTACATGGTTTTGACCCAAGGAAAAGCCCCCATCCCCAAGTTGTTGACCCGTGCGGGCCGATGCCGCGCCACAAAACGACGCAACCGGCCAAAAACGTGCCGCTGATTGCCCTTTCCCTTTGCGCGCAAAACCATATCTTGCGCGGCATACGCGCGAATACAAAGGCAGGCCGATCATGACCACCGACCCTCTTGTCGTCTTTACCCCCTCGGGCAAACGCGGGCATTTCCCCGTTGGCACGCCAATTTTGACGGCGGCACGGCAGTTGGGGGTAGATCTGGATTCGGTCTGCGGCGGGCGCGGAATTTGCTCGAAATGTCAGATCACGCCCAGCTTTGGTGAGTTTCCCAAACACGGCGTCACCGTCTCTGACGGCGCGCTGAGCGAGTGGAACGCGGTCGAACAACGCTACGACGACAAGCGCGGCCTGAAACCGGGCCGCCGCCTGGGCTGTCAGGCCACGGTACAAGGCGATGTGGTGATCGACGTGCCGCCTGAATCTCAGGTGCACCGTCAGGTCGTCCGCAAGGCCGCCGCAGCGCGCGCGATCACGATGGACCCGGCAACGCGTCTGTACTTCGTCGTCGTCGAAGAACCCGACATGCATTCCCCCACCGGCGATCTAGAGCGGCTGGAACGTGCCCTGCAACAGCAGTGGAGCATCGACGCCGTGACCGCCGATCTGTCGCTGATGTCGAAACTGCAGCCCACCCTGCGCAAAGGCAAATGGGAGGTCACCGTCGCCGTTCACAAAGGCCACAGAGACACCGTGGCCCGCATCGTGGAAATCTGGCCCGGCCTGCATGAACAGGGGCTGTACGGGCTGGCCATCGACCTCGGTTCAACCACTATCGCGGCGCACCTGACCGATCTGGAAACCGGTGAGGTCAAAGCGTCCTCCGGCCTTATGAACCCGCAAATCCGGTTCGGCGAAGACCTGATGAGCCGCGTTTCCTATGCCATGATGAACCCCGGCGGCGATGCCGAGATGACCAAGGCGGTGCGCGAGGCGATCAATGACCTGACAACCTCGATTGCCGACGAGGCCGGGATCGACGCCGCGCTGATCGTTGAAACCGTGTTCGTCTGCAACCCGGTCATGCACCATCTTCTGCTGGGCCTCGATCCGGTGGAACTGGGTCAGGCCCCCTTTGCACTGGCGACGTCCGAGGCCGTATCCCTGCCCGCGCGCGAGATGGACCTGACCAACATGAACCCGCGCGCGCAGGTCTATATCCTGCCCTGTATCGCCGGCCATGTGGGCGCGGATTGCGCGGCGGTGGCACTGTCCGAAGAACCCGGCAAATCCGAAGACCTTGTGCTGATCGTCGATGTGGGCACCAACGCCGAAATCCTGCTGGGCAATTTGACCCGTGTTCTGGCCTGCTCGTCCCCCACCGGCCCCGCCTTCGAGGGCGCGCAGATCAGTTCGGGCCAGCGTGCAGCACCCGGCGCGATTGAACGGATCGAGATTGACCCTGTGACCAAAGAACCCCGCTTCCGCGTCATCGGGTCCGAGAAATGGTCGGACGAGGACGGCTTCGACAAAGACATCGCCACCACCGGCATCACCGGCATCTGCGGCTCGGGCATTATCGAGGCCGTGGCGGAAATGCGAATCGCGGGACTGTTGGACGAAAGCGGGTTGATCGGGTCCGCCGAGCAAACCGGCACCCCCCGCTGCGTGCCCGAAGGCCGCACCCACGCCTATCTGATCCACGACGCCAGTGCCGAGGGCGGCCCTCGCATCACCGTCACCCAGGGCGATATCCGCGCCATCCAACTGGCGAAATCCGCGCTCTACGCCGGTGCCCGCCTGCTGATGGATGAGATGGAGGTCGACAGGGTCGACCGCGTCGTGCTGGCCGGGGCGTTCGGCGCGCATATCTCGACCAAACACGCGATGGTTCTGGGCATGATCCCCGACGCGCCGCTCGACAAGGTTTCAAGCGCGGGCAACGCCGCTGGAACCGGGGCGCGGATCGCTTTGTGCAATATCTCCGCCCGCGCCGAGATCGAGCGCGTCGTGCGCGAAATCACCAAGGTCGAAACCGCAATCGAGCCGAAGTTTCAGGACCATTTCGTCGCCGCCAACGCCATCCCGCACAAAACGGACCCGTTCCCGGAATTGGCGCAGGTCGTCACTCTGCCGAATCCCAGCTTCAACACCGGAGTGGACGCCGAAGCTGGAACCGGTCGCCGACGTCGGCGTCGCGGCTGAATCCGTACGCCTTCAAATGGCTGATGCTCCCCGTCAGCCCGGATCGCCTGCCCGATCCCGATCCTGCAATGACCGGATACGCATACGCTGCGCGGCCCGGACATGGGCCCGCATTTCTGTCTCGGCAGCGGCGCCATCGCGGGCTTTCAATGCATCCATGATACGGGTGTGCTCTGCAACGGCCTCACCCGCGCGGTCCGTATCCAACAACTGGGACGGACCCAAAATCAGCAGTGCTTTCTGTAACGATAACATGGATTTCGTCAAAAAACGGTTCTTGGCCGCATCCAGCAGAGTCGCATGGAAAATCCTGTTCAGGCGGACCGCCTCGGGCCCGGTGCCCGCGTCAGCCAACTGGCTGTTCAGCACCTCAAGCTCGTCCAACTCAACATCCGACGCCGCGCGCGTCGCGAGCCGGGCTGCCGTGCCTTCAAGCACTGCGCGCATTTCGTACAGTTCCATAACCTCGGCATAATCAAGGCTGCGCACCGTCGCGCCGAGCCTTGGGATATGCGACACCAGCCCATCTGCTTCCAACTGCCGAATAGCCTCGCGTACCGGCGTCCGGCTGACACCCAGCCGATCCGACAACTCGATTTCCCGCAGCCGGTCACCCGGCGCAAGCGAACCGTCGCGAATTTCCTCTAGCAACTGCCGATAGGTGGAATTGCCCTGCGGCCCCGGTTGAATCGCGTCTTCCTGACTTGTCATTTCTTGCATGAGTCCTTATTGCGTTCTTTTGGATACATTCGGATACTTTTGAAGTCAACGCGATGGGAACAACCATCTTGCCGACACAACGCGCAGAACTTTCTCTTCTTCAGCAACGGGGCCTGACCTTTGCCGTCGCGACCGTAGGAACGGCTGCATTTTGGCTTCTCGGCCTGCCCCTGCCTTTCCTGTTCGGACCGATGTCCGCCTGCCTGATCGCCGCGCTGGCGCAGGCACCTTTGAAAGGCTTCGGCCAGATCTCCATCGCCGCCCGCACCATTTTGGGCGTCGCCGTCGGCGCATCCATCACCCCCAGCCTGTTTGTGGAACTTCCCAAAATGGCCGCTTCGATCATGCTGGTGCCTCTGTTCATCCTGTTGATCGCGCTGGTCGGGGTCCCTTTCTTTCGCAAGGTTTGGGGATACGACAACATCACGGCCTTTTACGCGGCCATGCCCGGCGGGCTGCAGGACATGATCATTTTCGGCACCGAGGCCGGAGCCAACCCCCGCACACTGTCCCTGATCCACGGCACCCGCGTCCTTATCATCGTGACCCTCGCCCCGATATTCCTGATGGTGTTTTACGACGCGGAACTGACGAACCCCATCGGCAAGCCAGCAAGCCAGCTTCCCATTCACGAGTTAATACTGATGGTCCTCGCAGCCGTGATCGGCTGGAAGGGCGGAGAACGGATTGGCCTGTTCGGCGCGTCGATCCTCGGCCCCATGATCCTGACCGTCGCGCTGTCGCTGGGGGATTTCATTCACACCCGCCCCCCGCGTGAGGCTATTCTGGTTGCGCAATTCTTCATCGGTTGCGCCATCGGCGTGCAGTTCGTTGGCGTCACCTTGCGTGAACTCAGGCGTGTTGTGGCGGCGGGCGTGGCCTATGTCGGCCTTCTCGCCATTCTTGCGGCTAGCTTCACCGCCGTTGTCACAATGCTGGGACTTGGACGCCCGCTCGACGCGTTCCTTGCCTATGCACCGGGTGGACAGGCCGAGATGACGGTATTGGCCATCGTAACCGGGGCCGATCTGGGCTTTGTAGTCACCCACCACCTGACGCGCATCGTGCTGGTCATCATTGGCGCACCCATAGCGGCGAACCTGTTGGCCCGATGGTTTGGGTCAAAGAGCTGATATCGCAGGACTTTGGAGCGGGTAGCGGGAATCGAACCCGCGCGTTCAGCTTGGGAAGCTGACAGGCTACCATTACATCATACCCGCCGCGCGGGACTGGATAGCACCGGTTCCGATCCGGGATCAAGCGGGATCGTCGAAAATCGTCACTCGGTCCGCGCACGCAGGCTATCGATCAGGGATTGGTCAATGTCCAAAGCCTCACCCGCAGCTTCCAAAGTTTGCCGGTCCAGATGCTGAGGGCTCAGGTCCACATCCTTTGAGAACGCTTTAACAATCGCATTCATCGCGTTGATTCTCGCGTATTTCTTGTTGTTCGCAGGGACCACATGCCAGGGCGCAATCTCGGTTGAGGTCCGGGCCAGCATCTCGTCAACGGCCACCGTCGTCTCGTCCCATTTCTCGCGGTTGCGGAAATCTTCGTAGGTGAGTTTCCAGCGTTTGAGAGGGTTTTTCAGCCGCTCGGTGAAACGCTGCATCTGTTCCTCGGGCGAGATGTGAAAGAACAGCTTCACGATCCGCGTCCCGTCATCGACCAGCATGCGTTCGAAATCGTTGATTTCACGGTATCCGGCGCGCCAGCGTTCTTCCGGTGTGAATTTCTCGATCCGCTCGACCAATACGCGGCCATACCAACTGCGATCAAAGGCCGAGATCGCGCCAGCCGGGGGCAAACGTTCCCAGAACCGCAACAGATAGTGACGATTGAGGTAGTAGTTTCGGGGCGCTCCGATAGGCCAAACCTTGAAACTGCGCGGGTCCAGGGCCTGACTGATCCGCCGAATGGTCCCCCCTTTGCCCGCCGCATCCCAGCCCTCAAACACGAGCACGCCTTTCAGGCCATGGAACAGGAACGCCTGCTGGATGATGGACAGCTTGGCCTGCAAGTCCACAAGCTGTTCGAAATACTCGTCCTTTTTCAATCGCTTGGTCAGGTCCGCGTCGGACAGTTTCGGGGGAATGTGCTTGGCCATGACCTCTCCTGATCCTTGCAACCGGGGTCAACTTATTGTGCCGGGTTTCGCAGACAAGACTTTGATCAGGGTCAAACGAAAAAGGCCGGGCACATGCCCGGCCTTTGCGCTGTATGCGGCGTGGACTAAGCCCGGCGGCGGCGTCCACCCCCGCGCCGACCGCGACCTTCGGATTCGGCACCGGCCTCGGCGGGCGGTTTGTTGAACCGAATCCACTCGCTCCCGTGCGGGTCATTGTTGGTCAGCAAGTTGGCAGCGCGGATGGCCTCCATTTCCTTGCCCGCTCGCGGCAGGGTCGAGCCCAGACCGAACAGTTGGCAGAAGGTTTCGTCATCCATATCCGCAGGCAGGACGATGCCCTTGGCCTCAACCTCGGCCTTCTTCTCTGCCAGTTTCTTTGGACCAACTGGCAGAGCCACCGGGTTCATGATCGCCGAGGTCATGCCAGCACCCATCGCCATCGGCAGGAAGGCGTTGTTGATGCCGTGACGGTTGGGCAAGCCGAACGAGACGTTCGACGCGCCGCAAGTGGTGTTCACGCCAAGCTCTTCGCGCAAGCGGCGGACCAAGGCGAACACCTGCTGGCCAGCTGTTGCCATCGCACCGATGGGCATAACCAGCGGATCAACCACGATGTCATGGGCCGGGATGCCGAAATCGGCGGCGCGCTCGACGATCTTTTTGGCCACGTCGAAGCGAACATTGGGGTCTTCCGAGATGCCGGTATCGTCGTTCGAAATCGCAACAACGGGAACGTTGTATTTCTTGACCAGCGGCAGAACCAGTTCCAGACGATCTTCTTCACCAGTGACCGAGTTCAGCAGCGGACGCCCCTCAGCCGCCTCAAGACCCGCTTCCAGCGCGCCCGGAACCGACGAGTCGATGCACAGCGGCACATCGACCAGACCTTGCACCAGCTCGACGATCTTGGTCATCAGCGGCGGCTCGGTCTCGTTCGGGTTGGGGTTCGAGTTGTAGACGACGCCCGCATTGATATCCAGAACGGTGGCACCCGCTGCAACCTGCGCCAGCGCGTCTTTTTCGACGGTCGAGAAATCGCCCGCCTCAAGTTCGGCCGCCAGCTTCTTGCGGCCGGTGGGGTTGATCCGCTCACCGATCACGCAGAACGGTTCGTCAAAGCCCAGAACGGCTGTTTTTGTTTTTGATTCGACGACTGTACGGGTCATGTCCGTTCCTTAGGAGTTTGCAGGCTTTGCCGAAGCGCCGCCGTTATTGATCGCCCAGTTGGCGTTGGTCTTGATCCCACCCAGCGGGAAGAAGTGCACATTGGTGATGTTGAAGTCCGGGTTGGCCGCCTTGTGCTCGGCCAGTTCGGTCAGAACATCCGTGGGCTCGTAGGGCAGCAACAGCTTGGAGACATCCATCGCGCGCTTTTGCAGAATCTTCAGCGAGGGGCCAACGCCGCAAGCAATCGCGAATTTGATCAGCGTCTGCAGCTTGGCCGGACCGGCGATGCCAATGTGGATCGGCAGGTCGATGCCCGCCTCTTTAAGACTGTCAGCCCAGGCGATGATCGGCTTGGCGTCAAAGGCGAACTGAGTGGCCAGCGCCATTTCGGCGTCGGTGGTTTCCGAGAATTTCTGCTTCCAGCGCAGCGCGTCGTCAACATTTTTGGTCGAGCCGTCCGGGTCGATATCCTTGTTGCCCTCGGGGTGGCCCGCAACGTGCAGACGCTTGAAGCCTGCCTTGTCGAACAAACCGGTCTCCAGCAACTGCATCGAGCTGTGGAAATCCCCATGCGGCTTCTCGACACCACCAGCCAGCAGCAGCGCCTGTTCAACGCCCGCCTCGCCCTGATACATGGAAATCCAGTTCTCCAGCGTCGCGGCGTCCTTAATGATGCGCGCCGGGAAATGCGGCATGACCGGATAGCCTTCGTCAGCCAAGCGCTTGGCGGTCTTGACCATATCCTCGATAGGCGTGCCTTCGATATGGGCGATGTAGACGCGGGTGCCCTCGGGCAGCAGCGCGCGGAAGTCTTCGACCTTTTCGGCGGTGCGTGGCATCACCTCGATCGAATAGCCCTGCAAAAAGGCTTCGACGGTCGGATTCACGGGGCCGTTTTCGACCACATCACGTTTCTTGAAGTTCAGCAAAGCCATCGCGGCCTCCCATAAAGATTTCGGGCTCATGCCCAACCGTCGTTTGCGATCAGCGCCTTGATGAGGTCCTGATCGTATTCCGTTTCCAGACGCACGGCCTCGGCCTCGGCAATCTCGGACGGGTCGCCTTCGACTGCGAAAGGTTCAGCTTTGCGCCATTCGGCAAGGTAGGCATCGCTGTCCTTGGCGTTCACCTTCATGGCAGCCCGGTCGATGGCTCGCTCGAACCGCTCCTCCAACTGCCGCTTGGCACCACGGCGGCCTTTGCCGACGATGACTTGGGCGGGAATGTCGCGCCAGTATACGATGGTGACGTCAGGCATCGCCTTTGATTCCTCCTAACCAGATGGGCCGGTTCTAAACGGCAATATGGGTTTGGGTCGGTCGAATTTCGACACCCGACGCTTTTCCAGCGACCTTTTGGTCCACGATTGCGTACCGGGTTTCTAGCCAATCCCGCCGAAAACGCGCATATCAAATTTTTCAACGTTTGTATGAACGCCCTGCATAACAACGAAAAACCCCGGACGGCGGCGACCGTCCGGGGCGTTTCTTGGCTGATACCGGCCTTAACCGACCAGGCCGCCATCCTCGCGCGTGATGGCGATAATCGCGGAACGCGGCACCGAGTCGCCGCCTTCTGGCCAATGGCTGTTGCCTTTTTCGCCGGGGTGCTGGATGCCCACGAACATGGTGCGACGATCCGGCGACCAGCTCAGGCCGGTGACCTCACACTCATTCGGGCCAACCAGGAAGCGGCGGATTTCACCGGTGACCGGGTCACCTGCCAGCATCTGGTTGTTACCCTGACCAACAAAGTCGCCTTCGTTGCCATAGTTGCCATCGGTCTGGATCCACAACAGGCCGTTGGTGTCAAACTTCAGGCCATCGGGCGAGTTGAACATGTTGTCGGCGTTCACGTTGTCGGACCCGCCATAGGCGTCGTTGTGAACGTTAGGGTTGCCCGCCAGAACATAGAGGTCCCAACCAAAGCCCGACGCGGTGTGATCACCCCCTTCGGGACGCCAGCGCACGATCTGGCCATAGTGGTTTTCGTTGCGCGGGTTCGGGCCGTTGGCCGAGGTGTCATCACCCCCGGCATTAGGCTTCACGCCACGGTTCTTGTTGTTGGTAAGGCAGCAATAGACCTCCGGCGCGTTGGGGTTCGAGGCCACCCATTCTGGACGGTCCATTGTCGTCGCGCCAACTGCCGAGGCCGCCTGACGGGTATGGATGCTGATATCGGCCTGCGAGGGCATACCCGTAGTCTCGGGAGTCAGCGCCAGCCATTCACCGCTGCCGTCCTCATTGAACTTGGCAACCGAAAGCGTACCGTTTTCCAGCAACGCGTTGGTATCCACACCGGCGGCATAGACGCCGTCCGATACGAAACGATACAGGAACTCGCCCCGCTCATCATCGCCCATATAGACTACGACGCGACCATCGTTGTTCACCACCGTATCCGCGTTCTCGTGCTTGAACCGGCCCAGAGCCGTCAGCTTGCGCGGGGCCGAGGTCGGATCAGATGGGTCGATTTCTACGACATAACCGGCCCGGTTCGGCTCGTTGGGGTTTTTCGAGACGTCGAAGCGGTCGTCGATCTTGGCCCAGCCGTAGCCCCAATCCTTGGAGGATACGCCATAGCGTTTCAGTTCCGGGCTGACTTCGTGGTTTTCATCCTCGGCTGAGAAGTAGCCGTTGAAGTTCTCTTCACAGGCCAGATAGGTGCCCCATGGGGTCATGCCATTGCCGCAGTTATTCCAGGTCCCCTTGGATGTGGTGCCCGACGGGTCCGCAGCCGTTTTCATCAAGTCGTGGCCCGCAGCCGGACCGGTCAGGGCCATATCTGTCTGCGGCGTGATGCGGCGGTTATACGGACTGTCCTTGACGATGCCCCATTTGCCATCGGTATTGGCGATTTCGACTACGGTCACGCCATGCGCCATCATGCCCTTGGCAACGTCATCGTCGGACGCGGCTTTGGCGTCGGGGTTGTTGCCCCATAGAATATCGCGGTTGGTGTATTCGTTGTTCACGACCAGCAGAACGTGACCGTCATGGAAGAACACATCCTGACCGTCGGTGTTGTCACCAAAGGCCCGTTCCTGGCTGGCAGCAGTACCACGGGTCGCGGGGTCGAACTCGGGCGCGTCGGACCACAGCGGGTCGCCCCAGCGCACCATCACCTCGGCCTTGTAGCCCGGCGGTACGATAACCTCATCAGCTGTCGAAACCGGGATAGCCTCGAACGAGAACCGGTCTGCTGCCGCGCGCGCGCCGGTGGGCACAAGCGAGCCGCCAACCGCAGCAAAACTGCCCATTGCCAGAACACCGCCCATGAACCCGCGACGCGACAGGGCGCGTTCCACCACGCGATCAAATTCGCATTCTTCGGGCCGGGGGTTTACCGCTTCGTCGAATTCATCAAAGGAAAGGGTGCAATCGTCTTTCATGTCAGACTCCGTATCTGGCTGTAAGCTCGTGGAGAATCCCATACAGGGTTCCGCAGATGCCCTTCGCATCTGAGTATGAACGCTATGTGACAGACGCGTTAATTTCAATTTTGAATTCACTTGCACGTTGGCGACGCGCCGCCTAGGGTCAGACTAACTCGAAAAATCGGAGGGCGTTACGAATGGCGCCCAAGCGTCCCAAAGGTGCGGGCGCGTTCCCGAAGGCGGTCGAAAGCCCCGCGCCGGAAAGACCCGATCCAGATGCGTTGTATGCGGCGCTGGATCTGGGGACAAATAGCTGCCGCATGTTGATCGCCCAGCCCAAGGGCAGCGGGTTCCATGTGGTAGATAGTTTCTCCAAGTCCGTGCAGTTGGGTGCTGGGCTGGAGCGGACCGGACGGCTGTCGCGGGCGTCCATGTCGCGCACCGTCCAGGCGCTGCGCATCTGTCAGCAAAAGTTGAAACGCAACAAGGTCAGGCGAATGCGTCTGATCGCGACCGAGGCGTGCCGTCGCGCCAAGAACTCGCGCGATTTCATCCGGCAGGTGAAACGCGAAACCGGCCTGACGCTTGAGATCATCCAGCCCGAAGAAGAAGCGCGTTTGGCGGTAATCTCCTGCGCGCCTCTAGTGTCGACTAAGACCGAGCAGTTGCTGGTTGTGGACATTGGCGGCGGCTCGACCGAACTGGTCTGGATTGACATTTCATCTGTCCCGCGCCGCGACCGCCCCGCTGCGATCATGCGGCTGCATGCCGGGTTTCACACCGCCGACAGCCCCTTTCCTGCGGCCAAGGTTGTGGATTGGATTAGCGTGCCCTTGGGCGTGGCAACGCTGCGCGATCAGTTCCACGATGTCGAAGACGACGCCGCCCGGTTTGCGCTAATGAGCTGGTTTTTCGAAGAAAACCTGGCCGATTTCGCCCCCTACAAGGACGAACAGGCCCGCGAGGGGTTTCAGATCGTCGGCACCAGCGGCACGGTGACAACGGTAGCCGCATCTCATCTGGGATTGAAGCGCTATGACCGGACCAAGGTCGACGGTTTGCGCATGACCAGCGATCAGATAGACAAGGTTATACGCGGGTATCTGGAACTCGGGCCCCATGGGCGGCGCCGGGACCCTCGGATCGGGGATGACCGGCAGGCGCTGATCATGTCCGGCTCGGCCATTTTGCAGGCATTGCTGCGCTGCTGGCCCACCGACCGCCTTTCAGTGGCGGACCGAGGGCTGCGCGAGGGTCTGCTTTATGCGCAGATGAGTGCGGACGGAGTGTTGGAAGACGGACCGTTCTGAGGGACCCCACCCGGAATGCCGCTGTCAACCATAGCCGTCGCGTACCGAACCTCGACCGCCGCAACCACAATTTGTGCGCTGGAAGCGGCGGAGTTCGACGTATTCTGCCCCGGGTTTCATATCGCCAACACCGTGCCACACTACACGTTGGGTATTGGTGGGATTGCCATCGCCGTTCCCGGTGCGCAGGCGCAGGAGGCACTGGAATTTCTGCACAGCTTCTCCCGGCCCGCCGCTGATCGGAGTACCATTCTTGCTTCGGCGATGAACGGTCTGGGCTGGCTGGCCTTTGGTGTTTCTTCTCCGTGGCCTGATTTGTTATTGAAGGACATGCCAACAGCATTGGCTTGATACCTTTTGAACGAGCCGGTAAAGGCCTCGCAGTCTTCAGGAGACCACCTCTATGGCCAAAACACCGACTGGCAAAAACACCTCGGGGCGCGGGCAGCGCGACCTGAAGGTCAAGGTGAAAACCGCCCGCGGGCGCAAGCTCAGTTCGACCCGTTGGTTGCAGCGGCAGTTGAATGACCCTTATGTCAAACGCGCGCAAGCCGAAGGCTATCGCGGGCGCGCGGCGTTCAAGATCCTGGAACTCGACGAAAAGTACCGCTTCCTCGTGCCGGGGGCCCGCGTGGTGGATCTGGGCTGCGCGCCGGGTGGCTGGTGTCAGGTCGCCGTGAAACGGGTCAATGCGCTGGGCGAGAAGTCCGGCAAGCGGATCGGTACGGTTTTGGGCATTGACCTGCAAGAGGTCGAACCGATCGCCGGGGCCGAAATTCACCAGTTGGATTTCATGGAAGACGACGCCGACGACAAGGTGAAAGAGTGGCTGGGTGGCAAGGCGGATGTGGTGATGTCCGACATGGCGGCGGCCTCATCCGGGCACAAGCAAACGGATCATTTGCGCATCATGTCCTTGTGCGAAACAGCGGCGTATTTCTCGTTCGACGTGCTTGAGGAAGGCGGCACGTTTGTCGCCAAAGTTCTGGCTGGAGGGGCCGAGGGCGATCTTCAAAAGTTGCTGAAACAGAAGTTCGAGAAGGTGGCAAATGTCAAACCACCCTCGTCCCGGTCGGACAGTTCCGAGAAATTCGTCGTAGCTACCGGTTTTCGCGGCTAGGCTTGACCGTCCAACGCGATCTGATCCCCGACCAGTCGCTGTTCCCGCAAGGACGCGGTGGCCATTCCTTGCAGCAGCAAAGCCTCGCCATGGTTCAGATCAACCGGCTTGCGCGCGCGCAGTTCCGCGATGCGTTGATCAAGCGAGACCGGCGCTTTTTGGGTCTTTGATGGGTCCGACATGGATCACCTTTCAGCAGCATTGGGTGAAAGGTTAACGTCGAAATCTGCCGGTAAGATGGCCCAAAACGGGCGCTTGCTTGCCCGTTCAGGGGCCAAGCTGCGTTGAAAGCTGCTGAAGCGTTGGGTCGCCCGGCAGCCGCTCTAGCCCTTCCCGCACAACCGCGCGCGCCGCGTCGGGGCCGCGATTGATCTGCGCCAGTTGCACCAGCATCGGCCACGCCTCAGCCCTTTGCGGGTCGAGCGTAACCACTTCGCGGAACGCCTGCTCGGCCGCGGGCGCATTGCGGAAGGTCAGCGCCATCCCGCCCAGAACCAGATGCGTTTCGGGGAAATCGAGCCGGTTCGAGATCGCCCCTTGCCACTCAGCCATGCTTTGGCCCGCCAGAGCCTGTTGTTCCGATGTGAGGGCCTGCGTTGGAATGTTCAAAAACTCTTTCGCAGCCGCGATCCGCACATTGCGCACCGGGTCGGACAGCAAGGGCTCAAGCCGTTGCACCTGATCCGACAGGCTGGCTTGCCGCTGCAACGGGGCGGCGTTTGCGCGGATCAGGGGATCGTCTTCGCCTAACAACGGGACGGTCGCTGCGGCGAGTTCGGGCGACCCGAAGGGCTGCAACAGGTAGGCCGCCGTTGCGCGGACGATACCGGGCTGCGAGGGGTCGGTTGCGATTGCCATAAGACCCTCGGGGCTGTCCAACTGGCCCGTCATCGCGGGGGCAAAAACAGACCCGTAATGCGGACCCCGATGGTTTGAGACTGGAAACCAAGCCTCGATCTGCTGGGCGGCCCAGTCCTGCGTTTCGCCCTGATGGCAATCGGTGCAGGCGTCTTCGCCCAGACCCAGATCGGGGCGTGGCACCCGGAAGCTGTGATCGCGCCGACCGTCCACGCCCATGTAAACCCGTTCGATCATATGGCAGCTTTTGCATTGCGCGCCCTCGCTGCCATCCGCGTGATGATGATGGGCAGGGGTGTCGTAGTCCTTGAGCGACAAAGACGAAAAGCCCGGATTACCCGCAGTGGAATGGCATTGCGTACACACTCCGTTTCCGTCCGCTTTCAATGTGGCACTGTGCGGCTCATGACAATCCATGCAGCCGACCCCATTGCCATACATCTTGGACTGCAGGAACGAGCCGTAGACATACACCTCATCCAAAATCTGCCCGTCCGGGTGGTACAGACCGGGCCGCAGCAGGGCGAGGTTGTAGCTATCGTGATACGGCGTTCCGGGCAGCGGGTTTCCGTCCTCATGCGCCTCGCGGCGTGAATGACACCCTGCACATTGCTGGATTTCGGCCTCGGTCTGCCCCCTGCCCCAGTTCATTGTGAACCCATACTCGTCTACGCCTTCGGGCAGCTTCTCGCCCTCAACCCAATCAACATGCCCCGAGCCGGGACCGTGACAGGCCTCGCATCCAACCCCGATCTCAGCCTGCCGCGAGCGATAGGTCCGCGTGTCGGCGTCGTAATTCTTCTGGAACCCTGTGGCATGACACTCGGCGCAGCGAGCGTTCCAGTTCTTGTAAGGGCCGGTCCAGTGCAAACCGTCATCCGGTGGAAGGTCCTGATCCGGGTACAAATGAAACCATTGTCGCGCCTCAGTATCCCAGACAACGTCAAAGCTCTGCAACCGACCGGGTTCGGTTTCAAACAAATACTGCTGCAGAGGCTCCACCCCGACAACCGAGTGCACCGTGTACTCGGTCGTCACGCCGTTCTTTTCCGTAACCTCTGCCTGATAGTCCCCATCCTGCATTCGGAAATTGACGGACATTCCGTCATGGTCAAACCCGGTGCCGTCGAAGTCGGCCAAAACCGACCCTTCGCTAACTTCGGTCCAGGCCAGCGCGTGGTGCGATGAGGCCCAAGCCTCGGCTTCATCCTGATGGCAGTCAGCGCATTGATCCGAGCCCACATAGCTTGGCGCCTGCGCCAGGGCCGCGGCAGGCACCAGCCACATCGCAAGGGCAAGTGCTCTCATGGATCATACGCCTCGGACTGGTTGAGAAGATCCATCAAAGCCCCGTTATACTCGGCCCCAAGGATCAGGATCGCCGCGCAGAGATATAAGAAAATCAGCGCCGCCATCGCCCCTGCCAGCCCGGCATAAGTGGCGCTATAGGTGGCGAATTGCGCGATGTAGACGGAAAACCCCCACCCTCCGGCCCCCAACAGGGCCAGGGTCAGCAGAACGCCCGGCAGGATTTGCGTCAGCTTGTGGCGACGAGTTGGCAGAATGAGATGCGCCAGAAATATCGTCCCGATGGGGACAGCCACCGTGAAGGTCCAGCGCAGGCGATCGACCGACAACCAGTCCGAAACATCCACATCGGTATGCCGGGTCACCAACTGCGTATAGACCGGCAGCACAACCTCGACCGCGGCGATCAACAAAATGCCCGCGCCGCCCAGAATGACCAACCCGATGCACAGCAGGCGCGTTTTCCAGAATGGCCAGCTATCGTAATCATGATAGGCCTGATTCATCGCCGCGCGTACGGCGGCGACCCCGTTCGAGGCAAAATAGACCGCAAGCAAACCGCCCAAGGTGATCACGCCCGAGCCGGACTCGCTGAGCACCGCGCGCAGTTCAGAGACGATGGGGGTGGCAACGTCCTTGGGCCATGCGCCAAAGATCAACTCGATCAACTCGTCGGTCACGTATCCCTGCGACAGCGAACCTGCCAGCGCCACGGTGAACAGCACAAAGGGAAACAGCGCCATCATCATCGACATGGCGACATGGCTGCTCATGACAAAGCCGTTTTTGGCGTTGAACCGGCGAAAGGCCAGCCAGAACGCTTTGACAAAACGGCCAATCGGGGGATTCGCGGGTAAGGTCATACCCAAAGCCTACCGCGCCCGCCGGAAACAGATAACCCGTTTTGGATGAAAAACCCGCCCACAAATACCTGACCGCATTGCATAAACCCGCTGGCCTGTGCAGGATCGTTGCAGGTTGACCCGTCACGGGGCAGTTCATTGGCAACACAGGGCTTGGGATGACGTCCGATCAACACGACATAGCGGATCAGCCAAGGCTCAAGCTGCCGGTTGTGCGCGATACCTGCATTGTTGCCACGCTGGTCGTGCTGGGGCTTTATGCCGGGTCCGCCTTTCTGATCCCGTTGACGATGGCGTTGTTGATCAATGTGCTGATCATCGCGCTCAGCGACCGGGTGATCGCCCTAACGCGAGCGCCCGTCTGGCTGGCCAATATCGCAGGCGTCACCGTCGTTTTGGCCGGTCTGTTCATGATCATGTACATCCTTGGCAGTCAGGCCACGCAGTTCGCGCGGGGCATCAATATCTATGAGAACCAGTTCGACGGTGCCGTTGACCGCGTGGCCGGACTGATCGGCAATGACGTCACCAAGTTCATCCGGGACAATCTGGTCAGCATCGACATGTCCTACGTCGCACGGATTCTGCTGGGCAGCGCGACCTCCCTGCTGAACCATTTCTTCCTGATCAGCCTCTACGTCGCGTTCCTGATGGCCGAGCGTCTGGCCTTTCGCAAAAAGATCCAACTCGCCGCCGGCAGCCCCAAGACAGGGGCCGAGTTCGCATCCATGCTGGACGCGATTTCGTTCAGCCTGCAGCGCTATGTGGGCGTGAAGACCTTTATCAGCCTTGTCACTGCCGGGATCAGCTACGCCGTATTCCGCACGCTGGGGCTGGAATATGCCGAGACATGGGGGGTTCTGACCTTTGCGCTGAACTTCATCCCCTCGATCGGGTCGATCATCGCGGTGATCTTTCCGGCCATGATCGCGCTGGTGCAGTTCGAGAGCGTTGGTCCGTTTCTGATCATCGTACTGGGCTGCGGCACGATCCAGTTCGTGATCGGCAATTTCGTGGACCCGGCGCTACTGGGCCGGTCGCTGAACATGTCCACGTTTCTGGTGATCCTGGCGCTGATGTTCTGGACCACGATCTGGGGCATGATCGGCGCGTTTCTGAGCGTGCCTTTGACCGTCTGCATCCTGATCGTGTTCAGCCACATTCCGGCGCTGCGTCCGATTGCGATCCTGATGTCTCTGGATGGTCGGTTGGGGGACGATAGCCGTCCAAAACCAGCCGACTGACCGATGCAGGACCTGCTGTTCATCGGATCGGAAATCTATCGCCATTCGACCTATGGATCGAAACATCCCCTTGCCATTCCCCGGGTGTCGACTGTCATCGACCTCTGCCGCGCGCAGGGATGGCTGACCTCTTCGAACTACCGCGTCAGCCCTCGTGCAAAGCCCGAAGCGCTGACCGCCTTTCACACGCCCGACTACATCGCCGCCTTGCAACAGGCCGAGGGGGATCAGGCGGTGTCCGACGAAACCCGCCAAAGATACGGGCTGGGCACCCTGTCCAACCCTGTGTTTACTGAGATGTACCGACGCCCCGCCACCGCCGCCGGAGGCTCCATGTTGGCCGCTGAACTGATCCGGGACGGCGGTATCGTCTACAACCCGGCGGGCGGCACGCATCACGGTCTGGCGGACCGGGCCAGCGGGTTTTGCTATCTCAACGACCCGGTTCTGGCGATCCGGACCCTATTGAATGGCGGGCTCGACCGCATCGTCTATGTGGACATTGATGCCCATCACTGCGACGGCGTCGAGGTCGCCTTTCGCGGTTCGACGAAGGTTCGGGTGGTCTCGGTCCACGAGACGCGCAGATGGCCCTTTTCCGGAACGCTTGAGGATGATGCCGACGGCGCGGCCTTCAACCTGCCGGTCGAACGCAACCTGAATGACGATGAGTTCCACGCCATCCTCGACCAGTTGATCCTGCCCGCGACCGAGGGTTTCAACCCGCAGGCCATCGTCCTGCAATGCGGCGCGGATGCGGTGGCCGAGGACCCTCTGTCGCGCCTGACACTTTCGAACAACGCGCACTGGAAGACCGTCGCCAGCCTGCGCGATATGGCCCCGCGCTTTCTCGTCCTGGGGGGCGGAGGGTACAACCCGTGGTCCGTCGCAAGGCTGTGGAGCGGGGTCTGGGCAACCCTCAACGGGTTCGACATTCCCGACGTTCTGAACCCCGAGGCTCAATCCGTTCTGCGCGATCTGACATGGAACCGCGCCGCCGGAAAACAGCCGCCCCGGCATTGGCATGAAACCCTGCGGGATGCTCCGAACCACGGGGAGGTTCGAGATCAAATCCGGGCGGATTTACAAACTCTTGCGGAGCGTTTGTAAAGCAACGATCAGGTCTGGCAACTGGCGATCAGGGCACGTCTGTCTTTCAGACGAATCCGGCCATAACCAAGCTCGATCAGGTCCATATCCGCAAGCCGGTGCAGGTTGCGATGCAAGGTGGGTTGCGAAACGGCAATCATCTGGGCCAACTCCTCTTGCGGGATAATGATCCACCCTTCCGATTTCGGCCTGCATTCGTCCAGATGCAGCAGGCGCAGCACCAGCCTTTTCTCGGTCCCGGTTACAGCCAGATTCGCCAGAATGCGCAGCGCGGTCTCCATGTTTTCATGGGTCAGCGCGTAAAAGTCCCGGATATAGTCGGGGCTCTGCTGAACAAGCTTGTTGATGCGCGAATTCGGGAAAAACAGGGCCAGAGTATCCTGCGTAGCCACAACACTTATCAGCCTCAGAGCGCCAGCGAATAGGGCCAGATCGCCGATCCAGAACCCGGCCCCTTCGCGGTGCAGCACAAACTCTTGACCGTCATCCGCCGGGGCCTTGATCTGCACACCGCCTCGCAGAACCGCGTAAATTCCGTTTGCGGGGTCCCCGTGATGATAAATCGCCTCACGCGCCGCAAAACTCTTGGAAATTCCGCAGTCTAGCAGGTCCTGCTGAAATGCCTTGGGCCGCTGGCTGAACCAGCCGCCCGCCTGCAAGAGTTTCAAATTATTGGATTTATCTAACATTAGTACTTTCCAATATCATCATTTGATGGGTTTTACATATCTAACATAGCCTAAGGTGAATGTATTCCAGCCCCCGGAAACAAACACTTGGGCTGAATCGCTTTCCGGCCGTTTCAGTGTTTATCTAAGCGGCCGCTATTTTCTTTAAGTCTTCGGGTCCTCCGACCCCTCTCTCAGATCAGGAGAAAACCATGTCACCACCCCGTTCGATTGCAGACCACTGGCGCGGCACCTTGCGTCGGTTCGCCGTGGCATCCGCCGCCGTTGTGCTGGCCCTGCCCGCCTGGGCTCAGGATCAGAAGCCGAACATCCTGGTGATCTGGGGCGACGATATCGGGCAATCCAATATCTCGGCTTACACGATGGGGTTGATGGGATATCAGACCCCGAACATCGACCGCGTCGCGAAAGAGGGCATGATTTTCACCGACTACTACGGTGAGCAATCCTGCACCGCCGGTCGGTCGTCTTACATCATGGGGCAATCGGTGTTCAGAACCGGCCTGTCCAAAGTCGGCCTGCCCGGGGCTGATCTGGGTATGCAAGTCGAGGACCCGACAATCCCGGCGCTGTTGAAAGACCACGGCTATGTCACCGGTCAGTTTGGCAAGAACCACCTTGGCGACAAAGATGAACATCTACCGACAAACCACGGGTTTGATGAGTTTTTTGGAAACCTCTACCACCTGAATGCAGAAGAGGAACCGGAAAACGAAGATTATCCGGGCGATGCCATTTTACCCGACGGGCGCACCTTCCGCGACGCGTACGGTCCCCGCGGTGTGATCAAATCCAGCGCCGGTGGTGAAATCGAAGACACCGGCCCGCTGACCAAGAAACGCATGGAAACCGTTGACGACGAAACGGTCGCTGCGGCCATCGACTTCATCACGCGCGCGCATGAGCAGGGTCAGCCCTTCTATGTCTGGTGGAACGGCACGCGCATGCATTTCCGCACGCATGTGAAGGATGAGATGCGCGAACAGGCCAATGAGATCGCCGGGCGTATCGCCGACGAGTACACCGCAGGCATGATCGAGCACGACATGCATGTGGGCCAGTTGCTGGACCTGCTGGATGAGTTGGGCATCGCCGACAACACGATCGTGCACTACTCCACCGATAACGGCCCGCATATGAACACCTGGCCGGATGCGGCGGCGACTCCGTTCTGGGGTGAAAAGAACACCAACTGGGAAGGCGGTTGGCGCGTTCCGTCCATGGTCCGCTGGCCCGGTCAGATCGAGGCGGGCTCGGTCACCAACGAGATCGTGCATCACATGGACTGGCTGCCCACCTATCTGGCCGTTGCCGGCGACCCGGACATCAAGGAAAAGCTGAAGGCCGGCTACAGTTCAGAAGGCATGGGCCGCGACTATAAAGTTCATCTGGATGGCTACAACATACTGCCGCTGCTGACCGGAGAAACCACTGAGAGCCCGCGTCGTGAGATCTTCTATTTCTCGGATGATGGCGACCTGACGGCGCTGCGCTTTGACGACTGGAAGCTGATCTTCCTGGAACAGAAAGCCTGGGCCACCCTGCGTGCCTGGATCGAACCCTGGACCGAGCTGCGCATCCCGCTGATCATCAACCTGCGCCGCGACCCGTATGAACGGGCCTACAGGACCTCCAACACTTATTACGACTGGTTGTTGGACCGCGCCTATTTCCTGGTGCCTGCGCAGCAATATGTCGGCACGTTCCTGTCCACCTTCCAGGAATTCCCACCGCGCCAGAAAGCAGCCAGCTTTAATCTGGAACAGGTGATGGAAAAGCTGAACACGCCGACAAATAACTGAGTTCGGCTCGTGAGAAATCAAAGGGCCGCCAGTTGAACGGCGGCCCTTTTCAGATTGAGAGTAAAGGGAATTTCCATGAAACACCTGATGCTTGCCGCCTTCGTTTCAGCAGCACCACTGACTTTGCTGGCGGACCCGTTGCCGAGTTGGACCGACACGGGGTCAAAAGAGCAAATCATCGCCTTTGTCGATACTGTGACGAACCCGGACAACGCTGATTACGTCACCCCTGCCGACCGGATCGCCGTTTTCGACAATGACGGCACGCTGTGGGCCGAGCAGCCGGTCTATTTCCAGTTCATTTTCGCCATGGATCGGTTGGCGGACCTGGCGGAACAGGACCCCTCCATCCTGACAACCCCCGCTTTGAAAGCCGCAGCACAAGGCGACGTGGCAACGGTCTTGCAGGGCGGGCATGACGCGTTGATTGAAGTGGTGAACGCCTCGCACTCAAACATCAGCGTCGACGATTTTCAGGCGGCCGTTGCCGAGTGGCTGAACACAGCACGCCATCATGACACCAACCTGCCCTACAACCAGATGACCTATCAGCCGATGGCCGAACTGTTGCGCTATCTGCGCGATGAAGGGTTCAAGACCTATATCGTGTCCGGCGGTGGCCTGCACTTCATACGGGTCTTTGCAGAGGATGCCTATGGTATCCCGCCCGAGCAAATCCTCGGCACCTATGGCACAACGACCTATGAGACAGTCGATGGCGTGCCCACAGTGGTAAAAGCACCCGGCATCGCGTTCATCGACGACAAGGAAGGCAAGCCGATCAACATCGAACGTACCATTGGCAAACGCCCGATTCTGGCCGGGGGAAACTCGGACGGTGATTTTGCCATGATGGAGTGGACAACAGCCGGGGACGGCCCGCGTTTGGGCGTGCTGATCCATCACACGGATGCCGAGCGTGAATGGGCCTATGATCGCGAAAGTCCCATTGGCAAGCTGGTCGACGGGCTGGACAAGGGGCCTGATATGGGTTGGGTCATTGTGGATATGGCGCAGGACTGGTCTCGTATCTACACTGGCGGGAACTGAACCCCGCCGGAGTCGCCTAACCTCATGTGGACATTACTGGTTTCCACCTTCGTATTTGCCCTCTACGTCACTGCTGTAGTGTTCTCGATCCGCGCGGCGCAAACCGCGCGGACACCGCAGGGCGCGGTGGGTTGGGTGGTTTTCCTGATCTCTGCCCCGTTCTTTGGGGTGCCTCTGTACCTGTTTCTGGGCCACCACCGGTTTCGCGGCTATCGGATCGCCCGGCAGCACAGCGAGCAGGTTGTCGAGGGGATCAAAACTTTCGCCGACTACTCCAAGCCCGATCCGACAACCATGTCGATCAATCCCCGCCCGTTCGAGCTTTTGGCCCATCTGCCGGTCTCACGCGGGAACGGTGCCGAGTTGCTGATCGATGGACAAGCCACGTTCGACGCCATTTTCGAAGCCATCGAGGGGGCGACGAACTACATCCTGATCCAGTTCTACATCGTGCGCGACGATGCGCTGGGCAAAAAGATGCAGGACAAGCTGATCGAGGCGTCCAAACGCGGCGTTCACGTCAGGTTCATGACCGATGCGGTCGGTAGCTATGGCCTGCCGAACGCATATCTGGAGACGATGCAAAACGCGGGGATCGACGTCGCCAATCCTCGGGACCAGCGCGGGCCGAACTTCCGGTTTCAGCTCAACTACCGGAACCACCGCAAGACTGTGATCGTTGACGGCGAAACCGGGTTTATCGGCGGGCACAATATTGGGGTCGAATACCTTGGGCAAAGCCCGCGTTTTGGCCGCTGGCGCGACACCCATCTAAAAATGACCGGCCATATCGTGCGGCAATTGCAACTGATCTTTACCGAGGATTGGCACTGGGCCCATGACGAAGACCTGATCGACCATCTGGACTGGGCCGGCAGCGAATCCGAGCAGGATATGAACGCGCTGCTGGTTGCGACCGGCCCGGGGGATGAGACCGAAACCGGTGCCATGATGTTTTTTTCGGCCATTGCCGAGGCGAAGGAGCGTGTGTGGATCGCCTCACCCTATTTCGTTCCCGACATCGACATCATGACCGCCTTGCAGCACGCAGCGATGCGTGGCGTGGACGTACGTATCCTCGTGCCCGAGGTGATCGACCACCGCCTGCCCTGGCTGGCCGCCTTTGCCTATTTCGACGAAATCCGCGACTGCGGCGCGCGAGTGTTTCGCTATACCGATGGCTTCATGCATCAAAAGGCTTTTGTCATAGACGACACCTTGGCAGCGGTCGGAACCACCAACCTCGACAACCGGTCGTTCCGTCTGAACTTTGAGGCGATGGCCCTGTTCTTCGACGCTCGCGCTGCGCAGGCTGTGGAAAAGATGCTGCTGACGGATTTTGAAGCCAGTTATGAACTGACGCGCTCGCTGGACCAGCAGCCAAGGCATATCCGGTTCGGGGCCCCTCTGGCCCGTCTGTTCGCGCCCATTCTCTAGGAAAAGAAGTTTTCCTGAAACACGCGGGTCATCAGCGCCACCATATACGCGGTCGACAGGCCAAAGGCCAAAAGCCCCGCAACCGCCGCGAAAGATCCGAAGATGCGCAGCGCCTCACCCAGAACGATGTCACCGTATCCAAGGGTCGTGAAAGTCACTAACGAGAAGTAGATCGCGGTGTTCCAATCCGGCAGAACCTCAAGCAGCACCCAGACGATCGCCCATATCCAGACCTGAATTGTGTGCGTTACCACGATAAACCCCAATGCGATGGCAATCGGGCCGGCGGTGCCGACAAAGATACCGCGTTCAGTCTTTTTGGCCTCCATCTTCAGGATAACGACGGTGCACCAGGTCAGCAGCAAGATCTCGACAATAAAGCACAGGCCCAGAAAGACACTGCCGAGGAAGATTTGATTTGGCAATGTCATGTTTTTACGTCCTGAATTACGTTACGGGATGTTCCAAGCAGAATGACTGCTTGGGCCTTTGCGCACAAGTCCGATCCGCACCAAACCGATCTGCGGCGAATGGCACCGGGCGCATCTCTGCACTGGACACTCCGCCAACTTGTTGCACATCTTGCAGGGCAAGACGGGGCAGACCATGCTGTTGACAATCGACCGAGTTCAGAAATCCTATCCCGGCGGGCGGCCCGTTCTGCGCGACGTGTCGCTGACGCTGGATCAGGGTCAGACGCTGGCCCTGACCGGGGAAAGCGGCAGCGGCAAAAGCACCCTGCTGAACCTGACCGCCGCGCTGGATGGGTTTGACGGCGGCGAGATCACGCTGGATGGAACGCCCCTGTCCGCGCTCGACGATGCGGGCCGCGCGGCGTTGCGGCGGCGCAGCGTTTCGCTGGTGTTCCAGCAGTTCAACCTGATCCCATCGCTAACAGTCGCGCAGAACCTCTCGTTTCATGCGCGTCTGGCCGGGTGTCCTGATCCCGAATGGGCCGCGCAGCTGGCCGACAGGCTGGGTCTGACGGATTTGCTGGATCGCTACCCCGAGACCCTTTCGGGCGGCCAGCAGCAGCGTGTTGCGATCGGCCGCGCCATGGCCTCGCGCCCCAAACTGCTGCTGGCCGACGAGCCCACCGGCAATCTGGACGAAACCGCCAGCGCCAATGTTCTGGACCTGATGCTGTCGCTTGTAGCCGATACCGGGGCCGCGCTGCTGCTGGTGACGCATTCGCAGGATATCGCAGCGCGACTTGACCGCAGGGTGCATCTGTCAGGCGGGCATGTTCAATGACCGCTGCAGTCGTGCAGGCGTTGCTGTCGCATTGGTGGGCGCATCGCCTACAACTGGCGACCCTGTTGATCGGAATCGCGCTGGCGACCGGGCTTTGGTCTGCAGTTCAGGCCATCAACGCCGAGGCGCGGGCCAGCTACGCACGGGCCAACGCTCAGCTCGCCTTCGGCCAGTTTGACGAGTTGCGCGACCCCTCGAGCCCGATCCCCCTGTCGCGATACATCGACCTGCGCCGCGCAGGCTGGCAGGTCGCTGCCGTGCTTGAGGGCCGGTATCGTGTAGGTGGGCGGACCCTTCGCCTGATGGGCGTGGACCTTGTGACATTTCCCGCCTTGCCCGCCGTCACCGAGACTGAGCAAAGCGCAAACCCGCCCGGCCCAGCCGACATACTGACCGCGCCGGGTCGTCTTTTGGTGTCCCCAGACCTTGAGCCGTTTCTACGCGATCAGGAGGACCTGCCACCGATCCTGGCCACCTCAGCCTTGCCGTCCGATATCATCCTGACCGACATCGGCGTTGCCGAAGTGCTGTTGAACCGACCGGGCGAAATATCTCGGCTGGTGCTGCTGCCGGACCAGCCCCGTACCCTGCCCCCTCTATCCCAGATCGCGCCCGAGTTGGAGCGGATCAGCCCAACCGCTCAGGTGGATACGGCGCAATTGACCGATAGTTTTCACTTGAACCTGACGGCCTTTGGCCTGCTGTCCTTCGCGGTCGGACTGTTCATTGTAAACGGCACCGTCGGTCTGGCCTTTGCCCAGCGTCGCGGCATGATCCGAACGCTGCGCGCGCTGGGTGTCTCGATGCGGCGGCTGGTCTGGTTGATCCTGGCGGAACTGACCCTGCTGGCGCTGATCGGCGGGATACTGGGCCTGATCATCGGCTTCTTCCTTGCCGGAGCCCTGCTTCCCGATGTCGCCGCCACCCTGCGTGGCCTCTACGGCGCGCCCGTAAATGGCGAGCTGTCACTGCAACCGCGATGGGCGGCGGCTGGTCTTTTCATGGCCGTTGCGGGTACCCTGCTGGCCAGCGGGCACGCCCTCTGGCGGTTGTCCCGTATGCCGCTTCTAACCGGGCCGGGCCTGCAGGCCTGGCAAGGCAATGTGGTCGCTCGGGGCCTAACCGGGATCGCGGGCCTTGCTTTGATCACGGGTGGCGTGATCGCATATGTCAGTGTCGGAGGGCTACTTGCCGGTTTCGCCCTATTGGCCGGACTTCTGACCGGCGCGGCGCTGCTTTTACCCGTCTTCCTATCCTTTGCTCTGTCCATTTGCGCGCGCACCGCAAAAGGGCCGGTTGCGCAATGGGTCTGGGCTGACATGCGGGCTCAGCTACCGGGGCTTTCGCTGGCCCTCATGGCGCTGCTTCTGGCGCTTGCGGCCAATATCGGCGTGGGAACGATGGTGTCCAGCTTTCGCCTCACCTTCGTCGGCTGGCTGGACCAGCGCCTGACCGCAGAACTGTATGTAACCGCAGAGGACGCGCAACAAAGCCGCGAGATATCCGAGTGGCTACGCCCGCAAGTCGACGCGGTCCTGCCAATCCGAAACGTGGAACTGACCCACGAGTCCGGCCCGCTGTTTCTGTACGGTGTCGTCGATGACCCTGTCTACCGTCAACACTGGCCCCTGATCGCATCGTCTACGGACGTCTGGGATCAGGTCATGACCGGCAGCGCCGTTCTGATCAACGAACAACTCGCCCGCCGCGCCGATCTTTGGCCCGGCGATAGTCTAACCCTTGGCAATGGCCATACCCTTTCAATCACCGGGGTCTATTCCGATTACGGAAACCCCACCGGGCAGGCCATCGTCTCGATGTCGCAACTGGACCGGATCGTCCCCGGGACCGAGGCCCGGCGTTTCGGTATTCGGATGGACCCGGCCAAAGCAACCGAGATGGCGCAGACGTTAAGGGAGCGTTTCGCCCTGCCCCGTCAGGCCGTGATCCAGCAGGCGGCGATGAAGGCGCAATCGATGGCGATCTTCGAGAAGACCTTTGTCGTCACCTCGGCCCTGAACGTGCTGACGCTTGGGGTGGCGGGCTTTGCCATTCTCACCAGCCTGCTGATATTGTGGACCCAACGCCTACCGCAGATCGCGCCGGTCTGGGCGCTGGGGCTGAACCGGGCGCAACTGGCGCAGCTCGAACTGTTGCGCAGTGTGTTGCTGGCCGCACTAACCGCCTGTCTGGCCCTGCCCTTGGGATTGGTGCTGGCCTGGGTGCTGCTGGCGGTTGTCAACGTACAGGCCTTTGGCTGGCGCTTGCCGATGTACGTCTTCCCGTGGGACTGGCTCTACCTGTTCCTTCTGACCCTTCTTGCCGCGCTGATCGCCGCCGCCCTGCCTGCGTTGCGATTGCTGCGCCTCCCACCAGCGGATTTGCTGAGAGTGTTTGCCAATGAACGTTAAAACCATCCTAACGGCATTGTTGCTTCTGCTCCCGGTCGCAGGCTGGGCGCAAGGATATGCCGATCTCGGAGGCTCGGCCGAAGGGTTCGCCATCCCTCAACGAGGCTATCAGTTCGACTTCCCTGCAGATCACGGGCCACACCCGACCTATCGGATCGAATGGTGGTACCTGACTGCAAACTTGCAAGACGAAGACGGGCGCGACTATGGCATTCAGTGGACCCTGTTCCGCTCTGCTCTGAAGCCCGAGGAAACGCAGGGCTGGCAAAGCCCACAACTCTGGATGGGACACGCGGCGCTGACAACGCCGGAAACCCACTATTTCGCCGAACGCCTATCGCGTGGCGGCATCGGTCAGGCCGGTGTCACCGCCACCCCGTTCGAGGCCTGGATCGACGAATGGCGCATGGCGGGTCCGGATTTCGACACCCTGACTCTGACCGCAAACGGCGAGGACTTTGGTTACGACCTGTCGCTAAAGGCCCAAGGCCCCCTGGTCTTTCACGGCGATGCCGGGTTTTCGGTGAAATCCGCCGATGGTCAGGCCAGTTACTACTATTCGCAACCGTCCTACGCCGTCGAAGGTGTCCTGCATCTGCCCCAAGGCGATGTCACCGTCACCGGCAATGGCTGGCTCGACCGCGAATGGTCCTCGCAGCCTTTGGCCGGGGACCAAAGTGGCTGGGACTGGTTCTCGCTGAGTTTCGAGGGTGGAGACAAGCTGATGGCCTTTCGCCTTCGCGGCGGGCGGGGGGATTTCACAGCGGCCACATGGATCAGCGCTGACGGCAGTGCGGCCGCCCTGCCCGATGGCTCAGCGCGTTTCACGCCGCTTGAAACCGCCCGCGTCGCCGGGCGGGATATCCCGGTGCAATGGCGTGTCTCTCTACCGGATCGCAGTCTGGATGTCGAAGTGTCCGCCCTCACGCCAGACGCATGGATGGCGACCCGTTTCGAGTATTGGGAAGGCCCGGTTACTGTGTCCGGTTCACATCAGGGGCGCGGCTATCTAGAGATGACCGGGTACTGAGCTCCTACCTGACGACATAGACGGACACTTGGGAGTGTCTGACCACGCGGGCGGCGTTTGGGCCTAGTAGGTAGTCTTTGAGGTCTGGTTTATG